>NZ_JBKBLF010000004.1:0-150323 GCF_046296455.1 Microcella sp.
GACTCGGCCGCCGCGGCCGCGGCGCGCGACCGCACGCGGCCGGCCACCCCGGCGATCACCGGCTACCCGGCCGAGGCCCTCGCGGCGCTCCTCCCGGCGGCGGGCGAGCCGCTCGACGCGGTCGGCACCGCCGAGACGCACCCGGCCCGTCGTGTCGCCCTCACGGCCATCCCCGCGCCGGTCGAGCTCGTCGACGGAACCTGGGTGCCGGCCGCGATGCGCACGCTCGCCGAGCTCGCCGCCGCCACCCTGGCCGCGGGCCGCAGCGCCATCATCAGCGTGCCCGACTACCGCGACCTCGACCACCTCGCGACCTGCCTGGCGGCCCTCGTGCCGGGCGACGACGTCGCGCGCATCGACGCTGCGCAGCCGGCGGCCGACCGCTATCGGGCCTTCCTGCGCACACTCGAACCCCGTGCCGTCATCGTCATCGGCAACCGCTCGGCGCTGCTCGCGCCCGCGCCCGCGCTGGGGCTCGTCGCCCTGTGGGACGACGGCGACGACCTGCATGTCGAGCCCCATGCGCCGGGCATCCACAGCCGCGACCTCGCGCTGCTGCGGCAGGAAGATGCGGGATGCGCGCTCGTGCTCGCTGCCCACGCCCGCAGCACCGACGTGCAGCGTCTCGTCGAGCTCGGCTGGATGACGACGGTCGAGCCGGCGGGGCGCTGGCGGCGGCGCATCACGCCGACCGCGCATCAGACGGCCCCCGACGCGGCCGCTGCGCGCGCGCGCATCCCGACGAGCGCGTGGCGCGCGGTCGGCGATGCCCTGCACCGCGGTCCGGTGCTCGTGCAGGTCGCCCGACCGGGCTACTCGCCGCGCCTCGCGTGCGCCGAATGCGGCGAGACGGCGCGCTGCACGGCCTGCCGCGGCCCGCTCGGCATCGCGCGCGCGGGCGCCGCCGCCTCGTGCCGCTGGTGCGGCGCGCTCGCGGTCGGGTGGCGCTGCTCCACTTGCGAGGGCGATCGGTGGCGCACGATCGGGCAGGGCTCGGTGCGCACGGCCGACGAGCTCGGGCGGGCCTTCCCCGGCGCTCGCGTCGTCGTCTCCGACGGCACGACGCCGCTGCAGTCCGCACCGAGCGGGCGCACGCTCGTCGTCGCGACGCGCGGGGCCGAACCGCTCGTGGCGGGCGGGTATCGCGCGGTGCTGCTGCTCGACGGCGAGGGCATGCTCGCGCGCGAGAGCCTGCGCGTCGTCGAAGATTGCGTGCGGTGGTGGTGCAACGCGGCCGCGCTCGCGGCCCCCGATGCCCCCGTGCTGCTCGTGGGCGTCGGCGGCACGGTCGCGACCGCGCTCGCCACCGGCAGTCCCGAGCGCATCGCCGCCGCCGAGCTCGCCGACCGGCGCACCCTGCGATTCCCTCCCGCCGTGCGCGTCGCGGCGCTCGCGGGCACCCCCGAGGCCGTCGCGCGCGCCACGGCCCAGCTCGACGAGATTGACGGCGTCGACGTGCTCGGGCCCATCGAGCTCGACGAGGGCCGGGTGCGAGCCATCGCGCGGCTCGACTACGCTCGCGGCGCCGAGGTCGCGGCGGTGCTCAAGGCCGAGCTCGTGCGCGGAGCCACCGCGCGATCGCCGCGCGTGCCGGGAGCCCCGCCTCGGCGCCGCGTGCCCGCGCTGCGGGTGCGGTTCGACGACTCCGAGCCGTTCGACGACCCGACCGGCCGGGCGCCCGGCTCGTGAGCCGGTCGAGCGGGGTGCGGGCATCCGGTTGAATGGGGGTATGCCCGCGTTGCGACTCGTCGTGGCCGGCAGCCCCGCGGCTGCCGTGCCGAGCCTGACGACCCTCGCGGCGAGCGAGCACGAGATCGTGCGGGTCATCACCCGGCCGGCCACGCCGCAGGGCCGCAAGCGCCTGCTGACCCCCACCCCGGTCGCGCTCGAGGCGCAGCGGCTGGGCGTGCCTGTGCTCGAGGCGCGACGACTCGGCGAGATCGAGCACGAGCTGCATCCGCTCTCGGTCGACCTCGGTGTCATCGTGGCCTACGGCGCGCTCGTGCGGCCACCGCTGCTGTCGTGGCCCCGGCTGGGCTGGATCAACCTGCACTTTTCGCTGCTGCCGCGCTGGCGGGGCGCCGCACCGGTTCAGCACGCCATCATCGCGGGAGACAGCGAGACCGGCGCGACGGTGTTCCAGCTGACCGAGGGCCTCGACGAAGGGGACTGGTACGCGCGGCTCGTCACGCCGATCGGCGCCCAACGCACCGCGGGCTCACTGCTCGACGAGCTCAGTCGCACGGGTGCCGCGCTCGTGAGCGAGGTCGTCGACGCCCTCGCGGCGGGCACGGCGAACGCGCGGCCGCAGCGGGGCGTGGTGACCCTCGCCCCCAAGCTCACGCGCGACGACGCCGCGGTGCGCTGGGCCGAGCCGGTCGAGGCCGTTTACGCGCGCGTCCGCGGCGTCACCCCCGAGCCGGGAGCGTTCACCCGCTGGGGCGACCAGGTCATCAAGATCCACGAAGCGGCGATCGCGCGGGATACCGCGCCGATCCCCGCGGGAACGATGCTGCGGGCGGCGGGCCGAGTGCTCGTCGGCACAGCGACGCGGCCGCTCGAGCTGCTACGCGTGCAGCCGGCCGGCAAGCAGCCGATGTCCGCTGCCGATTGGGCCCGGGGCCTGCCGGTCGACAGCGAGCCGGTCTTCGCGTGACGCAGCGACCGCAGTCCCCGGGCGCGCAGGTGCGCGCGCGCACGAGCGCGACCCCGCGACAGGTGGCCTTCGACGTGCTGCGCGCGGTCGCCGATGACGATGCCTACGCCAACCTGCTGCTGCCGACGCGCCTGCGGCGCGCGCGGCTGAGCGGTGCCGATGCGGCCTTCGCGACCGAGCTCACGTACGGCACCCTGCGCCGCCGCGGCCACTACGACCTGGTCATCGCGCACGCCGCGGGCCGAGCGATCGAGGCGATCGACGCTGTCGCCCTCGACGTGCTGCGTCTCGGTGCGCACCAGCTGCTGGGCATGAGCACGCCCGCGCACGCCGCGGTCGGCGAGACCGTCGAGCTCACGCGCCGCGCCCGCGCCGCGCGCACGACCGGGTTCGTCAACGCCGTGCTGCGCACGATCGCGCGCGACGACGACGCGGTGTGGACGCAGCGGCTGCTCGAGGGCGTGACCGACCCCGACGAGCGCGCCGGTATCGCCCACGCGCATCCCGCCTGGCTCGTGCACGCACTGAGGGCCGCGCTCGAGCGCGAGGGCCGCGGCGGCGAGCTCGACGACCTGCTCGTCGCGAACAACGCGGCACCGCGCGTCACGCTGACGGCACTGCCGGGGCTGAGCGAGGCCGAGGCGCTCGGAGACCGCACGCCCTACTCGCCCGTGGGTGCCCGCTCGGCGGCGGGCGACCCGGCCGGGCACCCCCTCGTCGCCTCGGGGGCCGCGCGAGTGCAAGACGAGGGCTCGCAGCTCGCCGCGCTCGCACTGTCGCGCGCACGTCCCGCGCAGGCGGGCGAGCGGTGGCTCGACCTGTGCGCGGGCCCGGGGGGCAAGGCGGCCCTGCTCGCGGCCGAGGCCCGCGCGGCCGGAGCCGTGCTGACGGCCAACGAGGTCGTTCCCGCGCGCGCCGAGCTCGTGCGGCGTGCCCTGCGCGCGGTCGACCCCGCGGTCGAGGTGCGCGTCGGCGACGGCCGCGCGATCGGCGATCTCGAACCCGAGACCTACGACCGCATCCTGCTCGATGCCCCCTGCACGGGGTTGGGCGCCCTGCGCCGCCGCCCCGAGGCGCGCTGGCGCAAGACCGCCGCCGACGTGGCGCCGCTCGCCGCGCTGCAGGGTCAGCTGCTGCGCAGCGCGCTCGCGGCGCTGCGGCCCGGGGGAGTGCTCGCCTACGTCACGTGCTCGCCGCACCCCGATGAGACGACGGCGATCGTGGATGCCCTCCTCGCCGAGTACTCCACCGAGGTCGCTCCGCTCGACGCCCGGGCCGTGCTGGCCGGCATCGCCCGCACCCCCCTCGACCTCGGCGGGCTCGCCCACGGGGCCGCGCAGCTCTGGCCGCACCGGCATGGAACCGATGCGATGTTCATCCAGCTGCTGACACGACGCTGAGCCCCGAGCATCCATCGCAGCCGCCTCGCTACGCTGGCGACGTGACCGTGCGCATCAACCCGAGCATCCTGTCGGCCGACTTCGTCAACCTGCAGCGCGATGTCGAGCGCATCGCGAGCGCCGATCTCGTGCACGTCGACGTCATGGACAACCATTTCGTGCCGAATCTGACGTTCGGCCCGCAGATGGTCGGGAGGCTGCAGGCGATCGCGCCGATTCCGCTCGACGTGCACCTCATGATCAGCGACGCCGACCGCTGGGCGCCGGGCTACGCCGAGCTCGGCGCGTTCTCGGTGACGTTCCACGCCGAGGCGGCGAGCGATGTCGTCGAGACGGCGCGCGCGCTGCGCGAGCGCGGCAGCCGCGCCGGCCTCGCGGTCAAGCCCGGCACCGCCATCGAGCCGTACCTCGAGCTGCTGCCCGAGTTCGACCAGGTGCTCGTCATGACGGTCGAGCCCGGGTTCGGGGGCCAGTCGTTCATGGTCGAGACGATGCCGAAGCTGCGCACCCTGCGCGAGGCGGTCGACCGCCACGGGCTCGATGTGTGGCTGCAGGTCGACGGCGGGATCGCGCTCGACACGATCGGCATCGCGGCCGAGGCGGGGGCCGACACCTTCGTCGCGGGCTCGGCCGTGTACGGGCGCGACAGCGTCGAGGCGGCGATCGCCAAGCTGCGGGCCGCCGCCGAGGCGCACACGCACGGATCGCCCGGCCGGGTCTGATTGGATGGAGGCATGAGCCAGAACACGAAGCCCGAGATCGACTTCTTCGAGGGCCCCGCGCCCACCGACCTCGTCATCACCGACCTCGTCGTCGGCACGGGCGCCGAAGCCACCCCCGGCGCCACGGTCGACGTGCACTACGTCGGCGTCGAGTTCGAGACGGGCGAAGAGTTCGACGCCTCGTGGAACCGCGGATCGTCGATCAACTTCCCTCTCGGCAGCCTCATCGCGGGCTGGCAGAAGGGCATCCCCGGCATGAAGGTCGGCGGTCGGCGCCAGCTCGTGTGCCCGCCGCACCTCGCCTACGGCCCCGCCGGCGGCGGCCATCGACTGTCGGGCAAGACGCTCGTCTTCGTGATCGACTTGCTCGGCGTCTCCTAGTCGGCCGTGCTCTCGGCGCCGGGCCGGTAGCCTGGGCCGGTGAAGACTTTCGACGCGCTCTTCGATGAGCTGAGCGAGAAGGCGCGCCTGCGCCCCGAGGGCTCGGGCACCGTCGCGCAGCTCGATGCGGGCATCCATGCGATCGGCAAGAAGATCGTCGAGGAGGCCGCCGAGGTGTGGATGGCCGCCGAGTACGAGAGCGACGAGTCGACGGCCGAAGAGGTCTCGCAGCTGCTGTACCACCTCCAGGTGCTGCTCGTCGCGAAGGGCCTCACGCTCGACGACGTCTACAAGCACCTCTAGTCCACCCTCCGCCCGGCACGGGCGCTCCACCTTCGAAGAGACCAGACCATGCTGAGAATCGCGGTACCCAACAAGGGATCGCTCTCCGAGACCGCCGTCGAGATGCTCGTCGAGGCCGGCTACGCGGGGCGCCGCGATCCGCGCGCGCTCACCGTGAGCGACCCGCGCAACGGTGTCGAGTTCTTCTACCTGCGGCCGCGCGACATCGCCACCTACGTGGGTTCGGGCGCGCTCGACGTCGGCATCACCGGCCGTGACCTGCTGCTCGACTCGGGGTCGGCCGCCGTCGAGATTCAGCCGCTCGACTTCGGCGGCTCGACCTTCCGCTTCGCGGCGCCCCCCGGCACCGTCGCGGGGCTCAGCGACCTGGCGGGGCTGCGCATCGCCACGAGCTACCCGAAGCTCGTCGCCGACTTCCTCGCCCAGCACGGCGTCTCGGCGCAGATCGTTAAGCTCGACGGCGCGGTCGAGGTCTCGAACCGCTTGGGGGTGGCGGATGCGATCGCCGACGTCGTCGAGACCGGGTCGACCTTGCGCGCCCAGGGCCTCGAGATCGTCGGCCCCGTCATCCTCGAATCGACGGCCGTGCTCATCAGCGCGCAGCCCGAGCGCGCCGGCATCGCGACGCTGCAGCGCCGGTTGCAGGGCGTGCTCGTCGCCCGCCAGTACGTGCTCATCGATTACGACCTGCCGCGCGAGCTGCTCGAGAAGGCGCAGGCCATCACCCCCGGCCTCGAATCGCCCACGGTCTCACCGCTCGCCGATGGCTCGTGGGTCGCCGTGCGGGCCATGGTGCCGCGCGACGAGACGAACCACGTCATGGATGCGCTGTACGACCTCGGGGCCCGCGCGATCCTCGTCAGCTCGATCCACGCCGCGCGCATCTGATGGCCGTCTCCGTCCGGGTCATCCCCTGCCTCGACGTCGCCGCGGGCCGCGTGGTCAAGGGGGTCAACTTCCTCGACTTGCGCGACGCGGGCGATCCCATCGAGCTCGCGCGCACCTACTACGAGCAGGGTGCCGACGAGATCACCTTCCTCGACGTGAAGGCCACGGTCGACAATCGCGAGACGATGTTCGACCTCGTGCGGGCCACCGCCGAGCAGGTCTTCATCCCGCTCACCGTCGGCGGCGGTGTGCGCGCGGTCGACGACGTCGCCCGGCTGCTCGCGCACGGCGCCGACAAGATCGGCGTCAACAGTGCCGCCATCCGGCGCCCCGCGCTCATCGGCGAGATCGCCGACCGATTCGGCGCGCAGGTGTGCGTGCTCTCGCTCGACGTCACGCGCGACGCGGCAGCCCCGAGCGGCTTCGTCGTCACGACGCACGGCGGCCGCGAGCGCACCGAGATCGACGCCGTCGCATGGGCCCGCGAGTCGATCGAGCGCGGTGCGGGCGAGCTGCTCGTCAACTCGATCGATGCCGACGGCACCAAGATGGGGTTCGACCTCGAGTTGATCCGTGCCATCGCCGCGATCTCGAGCGTTCCGGTCATCGCTTCGGGGGGTGCCGGTGCGCTCGAGCACTTCGCGCCGGCGGTCGCCGCGGGGGCGCACGCCGTGCTCGCCGCGAGCGTGTTCCACAATGCCGAGCTCACCGTCGGCCAGGTCAAGGATGCGCTGCGCGCAGAGGGGATGAGCGTGCGATGAGCGAGCTCGACATCGATGCGGTGCTCGACCGGGTGCGGTTCGACGCGGGGGGCCTGCTGCCCGCCGTGATCCAGCAGCACGACTCGCGCGAGGTGCTCATGGTGGGCTGGATGGACGCGGAGGCGTTGCGCCGAACCCTCACCGAGGGTCGCGTGACGTTCTGGAGCCGCTCACGGCAGCAGTACTGGCGCAAGGGCGACACGAGCGGGCACGTGCAGCACGTGCGTGGTGCGGCGCTCGACTGCGATGGCGACACGCTTCTCGTGCAGGTCGACCAGGTGGGTGTCGCCTGCCACACGGGCGCGCGCTCGTGCTTCGACGTCGATCCGCTCGCTCCCGTGGTCGGGGCCGGCTCGTGAGCACGACGACGCGCGAGCAGTTCGCCCAGCAGCTTCGCGGGTCGCGGGTCGTGCCCGTCATCCGCACGCTGTTCGCCGACGCGCTCACCCCCGTCGGCCTCTACCGCTCGCTCGCCGAGGGCCGCACGGGCGGATTCCTGCTCGAGTCGGCCGAGCAGGGCGGCATCTGGTCGCGCTACTCGTTCGTCGGGGTGCGCTCGTTCGGGGTGCTGACCGAGCACGCGGGATCGGCCGTCTGGCTCGCCGGTTCGCTGGATGCCGAGCGCGCCTTCGGCGGACCGATGCCGTCGACGACCCTCGCCGCGCTCGACGCGCTCTACGCGCGCTGGCGCTCGCCCGAGGTGCCCGGCAATCCGCCGTTGACGGGCGGCCTCGTCGGGTTCATCGGCTGGGACGCCGTACGCCAGGTCGAGCATCTGCCCGATGCGCCGCCGAGCGACTTCCCCTGCCCCGAACTCGCCATGGCCTTCGTGAGCGAGCTCATCGTCATGGACCACCGCCAGGGCACCGTGTCGCTCATCGCGACGGCGCTCGGCGATGGCGTCGATGACGAGCAGTCGCTGTGGCTGGATGCCCAGCGCCGGCTCGACGCCCTCGAGTCGGCTCTCGCCGCCCCCGCCGAGCCCGGCATCGCCCGGATCGACCTCGATGCAGCCCCTCGGCCGCACCACCGGTCGACCCCCGCCGAGTTCCTCGCGGCCGTCGAGCGCTCGAAGCAGTTCATCCGCGACGGCGACGTCTTTCAGGTCGTCGTCGGCCAGCGGTTCGATCACGAGCTCACCGCGAGCCCCCTCGATGTCTACCGGGTGCTGCGAGCCCTCAACCCCTCGCCCTACATGTACGCGCTCGCCCTCGAGACCGCCGAAGGAGCGCCCTACGCGATCGTCGGTTCGTCGCCCGAGGCGCTCGTCAAAGTCACCGACGGTCGCGTGTACACGCACCCGATCGCGGGCTCCCGCCCGCGCGGCGAGACCCCCGAGCGCGACAGCGAGCTCGCCGACGAGCTGCTCGCCGACCGAAAAGAGCAGGCCGAGCACCTCATGCTCGTCGACCTCGGTCGCAACGACCTCTCGAAGGTCTGCCGCGCCGGCACGGTCGAGGTCACCGAGTTCATGCAGGTCGAGCGCTTCAGCCACATCATGCACCTCGTCTCGAGCGTCGAGGGCGACCTGCGCGACGACGTCACGCCCATCGACGTCTTCCGCGCGACCTTCCCGGCCGGAACGCTCAGCGGCGCCCCGAAGCCGCGGGCGCTGCAGATCATCGACGCGCTCGAGCCGGCGCGCCGCGGCGTGTACGGGGGAGTGGTCGGATACTTCGGATTCTCGGGCGATCTCGATCTCGCCATCGCCATCCGCACCGCCTACCTCGCAGACGGCGTCGCCCGCGTGCAGGCCGGCGCGGGGCTCGTGGCCGACTCGGTGCCCGAGACGGAGTTTCAAGAGACGCTCTCGAAGGCCGCGGCGCCCCTGCGCGCCGTCGCGATCGCGAACGCCCTACAGAAAGGCGCATCGTGACCGATCCCCGCGAGGCGTCGAGCGCGCCGGAGTCGCCGCGGGCGGGCTCGCGCCGCGTGCGGCTGCTGGCACTCGTGCTGCCGCTCGTGGTCGGCGCGACGGCGTTCCTCGCCTGGTCGCAGCCGTGGGTCGTCGTGACGCTCGCTGACGAGCGCGTCGTCATCGCGGCCGGGGATGTCGCGGCGCCCGCCGTGCCGCCTCTCGCGCTCGCGGCGCTCGCCCTCGTCGGCGCTCTCGCACTCGCCGGTCCCGTCTTCCGCGTCGTCCTGGGGCTGCTGCAAGCGCTGCTGGGCCTCGGCATCGCCGTCTCGGGCGTGCTCGCCGCGAGCGATCCCGTGGCTGCCGCCCGTGCTCGCATCACCGAGACGACGGGGGTCGCGGGCGAGACCGCGGTGGCCGGTCTCGTCGAGCAGGCCGCGCTCACCGTGTGGCCCGCGGTCGCGATCGCGGCTGGCGCGGCCGGGATCGTTGTGGGGCTGCTCATCGCGGCCACAGCATCCCGCTGGCCGCCCCGGTCGCGGCGCTACGATGCCGTGCGGCTCGCGCCGGCAGAGGGCTCGGGCCACGGCGCCCGACTCGACGCGTGGGACGCCCTGAGCGACGGCGACGACCCCACGGCACGGTAGACTCGCACTCAATCGACCGACCCCACAGGAGTGATGATGAACGCGCAGAACGACCCCGGCCACGGACACTCGCCCGCCGCCTGGACCGCCGTGACCATCATGCTCATCGGCTTCACGATCGGCACGGTCGCCTTCTTCTTCGAGCTCGCGTGGCTCGTCTGGGCGAGTGCCGCTCTCGTGCTCGTGGGCTGGATCATCGGCGGCGTCATGGCGAAGGCCGGCTACGGCGTCAAGGGCCCGAAGTACCTCCCGAAGGCGCACTCCTAGGTGCTCGGCGGCCTCGTCGCCGGCGCCCTCGACGACGCGGCCCGGCGCCGCACCCTGCGTCCGCTCGCCGAGGTCGAGCGCGCGGCACTCGCCATGCCGGCCGCGCTCGATGCGCGCTCCGCGCTGCAGCGCGGTGACCGCATCAAGGTCATCGCCGAGGTGAAGCGCGCGAGCCCCTCGCGCGGTGCTCTCGCGAGCATCCCCGACCCTGCCCTGCTGGCGCGGCAGTACGCCGAGGGCGGCGCGTCCGCGATCAGTGTGCTCACCGAGGAGCGCCGGTTCGGGGGCAGCCTCGCCGATCTCGACGCCGTGCGGGCCGCCGTGAGCATCCCCGTGCTGCGAAAGGACTTCATCGCCGAGCCGTACCAGGTGCTCGAGGCGCGCGCCGCGGGCGCGGATCTCGTGCTGCTTATCGTCGCCGCGCTCGACGATGCGATGCTGCGTTCGCTGCACGAGCTCATCATCGAGCTCGGCATGACGCCGCTCGTCGAGACCCACGACGCCGACGAGGTGCGTCGGGCCGTCGACCTCGGTGCAAGTGTCATCGGAGTCAACGCGCGCGACTTGAGCACGTTCGAGCTCGATCGCGACCTGTTCGGCCGGCTCGCGCCGAGCATCCCCGACGGCATCGTGCGCATCGCCGAGTCGGCGGTCAGCGGAGTCGCAGACGTCGAGCACTACCGTCGAGCAGGAGCCGATGTGGTGCTGGTCGGCGAAGCCCTGGTCACCGGTGGCGACCCCGTCGCCTCCCTCAACGAATTCCTGGCGGTCTCATGAACCTTCGCGAACAGGTCGGCCCCTACTTCGGCGAGTTTGGCGGGCGCTTCGTGCCCGAGTCGCTCATCGCCGCGCTCGACGAGCTCGATGCCGCGTATCAGGCGGCGAAGGCCGATCCGAGCTTCGCGGCCGAGCTCGCCGAGCTGCACCGCACCTACACCGGTCGGCCCTCGATCATCACCGAGGCCCGGCGGTTCGCCGAGCACGCGGGAGGCGCGCGCATCATCCTCAAGCGCGAAGACCTCAACCACACCGGCAGCCACAAGATCAACAACGTGCTCGGCCAGGCCCTGCTCGCCAAGCGCCTCGGCAAGTCGCGCATCATCGCCGAGACCGGGGCGGGGCAGCACGGCGTGGCGAGCGCCACGGCGGCCGCGCTCTTCGGACTCGAGTGCGTCGTCTACATGGGCGAGGTCGACACCGAGCGCCAGGCGCTCAACGTCGCGCGCATGAAGCTGCTCGGTGCCGAGGTCGTCCCCGTCACGGTCGGATCCCGCACGCTCAAAGACGCCATCAACGAGGCGCTGCGCGACTGGGTCGCGAACGTCGAGAACACCCACTACCTGCTCGGCACGGTCGCGGGCCCGCACCCGTTCCCGACGATGGTGCGCGACTTCCACTCGGTCATCGGCGTCGAGGCCCGCGAGCAGGTGCTCGCTCTCACCGGCCGTCTGCCCGACGCCGTCGTCGCGTGCGTCGGGGGCGGTAGCAACGCCATGGGCATCTTCCACGCCTTCCTCGACGACGCCTCGGTGCGCCTCGTCGGCAACGAGGCGGCGGGCGACGGCGTCGACACGATGTTCCACGCCGCGACGATCTCGAAGGGCCGTCCGGGCGTGCTGCACGGCGCCCGCAGCCTCATGCTGCAAGACGACGACGGTCAGACGATGGAGTCGCACTCGATCTCGGCCGGCCTCGACTACCCCGGCGTCGGCCCCGAGCACGCCTGGCTCGACTCGATCGGGCGTGCCGAGTACCGTCCGGTGACCGACGCCCAGGCGATGGATGCCCTGCGCCTGCTGAGCCGCACCGAGGGCATCATCCCCGCCATCGAGACGGCGCACGCCCTGCACGGTGCGATCGAGCTCGGCCGCGAGCTGGGGCCGGAAGGCATCGTGCTCGTCTCCCTGAGCGGCCGCGGCGACAAAGACATGGAGACCGCCGCGCGCTACTTCGGGCTGCTCGACGCCGCGGCGGCGGAGGCCTCGGCATGAGCACGGTCGCCGACACGATCCGCACCCGCAACGACGAGGCCTCCGGCGCGCTCATCGGGTACCTCCCCGTGGGCTTCCCGAGTCTCGATGCGAGCGTCGATGCCGCCGTCGCGCTCGTCGAGAACGGCGTCGACATCGTCGAGCTCGGGCTGCCCTATAGCGACCCCGTCATGGACGGCCTCACGATCCAGCGCGCGACGCAGACAGCGCTGCGCAACGGGTTCCGCCTGCGGCACGGTTTCGAGGCGGTCGAGCGCATCCGCGCGCGCGTCGACGCGCCGCTGCTCGTCATGACCTACTGGAACCCGGTCGTGCAGTACGGCGTCGAGCGCTTCGCCACCGATCTGCAGAACGCCGGGGGAGCGGGTCTCATCACGCCCGACCTCATCCCCGATGAGGCGGCCGAGTGGATGGCGGCCTCGAGCGAGCACGATCTCGACCGCGTGTTCCTCGCCGCGCCCTCGTCGAGCGACGCCCGCATGAAGCAGGCGGTCGAATCGAGCCGCGGGTTCGTCTACGCCGTGTCGACCATGGGCATCACGGGAGCCCGCGATGACGTCGACAAGGCGGCGCGCGGCGTCGTCTCACGCCTGCGCGAGGCCGGGTCGACGAGCGCGTGCGTCGGGCTCGGCATCTCGACCGCCGAGCAGGTCGCCGACGTGCTGAGCTACGCCGACGGAGCCATCGTCGGCTCGCGCCTCGTGGCCGCCCTCGAGCAGGGTGGCGTGGCCGAGGTGGCGAAGGTCGCGGGCGAGCTCGCCGCGGGAACGCGCCGCTAGGCTGTCTGCGGCCCCCCACCATGCCTGACCGCCTGTGAAAGGTTCTGACGACGTGATCCAGCCCCTCAGCATCCCGAGCCCGCCCCCCGAGTGGCAGGTGTTCAACCTCGGTCAGTGGCTGCGCGACATCGGGCTGACCTGGTTCAGCTTCGACGTCAACATCTACGCCTACGCCCTGTGCATCCTCGCGGGCATCGTCGCGGCGGTCATGCTCACCAACCGCCGGCTCTCGGCGCGCGGCGCCGAGCCGTGGATCACCCTCGACATCGCGCTCTTCGCGGTGCCCTTCGGCATCATCGGCGGGCGCATCTACCACGTGCTCACCCACCCCGACGACTACTTCTTCGAGGGTGCCGACCTGCTCAAGACCCTCTACATCTGGGAGGGCGGCATGGCGATCTTCGGAGCGCTCATCGGCGGCGCCCTGGGCGTGTGGATCGGCTGCCGCGTCACGGGCATCCGGTTCTGGAGCTTCGCCGACGCGCTCGCACCCGGGCTGCTGCTCGCGCAGGCCTTCGGGCGGCTCGGCAACTGGTTCAACCAAGAGCTGTTCGGCTTGCCCACCGACCTGCCGTGGGGCCTCGAGATCGACCGCCCGAACGACGCGATCCCGGTGGGTCTGCCCGCCGACGTGCTGTTCCACCCCACCTTCCTGTACGAGATCGTCTGGAACCTCGCGGGCGTCGCCGTCATGCTGCTGCTCGACAAGCGCCTCACCCTCCAGTGGGGCAAGCTGCTGGGCGTCTACCTCATCTGGTACGGCGCAGGACGCAGCGTGTTCGAGACGATCCGCCTCGACCCGAGCGAGCTGTTCCTGGGCATCCGCGTCAACGTGTGGGGCGCCTGGGTTGCGGTGCTCGTCGGCCTCATCATCATCATCGTGCAGTCGCGGCGCCACACGGGCCTCGAGCCCTCGCCGTACGTCGCGGGTCGGGAGTGGTCGCCCGAGGCTGGGGTAGACTCCGAAGACGTCTACACCGACTCCGACGACGAGAGCAATGACGCTGTCGTCGCCGCCGGTGCAACCGGTTCGACCGACGCCACAAGCGGGTCCGCCGCGAAGCCGTGACACACCCTACGACGCTCACCGAGCGCCGCAGGAGGTGAAGAGGATCGCCACCACACTCGATCCGGCATCTGCGGCGCACTCTGCGCGCGCATCCACCCTTCGGGCCAGCGACGTCCCACACGGTTCCCGCAACAACGTGAGGACGGTTCTGATGGAACTCACATCGCCGATGCAGCGCTTCTCGACGGTGCCTGCTGCGCAGGGCATGTACGACCCTGCCCGCGAGCACGACGCGTGCGGCCTCGCCATGGTCGCGACCCTGCGCGGCACGGCGGGCCACGACATCATCCAGGCCGCCCTCGACGCACTGCGCAACCTCGAGCACCGGGGGGCCGTCGGCTCCGACGCGGGCACCGGCGACGGCGCGGGCATCATCACCCAGATCCCCGACGCCTTCCTGCGCGCCGTGCTGCCGTTCGCCCTGCCGCCGGTCGGGCAGTACGCCATCGGCACCGCGTTCCTGCCGACCGACGACGACGAGCGCGCGCGAGAGAAGGCCGGCATCGAGGCCATCATCGCGAGCGAGGGCCTCGAGCTCATCGGCTGGCGCCTCGTGCCGACCGACCCGCAGCTCATCGGCAACCTCGCCCGCGAGGCGATGCCCGTCTTCGAACAGCTGGTCGTGCGCTCCTCGCGCACCGACGAGAACGGTCAGCCGCTCGCGGGCATCGCTCTCGACCGGCAGACGTTCCGGGCGCGCAAGCGCGCCGAGCGCGAGCTCGGCTCGTACTTCCCCTCGCTCTCGTGCCGCACGCTCGTCTACAAGGGCATGGTCACGACGCTGCAGCTCGAGCCGTTCTACCCCGACCTGAGCGACGAGCGCTTCACCTCGAAGCTCGCACTCGTGCACTCGCGCTATTCCACGAACACCTTCCCCTCGTGGCCCCTCGCTCAACCGTTCCGCTCGATCGCGCACAACGGCGAGATCAACACCGTGCAGGGCAACCGCAACTGGATGCGCGCCCGGCAGTCGCAGCTGCAGTCCGACCTCTTCGGCGATCTGCGCGACGTGTTCCCGATCGTCACCCCGGGGGCGAGCGACTCGGCATCGTTCGACGAGGTCGTCGAGCTGCTGACCCTCGGTGGCCGCTCGTTGCCGCACGCGAT
Organism: Microcella sp.; assembly: GCF_046296455.1. GTDB lineage: Bacteria > Actinomycetota > Actinomycetes > Actinomycetales > Microbacteriaceae > Microcella. The sequence continues at coordinate 14,827 of NZ_JBKBLF010000004.1, forward strand.
CATGATGATGGTGCCCGAGGCGTGGGAGAACCAGACCGACATCGATCCGGGGCTGCGCGACTTCTACGAGTACCACGGCATGCTCATGGAGCCGTGGGACGGCCCGGCCGCTCTCGTCTTCACCGACGGCTCGCTCGTCGGTGCGACGCTCGACCGCAACGGCCTGCGCCCCGGTCGGTTCATCGTGACAGACGACGGGCTCGTCGTGCTCGCGAGCGAGATCGGCGTGCTCGACATCGAGCCGAGCCGCATCGTGCGCAAGGGCCGGCTGCGCCCCGGCAAGATGTTCCTCGTCGACACGGTCGACGGTCGGCTCATCGAAGACGACGAGATCAAGGCCCAGCTCGCCGGGCTCGAGCCGTGGGGCGAGTGGCTCGAGGGCCAGCGCATCCACCTCAAAGACCTTCCCGAGCGCGAGCACATCGTGCACACCCCCGCCTCGATCGTGCGCCGCCAGCGCACGTTCGGCTACACCGAGGAGGAGGTGCGCATCCTGCTGGCCCCGATGGCGAAGGCCGGCGCCGAGCCCCTCGGCGCGATGGGCTCCGACACGCCGATCGCCGTGCTCTCCGACCGGGCACGGCTGCTGTTCGACTACTTCACCCAGCAGTTCGCCCAGGTGACGAATCCACCGCTCGACTCGATCCGCGAAGAGGTCGTCACCTCGATGCGGCTCGGGCTCGGGCCCGAGCGCAACCTGCTCGAGGCGACGCCGCGTCACGCCCGCCAGGTCATCCTCGACTTCCCGATCATCGACAACGACGAGCTCGCCAAAATCCAACACATCGACCCGCGACCCGGCAGCTCGCTCACGACGACCATCAAGGGGCTCTACCGCGTCGACAAGGGGCCGAAGGCGCTCGAGAAGCGCATCGCCGCGATGTGCGACGAGGTCGACGAGGCCATCGCCGACGGGGCCGAGTTCATCGTGCTGAGCGATCGCGACTCCACGGCCGACCTCGCGCCCGTGCCCTCGCTGCTCATGCTCGCGGCCGTGCACCACCACCTCATCCGCACCGAGAAGCGTATGCAGGTGGGGCTCATCGTCGAGGCGGGTGACGTGCGCGAGGTGCACCACTGCGCCGTGCTCATCGGCTACGGCGCCTCGGCGATCAACCCCTACCTCGCGATGGAGACCGTCGAGAACCTGGTGCGCTCGGGCATGATCGTCGGCATCACCCCCGAGAAGGCCGTGCGCAACGTCATCAAGGCGCTCGGCAAGGGCGTGCTCAAGATCATGTCGAAGATGGGCATCTCGACGGTCGGGTCGTATGCGGGCGCGCAGGCCTTCGAGGCGGTCGGGCTGAGCCAAGAGTTCGTCGACCGCTACTTCACGGGCACCTCGAGCGTGCTCGGCGGCGTCGGCATCGACACGATCGCGGCGGAGAACGCCGCGCGGCACGAGCTCGCGTACCCCGCTTCGGCGCCGGTCAACCCGCACGAGCGGCTGCAGACGGGCGGCGAGTACCAGTGGCGCCGCGAGGGCCCGCCCCACCTGTTCAACCCCGAGACGGTCTTCCGGCTGCAGCACGCGACGCGTGCCAAGCGCTACGACATCTTCCGCGAGTACACGAAGGCCGTTGACGACCAGGCCGAGAACCTCATGACCCTGCGGGGGCTGTTCCGCTTCAAGACCGAGGGCCGCACGCCCGTGCCGCTCGACGAGGTCGAGTCGGTCGAGTCGATCATCCGCCGTTTCACGACGGGCGCGATGAGCATGGGAGCCATCAGCCCCGAGATGCACGAGACGCTCGCGATCGCGATGAACCGCATCGGCGGCCGCAGCAATACCGGTGAGGGCGGCGAGAGCCCCGAGCGACTGCTCGACCCCGAGAAGCGCAGTGCCATCAAGCAGGTCGCCTCGGGGCGCTTCGGTGTCACGAGCCTGTACCTCACGCACGCCGACGACATCCAGATCAAGATGGCGCAGGGCGCCAAGCCCGGCGAGGGCGGGCAGCTGCCGGCCAACAAGGTATACCCGTGGATCGCGCGCCTGCGCCACGGCACGGCAGGGGTGGGGCTCATCTCGCCGCCGCCGCACCACGACATCTACTCGATCGAAGACCTCAAGCAGCTGATCTTCGATCTCAAACGCGCCAACCCGGGCGCGCGCGTGCACGTCAAGCTCGTCAGCCAGTCGGGCATCGGTGCGGTCGCCGCGGGCGTCGCGAAGGCGAAGGCCGATGTCGTGCTCATCTCGGGCCACGACGGCGGCACGGGCGCGAGCCCGCTCAACTCGCTCAAGCACGCGGGAACGCCGTGGGAGCTCGGTCTCGCCGAGGCCCAGCAGACGCTCATGCTCAACAACATGCGCGGGCGCGTCACGGTGCAGGCAGACGGCCAGATGAAGACCGGGCGCGATGTCATCATCGCGGCGCTGCTCGGCGCCGAGGAGTACGGCTTCGCCACGGCGCCGATGGTCGTCTCCGGCTGCATCCTGATGCGCGTCTGCCACCTCGACACCTGCCCGGTCGGCGTCGCTACTCAGAACCCCGAGCTGCGCAAGCGATTCACCGGCACGCCCGAGTTCGTGATCACCTTCATGGAGTTCTTGGCGCAGGAGGTGCGCGAGTACCTCGCCGAACTGGGCTTCCGCTCGCTCGAAGAAGCGATCGGCCGCGCCGACCTGCTCGATGTCGACCGCGCGGTGCGGCACTGGAAGGCCGACGGTCTCGATCTGTCGCCGATCCTCGCCGGGCCCGAGTTCGACGAGAACGCTCCGCGCACCAAGCGCGAAGAGCAGGATCACGAGCTCGACGAGCACTTCGACAACGAGCTCATCCGCCTCAGTGCCGATGCCCTGCAGCACGGGTCGCCCGTGCGCATCGACCTGCCGATCCGCAACACCGAGCGGGCGGTGGGCACGATGCTCGGCCATCAGGTGACGACGCTGCACGGCGAGCACGGGCTCGCTCCCGACACGATCGACGTGACCCTCACGGGGTCGGCGGGGCAGAGCCTCGGCGCGTTCATGCCGCGCGGCATCACCCTGCGTCTCTACGGCGACAGCAACGACTACGTCGGCAAGGGGCTCTCAGGCGGCCGCGTCATCGTGCGTCCCACGCGCGATGCGGTCTTCCACGCCGAGCGCAATGTCATCGCGGGCAATGTCATCGGCTACGGCGCCACGAGCGGCGAGATGTTCATTCGCGGCATCGTCGGCGAGCGGTTCCTCGTGCGCAACTCGGGCGCGACCGCGGTCGTCGAGGGCGTGGGCGATCACGCGCTCGAGTACATGACGGGCGGCACCGCGGTGATCCTGGGCGCGACGGGCCGCAACCTCGGCGCCGGAATGTCGGGCGGAACCGCGTACGTGTACGACCTGCGACGCGAGCGCGTCAACAGCGACGCGCTCAGCACGGGCGAGCTCGAGCTGACGGCGCTCGACGCCGACGACCGCGCGCTCGTGACCGACCTGCTGCGTCGTCACCTCGACGAGACCGAGTCGGCCCTCGCCGGGCGGCTGCTCGCCGACGGCGAGAGTGCGCTCGACCGATTCGTCAAGGTGCTGCCGCGCGACTACGCGGCAGTTCTCGCGACGCGCCAGACGGCGCTCGACGAAGGCCTCGACCCCGACGGCGATATCGTCTGGGGCCGCATCCTGGAGGTGACCGGTGGCTGATCCCCGCGGCTTCATCAATGTTCCCGAGCGCGAGCTGCCGCCGCGCCGACCGGTGCCCCTGCGGCTCATGGACTGGAAAGAGGTCTACGAGCAGGGCGATCCGGGCGTGCTGCGCCGTCAGGCGGGGCGCTGCATGGACTGCGGCATCCCGTTCTGCCACCAGGGGTGCCCGCTCGGCAACCTCATCCCCGAGTGGAACGACCTCACGTGGCGCGGCGAGGGCCGCCAGGCGATCGAGCGGCTGCACGCGACCAACAACTTCCCCGAGTTCACCGGCAAGCTCTGCCCGGCACCGTGCGAGTCGTCGTGCGTGCTGGCCATCAACCAGCCGGCCGTGACCATCAAGCAGGTCGAGGCCTCGATCATCGAGCAGGCCTGGAACAACGGCTGGGTGCAGCCCGTGCCGCCCGAGCGGCTCACGGGCAAGACCGTCGCCGTCGTCGGGTCCGGTCCGGCCGGTCTCGCGGCCGCGCAGCAGCTGACGCGCGTCGGGCACACCGTCGCGGTCTTCGAGAAGGACGACCGCATCGGCGGTCTGCTGCGGTACGGCATCCCCGATTTCAAGATGGAGAAGCGCCATCTGGATGCCCGGCTCACGCAGATGCAGGCCGAGGGCACCCGGTTCCGCGCCGGCGTCGAGATCGGCGTCGACATCACGTGGGACGAGCTGCGCACGCGCTACGACGCCGTCGTGATCGCGACCGGCGCGCCCGAGCCGCGCGACCTGGCCATTCCGGGCCGCGACGCCCTGGGCATCCACTACGCCATGGAGTATCTGACGCAGTCGAACCGCGTGCAGGCGGGCGACGCCGTGGCCGGGCAGATCACGGCCGAGGGCAAGCACGTCGTCGTGCTCGGCGGCGGCGACACGGGCGCCGACTGCATCGGCACGGCGCACCGGCAGGGAGCGCTCAGCGTGACGAACCTCGCGATCGGCAAGCAGCCTCCGCACGAGCGACCCGACACGCAGCCCTGGCCCCTGCAGCCCACGCTGTTCGAGGTGCAGAGCGCCCACGAAGAGGGCGGCGAGCGCATGTATCTCGCCTCGACCGTCGAGTTCTTGACGACCGAGGCGGGGGAGGTGCGCGCGTTGCGCGTCGCCGAGACCGAGTACCTCGACGGGCGCAGGGTTCCCAAGGCGGGCACCGAGCGCGAGATCCCGGCCGACCTCGTGCTGCTGGCGCTCGGCTTCACGGGCGCCGCGCGCGGCACGCTGCACGACCAGCTCGGACTGCCGTTCGAGGGCTCGGGCGCGATCGCCCGGCAGGCCGACTACACGACGGGCGAGACCGGCGTCTTCGTGGCCGGCGATGCCGGTCGCGGCGCCTCGCTCATCGTGTGGGCGATCGCCGAGGGCCGTGCCGTGGCGGCGGCCGTCGACACCTACCTGCAGGGCGAGAGCGACCTGCCGGCCCCCGTGCGGGCGACCGACCGCCCGCTCACCGTCTAGTTCCGCCGCTTCTGCACCACACCACCACCACCACCCCACTGAAGGACACCATGAGACGCGCAAAGATCGTCGCCACCCTCGGGCCGGCGACGTCAAGCTATGAGAACATCCGTGCCATCATCGAGGCCGGCGTCAACGTCGCCCGCATGAACCTCAGCCACGGCACCTACGAGGTGCACGAAGAGGTCTATCGCAACGTGCGCCAGGCCGCAGCCGACGCGGGCAGCCCTGTCGCTGTGCTCGTCGATCTTCAGGGCCCGAAGATCCGTCTCGGCAAGTTCGAGAACGGCCCCCACGAGCTCGCCGAGGGCGACGTCTTCACCATCACCACCGACGACATCCTCGGCACGAAAGAGATCTGCAGCACGACGTTCAAGGGCCTGCCCGCCGACGTCAAGCCGGGCGACTTCCTGCTGATCGACGACGGCAAGGTCAAGGTGCGCGTTCTCGACACCGACGGCGTGCGCGTGCGCACCGAGGTCGTCGTCGCGGGCCCCGTCTCGAACAACAAGGGCATCAACCTGCCCGGCGTCGCAGTCAACGTGCCGGCGCTCTCTGAGAAAGACGAAGACGACCTGCGCTGGGGCCTCAAGCTCGGCGCCGACTACATCGCTCTCTCGTTCGTGCGCAACGCCTCCGACGTCAACCGCGTGCACGCGATCATGCGCGAAGAAGGCCGCACCGTGCCGGTCATCGCCAAGATCGAGAAGCCCCAGGCGGTGGATGCTCTCGAAGAGATCATCGAGGCCTTCGACGGCATCATGGTCGCGCGCGGCGACCTCGGGGTCGAGCTGCCGCTCGAGGCCGTGCCGATCGTGCAGAAGCGCGCGGTCGAGCTCGCTCGCCGCATGGCCAAGCCCGTCATCGTCGCGACGCAGATGCTCGAGTCGATGATCAGCAACCCCATCCCGACGCGCGCCGAGACCTCCGATGTCGCGAACGCCGTGCTCGACGGCGCCGACGCGGTCATGCTGAGCGGCGAGACGAGCGTGGGGGAGTTCCCTGTGATCACGGTCTCGACGATGGCGCGCATCGTCTCGTCGACTGAAGAGCACGGTCTCGAGCGCATCCCGCCGCTCGGTACGAAGCCCCGCACGCAGGGCGGGGCGATCACGCTCGCAGCCGCCGAGGTGGCGGACTTCGTCGAGGCCAAGTTCGTGTGCGTCTTCACCGAGTCGGGCGACTCGGCCCGCCGCATGTCGCGGCTGCGGTTCCGCATCCCCATGAAGGCGTTCACGCCCTCAGAAGACATCGCGCGCCGCATGTCGCTCACGTGGGGCATCGAGTCGTTCCTGGTCGAGCGCGTGACGCACACCGACGCGATGTACCGCCAGGTCGACGAGGTGCTGCTGCGCGAGGGGCTCGCGGCTGTCGGCGACAAGGTCGTCGTCATCTCGGGCTCGCCTCCCGGAATCTCGGGCTCGACCAACGACCTGCGCGTGCACGTCGTCGGCGACGCCATCAATGCAGCCGCACCCGTCTGGGAGAGCGGCGAGCACGCCGACTGACGCTCCACGCACGAAAGGCCGCACCCTCTCGGGGTGCGGCCTTTCGTTCTGCTGTACCGGCTGGGGGCGCGACGCATCGCGTCGCGCAGAGGGCAACCGGGTCACCGCCGAGCACACGGGATGAGCATTCTGTACCGGCTGTGGGGCTCGAACCCACACGTCCTCTCGGACAACGCATTTTGAGTGCGCCGCGTCTACCATTCCGCCAAGCCGGCTCGGGTCGTCCGACCCTCGGGCCTCGACGATACCGTAGGCTCTCTCGGGTGAGTGACCAGGATCAGACCACCGCCCCCCGCCGCGTCGTCGTCGCGGAGGACGAATCCCTCATCCGCATGGATATCGTCGAGATCCTGCGCGACAACGGCTTCGACGTGGTCGGCGAGGCCGGCGACGGCGAGACGGCCGTGGCCCTCGCCACCGAGCTGCGCCCCGACCTCGTGATCATGGATATCCGCATGCCCCAGCTCGACGGCATCGAGGCCGCCAAGCGGCTCAGCGAGAACCACATCGCCCCCGTCGTGCTGCTCACCGCTTTCAGCCAGAAAGAGCTCGTCGAGCAGGCGGTCGAGGCGGGCGCTCTCGCCTATGTGGTCAAGCCCTTCACCCCCAACGATCTGCTGCCCGCGATCGAGGTGGCCCTGAGCCGGTACCAGCAGATCCTGACCCTCGAGGCCGAGGTCGCCGACCTCGTCGAGCGGTTCGAGACCCGCAAGCTCGTCGACCGCGCGAAGGGCCTGCTCAACGAGCGCATGGGGCTCACCGAGCCCGAGGCGTTCCGATGGATCCAGAAGGCCTCGATGGACCGCCGTACGACCATGCAGGCCGTCGCCCAGGCGATCATCGATCAGCTCGGCGCGAAGAAGGATGGCGCCAAGAAGTCGTCGACCGATGGTGCCGAAGCGGGCGACGCGGCAGAGTAGCCCCGCGCATCCCGCACCGCCGTCAGCGGTCGCGCAGCATGTTCGTCATGCGCACCGTCGATAGCCGTCGCCCGGCCTCGTCGGTCATGACGATCTCGTGGGTTGCGAGTGTGCGGCCGAGCACGAGGGCCGTGCACGTTCCCGTGACGATGCCCTCGGTGATCGAGCGGCTGTGGGTCGCATTGATCTCGATGCCGACCGCGTAGCGGCCCGGGCCGGCGTGGATGGCCGACGAGATCGACCCGAGGCTCTCGCCGAGAACGACGTGCGCCCCGCCGTGCAGCAGGCCGATGACCTGGGTGTTGCCCTCGACGGGCATCGTGGCGACCGAGCGCTCGGCCGAGAGCTCGAGAAACTCGATGCCCATCTTCTGGCACAGGGCGCCGCCGCCGGTGCCGACGAGACGCTCGACGAGCTCGGGATCGAGGTCGGGGGGCAGCAGGGTCATGGCATCCTCGGCGAGGCCGGGCGGGCTGCGCCCGGGAGCGGGTCGGGGTGCCTCGCTAGGCTGGCCCCGTGACGGACTCCGCAAAGCCTACCCTTCTGCTCGTCGACGGCCATTCGCTGGCCTTCCGGGCCTTCTACGCCCTCCCTGTCGACAGCTTCGTCACGCGCGACGGGCAGTACACCAACGCGATCCACGGGTTTCTGTCGATGTTCCTGAGCCTGCTGGCGAAAGAGAAGCCGACCCACGTCGGCGTCGCCTTCGACATCTCGCGCTACTCGTTCCGCACGCGCGAATACCCCGAGTACAAGGGCACGCGTGGCGAGACGCCGCCGGAGTTCGTGGGCCAGGTGCCGCTGCTGCAAGAGGCGCTCGCGGCCATGAGCATCCCGACGATCACGAAAGAGGATTACGAGGCGGACGACATTCTCGCGACCCTCGCGACGCAGGCGGCGGCCGAGGGCTTCCGCGTGCTCGTGGTCTCGGGCGACCGCGACACCATCCAGCTCGTGACCGACGACGTCACGCTGCTCTATCCGAACGCCCGCGGCGTCAGCGAGCTCAAACGCTACGACCCCGACGCCGTGCGCGAGCGCTACGGCATCAACCCCGAGCAGTACCCCGAGATCGCCGCGCTCGTCGGCGAGACGAGCGACAACCTGCCCGGTATCGACAAGGTGGGCGAGAAGACCGCCGTCAAGTGGATCACGCAATACGGCTCGCTCGCCGGGCTCTGGCAGCACATCGACGAGATCGGCGGCGTTGTGGGCGCCAACCTGCGCGAGCAGCGCGACCGCGCCGAGCGCAACCGCCGTCTCAACCGCCTCGTCACCGATCTCAAGCTGCCCGTGCGGGCTCCCGACCTCGATCGTCGCCCCATGGATGTCGCCGCCGTGAAGCAGGTGTTCGAGCGGTTGCAGTTCAGAACGCTCACCGAGCGCGTGCTGAAGATCGCCGAGGCCGAGGGGGCCGACATGGGCGCGCTCGAGCAGGCGCAACCGCGCACCGATCTGCCGACGGTGCGCACCCTCGTCGACGAAGAGCTCGCGAAGTGGCTCGCCTCGACGGCCGGTGCCGAGGTCGCGGTGATCGTGGATGCTCCGCACGGCGAGCTCACCGCCTTCGGGCTCGCGACCGCGACCGAGACGGTGCAGGTCAACTGGGCCGCGCACCGCCCCGACTACGCCGCGCTCGAGGCCTGGCTGTCGGGCGATGCGCCGAAGCTGCTCGCCGATGCCAAAGCGGCCGCGAGCGTGCTCGCCGGGCTCGACATCGCCCTCGACGGGGTCGTGTGGGATTCCCGCCTCGCCGCGTGGCTCGAGCGCCCGGGCGCGAAGTCGTACGACCTCGCCGACCTCGTGCACGACGTGCTCGGCGAGGCCATGCCGCAAGCCGATCCCAACCAGCTCGTTCCCGACACCGAGAGCATTAGCCCCGCGACGGTGGCGTGGTTCCTGCACCGGCTCGTCGCCGCGCAGCGCGAATCGCTCCCGGGCACGAGCGAGACCGTGCTCGCCGAGATCGACCTGCCGACGGCTCCCGTGCTCGCGCTCATGCAGCGCACGGGCATCACGGTCGACCGCGCGGCACTCGACGCGCTCAACACCGAGCTCGGTGAGACGACGACGCGGCTCGCGCAGCAGGCGTTCGCCGAGATCGGGCGCGAGGTCAATCTCGGCTCACCGAAGCAGCTGCAAGAGGTGCTGTTCGACGAGCTCGGCATGCCCAAGACCCGCGCGACGAAGACGGGTTACTCGACCGACGCCGCGGCGCTGGCCGATCTGCAAGAGGCGCATCCACACCCCTTCCTCGGCCTGCTGCTGCAGCACCGCGACGCGACCAAGCTGCGCCAGATCGTCGAGACCCTCACGACCGCGATCGGGCCCGATGGGCGCATCCACACCACCTACGACCAGACGGGAACGACGACGGGGCGCATCTCGTCGACCGATCCGAACCTGCAGAACATCCCCGTGCGCACCGAGGTCGGGCACCGCATCCGCGCGGCCTTCACAGCGGGGGAGGGCTTCGAGAGCCTGCTGACCGCCGACTACTCGCAGATCGAGATGCGCATCATGGCCCACCTCTCGGGTGACGAGGGCCTCATCGAGGCCTTCCGCTCGGGGGAGGACCTGCACCGCTTCGTCGGCGCGCGCATCTTCGCCGTCGACCCGGCCGACGTCACGAGCGAGATGCGCACGAAGGTCAAGGCGATGAGCTACGGGCTCGCCTACGGATTGAGCGCCTTCGGCCTGAGCAAGCAGCTGCGCATCGACACCGCCGAGGCCAAGCAGCTCATGAGCGACTACTTCGCCCGATTCGGAGCGGTGCGCGACTACCTGCGCAGCGTCGTCGCGCAGGCGAAGGAGGACGGCTACACCGAGACGATCTTCGGTCGTCGACGCCCGTTCCCCGACCTGAAGAGTCCCAACCGCGTGCTGCGCGAGAATGCCGAGCGGCAGGCGCTGAACGCTCCGATCCAGGGGTCGGCCGCCGACATCATGAAGATCGCCATGGTCGATGTCGCCGCCGACATACAGCAGCACGCCCTGCGATCGCGCCTGCTGCTGCAGGTTCACGACGAGCTCGTCTTCGAGGTCGCAGCGGGCGAGCGCGAGGCCCTCGAGGCGATCGTGCGCGCGCGCATGGGCGCCGCGGCCGATCTGGCCGTGCCGCTCGACGTGCAGGTCGGCGTGGGCCGCGACTGGAACGAGGCGGCGCACTAGGCTCGTCGGCATGTCTGACAGCGCAGCCGACCGCACCCCCACTCCCGTTGACGCGATCGCCGAGCAGTGGGTCGCCACGCTCGTCGACTTGAGCCCCGACACCGCGACGTATATCGGCGCGCCGGGCCGCCTCGACGAGTACCAAGACTTCTCGCCCGCCGGGCGCGCCCGCTACGAGGAGGCCGCCCGCGCCGCCCTGGCGCAGCTCGCCGCGGCGACCCCCGTCGACGACACCGACCGGGTGACGATCACCGACCTGAGCGCCGAACTCAGCCTCGACCTCGACCTCGCCGAGGCCGGGTGGGATCAGCGCGACATCAACGTGCTCGCCTCGCCCGCGCAGGGCATCCGCGAGATCTTCGACCTCATGCCGACGGCGACCGAGCACGACTGGGGCATCATCGCCCGCAAACTCGGCAACGTCTCGGGCGCGCTCGCGGGCTACACCGAGACCCTGCGCGAGGGGATCGCGGCCGGCAACACGCCCGCTCGGCGGCAGGTGGTCGAGGTGCTCGCGCAGGCGAAGCGCAACGCCGCGCCCGATGGCTTCTTCCCCGAGTTCGCCGCCGAGGCCGCGATCGAGGGCGGCACGATTCCGGATGCCCTGCGCAGCGATCTCCAGCGCAACGCCGCCGCGGCCGCCGAGGCGTACGGCACCTTCGCGACGTTCCTCGAGTCGGAGCTCGCCCCGGCCGCGCGCGAGCACGACGCCGTCGGCCGCGAGCTGTACGGGCTCATGTCGCGGCGCTTCCTGGGCGCCACGATCGACCTCGACGAGACCTACGAGTGGGGCATCGACGAGCTCGCGCGCATGGTCGCCGAGCAGACGCGCATCGCCGGCGAGATCCTGCCGGGGGCGAGCGTCGATGAGGCCATCGCGCACCTCGAGAAAGACCCGTCGCGCAAGCTGCACGGCCGCGATGCCCTCAAGGCCTGGATGCAGAACCTCAGCGATACAGCGATCGCCGAGCTCTCGCGCACGCACTTCGAGATTCCCGAGCCGGTGAAAGAGCTCGAGTGCATGATCGCCCCGACACCCGGGGGAGCGATCTACTACACCGGGCCGACCGATGACTTCTCGCGGCCGGGCCGCATGTGGTGGAGCATCCCCGAGGGCGTCGACGAGTTCGACACCTGGCGCGAGACGACGACGGTGTACCACGAGGGCGTTCCTGGCCACCACCTGCAGATCGGCCAGGCGGTCTACAACCGTGCGCAGCTCAACTCGTGGCGCCGCCTGCTGGCCGGCACGAGCGGGCACGCGGAGGGCTGGGCGCTCTATGCCGAGCGCCTCATGGAAGAGCTCGGCTACCTCGACGACCCGGCCGATCGGCTGGGCATGCTCGATGGGCAACGAATGCGCGCGGCGCGCGTCGTGCTCGACATCGGTGTTCACCTCGGGAAGATCCACCCCGAGACGGGGGCGGTCTGGACGAGCGACGATGCCTTCGCCTTCCTGCGCAAGAACGTCAACATGAACGACGGCTTCGTCACGTTCGAGGTCAACCGCTACCTGGGCTGGCCGGGCCAGGCGCCCTCGTACAAGGTCGGCCAGCGAATCTGGGAGCAGATCCGCGACGCGTACAAGGCCAAAGAGGGTGCTGCGTTCTCGAACAAAGTGTTCCACAAGAACGCGCTCGACCTCGGGGGTGTCGGACTCGACACGCTCCGCAGCGCTCTGCTGGGCTGAGGCCGTCTCTGCGTCGTGTTGCCGCCGCCCGGCCGCGCGGGATAAGCTGGAGAGTCGTCGATTTGACGGCAATCCTGTCCGCATGCCCGGGCGACACCACTGCACCGCGTCGTTCTGGCCTGATTCCTGTCCGCATCGGAGCACCCACTACATGACCCCCGCAACGACCCAGGCCCCCAAGCAGATCGCCATCAACGACATCGGCTCTGCTGAAGACTTCCTGGCCGCGGTCGAACTGACCCTCAAGTTCTTCAACGACGGAGACCTCATCGAAGGCACCGTCGTCAAGATCGACCGCGACGAGGTCCTCCTCGACGTCGGCTACAAGACCGAGGGTGTCATCCCCTCGCGCGAGCTGTCGATCAAGCACGATGTCAACCCCGAAGAGGTCGTCGCTGTCGGCGACACGGTCGAAGCCCTCGTCCTCCAGAAGGAAGACAAAGAAGGCCGACTGATCCTCTCGAAGAAGCGCGCCCAGTACGAGCGTGCCTGGGGCGATGTCGAGAAGATCAAAGACGCCGACGGCGTCGTCACCGGCACTGTCATCGAGGTCGTCAAGGGTGGTCTCATCGTCGACATCGGCCTCCGCGGCTTCCTGCCGGCCTCGCTCATCGAGCTGCGCCGCGTCCGCGACCTCACGCCCTACCTGGGCCAGGAGATCGAGGCGAAGATCCTCGAGCTCGACAAGAACCGCAACAACGTCGTGCTCTCGCGCCGCGCGCTGCTCGAGCAGACGCAGTCCGAGAGCCGGTCGACCTTCCTCAACAACCTCGCCAAGGGTCAGGTTCGCAAGGGCGTCGTCTCGTCGATCGTCAACTTCGGCGCCTTCGTCGACCTCGGCGGCGTCGACGGCCTCGTGCACGTCTCCGAACTCAGCTGGAAGCACATCGAGCACGCCAGCGAGGTCGTCGAGGTCGGCCAGGAGGTCACCGTCGAGATCCTCGAGGTCGACCTCGAGCGCGAGCGCGTGTCGCTCTCGCTCAAGGCTACGCAGGAGGACCCGTGGCAGGTCTTCGCCCGCACCCACGCGATCGGCCAGGTCGCCCCGGGCAAGGTCACGAAGCTCGTCCCCTTCGGTGCGTTCGTTCGCGTCGCCGACGGCATCGAGGGCCTCGTGCACATCTCGGAGCTCTCGGCCAAGCACGTCGAGCTCGCCGAGCAGATCGTCTCGGTCGGTGACGAGGTCTTCGTCAAGGTCATCGACATCGACCTCGAGCGCCGCCGTATCTCGCTGAGCCTCAAGCAGGCCAACGAGGGCGTCGACCCCGAGGGCACCGAGTTCGACCCGGCCGTCTACGGCATGCCGACCGAGTACGACGAGGCGGGCAACTACAAGTACCCCGAGGGCTTCGACCCCGAGTCGGGCGAGTGGAAGGACGGCTTCGACGAGCAGCGCGCCAAGTGGGAGCAGGACTACGCTGCCGCCCAGGCCCGTTGGGAGTCGCACAAGAAGCAGGTCGCCGCGGCCCTCGTCGACGAAGAGACCCTCGAGCTGCCGGCCGCCGGCGGGTCGAGCTTCTCCTCCGACGCGAGCGCCGGTGGCACCCTCGCCGACGACGAGTCGCTCGCCGCTCTGCGCGAGAAGCTCTCGAGCAACAGCTGATCAGCCTTCCGCGCTGATCCGAGGTTTCGAACGGGCCGTCCCCTCGGGGGCGGCCCGTTCGTCGTCGGGATGCGCGCTACGCGGGCGCGACCGAGCGGCGCTGGCGGCGCAAGCGTCGGAAGATCGAGAACACGAGCACGATCAACCCGATGATCGCGACCACGACGAGGATCGGGATGAGGATCGCGAACAGGCTCAGCATCACCGCGCCGATGTCTTCACCGGTCGACAGCACGGGAGCGGCGGCTCCCGCCGTGAGGGCGTTCGCAGCGGGGCGCACGAACATCTTGGCGCCGTGCACCACGAGTGCGATCACGACCCCCGCCACCACGGGCACCCAGGCGCTCGACTCGAAGAACGCCGCGGGGTCGGTGACCGCGGCCGTCTGCGTCGCCGTTCCCGTGCCGAACACGATTCCGCCCGCCGCCGGGCGCACGATCGACTGGATCCAGTCGTTGATCGAGTCGACGGCCGGGATCTTGTCCGCGATGAGCTCGATCACGAGCAGCACGCCCAGGATCAACAGCACCCACTCGTTCTCGAGCCAGGCCCAGGCGGCGGGCAGCTCCACGAAGTCGAGAAACCGGCCGGCGAGACCGAGCACGAGCATCGGCACGTAGGCGTTGAGCCCCGCAGCCACCGCGAGGCCGGTACCGGTGAGCAGTTCGAGCACAGGAGACCTCCATCGGGGCGCGTGCGAGTCATGCTACCTGCTCCTCGCGGCGACGACGGGGTATGGTCGGCGCGTGGATGTGATCGCGCTCACCGGGGGGATCGCTGCCGGCAAGTCGGTCGTCTCAGCCCGACTGGCCGAGCTCGGGGCGACGGTCATCGATGCCGACCTGCTCGCGCGCGAGGCGGTCGCGCCCGGCTCGCCCGGACTCGACGCCGTGCGCCGTCGGTTCGGCGAGGCCGTGCTCGCGGCTGACGGATCGCTCGACCGACCCTCGCTCGGGGCCCTGGTGTTCTCCGACCCCGCGGCGCTCTCCGATCTCAACGCGATCGTGCATCCCGAGGTTCACCGCCTCTACCGCGAGCGCATCGCCGCGATCGCATCCGCCGACCCCTCCGCGATCGTGATCTACGACGTGCCCTTGCTCGTCGAGGCCCGGTCGGCCGAGGAGTTCGCGGCCGTCGTCGTCGTGCACGCCCCGGCCGACATGCGCGTCGAGCGGCTCGTCGCGCTGCGCGGCATGGATCGAGCATCCGCTCTCGATCGCGTCGCCGCCCAGGCGAGCGACGACGACCGGCTCGCGGTCGCCGACGTCGTCATCAACACGAGCGGCACGCTCGCGCACACGATCCAGCAGGTGGATGCCCTCTGGGAGCGCCTCGTCGCGCAGCGCGCCCGGCACACCGGAGTGTCAGACCCCCTCTCGTAGGCTGGGGGCATGGAACCCACGCGCTCGGTCCGGCCCTTCGAGGTCGTGAGCGACTACCGGCCGAGCGGCGACCAGCCCCAGGCGATCGCCGAGCTCGCGGCGCGCATCAACGCCGGCGAGACCGACATCGTGCTGCTCGGGGCCACGGGCACGGGTAAGTCGGCGACGACGGCCTGGCTCATCGAGCAGGTGCAGCGCCCGACCCTGGTGCTCGCGCACAACAAGACGCTCGCGGCGCAGCTCGCGACCGAGTTCCGCGACCTCATGCCGCACAACGCGATCGAGTACTTCGTCTCGTACTACGACTACTACCAGCCCGAGGCGTACGTTCCGCAGACCGATACGTTCATCGAGAAAGACAGCTCGATCAACGCCGAGGTCGAGCGGCTGCGGCACTCGACCACGAACTCGCTGCTGAGCCGCCGCGACGTCGTCGTCGTCTCGACCGTGTCGTGCATCTACGGCCTCGGCGCGGCAGAAGAGTACCTCGAGGCGATGGTGGCCTTGCAGGTCGGCCAGAGCATCCCGCGCGATGCGCTCATCCGCAAATTCGTCGGCATGCAGTACCAGCGCAACGACGTCGACTTCTCCCGCGGCAAGTTCCGGGTGCGGGGCGACACCATCGAGATCATCCCGATGTACGAAGAGCTCGCCATCCGCATCGAGATGTTCGGCGACGAGGTCGAAGCCCTCTACGCGCTGCACCCGCTCACGGGCGACGTGGTGCGGGCGCTCGACGCCGTCTCGGTCTTCCCGGCGACGCACTACGCGGCCTCGCCCGACACCATGCAGCGCGCGATCGTGACGATCAAGGACGAGCTCGAGCTGCGGCTGGCGGAGCTCGAGCGCCAGGGCAAGCTGCTCGAGGCGCAGCGGCTGCGCATGCGCACGACATTCGACATCGAGATGATGGAGCAGATCGGCTTCTGCAACGGCATCGAGAACTACTCGCGGCACATCGACGGCCGGGCCCCGGGCGAGCCGCCGAACTGCCTGCTCGACTACTTCCCCGAAGACTTCCTCGTGGTGATCGACGAGAGCCACGTGACCGTGCCCCAGATCGGCGCGATGTACGAGGGCGACGCCTCGCGCAAGCGCACTCTCGTCGAGCACGGCTTCCGCCTGCCGAGTGCGCTCGACAACCGGCCGCTGCGATGGGAGGAGTTCCTCGATCGCACCGGCCAGAAGGTCTACCTCTCCGCGACTCCCGGCAAGTACGAACTGGGCATCACCGATTCGGTCGTCGAGCAGATCATCCGCCCGACCGGTCTCGTCGACCCGGGCATCGTCGTCAAGCCCAGCAAGGGGCAGATCGACGACCTGCTCGAGCAGATCCGCCAGCGCACCGAGCGCGACGAGCGCGTGCTCGTCACGACGCTCACGAAGAAAATGGCGGAGGAGCTCACCGAGTTCCTCACGGAGGCGGGCGTGCGGGTGCGCTATCTGCACTCCGACGTCGACACGCTGCGCCGCGTCGAGCTGCTGAGCGAGCTGCGGCAGGGCGTCTACGACGTCCTCGTCGGCATCAACCTGCTGCGCGAGGGCCTCGACCTGCCCGAAGTCTCTCTCGTCGCCATCCTCGACGCCGACAAAGAGGGGTTCCTGCGGTCGGCGACCTCGCTCATCCAGACCATCGGGCGCGCCGCGCGCAACGTCTCGGGCGAGGTGCACATGTACGCCGACGTCGTGACACCCTCGATGGCGCAGGCGATCGACGAGACCACGCGTCGACGCGAGCGACAGGTCGCCTACAACGCCGAGCACGGCATCGACCCCACCCCGCTGCGCAAGAAGATCGCCGACATCACTGATCAGCTCGTGCGCGAGGGGGCCGATACGGCCGAGCTTCTCGCCAGTCGGCAGCGCGGCGGGGCAGCGGGCGGCAAGCGCGCGGCCACGCCCGCCCTGCGCCGCGAGGGTCGAGGGGCCGAGGGGGCCGCCGAGCTCGAGTCGATCATCGCCGACCTGACCGCGCAGATGCTGACCGCGGCCGAGGAGCTCAAGTTCGAGCTCGCGGCGCGATTGCGCGACGAGGTGCAAGACCTCAAGAAAGACCTGCGCGGCATGGTCGACGCCGGCCACGTGCGCTGAGCCTGCCACTCAGTCAGCTGTCGGGGGCCGCACCTAGAATCATCAGAGTGTCGGTCACCCCTCTCGAGTCTGCTCCCCACCTGAGCGTGCGCGGCGCGCGCGTGCACAACCTGCGCGACGTCGATCTCGTGATCCCGCGCGATGCCCTCGTGGTGTTCACGGGGCTCTCGGGGTCGGGCAAGAGCTCGCTCGCCTTCGACACGATCTTCGCCGAGGGGCAGCGTCGATACGTCGAGTCGCTCTCGGCGTACGCCCGTCAGTTCCTCGGGCAGGTCGACCGACCCGACGTCGACTTCATCGAGGGCCTGAGCCCCGCGGTGTCGATCGATCAGAAGTCGACGAACCGCAACCCGCGCTCGACGGTCGGCACGATCACCGAGATCTACGACTACATGCGCCTGCTGTGGGCGCGCGTCGGAATCCCGCACTGCCCCGAGTGCGGCGAGCGCATCCAGCGCCAGACGGTGCAGCAGATCGCCGATGAGCTCATGACCCTCGAGACCGGCACCCGGTTCCAGGTGCTCGCACCGGTGGTCAGCCAGAAGAAGGGCGAGTTCGTCGACCTGTTCCGCGAGCTCGCCGCCTCGGGCTACGCCCGTGCCGTGGTCGACGGCGAGCTCGTGCAGTTGAGCGAGCCGCCCGTGCTCAAGAAGCAGATCAAGCACGACATCGCCGTCGTCGTCGACCGGCTGGTCGCCAACGACGATGCGCTCACACGCCTCACCGACTCGCTCGAGACCGCGCTGGGCCTGACCGAGGGTCTCGTCGTCGTCGACTTCGTCGATCGCGAGCCCGCGGCATCCGACCGCACGCGCACCTTCAGCGAGCGGCTCAGCTGCCCCAACCGCCACCCGCTGCAACTGACAGAGATCGAGCCGCGCACGTTCTCGTTCAACGCGCCGTTCGGGGCGTGCCCCGTCTGCTCGGGCCTCGGCACCCGCATGGCGGTCGATGTCGACCTGCTCATCGGCGATCCCTCGCTGAGCCTCAACGACGGCGTCATCCTTCCCTGGAACCAGCAGGGCAAGGGCCTGTACAGCTACTTCCAGAAGCTGCTCGCTGGTCTCGGCCGCGACCTCGGCTTCTCACTCGACACCCCCTGGGGCGAGCTCGAGCAGAGCACGCACGAGGCGATCCTCAATGGCAACGACTTCGACGTGCGCGTGAAGTGGCGCAACCGTTACGGGCGCGACGTCACGTACTCAACGGGCTTCGAGGGCGTCATCCCGTATATCGAGCGCAAGTACGCCGAGGCCGAGAGCGACTGGTCGCAGCAGCGCTTCGCCGAGTACCTCCGCGAGGTGCCGTGCTCGGAATGCGATGGTGCACGGCTCAAACCCGAGGTGCTCGCGGTGACCGTCGACGGGCGCAGCATCTCGGCGGTGGCCGAGCTGAGTCTGCTCGACGCCTACGCGTTCATGCAGACGATCACGCTCACCGAGCGCGAGGCGGCGATCGCCGCCGCCGTGCTGCGCGAGATCCGGGCGCGTCTCGAGTTCTTGCTCGAGGTGGGGCTGGGCTACCTCAGCATGGCGCGCGCGGCGGGAACCCTCTCGGGCGGAGAGGCGCAGCGCATCCGGCTCGCGACACAGATCGGCTCAGGGCTCACGGGCGTGCTCTACGTGCTCGACGAGCCCTCGATCGGCCTGCACCAGCGCGACAACCGTCGGCTCATCGACACGCTCGTCAAGCTCAAGAGCCTCGGCAACACCCTCATCGTCGTCGAGCACGACGAAGACACCATCCGCACGGCCGACTGGATCGTCGACATCGGGCCGGGGGCGGGCGAGCACGGCGGCCGCGTCGTGCACTCCGGCTCGTACGCCGAGCTCATCGCCAATCCGGCATCGATCACGGGCGACTACCTCGCGGGCCGTCGGCAGGTGGTCGACACGGTTGCGCGTCGCCCGATCGACCCCTCGCGCATGCTCACGGTCGACGGTGCGAAGGCCAACAACCTGCGCGACGTCACCGTCGACTTCCCGCTCGGGGCCTTCGTGGCCGTCACGGGCGTGAGCGGCTCGGGCAAGTCGTCGCTCGTCAACGACATCCTCTACAAGGTGCTCGCGAACAAGCTCAACGGCGCCCGTCAAGTACCGGGCAAGCACGTGCGCGTTCGCGGCCTCGAGCACCTCGACAAGGTCGTCCACGTCGACCAGGCGCCCATCGGTCGCACGCCGCGCTCGAACCCCGCGACGTACACCGGCGTGTTCGACCGCATTCGCGCGCTGTTCGCCGAGACGACCGAGGCGAAGGCGCGCGGCTACCTGCAGGGGCGCTTCAGCTTCAACGTCAAGGGCGGCCGCTGCGAGAACTGCGCGGGCGATGGCACGATCAAGATCGAGATGAACTTCTTGCCCGACGTCTACGTCGCGTGCGAGGTGTGCAACGGCGCGCGCTACAACCGAGACACGCTGACCGTGCACTACAAGGGCAAG
Source organism: Microcella sp. (assembly GCF_046296455.1). Classification (GTDB taxonomy): domain Bacteria; phylum Actinomycetota; class Actinomycetes; order Actinomycetales; family Microbacteriaceae; genus Microcella. The sequence goes on from NZ_JBKBLF010000004.1 coordinate 34,702, forward strand.
AACATCGCTGAGGTGCTCGACATGCCGATCGAAGAGGCTGCGGAGTTCTTCGAGCCGATCTCGGCCATCCACCGCTTCTTGAAGACCCTCGTCGATGTCGGGCTCGGATACGTTCGGCTCGGTCAGAGTGCGACGACCCTCTCGGGCGGCGAGGCGCAGCGGGTCAAGCTCGCGACCGAGCTGCAGAAGCGCTCGAACGGCCGCAGCGTCTACGTGCTCGATGAGCCGACCACGGGCCTTCACTTCGAAGACGTGCGCAAGCTGCTGCTCGTGCTCAACGGTCTCGTCGACAAGGGCAACACCGTCATCGTCATCGAGCACAACCTCGATGTCATCCGGGCCGCCGACTGGCTCATCGATCTCGGCCCTGAGGGCGGTGCCGGGGGAGGGCAGGTGCTCGCGACCGGCACGCCCGAGCAGCTCGCGGCCGTGCCCGAGAGCCACACGGGCTTCTTCTTGCGCGAGCTGCTCGACCAGCAGCCCGCGACCTCGACGACGGGCGGCTCGGCGCGGCGGGCCACGGCAGCGGGCGCTGGTCGCGCGAAGCGCTGACATGACGCCGCGCGAGCACTGGCGCCCGAAACGGGGTGAGATCCCCACCGAGCCGGGCGTCTACCGTTTCACCGATGGCGTCGGGCGCGTGCTCTATGTCGGCAAGGCCAAGAACTTGCGCAGCCGGCTGAGCAACTACTTCCAGCCGCTGCACAGCCTGCACGAGCGCACGCGGCGCATGGTGACCACAGCGCAGGGCGTCGAGTGGACGGTTGTCGGCAGCGAGCTCGAGGCACTGTCGCTCGAATACACCTGGATCAAAGAGTTCGCGCCGCCCTTCAACGTCAAGTTCCGCGATGACAAGACCTACCCCTACGTGGCGATCACGCTCGCCGAGCGGGTGCCGCGCGTCATGGTCACGCGCACACGCGGTATCGCGGGCGCACGCTACTTCGGGCCGTACACGAAGGTGTGGGCGGTGCGCGAGACCGTCGACCTCATGCTCAAGGCGTTCCCGATGCGCTCGTGCTCCGACACGACCTACAAGCGGGCCCAGGCGACGAACCGGCCGTGCCTGCTCGGCGACATTGGCAAGTGTGCGGCGCCCTGCGTCGGCCGGGTGACCCCCGAGCAGCACCGCGGCATCGCCCTCGACTTCGCGTCGTTCATGGCCGGCAACGACGAGGGCTACGTGCGCGGTCTCAAGAGCGCCATGGCCGATGCGGCGCGCGATCTCGACTACGAGACGGCGGCGCGCCTCCGCGACCAGATCGGGGCTCTTGAGACGGCGCTCGCGAAGAGCGCCGTCGTGCTCGACGACCGCACCGACGCCGATGTGTTCGGCATCGCCTACGACGAGCTCGCGGCCGCGGTGCAGCTCTTCATCGTGCGCGGCGGGCGCATTCGCGGCGTGCGCGGCTGGGTCGTCGACACCGAGCTCGACGTCACGATGGCCGAGCTCGTCGACACGGTGCTGCAGAACGCCTACGACGGCACATCGGCGCCCGCGCGCGAGATCATCGTGCCGGCGGTGCCCGACGACGCCTCTGCCCTGCAGACCGTGCTGACCGAACGGCGTCGTGATGCGGGGGAGCGCGGTGCCGTGATCGTCAAGACGGCGCAGCGCGGCGAGAAGGCCGCGCTCGCCGAGACGGTCGCGACGAACGCTCTCGGTGCTCTCGTGCAGTACAAGACCCGGCGTAGCGGCGACTTCACGGCCCGATCGCAAGCGCTCGCTGACATTCAAGAGGCCCTCGGTCTCGCCGAGGCGCCGCTGCGCCTCGAGTGCTACGACGTCTCACACTTCGGAGGATCGAACCCCGTCGCGTCGATGGTGGTCTTCGAAGACGGGCTGCCGCGCAAAGACCAGTACCGCAAGTTCGCGATCGCGGATGCCCGAGACGACACCGACGCCGTCTACCAGGTTCTGCGGCGCCGCCTGGCATACCTGCACGACGAGGCCGCGTCGCCTGTGGCCGCGATCGACCCCACCACGGGCGAGGGAGCGAGCCGCAAGTCGTTCCACTACCGCCCCGGCCTGCTCGTGATCGACGGCGGCCAGCCGCAGGTCGCCGCGGCCGCGCGGGCCCTGCGTGACGAGGGGCTCGACGACATCGCCGTCTGCGGAATCGCCAAGCGGCTCGAAGAGGTGTGGCTGCCCGACAGCGACTTCCCCGTCATCCTTCCCCGGTCCTCCGACGCGCTGTTCCTGCTGCAGCGGCTGCGCGACGAGGCGCACCGCTTCGCGCTGCGCTACCAGCGCACGACGCGTTCGCGCGACATCCGCTCCCGACTCTCGAGCATCCCGGGCCTCGGCCCGAACCGCACGACCGAGCTGCTCAAGCACTTCGGCTCGGTCGCCCGATTGCGGGCGGCGAGCGTCGACGAGCTCACCGCGGTCGACGGCATCGGGCCCGCGACCGCCCGGCTCGTCCATCGCACCCTGCGCGACGACGGGTAGTCTGGAACCCCACCCCGAGTCGACGCGAGGACTGATGCCCGAGACCGTGCCGCACGATGTGCTGATCGTCACCGGCATGTCGGGCGCAGGCCGCTCGACGGTCGCGAATGCCCTCGAAGACCTCGGCTGGTACGTCGTCGACAACCTGCCGCCTCAGATGCTGAGGCCGCTCGTCGACCTCGCCGTGCACCCCGGCAGCGCACTGCCGCGCATCGCCGCGGTCGTCGACGTGCGCGGCGGCAAGCTGTTCGCCGATCTCGCCGCGATCGTGGCCGAGCTGCGCGCGCGCGACACCGTTCGCGTGCTGTTCCTCGAAGCGACCGATGCGGCTCTCGTGCGGCGCTTCGAGCAGGTGCGTCGCCCGCATCCGCTGCAGGAGGACGGCACGCTGCTCGACGGCATCGCGCGCGAGCGCGAGCGCATGCTCGAGGTGCGCGAGCTCGCTGACATCATCATCGACACGACCGAGTTCAACATCCACCAGCTCGCCACGACCGTCACCGAGATCTTCTCGGCACAGGGCAGCCCCGGCGTGAAGGTCACGCTCGAGAGCTTCGGTTTCAAGTACGGCATTCCGACCGATGCCGACGTCGTGGCCGATGCGCGCTTTCTGCCGAACCCTTTCTGGCAACCCGAGCTGCGGTCGGCCACGGGTCTCGACGCGACCGTGAGCGAGTACGTTCTCGCACAAGAGGGCGCCCGCGAGTTCCTCGACGCCTTCGAGGCCATGCTGACCCCCGTACTCGCCGGGTACGCGCGCGAGAACAAGCGCCACGCGACGATCGCGATCGGCTGCACGGGTGGCAAGCACCGCTCGGTCGCACTCGTTCAGCAGCTCGCCGAGCGCATGCGGGTGATGCCGAGCGTGGGCATCACCGTGAAGCATCGCGACCTGGGACGCGAGTAAGGTCGATTGCCGTACCCCCTCACCTGCCCCCCTCGAGAGGACGACCGCCGTGGCGTTGACCGCTGACGTGAAGCACGAGCTCTCGCAGCTGGTGATCACGAAGACCACGGTGCGCGCTGCCGAACTCGCCACGGTGCTGCGTTTCGCCGGCGGCCTGCACCTCATCTCGGGGCGCGTCGCGGTCGAGGTCGAGCTCGATACTCCGGCGATCGCCCGTCGTGTGCGCAAAGACCTCGTCGAGCTCTACGGCATGCGCAGCGACGCGGCGATGCTCTCGCCCGGGGGAATCCGCAAGACCCCCGCCTACGTCGTGCGCGTGCTCGAGGGCGGCGAGACGCTCGCCCGTCAGACGGGGCTGCTGGATGCGCGGCGCCGGCCCGTCCGCGGCCTTCCGAACCGTCTCACCACCGGGTCGCGCGACGAGCTCGCGGCGGTCTGGCGCGGGGCGTTCCTCGCCCACGGCTCGCTGACGGATCCCGGGCGATCGGCCGCGCTCGAGATCACCTGCCCGGGCAACGAGTCCGCTATGGCCCTCGTCGGCGCCGCGGGGCGCCTCGGCATCGCCGCGAAGGCCCGTGAGGTTCGCGGAGTGCACCGCGTGGTCATCCGCGACGGCGACAAGATCAGCCAGATGCTGCGGCTCATGGGGGCCGAGACCACGGTCGCCGACTGGGAGGCCCTGCGCGCCCGGCGCGAGGTGCGCGCCACGGCCAACCGGCTCGTCAACTTCGACGACGCGAACCTGCGGCGATCGGCGCAAGCGGCCGTCGCGGCATGCGCCCGGGTCGAGCGCGCCCTCGAGATCCTCGGTGACGACCTGCCCGAGCACTTGCGATACGCCGGTCAGCTGCGCCTCGACCACCGCGACTCGAGCCTCGACGAGCTGGGCCACCACGCCGACCCCCCCATGACGAAAGACGCCGTCGCCGGGCGCATCCGCCGGCTGCTCGCCATGGCCGACAAGCGCGCCGAGACCCTCGGCATCCCGGGCACCGACGCAAACCTGCCGCCCGACATCGATCTCGACTGAGCCGCGTCGAGCGGGAACACTGCGGGGTGGGGTTCGGTTGCCTTCAGTAGACTGGCCCCCCGTCAGCGCGGTCGTCGGCAGCCCGGCGACCGGACGCCCTATCTGGAGGAGACAAGAGCTCTCATGTCTGTGTACACGCTCCCCGAACTGACCTACGACTACGCGGCGCTCGAGCCGCACATCAGCGCCCGCATCATGGAGCTGCACCACTCGAAGCACCACGCCGCGTACGTCGCGGGGGCCAACGGTGCGCTCGAGGCGATGGCCGAGGCGCGCGCGACCGGTGCCTTCGCCAACATCAACCGGCTCGAGAAAGACCTGGCCTTCCACCTCGGCGGCCACATCAACCACTCGATCTTCTGGACCAACCTCTCGCCCGAGGGGGGCGACAAGCCCGAGGGTGAGCTCGCCGCCGCGATCGACGAGTTCTTCGGCTCGTTCGACCAGTTCGTCGCCCACTTCACGGCCGCGTCCATGGGCATCCAGGGCTCGGGCTGGGGCGTGCTGTCGTGGGATCCGATCGGACGCCGCCTGATCATCCAGCAGCTGTTCGACCAGCAGGGCAACACGGCGCAGGCGACCGTGCCGCTGCTGCAGCTCGACATGTGGGAGCACGCCTTCTACCTCGACTACGTCAACGTCAAGGCCGACTACGTCAAGGCCTTCTGGAACATCGTGAACTGGCAGAACGTGGCCGACCGCTTCGCGGCGGCGCGCTCGCACAGCGACGGGCTCCTGCTACTGTCGTAACAGGCGTCGTGGCCGGGGCTCGTGCCCCGGCCATCGTCTTTTCCCCCCGCACCACCCCACCACCTCTACCACCACCAATGGCGCCGTGGGCGCCTGAGCAACAGGAGATCCCGTGAGCGTGAAAGTCGGCATCAACGGATTCGGCCGCATCGGCCGCAACTACCTGCGGGCGGCTCTCGCCCAGGGCAGCGACCTCGAGATCGTCGCCGTGAACGACCTCACCGACAACGCCGCGCTGGCGCACCTGCTGAAGTACGACTCGGTCGGCGGCGTGCTCGCTCACGACGTCTCGCACGACGGCGACTCGATCACGGTCGGCGGCCGCCGCATCCGCGTGTTCGAAGAGCGCGACCCGGCCGCCCTCCCGTGGGGCGACCTCGGCGTCGACATCGTCATCGAGTCGACCGGCCGCTTCACGAAGGCGGAGGACGCCAAGAAGCACATCGCCGGCGGCGCCAAGAAGGTGCTCATCTCGGCGCCCGCGACGGGCGATGACGCCACCATCGTCATGGGCGTCAACGAAGAGACCTACGACCCGGCCACCGACGTCATCATCTCGAACGCCTCGTGCACCACGAACTGCCTCGCCCCCCTCGCCAAGGTGTTCAACGACGCCTTCGGCATCGAGCGCGGCTTCATGATGACGGCGCACGCCTACACGGCCGACCAGAACCTGCAGGACGGTCCGCACAGCGACCTGCGCCGCGCGCGGGGTGCCGCCATCAACATCGTGCCCGCATCCACCGGCGCGGCGAAGGCCATCGGTCTTGTACTGCCCGAGCTGCAGGGCAAGCTCAGCGGCTCGTCGTACCGCGTTCCGGTGCCCACGGGCTCGATCGTCGACCTCACCATCGTGACCCCCACCGAGGGCCTCACGGTCGAGCAGATCAACGCCGCCTACAAGGCCGCCGCGGCCGAGGGGCGCCTAAAGGGCTACCTCGAGTACACCGAAGACCCGATCGTCTCGAGCGACATCCAGCTCAACCCGCACTCGTCGATCTTCGACGCCGAGCTCACGAACGTGAGCGGCAACCTCGTGAAGGTCTCGGCCTGGTACGACAACGAGTGGGGCTACTCGAACCGTCTCGTCGACCTCACCGAGTTCGTCGGCGCGCGCCTCTAGGCGCGGCGACGACGGGAAGAGCCTCCGTGGCCCTGCGTACGATCGAGTCCCTCGGCGACCTCTCCGGTCGACGCGTCATCGTGCGGTGCGATCTCAACGTGCCGCTCAGCGACGGCGTCGTGACCGATGACGGGCGCATCCGCGCGTCGCTGCCGACCCTCAACGCCCTGCTGCACCGCGGGGCGAAGGTCATCGTGGTCTCGCACCTCGGGCGGCCCGAGGGCGCCCCCGACGAGCGCTACAGCCTGCGCCCCGTGGCGCAGCGCCTGAGCGAGCTGCTCGGCGCCCCGGTGGCGTTCGCGAGCGACACCGTCGGCGATTCGGCGGCGGATGCCGTGGCCGGTCTGGCCGACGGCGGCATTGCGGTTCTCGAGAACCTGCGCTTCAATCCCGGCGAGACGGCGAAGGATTCCTCGGAGCGGCAAGCCTTCGCCGACGAGCTCGCCCGCTTCGGCGACGCGCTCGTCTCAGACGGCTTCGGTGTCGTGCACCGCAAGCAGGCGAGCGTCTTCGAGCTCGCGCAGACGCTGCCGAGCGCAGCCGGGTCGCTCATCTCGGCCGAGACCGACGTGCTCGATCGACTCACCGAGCGCCCCGAGCGGCCGTACACGGTCGTGCTGGGGGGTTCTAAGGTCAGCGACAAGCTCGGGGTGATCGCGCACCTGCTGCCGCGCGTCGACCGGCTGCTCGTCGGCGGCGGCATGCTGTTCACCTTCCTCGCCGCGCAGGGCCACTCGGTGGGCGCGAGCCTGCTGGAGGCCGACCAGCTCGACACCGTGCGGGGCTACCTCGCCGAGGCCGAGCGGCGCGGCGTGCAGATCGTGCTCCCGACCGACGTGGTCGTCGCCGAGCGCTTCGCCGCCGACGCGCCGCACACGGTGCAGCCGGCCGATGCGATCGAGCAGGGCCCGGCCGGGGCATCCGGGATCGGGCTCGACATCGGCCCGCAGACCGCAGCGCGCTTCGCCGAGCTCGTCGCTTCGTCGACCACTGTGTTCTGGAACGGGCCCATGGGCGTGTTCGAGTTCGCAGCGTTCGCGGGCGGCACGCGGGCGGTCGCTGAGGCGCTCACGCGCGTCTCAGGACTCGGTGTCGTCGGCGGCGGCGATTCCGCGGCCGCCGTTCGCGCCCTCGGCTTCACCGACGGCGATTTCGGCCACGTCTCCACCGGAGGCGGGGCGAGCCTCGAGTTCCTCGAGGGCAAGAAGCTCCCCGGCCTGGAGGTCCTCGGATGGCAGTAGCACGCACCCCGCTCATTGCGGGCAACTGGAAGATGAACCTCGACCACCTGCAGTCGATCGCGTTCGTGCAGAAGCTCGCCTGGAGCCTGCGTGACGCGAAGCACGACTACGCCCAGGTCGAGGTCGCCGTGTTCCCGCCGTTCACCGACCTGCGCAGCGTGCAGACGCTGGTGACCGCCGACAAGCTCGAGCTGCGCTACGGCGGGCAAGACCTGTCGGTGCACGACAGCGGTGCCTACACGGGCGAGATCTCGGGCGCCTTCTTGTCAGCCCTCGACTGCCGCTACGTCATCATCGGCCACAGCGAGCGCCGGCAGTACCACGCCGAGACCGACCAGGTCGTGGCCGAGAAGACGGTCGCGGCTCTGCGGCATGGCCTTGTTCCCGTCGTGTGCGTCGGCGAGACGGCCGACGACCTCGAGCAGCACGGCCCCTCGGCGGTGCCCGTGGCGCAACTGCGGGTCGTGCTCGAGGCGCTCGCAGCCGATGCCGACGTCGTCGTCGCCTACGAGCCCGTGTGGGCGATCGGCTCGGGGCAGGCCGCCACGCCCGAGCAGGCGCAGCAGGTCTGCGCCGCGCTGCGCGTGACGATCGCCGAGGTGCTCGGAGCCGAGGCCGCCGAGCGCACCCGAATCTTGTACGGCGGTTCGGTCAAGGCCGCGAACATCGCTGGCTTCATGAAGCACAAGGATGTCGACGGCGCTCTCGTCGGCGGGTCGAGCCTCGACGTCGACGAGTTCTCGAGCATCGCCCGGTTCCCGAAGCACGTCGGCACTGCCTGATCCCCGCTCCGCCCGCCGTCCGGTAGGGTAGGAGACTGTCCGAAACGCGCGAGAGGTCCGATCCGTGGAAATCCTTCAGGTCGTGCTCCAGGTCATCCTGGGGATCACGAGCCTTCTGCTCACTCTGATGATCCTGCTGCACCGCGGGCGCGGTGGCGGCCTCTCCGACATGTTCGGGGGCGGCGTCACGTCGAACCTCGGCGCTTCCGGCGTCGCCGAGCGCAACCTCAACCGCATCACGATCATCCTCGCCCTCGTCTGGGTGAGCTCGATCATCGTGCTCGGTCTCATCACGCGCTTCGACGCGGTCTAAGGAGCACACCATGGTTTCAGGCGGCAGCGCCATCCGGGGTTCGCGCGTGGGCTCCGGCCCGATGGGCGAGCAGGACCGCGGCATCCACGCCGAGCGCATCTCGATCTCGTACTGGGATGCGATGGGCAACGAGACCGTGCGGCACTTCGCGGCGAACCTGCCCGAAGAAGAGATCCCTGAGGTCATCGACTCGCCGTCGACGGGCCTCCCCGCCGGTCGCGACAAAGACAACCCGCCCCAGGTGGCCAAGAACGAGCCGTACAAGACGCACCTGGCCTACGTGAAAGAGCGGCGCACCGACGAAGAAGCGGCTCAGATCCTCGACGAGGCCCTTCTCAAGCTGCGTCAGCGGCGCGGCGCCGTCTGACGACCGCGCCCTACTGCTCGCCGAGCGTCCACTCGGCCTGATCCATCGCGCCCGTCCAGTAGCTGGTCGGCGCGATGAGCGACTCGGGAACCTCCGACGAGGCATCGTCGTCGATGAAGAAGACTGTGCGCTTGGTGCCGAGCACGCCGCCGACAGGAACGTCGGCGACCGCCGCTCCGGCGAGCGCTAGGCCGAGGGCGGCGGCCTTGTCGCCCCCCGCGAGCACGAGCCAGATGCGCTCGGAGCGGTTGATGAGCGGCAGCGTGAGCGTGAGCCGTGCGGGCGGCGGCTTGGGGGAGTCGTGCACGGCGATGACGCCCGTCTCGGTCACGCGCGGGCCGTCGCGCTCGGGGAAGAGCGAGGCGATGTGGCCGTCGGGGCCGACCCCGAGGAACGTGATGGCGAAGGTCGGGAAGTCGCCCCCGCCCGCGGCGAGCAGCTCGTCGCGGTAGCGCTCGGCACCCTCCTCGAGCGTGAGCCCTTCGTCAGAGGCCGGGAAGGCGTGGATGTTCGACGCCGGGATCGCGACGAGGTCGAGCAGGGCATCCCGCGCCTGCTGCTCGTTGCGGTCGGCGTGCCCGGCGGGCACCCAGCGCTCGTCGCCCCACCACGCGTGCACCCGAGCCCAGTCGATCTGGTCGCGCGCCGGCAGCGCCGCGATCGCCGCGAGCACCTCGATGCCGACGCTGCCCCCCGTGAGCACGAGGTGAACCTCGTCGCGCTCATCGAGAAGATCGATCATCTTGGTGAGAAAACGGGAGGCGACCGAGCCGGCGAGAGCGGCGCGGTCGGCGTGCACGAGCACGCGGCGTTCGGTGGTCACAGTGGTGGAGCCTCTCTGCGGAGCGGGGCGCGTTGGGCGCCGACGTCAGGCGGCGGTCGAGCTGCCGAACCCGCTCTCGAGCACGGCGCCGAACTCATCGTCAGGGTCGAGCCTACGCAGTTCTTCGGCGAGGCACTCGCGCAGCCCCCGGCGCGGCAGCGAGAGCTCGTGCGTGGGCTGGCCCGGCTGGTGCAGCTCGACAACCCCCGCTCGTGTGCGCTCAAGGCTGATCTCTCCGCTCGCGCGGTGCAAGACGACGCGGTGGATGCCCGACGAGGGGTTGCCGTCGGCGACATCGATCTCGACCGGCACCTGCAGGCGCAGGCCGAGCCACGCGGCGAGCAGCGCCGTCGAAGGGCTGTCGGGAGCGCCCGCGACCTGCACGCGCGTGATGGGCTCGTACGGCGGCTGATCGAGAGCCGCAGCCAGTTGCGCGCGCCACAGGGTCAACCGCGTCCAGGCGAAGTCGGTGTCGCCCGGCCGGTAGCCCGCGGCGATGCGCGACAGGGTCGCGTGGGGGTCGGTCGTCGAGGCGGAATCGGTGATGCGGCGCTGTGCCAGCCGACCGAGGGGTGTCTCGCACACGGCGTCGGGGCACTCGCCAGGCCACCACGACACGACGGGAGCGTCGGGCAGCAGCAGCCCCGTGACGAGCCCGCGCAGGTCGGTCGCGGTGGCACCGTGCGCACGGAGCACGATGACCTCGCTCGCGCCCGCGTCGCCACCCACGCGGATCTCGGCGTCGAGCCGCGCCGTCGCGCCGGCACTGTCGGTCGAGACGACGATGATGCGCATGGGGTGCTCGCGTGAGGCCTCGTTGGCCGCCGCGATGACGTCCTCCTCCTCGCCGATCTCGCTCGTGATGATGAGCGTCAGCACGCGGCCGAGGGCAACAGCCCCGGCTTCGTCGCGAATCCGCACGAGGGTCTTCGACACCTGGCTTGCGGTCGTGTCGGGCAGGTCGATGATCACGGGCGCCTCCACACTCGTCCGTCGCGCGCGAGCAGGTCGTCCGCCGACTGCGGACCCCAGGTTCCCGGCGCGTACTGCTCGGGCGCTCCCTGGGTGGCCCAGAACTCCTCAATGGGGTCGAGGATCTTCCAGCTGAGCTCGACCTCTTCATGGCGGGGGAACAGCGGCGGGTCGCCCAGCAGCACGTCGAGGATGAGCCGCTCGTAGGCCTCGGGGCTCGCTTCGGTGAAGGCGTGGCCGTAGCCGAAGTCCATCGTGACGTCGCGCACCTGCATTCCGGCACCGGGCACCTTCGACCCGAAGCGGATCGTGACGCCCTCGTCGGGCTGCACGCGGATCACGAGGGCGTTCTGCCCGAGCGCCGACGTCTGCGCCTCGGCGAAGAGGTACTGCGGCGCGCGCTTGAAGACCACGGCGATCTCGGTGACGCGTCGGCCGAGCCGCTTACCAGCGCGCAGGTAGAACGGCACCCCGGCCCACCGCCGCGTGTTGATGTCGAGGCGCATGGCCGCGTAGGTCTCGGTGACCGAGGCGGGGTTCATCCCGTCCTCGTCGAGGAAGCCGGGCACCCATTCGCCGCCCTGCCAGCCGCTCGCATACTGGCCGCGCGCCGTTCCGGTGGCGAGGTCTTTCGGCAGCCGCACCGCCGAAAGCACCTTCTCCTTCTCGGCACGCAGGTCGGCCGCGTCGAATGAGACGGGCTCCTCCATGGCGGTGAGCGCGAGCAGCTGCAGCAGGTGGTTCTGGATCACATCGCGCGCGGCGCCGATGCCGTCGTAGTACCCGGCGCGGCCCCCGACCCCGATGTCTTCCGCCATCGTGATCTGCACGTGATCCACGTAGTTCGCGTTCCAGATGGGCTCGTACATCATGTTGGCGAAGCGCAGCGCGAGGATGTTCTGCACCGTCTCTTTGCCGAGGTAGTGGTCGATGCGGAACACGGAGTCGGGCGGGAACACCGACTCGACGACGTCGTTGAGCTCGCGCGCCGTGGTGAGATCGCTGCCGAAGGGCTTCTCGATGACGACGCGGCGCCACTCGCCGGCCTGGGCCTCGGCGAGCCCGCTACGGCGCAACTGCTCGGTGACGAGCGGGAACGACTTCGGTGGGATCGACAGGTAGAAGGCGTGGTTGCCCATGGTGCCGCGCTCGCGGTCGAGCTCGGCGAGCGTCGCCGACAGGCGTGCGAACGCATCGTCGTCGTCGAAGTCGCCCGACACGAACCGGATGCCCGAGGCGAGCTGCCGCCAGACCTCTTCGTCGAAAGGGGTTCGCGCGTACTGCTTGACCGCGTCGTGCACGACCTGCTCGAAATCTTGGGTCTCCCAGTCGCGCCGAGCGAAACCCACGAGGGCGAAGCCCGGGGGAAGCAGGCCGCGGTTGGCGAGGTCGTAGACCGCGGGCATGAGCTTCTTGCGCGACAGATCGCCCGTCACACCGAAGATGATGAGCCCGCTCGGCCCGGCGATGCGGTTGAGCCGACGATCGTCGGGGGAGCGCAGCGGATTGCTGTCGCGGGCGATGGCGGCCGGGGCCATTGTTCTCCTCGTGGTGGCGGAGCGGGTCAGGAGATCGCCGCGATGATGGCGGCGATGCCATCGGCGTCGCGCACGCGAAGGGTCACGACGGGCATGCCCTTCTCGGCGAGCACAGCGGAGTCACCCGCCGCCTGCGCCGCGATGAGCTGACCGTAGCTGAAGGGGCGATCGGGGATCTCGAGGTCGTCACCGAGAGACCCGGTCACCTGCAGGAAGACTCCGCGCGCGGGACCGCCCTTGTGGTACTGACCGGTCGAGTGCAGGAACCGGGGCCCCCACCCGAAGGTGACCGGACGGCCCGTGCGCGCGGCGATGAGGTGCCGCACGGCCTCGAGCTCCGGGTGCGCGATGCGATCGAGGTAGGCCTGCACGGCGACGTAGCCGCCCTCGGGAACCGCCGCTTCGAGCGCGCGCACGGCGTCGCCGATCGTGGATGCCCCGCTCAGCAGGCCGGCCGGCCCGACGACCTCGATGCCGTCGTCGACGAAGAGCGCCTCGAGCGGCTCGGGGCGCGCGTCGAGCAGCCCGCGCGCGGCGACCTTGGCCGACTCGACATCGGGCTGATCGAATGGATTGATGCCGAGCAGCATTCCCGCGACAGCCGTGGCGTACTGCCAGGTGAGCAGGTGGGCGCCGAGCGAGCCCGAGAGCTCGATCTCGCCATCGGCGACCTCGCGCGTCGCGCGCGTGTCGGCGACGAGGCGCACGACCTGCACATCGGCCGCGCCGCTCGTCAGTTCGGGAGCATCGATGCCGACGACGACGGGCAGGATGCCGAGCCCGTTCTTGCCTGTCGATTCGGCGATGAGCTGCTCGATCCAGTCGCCGAGGCCGACGATGTGCGTTCCGTCGGCCACGATGACGAGCTTGTCGCGCAGCGGCGCGGTGCCGGCGATCGCGGCACCCAGCTGCAGGCCCGGGTTCGAGGCGCTGTCGACGGCGAGCGGCAGGCTCGCGGCCTCGGCCTCGTCGAGCAGGGCATCCAGGTCGACGCCCGCGAGGCCCGAGGGCACGAGGCCGAAGGCGGTGAGTGCCGAGTAGCGGCCGCCGACGGTCGGGTCGGCCGAGAAGACGCGGTATCCGGCCGCGAGCGAGGCCTGTTCGAGCGGCGAGCCCGGGTCGGTCACGATGATCATGCGCTCGGCAGGGTCGATGCCCGCGGCCCGGAAGGCCGCTTCGAAGCTGCGCTTCTGGCTGTCGGTCTCGACGGTCGAGCCCGACTTCGACGAGACGACGACGGCCGTGTGGCCGAGGTGCTCGCCGAGGGCCGTCGCGACCTGACTCGGATCGGTCGAGTCGAGAACCACGAGCGGCACGCCTGCCGTGCGGGTGATGACCTCGGGGGCGAGCGACGATCCGCCCATGCCGCAGAGCACGATGCGCGTGATGCCGCGCTCGGTCAACTGCTCGCGCAGCGCGACGATCTCGGCGACGAGGGGGCGCGAGACCGAGACGGCCTGCGTCCAGCCGAGCCGCACGCTCGCTTCCGCTTCAGCCGCGGCACCCCACAGCGTGCTGTCGCCCGCCGTGATGCGGCTTGCGACGAGATGCTCGACGAGCGAGGGAACGTGCGCGTCGATAGCGTGCTGCGCGTCGCCGCGCGCGGCGACCGTGAGGGTCATCGCGCGGCCTCGAGAGCGGCGCTCACGGTGTCGAGCAGCTCGTTCCAGCTGACGATGAACTTCTCGACGCCCTCCTTCTCGAGCAGCGCGGTCACCTCGTCGTACGAGATGCCGAGCGCGTCGAGGGCGGCGAGCACGTCGCGCGCCTCGTCGTAGCTGCCCGTGACGGCGTCGCCGGCGATAACGCCGTGGTCGAAGGTCGCCTGCAGGGTCTTCTCGGGCATGGTGTTGACCGTGCGGCCGACCGCCAGCTCGGTCACATACAGGGTGTCGGGCAGGCTCGGGTCTTTCACCCCGGTCGAAGCCCAGAGCGGGCGCTGGGCGTTCGCTCCCGCGGCCAGGAGCGCGGCGGCGCGCTCGGTCGCGAAGGCCTGCTCGAAGACCTCGTAGGCGAGCCGCGCGTTCGCGATGCCCGCCTTGCTCTTGAGGGCGAGGGCTTCGGGGGTGCCGATCTCGACGAGCCGCTTGTCGATCTCGGTGTCGACGCGCGACACGAAGAACGAGGCGACCGAGTGGATGGTCGAGAGGTCGATGCCCGCGGCGTGCGCCTTCTCGAGGCCCGTGAGGTAGGCGTCGATGACCGCGCGGTGGCGCTCGAGGCTGAAGATGAGGGTGACATTGACGCTGATGCCGGCGGCGATCGTCTCGGTGATGGCCTCGAGGCCCTCGAAGGTCGCGGGGATCTTGATCATCGCGTTCGGTCGGCCGACCTTCTTCCAGAGCTGCTGGGCCTGCGCGATCGTGCCGGCGGCATCGTGCGCGAGCCCGGGCTCGACCTCGATCGACACGCGGCCGTCCTGGCCACCCGTCGCGCCGTAGACCGAGGAGAAGATGTCGCTCGCGGCGGCGACATCGTCGGTCGTGATCTCGAAGACGGCGCGCGTGACGTCGACGCCCGCGGCCGCGAGCTCGCGCACCTGCGCGTCGTAGGTCGTGCCCGTGGCGAGTGCAGCCGCGAAGATGGTCGGGTTGGTGGTCACGCCGACGACATCCCGCTCGGTGATGAGCGCGGCGAGGCCGCCCGAAGTGATGCGGTCGCGCGAGAGGTCGTCGAGCCAGATGCTGACGCCGAGGTCGCTCAGCTGGGCAGTGGGGGTGGAGCTCATGGTGTCCTCAATCGTGGGTGGTGGAGTGGTGGCGGACAGAGTGGGTGGGGCGGGTCAGCGCGCCGCGATGCTTTCGCGTGCCGCGGCGACGACAGCCTCGGGGGTGATGCCGAACTCGCGGAAGAGCGTCTGGTAGTCAGCCGAGGCACCGAAGTGCTCGATCGACACCGAGCGGCCCCGGTCTCCGACGTAGCGGTGCCAGCTCAGCGCGAGACCGGCCTCGACCGAGACGCGGGCCGTCACCGACGAGGGGAGCACCGACTCGCGGTACTCGGCGCTCTGCTCGTCGAACCACTCGAGGCAGGGAGCCGACACGACACGCGCGTGGATGCCGTGCTCGGCGAGCTGCGAGCGCGCATCCATCGCCACCGCGACCTCGGAGCCCGTCGCGATGAGGATCACGTCGGGGGTGCCGTTCGCGGCCTCCGCCAGCACGTAGGCACCCTTCGCAACGTGGTGGGCGGCGGCGAGCTCGTCGCCCGAGGCGGCGCCCGTGCCGCGCGCGAACACCGGGATGTTCTGGCGGGTGAGGGCGATGCCGGCGGGAGAGCGGCGCTCGAGCACGGCCTTCCAGGCATGCGCCGTCTCGTTCGCGTCGGCGGGCCGCACGATCGAGAAGCCGGGGATAGCGCGCAGCGAGGCGAGCTGCTCGATCGGCTGGTGCGTCGGGCCGTCTTCGCCGAGAGCGACGGAGTCGTGGGTCCACACGTAGGTGACGGGCACGTTCATAAGCGCCGCGAGGCGCACCGCGGGGCGCATGTAGTCGCTGAAGATCAGGAAGGTGCCCCCGAAGACGCGGGTGCGGCCGTGCAGGGCGATGCCGTTGAGGATCGCGCCCATCGCGTGCTCGCGAATACCGAAGTGCAGCACCCGGCCGTAGGGGTTCGCCGACCACTCGTGCGTCGAGTGCTCGCTCGGGGCGAAGGAGCCGCCGCCCGCGATCGTGGTCAGGTTCGACTCGGCGAGGTCGGCCGAGCCGCCCCAGAACTCGGGTAGCACGCCCGCGATGGCGTTGATGACCTTGCCGCTCGCGGCGCGGGTCGACACGCTCGTGCCGCCCTCGAACACGGGCAGCGCGGCGTCGAGCTCGGTCGGCAGCTCGCCCGCGAGCATGCGGTCGAGCAGGGCCTTCTGGGCGGGGTTCGCCGCGGCCCACTCCGCGAATCGCGCGTCCCAGGCCGCGCGGCGCGCGCGCCCGCGGTCGACGGCCTGGCGCGTGTGCGCGATGACCTCATCGGCGACGGCGAAGTGCTCGTCGGGGTCGAAGCCCATGACGCGCTTCGTCGCGGCGAGCTCGTCGCCGCCGAGCGCCGATCCGTGGATCTTGCCGGTGTTCTGCTTCGTGGGGGCGGGCCAGCCGATGATCGTCTTGACGATCACGAGGCTCGGGCGCGAGGTCTCGGCCTTGGCCGCCTCGAGCGCGCCGTGCAGGGCGTGCACGTCTTCGACGTACTCGCCCGTCTTCTTCCAGTCGACCGTTTGCACGTGCCAGCCGTAGGCCTCGTAGCGCGCCGCGACGTCTTCGGTGAATGCGATATCGGTGTCGTCTTCGATCGAGATCTGGTTCGAGTCGTAGATGGCGATGAGGTTGCCGAGCTGCTGGTGGCCCGCGAGCGATCCGGCCTCGCTCGTCACGCCCTCCTGGATGTCGCCGTCGCCGGCGATGACGTAGACGTGGTGATCGAAGACGCTCTCACCGGCGGGCGTCTCGGGGTCGAGCAGTCCGCGCTCGAATCGCGCGGCATAGGCGAACCCGACGGCCGAGGCGAGACCCTGGCCGAGCGGGCCGGTCGTGATCTCGACGCCGTCGGTGTGGCCGTATTCGGGGTGGCCGGGGGTCTTCGAGCCCCAGGTGCGCAGCGCCTTCAGGTCGTCGAGCTCCAGGCCGTATCCGCCGAGGTAGAGCTGCACGTACTGTGTGAGCGAGCTGTGCCCCGCCGACAGGATGAAGCGGTCGCGACCGAGCCAGGTGGGGTCACTCGGGTCGTGCTGCATGACCTTCTGGTGCAGCAGGTACGCGACGGGCGCGAGCGACATCGCGGTGCCCGGATGGCCGTTGCCGACCTTTTCGACAGCATCGGCGGCGAGCAATCGGGCGGTGTCGACGGCGCGGCGGTCCAGGTCATCCCAGGTCAGGTCGGTCATGGCGTCGGTACAGCCCTTTCTTCAGACGGATGCGGGCCCCGCTCGTTCCTGCACGAGCGTCGGCGTGCAGGGCGTCGTCGGCCCCCGCCAGTATAGAGAGGGTCGTATGCCGCGACGGGTGCGCGGCCCTGCTCCCATGAACGCTCGCGTAGACTGGCGGCATTCCCGCGCCACGAATGAAGGAGCTATGGATACCGCTCTCGATCACGCCGTCACGACGCGACCGCGAAGCATCCGACGCACCCTCTCGGCCTACATCGCCCTGACCAAGCCGCGGGTCATCGAGCTGCTGCTCGTCACGACGGCGCCCGTCATGATCCTCGCAGCCGACGGTCTTCCGAGCATCTGGCTCGTGCTCGCCACGCTCGTCGGCGGCGCACTCTCGGCTGGCTCGGCGGGCGCCTTCAACATGTACATCGACCGCGACATCGACCGGCTGATGAACCGCACGCAGAACCGGCCCCTCGTGACGGGCGAGGTCTCTGACCGCGCCGCGCTCGTGTTCGCCTACACGATCGGCGTGGTCTCGATCGTGTGGCTCGGGATCACGACGAACTGGCTCGCCGCCTCGCTGTCGCTCGCCGCGATCGTGTTCTACGTCGTGATCTACACGCTCGTGCTCAAGCGCCGCACCGAGCAGAACATCATCTGGGGCGGCATCGCCGGGTGCTTCCCCGTGCTCATCGGCTGGTCGGCCGTGACGGGCTCGCTCGACTGGCCCCCGTTCATCCTCTTCCTCGTCGTGTTCCTCTGGACGCCGCCGCACTATTGGCCGCTGTCGATGAAGTACCGCGAGGACTACGCGGCCGCCGACGTGCCCATGCTCGCCGTGCTGCGCGACCGCGCCACGGTGGGGGTGCAGGTCGTGCTGTACGCCTGGGCGACGGTCGCGGCATCCCTGCTGCTCATCCCCATCGCCCCCATGGGGGCGCTCTACACGGCGGTGGCACTCCTCGCCGGCGGCTGGTTCATCGTCGAGAGCCACCGGCTGCACAGTCGTGCCGTACGGGGTCTCGAGGCCGCCCCGATGCGCGTGTTCCACGCGAGCATCACGTATCTCACGCTGCTCTTCGTGGCCGTGGGCATCGACCCGCTGCTGCCGTTCTAGCGGGCGGCGCTCGCGAGAAGCGGCTGCGGGCTGACGGGCGACAGCTCGCTCTCGCTACGGCGCAGCGTCAGCAGCGCGAGCGTGACCACCGCGATGAGCACGCACGCGAGCACCATGTGGATGCCCACGAGCAGCTCGGGAAGCCCGAGCCGCGCCTGCGCGATACCGACGACGATCTGCACGGCCTCGACGGCGAGCAGTGCCACGACGGCGCGCACGAGCGGTCGGCGGCCCACGCGGATGGCCGCGATGAGCAGCAGCACGCTGAGCCCGGCGGTGATGTAGGCGGGCCATGAGTGCACGTGCTGAAGCAGCTCGCTGTCGAGGCCGTTGCGCGCCGCGCCGCCGTCGCCCGCGTGCGGGCCCGAGCCCGTCACGACGATGCCGACGAGCACGGTGACCCAGGCGCCCGCGGCCGTTGCGAGCGCCAGGGCGCGCACCGGCGCGGGAACGGTCAGCTCGCCGGTCGTGCGCCCGCGGTGCACGCGGTGCACGAACACGACCGCGAGGGCGACGAGCACGGCCGAGACGACGAAGTGGAATCCCACGACCCACGGGTTCAGCTCGGTGAGCACCGTGATGCCCCCGATGACGGCCTGGGCCGGGATTCCCAGGCCGAGGGCGATTGAGAGCCGCAGCAGTTCAGGGCGCTCGCGCCGCATGCGCACGACGAAGAGGAAGGCGATGATCGCGATGATCACGAGCACGAACGTCAGCAAGCGGTTGCCGAACTCGACGATGCCGTGAATACCCATCTCGGGCGTCGCGATGAACGAGTCCTCGGTGCAGCGCGGCCAGGTCGGGCAGCCGAGGCCCGAGCCGGTGAGGCGCACGGCCCCGCCGGTGCCGACGATGAGCGTCTGGCTCACGAGCGAGGCCCAGGCGATGACCCGCACCCGCCGGTCGACCGTTGTCGGCAGCCACTCCTTGACCCGCCGGCCCGCTCCGACCAGCGCCTGCCACAGCCGATTCACGGTCTGGTTCCTCCTCTTTCAGGCTGCGCACGATAGAATCGACGAAGCTCATCAGTCAGTGTCGACCGCGGGCCACGCATCATCGAACTGCGGGGCGGCTTGAGCGCACGACATCTCGTCCGACCTCAGTGTATGGGCGCTCGTTGAGCGTCTGCCGAAGGCCGCCACGCAACAGGATGTCCTGGAATGTCCCCGTCCCGACCACGGTTGGGTTCGGTAGAGAGAAGAGGAAACGCATGTCTGACGTGCTCATCGACCGACCGGAGCTCGAAGGCCTCGGCCAGTACGAGTTCGGCTGGAGCGACTCCGACACCGCCGGTGCAACCGCGCGCCGCGGCATCGACGACAGCGTCGTGCGCAACATCTCGACCCTCAAAGACGAACCGCAGTGGATGCTCGACCTGCGCCTGAAGGGCCTCAAGCTCTTCGGCCAGAAGCCCATGCCGCTGTGGGGCGCCGACCTGTCGGGCATCGACTTCGACAACATCAAGTACTTCGTGCGCTCCACCGAGAAGCAGGCCACCACGTGGGAGGAGCTGCCGGAGGAGATCAAGAACACCTACGAGAAGCTCGGAATCCCTGAGGCCGAGCGTCAGCGCCTCGTCGCGGGCGTCGCCGCGCAGTACGAGTCGGAGGTGGTCTACCACCAGATTCGCGAAGACCTCGAGGCCCAGGGTGTCATCTTCATGGACACCGACACGGCGCTGCGCGAGCATCCCGAATTCTTCACCGAGTACTTCGGCACCGTGATCCCGGCCGGCGACAACAAGTTCGCCGCCCTCAACACGGCCGTGTGGTCGGGCGGATCGTTCGTCTACGTGCCTCCGGGCGTGCACGTCGAGATCCCGCTGCAGGCCTACTTCCGCATCAACACCGAGAACATGGGCCAGTTCGAGCGAACGCTCATCATCGCCGACGAGGGCTCGTACGTGCACTACATCGAGGGCTGCACCGCGCCGATCTACAAGAGCGATTCGCTGCACTCGGCCGTGGTCGAGATCATCGTGAAGAAGAACGCGCGCGTTCGCTACACGACCATTCAGAACTGGTCGAGCAACGTCTACAACCTCGTCACCAAGCGTGCGGTCGCGCACGAGGGCGCCACCATGGAGTGGATCGACGGCAACATCGGCTCAAAGGTGACGATGAAGTACCCGTCGATCTTCCTCATGGGCGAGCACGCCAAGGGCGAGACGCTCTCGGTGGCCTTCGCGGGCCCCGGGCAGCACCAGGACGCGGGCGCGAAGATGATCCACATGGCGCCGTACACGACGTCGTCGATCGTATCGAAATCGATCGCGCGCGGCGGCGGGCGGGCCGGCTACCGCGGTGAAGTGCGCGTCGATGCGAACGCGCACCACTCGGCTAACACCGTGCGCTGCGACGCCCTGCTCGTCGACACCATCTCGCGCTCTGACACCTACCCGGCGATCGACATCCGCGTCGACGACGTGCAGCTCGGCCACGAGGCGACGGTGTCGCGCGTGAGCGAAGAGCAGCTGTTCTACCTGCAGTCGCGCGGGCTCCCCGAAGACGAAGCCATGGCCATGATCGTGCGCGGGTTCATCGAGCCCATCGCGCGCGAACTGCCCATGGAGTACGCACTCGAGCTGAACAAGCTCATCGAGATGAGCATGGAAGGCAGCGTCGGCTAGATGAGTTCCGCCCCCGCCGGCAGTGTCTCGACACTGCATGAGCCCACGACCGAGACCCAGCAGCACCCGCACGGCCCGGGATCTCCCGTGCCCGTGCAGACCCGCAACGAGCGCTTCGCCTCCGCCGCCCACGACGACTTCCCGGTCGTCACGGGTCGCGAGCTCGAGTGGAAGCTGACGCCGGTCGACAAGATCCGCGACCTCATCGACGGTCAGCTCGACGGCTCGGCCTTCCCGGCCGAGGTCTCGAGCGCGACCGGCGTGACGGCCGAGTGGGTCGCGATGGACGACGCTCGTGTCGGGTCGGCCGGTCTCGCCGAGGAGCGCGCCGCGGCCAACGCCTGGTCGACCGCGCAGAAGGCACTCTCGGTCACCCTCACGAGCGAGGAGCCCGTTGCGGTGACGATCGACCGCACGGGTGCCGATCGCGCACCGCGGGCCGCGCACACCGTCATCACGGCGATGCCCAACGCTCGCGGCATCGTCGTGATCGACAACCGCGGAAGCGCGCGCCTCACCGAGAATGTCGAGATCGTGGCCGGAGCAGGCAGCGACCTGACGGTCGTCAGCCTGCAGGAGTGGGACGCCGAGTCGGTGCACCTCTCGAGCCAGTTCGCCCGCGTCGACAAAGATGCCCGGCTCAAGCACGTCGTCGTCTCGCTCGGCGGCGCGATCGTGCGCGTGAACCCCTCGGTGCACCTCGCCGGATCGGGTGCCGACGGCCAGCTGCTCGGTCTCTACTTCGCCGACGCCGGCCAGCACCTCGAGCAGCGCGTCTACGTGCACCACATCGCCCCTCAGACGATCAGTCGCGTCACCTACAAGGGCGCCCTCAACGGCACCGGAGCGCGCACGGTCTGGGTGGGCGACGTGCTCATCGGCCGCGACGCCACGGGCACCGACTCGTACGAGCAGAACCGCAACCTCGTGCTGAGCGACGGCACGCGCGCCGACTCCATCCCCAACCTCGAGATCGAGACGGGCGACATCGCCGGGGCGGGCCACGCGAGTGCGACGGGCCGGTTCGACGACGAGCAGCTCTTCTACCTGCGCTCGCGGGGCATCGACGAGCAGGAGGCGCGCCGGCTCGTCGTGCTCGGCTTTCTTCTCGAGGTCGTGCAGAAGATCGGCGCACCCGAGCTCGAGCAGCGGCTCATCGCTGCGATCGAGACCGAGCTCGACGCTGTGGCGGTGGTGTGAGATGACCGCGACCCGCGTCTGCGCTCTCGATGAGCTCAGCCCCGCCTCGGCCAAGAAGGTCGTCGTCGACGGCACACCCGTCGCCGTCGTCATGGACTCGTCCGGCGCCGTGCACGCGCTCGGAGACACCTGCACCCACGGCGAGATCTCGCTCAGCGAGGGCTTCGTCGAAGACGATGCCATCGAGTGCTGGGCCCACGGCTCGAAGTTCGCCCTCGATACCGGCAAGCCCCGCAACTTCCCGGCCTACGAGCCGGTTCCCGTCTACGCCGTGACGATCGAGGGCACCGACGTGCTCGTCGACGTCTCCCAGAACATCGCCGACCCGGCGACCGCCTCCTAAGGAAGAACCGCACAATGGCCACTCTTGAGATCCGCGACCTCCACGTCAGCATCGAGACCGATCAGGGCGCCAAGCAGATCCTGCGCGGCGTCAACCTCACCATCAACTCGGGCGAGACGCACGCCATCATGGGGCCTAACGGCTCGGGCAAGTCGACGCTCGCGTACACGATCGCCGGGCATCCCCGGTACACCGTCGATAGCGGCTCGATCACGCTCGACGGCGCCGACGTGCTCGCGATGAGCATCGACGAGCGCGCTCGCGCCGGGCTGTTCCTCGCGATGCAGTACCCCGTCGAGATCCCGGGCGTCACCGTCTCGAACTTCCTGCGCACCGCCAAGACCGCGCTCGACGGCGAGGCGCCCGCGCTGCGATCGTGGATCAAAGACCTGCGCGGCTCGATGGAGGCCCTGCGCATGGACTCGTCGTTCGCCGAGCGCAACGTCAACGAGGGCTTCTCGGGCGGCGAGAAGAAGCGCCACGAGATCGTGCAGCTCGAGCTGCTCAAGCCCAGCATCGCGGTGCTCGACGAGACCGACTCGGGTCTCGACGTCGATGCGCTCAAGATCGTGTCGGAGGGTGTCAACCGCGTGAAGGAGAACACCGGCCTCGGTGTGCTGCTCATCACGCACTACACGCGCATTCTGCGGTACATCACGCCCGACTTCGTGCACGTCTTCGTCGACGGCCGCGTTGCCGAAGAAGGAGGCCCCGAGCTGGCGGAACGCCTCGAGAACGAGGGCTACGACCGCTACCTGACCGGCTCGACCGTAGGCTAGTCGCATGCCCACCGCACTCGAACCGAAGCTCTTCGACCAGGTCGAGGAGGGTCTGAAAGACGTCGTCGACCCCGAGCTCGGCGTCAACATCGTCGACCTGGGACTCGTCTACGACCTCGCGTGGGACGAGGAGAGCGATGCCCTCATCATCTCGATGACGCTGACCTCAGCCGGGTGCCCGCTGACCGACGTCATCGAAGGGTCGATCGCGAACGCGCTCGACGGGATCGTCGCGCAGTTTCGCATCAACTGGGTCTGGATGCCGCCGTGGGGCCCCGAGCGCATCACCGACGACGGCCGCGACATGATGAGAGCTCTGGGCTTCAGTATCTGAGAGCCCAGTGGGCTCTCAGTGCCCAGCGCTCCGCCGAGAGGCGGCTGGGTTTCTCGATCTGAGCCACGACGAAGGGCCCCCGCCAACCGGCAGGGGCCCTTCGTCGTTCGAGCGCTACTTGCCGCGCTGCGAGCGCTCAGCGGCGGCCCACAGGGCGGGCAGCAGTGCGGCCGCGATCGCCGCCTTGATGAGCCCGCCGATGATGAAGGGGTAGAAGCCGGCGATCAGCACCGACTGCAGGTCGTTGGGCAGACCGAGCTGCCCGAGCGAGACGGCCAGCCACGGCAGGCCGATCGCGAAGACGACGAGCGAGCCGCCGATGAAGGTGATGATCGGCTTGTACCACCCGCGATC
Organism: Microcella sp.; assembly: GCF_046296455.1. Classification (GTDB taxonomy): domain Bacteria; phylum Actinomycetota; class Actinomycetes; order Actinomycetales; family Microbacteriaceae; genus Microcella. Next base: position 58,620 of record NZ_JBKBLF010000004.1, read on the forward strand.
CCACGAGCGCTCGGCAGCCCAACCCACGATCGCGGCCGAGGCGATGAAGCCGATGATGTAGCCGAAGCTGGGTGCGCTCAACGCGGCGATACCCGTGAGGTGCGAGCCGTCTTCTTGCGGAGCGAAGATCGGCAGGCCGACGAGGCCGAGCACGGCGTAGAGACCGAGCGACGACGCGCCGCGCACGGCGCCCAGCCCGGCACCGACGAGCAGCACGGCGAGGGTCTGGCCGGTGACCGGCACAGGCCACAGCGGTATAGAGACCTGCGCGAGCACGGCGACGAGCGCGGTGCCGGCGACGACGAGGGCGATGTCGCTGGCCCAGCTACGCGTGACGACGCGATCGACGAGCGTGGGGCGGACGAGGGGAGTGGCGGCGATCGACACGAGGGGTTCCTCACGAGACGTCGGGTGCGGGGGACAGGGTTAGACTATCGGGCTGGCCCCCCGTCGTCGGGCTGGTCGAAACCCACCAAAGAAACGGACGTTCGCTGTGCTCGCTGTGCAAGACCTCGAGATTCGCGTCGGGGCGCGCCTGCTCATGGAGAACGTGACCTTTCGCGTCGACAAAGGCGACAAGGTCGGACTCGTCGGCCGCAATGGCGCGGGGAAGACGACGATGACGCGCGCGCTCGCGGGCGAGGGCGAGCCCACGGGCGGCACGATCACGCGCTCGGGCGAGATCGGATACCTGCCGCAAGACCCGCGGGCCGGCGACCCGGAGCAGCTGGCCCGAACCCGCATCCTCGACGCACGCGGTCTCGGCCAGATCGTGATCGACATGGAGCGCGCCTCGATCGAGATGGGCAGTGCCGACCCCGCCGTGGCCGAGAAGGCCATGGCGGCATACGGGCGGCTCACCGACCGGTTCCACGCCCTCGGCGGGTACGCCGCCGAGGCGGAGGCCGCCGCGATCGCGAGCAACCTCAGCCTTCCCGACCGCATCCTCAGCCAGCCGCTCAGCACGCTGTCCGGTGGCCAGCGGCGCCGCATCGAGCTGGCCCGCATCCTGTTCAGCGATGCCGAGACGATGATCCTCGACGAGCCGACCAACCACCTCGACGCCGACTCGGTCGTGTGGCTGCGCGAGTTTCTCAAGCAGTACCAGGGTGGGTTCATCGTCATCAGCCACGATGTGCAGCTGGTCGAAGAGACCGTGAACCGCGTGTTCTACCTCGACGCCAACCGCACCGTCATCGACATCTACAACATGGGCTGGAAGCACTATCTGCGCCAGCGCGAAGCCGACGAGGAGCGCCGCAAGAAAGAGCGCGTCAACGTCGAGAAGAAGGCCACCTCTCTGCAGCTGCAGGCCGCCCGGTTCGGTGCCAAGGCCTCGAAGGCCGCCGCGGCACACCAGATGGTCGCGCGCGCCGAGAAGATGCTCTCGGGCCTTGAAGAGGTGCGGGCTGTCGACCGGGTTGCGAAGCTGCGTTTTCCCGAACCCGCTCCCGTGGGCAAGACGCCGCTGCAGGCGCACAACCTGTCGAAGAGCTACGGCTCGCTCGAGATCTTCACGGCCGTCGACCTCGCGGTCGACCGCGGCTCGCGCGTCGTCATCCTGGGCCTCAACGGCGCGGGAAAGACGACCCTGCTGCGCATTCTGGCGGGCGTCGACGCCCCCGACACGGGCGTCATCGAGCCGGGCCACGGGCTGCGGGTCGGCTACTACGCCCAAGAGCACGAGACGCTCGACGTCAAGCGCTCGGTGCTCGAGAACATGATGAGTGCGAGCGAGGCGATCACCGAGCGCGAGGCGCGCAGCGTGCTGGGCTCGTTCCTGTTCATCGGGGACGACGTGCAGAAGCCCGCCGGGGTGCTCTCGGGTGGCGAGAAGACACGGCTATCGCTCGCCACGCTCGTGGTGTCGAAGGCCAACCTGCTGCTGCTCGACGAGCCCACCAACAACCTCGACCCGGCGAGCCGCGAAGAGATTCTCGGCGCGCTCGCGAACTACTCGGGGGCCGTGATCCTCGTCAGCCACGACGAGGGAGCCGTCGAAGCGCTCAACCCCGAGCGGGTGCTCATTATGCCCGACGGCGTCGAAGATCTCTGGACGGCGGACTACGCCGAACTGATCTCGCTGGCCTGACGGGCGACCGACTGGCGGTCGACGATCGCATCCTCGACCTCGTCGTCGCTCGGTCCTGACCGGCGGGGCCGTCGCGGGGGCGGGGGCGGCGCTTCGGCATCGGTGGCGCGCAGCCCGCGGTGCTCCTGCCGCAGCGCCCAGCCGTACCCGACGAAGCCCAGGAGCGCGAACAGGTACCACTGGAACGTGTAGCTCAGATGCGGACCCTCGTCGGCGACCGGGCGCAGCGCGGCGGCGGGGCGATCGGCGGGTGCCGGCGATTCGGTGTCCATGAGCCCGTACGCGCCCGTGATGACGCTTCCGCCCTCGACGAGCTCGACGATCTGCGGCAGGTTGATCGTGGCCACCTGCCAGTCGGGAGCCCCGCGTCCCGCGATCGTGGGCTCGCCGGGCTTGAGACGCACGAGCACCTCGACCGGGCCCGCCGGGGGAGGCGGCACGGAATCGGGCAGGTCTTGTGCATCGCCCGTCGGCACCCAGCCGCGGTCGACGATGAGCACCTCGCCCGTCTCGAGCAGCAGCGGGGTGAGCACGGCGAAGCCCGGGCGCCCGCCGAAGGGGCGGTTGCGCGCGAGCAGCTGCTCGTCGACGAGGTACTCGCCCTCGAGCACGACGGGGGTCCACTCTGCCGCAGGGTCGAGCGGCGCGCCCGCCGGCAGCACTTCGCGCAGGGCGACCGGGGCCGCATCCCAGTTCTGCGCCACGACGCGGATCTCGGCCACCGCCTCGAGTCGGCGCGCCCACTGCCACTGCGCCAGGCCGACGCAGACGATCGCGAACACGGTCGTGAACGCGAGCCAGCCGAGCCAGCGTCGCGTGAGGGCCAGCGAGAGGATGCTCACGACGAGCTATTCTCCCGGTTCGGGCACCCGCTCGACGACCACGCCCGCCGGCGTGATCGTGACGGGGAACCCCCGCGCGTCGACGTAGTCGTACAGGTAGTCGCGGTGCTCATCGCACGCGAGCCACACCTTGACCCGATCGGGCGAGTGGATGCGGGGGTTGCGCCAGTTGACGGCCCACGTCGCCGCCGCGCGGCAGCCGGCGCGCGAGCATCGCGTGCTCGAGATCGACCCGGGCAGGTCGATCACGCGCGGCCGCTCGAGAACGGGTCGTCGCGCAGCGGCAGCAGTGCTCCCGGCCGCTCGACGGCCGTGCGGCCCGTGTTGACGACGGTATTCGCGGCGATGACGGCGAAGTAGGGCAGCACGATGGCGCCGAGCGCGGGGATGAGCATCCACCAGCCGGGCGTCACGAAGCACGCCCCGATGCAGATCATGCGCACTCCCATGGCCGCCGCGTACTTGATCATGCGGGCGCGGCGCTCATCGTCTGGCGACGTCGGGAGGCTCGTGATGGCACTCGTCTGCGGCTTCGGCACACCGCGATGGTAGCCCGCGACGTTGCGCATATGCTGGGGAGCCATGACCCCCCAGCGCACTGTTCTCATCACCGGCGGCAATCGCGGCATCGGCTACTCGATCGCCGAGGAGTTCATCGCCCAGGGCCACCGCGTCGCCGTCACCGCCCGGTCGGGCTCGGGGCCCGCGGGTGCCCTCACCGTCATCGCCGACGTCACGGACGCGGCCTCGCTCGATACGGCCTTCACGACCGTCGAGGCCGAGCTCGGGCCCGTCGAGGTCGTCGTGGCGAACGCCGGCATCACGCGCGACACCCTGCTGCTGCGCATGTCGGAGGACGACTTCACCGACGTCATCGACACGAACCTCACCGGTGCGTTCCGCACCGTCAAGCGGGCATCGAAGGGGATGCTCAAGGCGCGGTTCGGCCGCATTATCCTCATCTCGAGCGTCGTCGGGCTGTACGGCTCAGCGGGGCAGGTCAACTACAGCGCCTCGAAGTCGGCGCTCGTCGGCATGGCCCGGTCGCTCACGCGCGAGCTCGGCGGCCGCGGCATCACCGCGAACGTCGTGGCACCCGGGTTCATCGAGACCGACATGACGGCGGCGCTGCCGGAGGACCAGCAGAAGGCCTACCAGCAGTCGATCCCGGCCGGGCGCTTCGCGACCCCGCTCGAGGTCGCTCGCGTGGTGACGTGGCTCGCGAGCGACGATGCCGCCTACATCAGCGGCGCGGTGATCCCGGTCGACGGCGGCCTCGGCATGGGGCACTAACTCCGCAGCCCCAGCACCGCCAGCACGGCCGAGAGATCACGGTCGGGCAGGCTCACGTGGGCGCGCTCGCGCACGACGGGCTTCGCGTCGAAAGCGATCGACAGGCCGGCCGCGGCCATCATCGCCAGATCGTTCGCGCCGTCGCCGACCGCGACCGTGCGATGCAGGGGCACGTCGAAACGCTGCGCCCACTCACGCAGGGCATCCGCCTTCGCCGCCGCATCGATGACGCGCCCGCTGGTCACCCCGGTGAATCGTCCGTCGGAGACCGCGAGCCGGTTCGCGCGGTGGGCGTCGAGGCCTAGATCGGCGGCGATGGGGTCAAGCAGCTCGTGGAACCCGCCCGAGACGACGGCGACGCGTCCGCCAGCGGCGTGGATGCCCGCCACGAGCTCGCGCGCGCCGCGCGTCAGCACGATCCGCGGGCCGACGCGGTGAACCGCCTCGGTGTCGAGTCCCGCGAGCGTGGCCACCCGCTCGGCCAGCGAGGCCGCGAAATCGAGTTCGCCCGCCATCGCACGCTCGGTGATCGCCGCGACACGCTCGCCCGAGCCCGCCTCGTCGGCGAGAAGCTCGATCGCCTCTTGCTCGATGAGGGTCGAGTCGGCGTCGAGCACGACGAGCACGAGGGCCATGGCGGTGGATGCTCCTGCGCGGCTCGGGGCGACCGCAGCCGCCCTACTCGATGCGGACGCCCTTGCCGGCGACCACGATTCCCGTCTCGGTGACCGTGAGGCCGCGAGCGCGGTCGGCGTCGTGATCGACCCCCACCTGTGCGCCGGGGGCCACGACGACCTCTTTGTCGAGAATAGCCCGCCGCACGACGGCGCCCGCGCCGATCGTGGTGCGCTCGAACACGACGGTGTCGGTGACCGTCGCCGACTCGATCGTGACCCAGGGGCCGAGCACGCTGCGCTCGATGTGCGAGCCCGAGATGACCGTGCCGAGCGACACGATCGAGTCGACCACGTTGCCCGTGACCCCGGCCGCGTCGCGCACGAACTTCGCGGGCGGCGAGTTGAGCTGCTGCGAGTAGATGGGCCACTCCGAGTTGTACAGGTTGAAGACGGGCAGCGCTGAGATGAGGTCTTGGTGGGCGTCGAAGAACGACTCGATCGTGCCCACGTCGCGCCAGTAGAAACGGTCGCGCTCGGTCGAGCCCGGCACCTCGTTGCGGTTGAGGTCGTAGACGAAGGCCTTGCCGTCGCGCACGAACGCCGGAACGATGTCGCCGCCCATGTCGTGCGTGCTCTCTGTGTCGTCACCATCGCGGGTGACCGCATCGACGAGCACATCGGCGTCGAACACGTAGTTGCCCATCGATGCGAGCACCTCGTGCGGAGCATCCGGTAGCCCCACGGCGTCGGTCGGTTTCTCGTGGAAGGCCGCGATGCGCTGCGGGTTCGCCGGGTCGGTCTCGATGACGCCGAACTGGTCGGCGAGCGCGATGGGCTGCCGGATTCCGGCGACCGTGACCCCCGCGCCGTTGGCGATGTGCGCGTCGATCATCTGCCGAAAATCCATGCGGTAGACGTGGTCGGCACCGACGACGACGACGATGTCGGGCTTCTCGTCGCGGATAAGGTTGAGGCTCTGCAGGATGGCATCGGCCGAGCCCGAGAACCAGCGCTTGCCGAGGCGCTGCTGCGCGGGCACCGAGGCGACGTAGGCGTTGAGCATGCCGCTCAGCCGCCAGGTCTGCGACACGTGCCGGTCGAGCGAGTGGCTCTTGTACTGCGTGAGCACGACGAGCTGCCGCAACCCCGAGTTGATGAGGTTCGAGAGCGCGAAGTCGATCAAACGGTACCCGCCGGCGAAGGGCACCGCGGGCTTGGCCCGGTCGACCGTGAGGGGCATGAGCCGCTTGCCCTCGCCGCCGGCGAGCACGATTCCGAAGATCTTGGGTGTCGACATGGCCCCACACTAGGCGAGCGGCGGGTGCCGTCATAGAGGCTCGCCTGTACTAGCGTCATGGCCATGCGCGTCGACGTGATCAGCCGTGAGTATCCGCCCGAGGTCTACGGGGGAGCAGGGGTGCATGTCGCCGAGCTCGTGCGCGCGCTGCGTCACGAGCACGACGTGCGCGTGCGGTGCTTCGGGGCCCCCCGCAACGAGGCCGACACCCACGCCTACCTCGTTCCCGGAACCCTGAGCTCGGCGAATCCCGCTCTCGCGACGCTCGGGGTCGACCTCGCGATCGCCGACGACGTCGACGGCGCCGACATCGTGCACTCGCACACCTGGTACGCGAATGCCGCTGGCCACCTGGCGCAGCTGCTGCACAGCATCCCGCACGTCGTGACCGCGCACAGCCTCGAGCCGCTGCGTCCGTGGAAGGCCGAGCAGCTCGGCGGCGGCTACCGCGTCTCGCGCTGGATCGAGAAGACCGCCTTCGAGTCGGCGGATGCCGTGATCGCTGTGAGCGACGGCATGCGTCGCGACATCCTGCGCTGCTATCCCGACATCGACGAATCCCGCGTGAGCGTGATCCACAACGGCATCGACCTCGAGCGCTGGCAGCGCACGATCGATCACGACGCTGTACGCGCGCTCGGCATCGACCCGGATCGCCCCTCGGTGGTCTTCGTCGGGCGCATCACGCGACAGAAGGGCCTGCCCTACCTGCTGCAGGCCGCGCGCCGGCTACCGCCTGAGGTGCAGCTCGTGCTGTGCGCGGGCGCTCCCGACACCCCCGAGATTCTGCGCGAGGTGCAGCACGGCGTGGCGGCGCTGCAGACGGAGCGCACGGGCGTGGTCTGGATCGAGCGCATGCTCTCGCCCCTCGAGCTCTCGGCCGTGCTCTCGGCCGCCACGACCTTCGTGTGCCCGAGCGTCTACGAGCCGCTCGGGATCGTCAACCTCGAGGCCATGGCCTGCGGTGTCGCCGTCGTCGGCACGCACACCGGCGGTATTCCCGAGGTGGTGGACGACGGGGTGACGGGCCGGCTCGTGCCGATCGACCAGGTGCACGACGGCTCGGGCACCCCGCTCGACCCCGAGCGCTTCATCGCCGATCTCGCCGCCATCCTCACCGAGGTCGTCACCGATCCCGACACCGCCCACGCTATGGGATCAGCGGGTCGCCAGCGCGCCGAGACCATGTTCTCGTGGGACAAAATCGCTGCACGCACGACCGAGCTGTACCGCGGCCTGCTCTAGGCTGGAAGCATCATGGCCAGCGTTCTCGAGTTCGACGATGTCTCTCTGACCCGCGATGGCTCGGCCATCCTCAGCCACGTCACCTGGCGCGTGAACGCCGATGAGCGGTGGGTCGTGCTGGGCCCGAACGGCGCAGGCAAGACGACCATGCTGCAGGTCGCGGCATCGCTCATGCACCCGAGCTCGGGCCGCGCCGTCGTGCTCGACGAGCAGCTCGGATCGACCGACGTCTTCGAGCTTCGACCCCGCATCGGCTTCGCGTCGACCGCTCTCGCACGCCGCATTCCCGCTAACGAGCGCGTACTCGACGTCGTCATGACCGCCTCGTACTCGGTGACCGGCCGGTGGAACGAGCAGTACGACGACGTGGATGTTCGGCGCGCCGAGCGCGTGCTGCGCGAGTGGCACCTCGACGGGTTCGCCGACCGGCTCTTCGGAACGCTGAGCGACGGCGAGCAGAAGCGCGTGCAGATCGCGCGGGCGATCATGACCGACCCTGAGCTGCTGCTACTCGACGAGCCGGCCGCGAGCCTCGATCTGGGTGCGCGCGAAGAGCTGCTGCAACTGCTCGGCGCCTACGCGAGCGAGCCGAGCTCGCCCGCCATGGTCATGGTGACCCACCACGTCGAAGAGATCCCGTCAGGGTTCACCCATGCGCTGCTGCTGCGCGGGGGCGAGATCGCCGCCGCTGGCCCGCTCGGCGAGGTCATCACGAGCGAGCACCTGACGGCGGCCTTCGGGCTCGGCCTCACGGTGTCGCGCGAGGGCGACCGCTTCGCGGCACGAGCTGCCTGAGCCGCCTGGTCGGCGTCGGCCTCTGCTATTCTTGACCGCTGGGCCTCGTGGCCCTTCGTCGCGCACGCGTGACGTGCGCCCATCACGAACTTTCAAGGAATCCGCTCATGAAGACTGACATCCACCCCGAGTACGCCGCCGTCGTGTTCCGCGACCTGGCTTCGGGCGAGACCTTCCTCACCCGCTCGACCGTCACGAGCGACAAGACCATCGAGCTCGACGGCGAGACCTACCCCGTCATCGACGTCGAGATCTCGTCGGCCTCGCACCCGTTCTACACGGGCAAGCAGCGCATCATGGACTCGGCCGGTCGCGTCGAGAAGTTCAACCAGCGCTTCAAGAACTTCGGCAGCTGAGCCTCGCTCCTGCACGATGAAGGCCCCGTCCATCAGGACGGGGCCTTCATCGTTGACGCGCCGGCGTCAGTGCCGCACGGGCCAGCCGCGGTCGGCCGTGAAGTGCTGGTCGCGCTGCGTGCGCATGTAGTCCTCGAAGCTGCTGGCCTGCTGCTCGTGCCACACCGCCTGCTGGGTGTGCAGCTCGTCGAGCGTCGCGGGCACCTTCGTGGCGTGCGCCTCGACCATGGCGCGGGCGACGTGCCCGGCCGCGATCGCGTCGACGCCTGCATCGTGCGCGCCGTCGAGGGCGACGCCGTAGTGAGCGGCGGCGGCCTCGAGCGTGCGCTTGCCTTTGCGGTAGCGGTCGACAGCCTTGTCGATGACGAGCGGGTCGATCACGGGAGCCGGATCGACGAGGGGCGCGACGCCGTGCCGCTCGGCCTCGAACCGCAGCAGCGACAGGTCGTAGGGGGCGTTGTAGACGACGAGGGGCAGCCCCGCGCTCAACTGGGCGCGCAACTCGGCGACGATCTCGCCGACGACCTCGGCGGCCGGGCGGCCCTCGGCGCGCGCGCGCTCCGTCGTGATGCCGTGGATCGCCGCAGCGCCCTCCGGGATCTCGACGCCGGGGTCGGCGAGCCAGTCACGACGCGAGACGAGAGCCCCCGTCGGGTCGAGCACGGCGATGCACGCGGTGACGATGCGCGCGGTGCGAACATCCACCCCCGTCGTCTCGAGGTCGAAGACGGCGAGGTCGCGCTGCAGCAGGGTCACGCCGACCAGCCTAGGCCTGTGCTCCGACGGCGGGCGCGTCGCCCGCAGAGTCGCCGACGTGCAGCCAGTAGAAGCTCTGCGTGCCCATAGTGAGCGTCACCGAGCCGTCGGCGCCGACGGCCGGGAACGGCGCTCCGCCGAACAGATCGCTCAGCTCGGCCCCCTCGAGCCCCGGCGCCGTGATGCGCGCCGAGACAGGGTTGTGGGCGAACGAGAACACGCACAGAATGCGCTCGGGCGCGTCGCCGAGGTGCGTACCGGTTCCGGCGTACTCGCGCACGAAGGCGAGCACCGACTCGTTGTCGGTCTCGAGCACGCGCATCGTGCCGAGCCCGAAGGTCGGGTGGGCTTTGCGCACGTGGATGACGTTGCGGATCCAGTGCAGCAGCGAGCGCGACTGCGCGAGCTGGCTCTCGACGTTGATCTGGTTGTAGTGGTATACGAGCGACTGCACGACGGGCAGGTAGAGCTTGCCGGGGTCGGCGTGCGAGAAGCCAGCGTTGCGGTCGGGGGTCCACTGCATGGGCGTGCGCGAGCTGTCGCGGTCGGGCAGCCAGATGTTGTCGCCCATGCCGATCTCGTCGCCGTAGTACAGGAACGGGCTGCCGGGCAGGCTGAAGAGCAGGGCGTGCGCGAGCTCGAGCTCGGCACGCGAGTTGTCGAGCAGGGGAGCGAGCCGGCGGCGGATGCCGATGTTCGCGCGCATGCGCGGGTCGTAGGCGTACCAGCCGTACATCGCCTGCCGGTACTCCTCGCTCACCATCTCGAGCGTGAGTTCGTCGTGGTTGCGCAAGAAGACGCCCCAGGCGCTGCCCTCGGGGGCCGAGACCTCTTCGCTCAGCTGGCGCTGCAGCTCGGTGGCCTGCTGCGAGCGCAGGGCGTAGAAGATGCGCGGCATGACGGGAAAGTCGAAGGCCATGTGGCATTCGGGCTGCTCGTCGGTGCCGAAGAACTCGGCGACCTCGTGGGGCCACTGGTTGGCCTCGGCGATGAGCACGCGGCCGGGATACTCGGTATCCATCATCGCCCTCAGTTTCGCGATGAAGTGGTGGGTCGGCGGCTCGCTCTCGCCCGTGCCGCCGTCGGATTCGTAGAGGTAGGGGATCGCGTCGAGGCGGAAGCCGTCGACGCCGAGGTCGGCCCAGAACCGCACGACGTCGAAGATCTCGTCGTGCACCTTCGGGTTCTCGAAGTTGAGGTCGGGCTGGTGCGAGAAGAAGCGGTGCCAGTAGAACTGCCGGCGCACGGGGTCGAACGCCCAGTTCGACTCCTCCGTGTCGACGAAGATGATGCGCACGTTCTCGTACTTGTCATCAGTGTCGCTCCACACGTAGTAGTCGCCGTAGGGCCCCTCGGGGTCCTCCCGCGAGGCCTGGAACCAGGGGTGCTGGTCGCTCGTGTGGTTGATGACGAGGTCGATGACGATGCGCATGTTGCGCTCGTGCGCCTTCGTGACGAGCTCGCGGAACTGCTCGACCGTGCCGAACTCGGGCAGCACGGCGGTGTAGTCGGCCACGTCGTAGCCGCCGTCGCGCAGCGGGCTCTGGAAGAAGGGCGGCAGCCACAGGGCGTCGACGCCGAGCCACTGCAGGTAGTCGAGCTTCTGGATGAGGCCGGCGAGGTCGCCGATGCCGTCGCCGTTCGAATCCATGAACGAGCGCACCATGACCTCGTAGAACACGCTGCGGCGATGCCACTGCGGGTCGAGAGCGAGTCCGGGCAGGGTGATGGGGGCGGTGAACGACACCTGCCTAGACTAATCACGATGAGCGCCCCTTCTCCGTACGCCGACGCCCTCGCGCGCATCCCCGCTCGCGACCGCACGCTCGAGGTGCTCGGGGTGCCGACCCACCTGGTCGAGTACGGGCCCGCCGACGCCGACCGCACGGTCGTGCTCGTGCACGGCTTTCGCGGCGATCACCACGGGCTCGGGCCCGTCGTGGCGCAGCTGCCGGGCATCCGCTTTCTCGCCCCCGACCTGCCGGGCTTCGGTACGAGCGCTCCGCTCGCCGACCGCACCCACGACATCGACGGCTACGTCGCGTGGCTCGACGCCTTTCTGCACGCGGCGGGCGTGCACGGCACCGCGGTGCTGCTGGGTCACTCGTTCGGTTCGATCGTCGTCTCGGCCGCGGTCGCGAGCGGTGTGCCGACCCCGCGCGTCGTGCTCGTGAACCCCATCGGTCAGAACGCCCTCGCGGGGCCGCGCGGGGTGCTCACGCGCCTCGCCGTCGGCTTCTACCGCGCGGGCGCCGCCCTGCCCGAGAGTCTCGGCTTCGCGGTGCTGCGCAGCCGCCTCGTCACGCGCATCATGAGCGCGACCATGGCGAAGACCGACGATAAAGCCCTGCTGCGCTGGATCCACGAGGAGCACGACCGCTACTTCTCGGCCTTCGCGAACCGCGACAGCCTGCTCGAGGCGTTCCGGGCATCCGTCTCGCACGACGTCTCGGAGTACGCCGCCGACGTCGCGCCGAGCACGCTGCTGATCGTCGCCGACGAGGACGACATCACGCCGCTGGAGGCCCAGCGCCACCTCGTGACGGTGTTCCCGGATGCCCGCCTCGAGGTCATCGAGGGCGTCGGCCACCTCGTGCACTACGAGAAGCCGGTCGAGGCGGCCGCGGCCATCCGCGAGTTCCTGGCGTAGCGCGTGAAGATCGTCGTCGACTGCCGCTACGTGCGGTTTCCGCGCCACGACGGCATCAGCCGGTTCACGGCGGGCCTCGTGGATGCCCTGCTCCCGCTGCTCGCCGACGGCGAGTCGCTCGAGCTGCTCATCAACGACGAGCGGCAGCTCGCGATGCTGCCCTCCGGGCTGCCCTGGCACCGCGTGAGCGGCCCCACGAGCGCGCGTGAGCCCGTCGTGGCGCGCCAGGTGAACCGTGTGGCGCCGGATGTCGTCTTCAGCCCCATGCAGACCATGGGGGCACTGGGGCGGCGGTACCCGCTCGTGCTCACGCTGCACGATCTCATCTACTACGCGCATCCCACGCCGCCGCGGGATCTGCCCTGGCCCGTGCGCCTCGGGTGGCGGCTGTACCACCTGGCGTGGTGGCCGCAGCGGCTGCTGCTCAATCGCGCCGACGCGGTCGTGACGGTGAGCGAAACGACCCGCGCACTCATGCAGCAGCATCGGCTCACCCGTCGCTCGATCACGGTCGTGCCGAACGCCGCCGACCGGCCGGTCTCGGTCGCCCCTCGGGCGCGCCCCGCGGGCATCGAGCTCGTCTACATGGGCTCGTTCATGCCCTACAAGGGCGTCGACACGCTCGTGGCGGCGCTGCACCACCTGCCCGGCGCGCGGCTGCACCTGCTGAGCCGCATCCGCCCCGCCGACCGTGAGCGCTTCGAGGCGGCGGCACCGGCGGGCTCGCTGGTGGTGCACGATGGCGTGAGCGACGAGGAGTACGCCGAGCTGCTCGACAGCGCCACGGCGCTCGTGAGCGCCTCGCGCGACGAGGGCTTCGGCATCCCGCTCGTCGAGGCCATGGGGCGCGGCACGCCCGTCGTGGTCAGCGACATCCCGATCTTCCGCGAGATCGGCGGAGAGACGGCGCTCTATGCGGCGACCGGGGATGCGGCGGCCTTCGCCGCGCGCATCACCGAGCTGCTGGCTGCGGGGGAGTGGGAGCGCCGCTCGGCCGCCGCCCCCGCCGAGGCGGCGCGCTTCGACTGGAGCCGTTCGGCCGCGGTGCTGCTCGAGCTGCTGCGCGAGCAAGCCGTGCTCCGACGCTCGCGGGGCTAGCGACTGGGCTGGGACGTCCTGCTCGGGGCGCTCCCGAATCCAAGGACTTCCGCTAGCGGGTGCCGATGTCGGCGAGCTCGCCGCCTGTCCAGTCGACGAGCTGCTGCGGGGTTGCCGGGAAGACGTCGTAGGCGCTGCCGGCCGCCGACCACACCGTCTCGAAGCGCAGCAGGTCGCGATCGACGACCGTGCGCACGGGGGCGGGATGCCCGAGCGGAGGAACCCCGCCGATCGAGTAGCCCGTCGCCTGCTTGACGGTATTCGCGTCGGCCTTCTCGACGCGGGTGCCGAGCACGTGCGCCAGCGCGTCGAGGTCGGCGCGGTTGTCGCCGCACACGAGGGCAAGCACGGGCTCACGCACGTCATCGCTGTGCACCGCGACGAAGACGAGCGACTTGACGATCGCCCCGACCTCGCAGCCGACAGCGGCCGCGGCCTCGGCGGCGGTGTGGGTCGAGTCGGGCATCCGGCGCGGGGTAATCGGCAGGTGCGCTGTGGCGGCCAGGAAGCGTTCGGGGCCGCTCGCCATCAGCGACCCTCGCGCTCGCGCTCGGCCAGACGGTTCTGCTGCTCGAAGTCGTCGGCAAGCGGAAAGATCGACTGCTCGTCGATCGGGTCGTCGAAGGCGACGAGCTCGATCGCTCCGTCGGCGTGGCGGAACGAGTGCACCGAGCCGTTCGTGATCGGCTCGCGGTGCCGTCCGGGGGCGACCGTCTCGAGCACGCTGCGGATGACGCCGCCGTGCGCGACGACGATCACCGCCTCGCCGGGATGCCGCGCGGCGAGATCGTGCAGGGCGGCGACCGCGCGCTCGGCGACCGCCTCGCGCGGCTCGCGCCCCGGCACATCGGCGCCGTCGGGGAACGTCGCGTCGATCTCAGGGCCCGTGAGGCCCTCGGCCTCGCCGTAGTCGCGCTCGGCGAGGCGCTGCTCGAGCTCGGGCTCGCCGAGGCCGACGTACTCACCGATGATGCGGGCGGTCTCGGCGGCGCGCGAGAGGGGCGAAGCGACGAGAGCCGTCCAGCGGCGGCTGGCGAGCAGCTCACCGGTCGCGTGGGCCTGCTCGCGCCCCGTCTCGTTGAGCGGGATGTCGGTGGAGCCCTGGATGCGCCGCTCGCGGTTCCAATCGGTCTCGCCGTGGCGCACGAGTGCGAACACCGTCATGAAGAATCCCTTTCGTCGGCCCCGACAATCGTAGAGCGCGCGACGAAGACCTCGACCCGCGCGCTCAGCCGCCCATCTCGGGCAGGGCGCTCATGATCGAGATTGAGCCGGCGGCGTCGCACGCCGACACGAGCTGCTGGGTCGCGACGGAGAAATCGGGGTTCTCCGGGCCGATGCCCTGAGCGGCTTCGGTGATCGCTGCCCGCAGCGCCGTGGTGACATCGGACTGACCCGTGGGGAAGTAGGTCCAGGAGTCCACGAGCGCGGCTGCGCGCGCGTCAAAAGCCGCCTGATCGATCACACCGTTCACGAGCTCCCACTCGGTGCGGAACTGGATGCCCATGAGCGCGCTGGCGTGGCCGCACTCCCAGTCCGCGTCGCCCGCGGGCACCGAGGTCAGCGGCTCGGTCGCCGCCTCAGGCGCCGCGACGGAACTCGTCGGCTCGGGCGCGGGAGCGGAGGCACTGCAGCCGGAGACGGCGAGGAGCAGCGCGGGGATGGCGGCCAGCGTGAGGAAGGTCGATCGCGTCATCCATTGATCATCCCTCATGAAAAGGGCTGCGTCGACTACGGGATCAGTGCCGATCGGAAGGCCGCGAGCGTCTCGGTCGTTCCCGCGTCAATTTTGAGGGCAGCGCGGGCATCGGCTTTCGTCTCGCCGCGGTTCACGATGATCGTGGGGATGCGCTTCTTGGCGGCGAGCCCGACCAGCCGGATGCCCGAGTTGACGACGAGGGAGGAGCCGAGCACGAGCAGGGCATCCGACCGCGCCACGATGCCGCGCGCCTCTTCGAACTTGACGGGCGGCACGAACTCGCCGAAGAACACGATGTCGGGCTTGAGCGTGCCGCCGCAGACCGAGCACTCCGGCACCTGGAACCGCGAGACGTCGGCCACCTCGGCGTCGCCGTCGGGGTTCATCGTCGCATCGGCGTCGCTCAGCCACGGGTTGAGACGGGCGATGCGCTCGGCGATCGCGCCGCGGTCGAAGGTCTGGCCGCAGTGCAGGCACGTGACGCGGTCCATGCTGCCGTGCAGGTCGACGACGCGGCGGCTACCCGCGCGCACGTGCAGGCCGTCAACGTTCTGGGTGACCACTCCCGTCACGATGCCACCCTGCTCGAGGTCGGCGAGCGTTCGGTGGCCGGCATTGGGGCCCGCGGCGGCGAAGCGCTCCCACCCGAGGTGGCTTCCCGCCCAATAGCGCTTGCGGTACGGCTCGTCGGCCAGGAACTGGCTGTAGGTCATGGGCGTGCGCACGGGGGCCCCGACGCCGCGGTAGTCGGGGATGCCCGAGTCGGTGCTCACGCCCGCTCCGGTCAGCACGGCGATGCGCCGACCGCGCAGCAGTTCGATGGCCTGCTCGATCGAGGCGCGCGCGGCCGCATCCAGCTCGACGAGCGGTGCGGCGATCGACATGGGGCCTCCGGTGTTCCTTCCTCGCAGACTAGAACGCTCTGGTTTCGAGTATGTTTCCGGAGGCTGGCAGGGCGACTCGCGTCCTCCGGGCGGAAGGCGGGCATCCATGCGCATCGAGCACATCACGACGCTCGACGAGCCCGCCCTCGCCGACTACGCGCGCCTCACCGACGTCGCCCTGCGCGTCGCGACCGAGCCGCAGGGCGGGCTCTACATCGCCGAGTCGATCACCGTCATCGGCCGCGCGCTGCGAGCGGGGCACGAGCCGCGCTCGGTGCTCACGAGCGAGCGTTGGCTGCCCGACCTCGAGGCGCTACTGGGCGACCGCGACGTCACGGTGCACGTGGGCGAGGCCGGGGTGCTCGAAGCGCTCACGGGCTTTCACCTGCACCGCGGAGCCCTCGCGAGCATGCACCGGCCCGCGTTGCCGACCGTGACCGAGGTGCTGCGGGATGCCCGGCGCGTCGTCATCGTCGAAGACGTCGTTGACCACACCAACGTCGGCGCGATTTTCCGCTCGGTGGCGGGCCTCGGGGCCGATGCCGTGCTCATCACTCCGCGCTGCGCCGACCCGCTCTACCGCCGCAGCGTGCGCGTCTCGATGGGCACCGTGCTGCAGGTGCCGTGGACGCGGTTGCCCGAGTGGGGCGAGGCCGTGCCGCAGTTGCATGCCGCGGGCTTCACGATCGCGGCGCTCGCCCTGGCCGACGACGCTGTGGGCCTGCGCGACTTCGCCACGACCGCGCCCGAGCGCGTCGCGATCGTCGTCGGCACCGAAGGCGACGGCCTGAGCCGCGCCGCCCTCGAGGCGGCCGATGTCGTCGTGACGATCCCCATGGCGCACGGCGTCGACTCGCTCAACGTCGCGGCCGCGAGCGCCGTGGCCCTCTACGCGCTGCAGCGCTGATCGCCCCGTCGTCGCTGCAGGCTTCCACTCCGAAGTTGTGGAAGCGCGCGAGAGTCGATCGCCTAGTCGAGCGCGATCGCCCGCAGCAGCAGCGCTTGCTCGGGCGCGAGCAGCGGCACGGGCAGCCCGAGGTCGGCGAGCAGCCGGCCCGTGACCGTGATGCCGCCATCGGCGAGCCACGCCGGGGGAGCATCCTGCACCGCGTGCGGCGCCCCGCCCACCGTCAGCGGCTCGATCCGGTACCGCCGGTCGGGGTCGAGGCCCGGAAAGCGCAGCGGCGGTGGGACCGCGACCGCGGCCGTCGCGAGCGTGACGAGCGCGATGAGCGCCTCGGCGCCGTCGGGGGAGACGAGGCCGTGCACGTAGCGGTCGTCGCCCGGCTCGTCGGTGCGCACGGTGCGGCCCGTCGTGAGCAGGGGGCGCACGAGCTTGACGGTCGCGACCCAGTCGCGCAGGGCGTCGAGCTGGGCGGCGTCGGCGGTCGTGACGTTCCATTCGATGCCCGCGCTGCCGAACAGCGCGGTGGCCAGGCGGAACGAGAGGTCGTGCGTGCGGCCCGTGATGTGGGCGCGCGGCGCGCCGACGTGGCCGCCGAGCAGCTCGGGCGGCATGAGCAGCC
Source organism: Microcella sp. (assembly GCF_046296455.1). GTDB lineage: Bacteria > Actinomycetota > Actinomycetes > Actinomycetales > Microbacteriaceae > Microcella. The sequence continues at coordinate 75,770 of NZ_JBKBLF010000004.1, forward strand.
CGCTGAAGCGCTGGATGCGCTGCCGATCGAGGGCGTCGTTCGTGTCGCTCGTCCAGAACCGGTGCACCCGCGCGGCCATGCCGAGGTCGACGCGCGCGCCGCCCGAGGCGCAGCTCTCGATCGCGACGTGCGGAAACCGCGCGCGCAGGTCGTCGATGAGCCCGTAGACCGCGCGGGTGTGGGCCGCAGCGGTGCCCGCGTGCTGGTCGCGGTTGTGATCCCACTTGAGGAAGGCGATGGGGTACTCGGCGAGCAGCGCGCTCAACGACTCGAGCAGGTGCGCACGCGCTGCGGCGATCGTGAGGTCGAGCGTGTGCTGAAAGCGCCAGGTGGGGGGGTGCTGGCGGTCGGTCGCGGCGTCGGCGAGCATCCATTCGGGATGCTCGCGCGCGAGCCGCGAGTCGGGGCTCACCATCTCGGGCTCGACCCACAGGCCGAACTCCATGCCGCGGGCGACGACGACGTCGGCGAGCGGGTGCAAGCCGGAGGGCCACCGCTCGGGATCGACCGTCCAATCGCCGAGGGCTCGGCGGTCGTCGGTGCGGCCCTCGAACCACCCGTCATCGAGCACGAAGCGCTCGATGCCGAGGTCGGCCGCGGCGTCGACGAGCGGCATGAGCGATTCGAGGGCGTGGTCGAAGTAGACGGCCTCCCACGTGTTGAGCACGACGGGCCGGTGGGTCGGGGGAGTGAGCGCCCGTACGAAGGGATGCAGGCGGTCGCTCAACCCGTCGAGGCCAGCATTCGAACACGCGAGCACCGTCTCGGGCGCCGTGTAGGTCTCGCCGCGCGCGAGCACGACCTCGGCCGGGTCGAGCAGCTCGGCGGCGAGCAGGCGACGGTGTCCGGTCGGCAGCGACTCGACGCCCGTCGTGCTGTTGCCGCTCCAGGCGTGGTGCAGCGCCCAGACCTCGCCCGTGCGGAAGCCGAAGCCGGGGGTGCCAAGCACGGTCAGGAACGGGGCGTCGTGGCCGGGGCGGCCACGACGCTGGTCGCGCAGGTGCAGGCCGTCGCGCACGGCACCGCGCTGCGGCTTGCGCTCACCGGCCCAGAGCCCGCTGAAGTCGAGCAGATCGCTCGCCCGGGCGGGAACCGGCAGGGTCGCGGCGAGCCGGTGCACCTCGACGCCCTCGGGGGCCTCGGCACGGGCATCCAGCGCGATGACGACGACGCCCTCGGGCGAGAGGCGCGCGCGCCAGCCGATCGTCAGCAGCGGGCCGTGGTCGTCGTGCACGCGCAGCTCGACCGCGACCGATGCCTCGTCGGGCTGCGAGAGCGCGGTGCGGTGGATGCGCATCGGCAGGCGCGCGGGGCGAGCGCCCGAGCGGTGGGCGACGAGCGCGGGGAACCCGCTCCAGCCCTCGGCGGGCCCGGCGAGGATCGACGGCACGAGGGGCACATCAGGCGAGCTGGGGGCGACCGCGGGTAGTGCGGCCGCCACCAGCTCGAGCATGAGCGGCTCGACCGATCCGAGATCGTGACCCCAGTGGGCGAGCCGTGGCACGGCCGTGCCGCGGGCGTCGAGCACGAAGCTGACACCCGCGGCACGGAGGTGGAGAAGCGAGATACCTACTCCTTGACGGGAATCGAGGCCGCCTTGAGGGCTGCGATCGTGGCGTCCTGACCAGCGGTCAGAGCATCCAGAAGCGTACCGCTGCCCGAGACGGCACCGGAGAAGCCGTCAGCGACATCGTTGTAGACCTGCGTCATGGTCGGGCCCCACGTGAAGTTGGGGTCGACGTTGTTGCCAGCCTCGGCGAAGACCTCGTAGATCTTCTGTCCGCCGTAGAACTCCACACCCTCACCGAAGACCGGAAGGTTCGCACCCTCGATCGTGGCGGGGTAGATGTTCGCCGTGCGGTTCATCGCGGTCAGCGCGTCGGCATCCGTGTTGAGCCACAGAGCGAACTGCGCGGCCTCGTACGGGTGGTCCGAGCCCTTGAGCACCGCAGTGGTCGAGCCACCCCAGTTGCCCGCGGCGCTGGCGCCGGCCTCCCACTGCGGCATCGGGGCTACAGCCCAGTTGCCGGCGGTGTCAGGCGCACCGCTCGCGATGGTGTTGGCACCCCAGACGGCCGAGACCCACGTCCACAGCTCGCTCGAGTTGTAGGCGGCGTTCCACTCGTCGGTCCACGGCGGGTAGACAGCGACGAGGTCGTTGTCGATGAGACCCTGCCAGTACTCGGCCACCTGCGTGGTCTCGGCGCCGGTCAGGTCGACGGTCCAGCCGTCGGCGTCGTTCGAGAACCACTCGCCGCCCGCCTGCCACACCAGGCCAGCGAAGGCGTTGATGTCGCTCTGCGAGAAGTTGTTGATGTAGCCGCCCTGCTCACGAATCTGCACCGCGGCAGCCTCGTACTCCTCCCACGTGGTGGGAACGGGGATGCCCGCCTCCTCGAAGAGGTCGGCACGGTAGAACATGGCCATGGGGCCGGTGTCCTGCGGGATCGCGTAGACCGCGTCCTCTTCGCCGAACGTGACCTGGCTCCAGGTCCACGGCACGAACTGGTCCTCGGCCGCGAGAATGCCCTCGCACGCCGCGATGTTCTCGAGGCCGTCCTGCACGCGGAAGTTCGGCATGGCGTCGAACTCGATCTGGCCGAGGTCGGGCGCGTTGCCGGCCGCGAGCTGGTTGAAGAAGTTCTGGTACGTGCCGCCGTTGCCGTTCGGGCCGGTCTGAACCTCGACCTGAACGTCGGGGTTCTCCTCGTTCCAGATCGCCACGGCCTCTTCGACGCCGGGCAGCCAGCTCGTGAAGGTGAGGGTGACGGGTCCGTCCGAGGGGGCGCAGTCGCCGCTCGCGCCGGGGGCGTCGGTGCCGCCGGTCGAGCAGGCCGTCAGCGCAAGCGCGGAGATGGCCGCAATGGCCCCCGCACGTGCGACAAGAGAGATCGCCATGCTGTGTTCCTTTCGATTGGTGGTGGTGCTGCTCCGCTCGGCCGTCGTGCGACCGAGGGACTGTCGGCGGGTGCTCACTTGAGCCCGCCGTTCGCCAGCCCCGACTGCCAGAAGCGCTGCAGTGCGAGGAAGGTGACGATGAGGGGGATGATCGACAGCAGCGACCCGATGACGACGAGGGCGCGGATGTCGGGGATCTGGCTCACCTGCGTGTTCCAGACGTAGAGGCCGAGCGTGACGGGGAAGAGCGACTCGTCGCGCAGCATGATGAGCGGCAGGAAGAAGTTGTTCCAGATCGCGACGAATTGGAAGAGGAAGATCGTCACGAGCGCCGGGGCCATGAGTCGCGTCGCGACCGTGAAGAACGTGCGCACCTCTCCCGCGCCGTCGATGCGCGCGGCCTCGATGATCTCGTCGGGCACGCTCGCAGCGGCGTAGATGCGCGAGAGGTAGACGCCGAAGGGGCTCACGAGGCTCGGCAGCAGCACGGCCCAGATCGTGTTCGTCGCCCCCGCCTGGCTGAAGAGCAGGAAGAGCGGCAGGGCGAGCGCCGTGGCCGGCACGAGCACACCGCCGAGAATGACGTTGAAGAGCGTCTCGCGGCCGCGGAAGGTGTACTTGGCGATCGCGTAGCCGGCCATCGCCGCGATGAGGGTGGCGAGCAGCGCCCCGACGCCGGCGTAGAGCGCACTGTTGCCGAGCCACTGCAGAAACACGCCGTCACGGTAGGTCACCAGCGCCGCGATGTTGTCGAACAGCGCGAAGTCGGCGAACCACAGGGGGCTGGTCGTCGTGAAGTCCTCGCGCGTCTTGGTCGACGCGACGAGCAGCCACCACAGCGGGGTGAGGAAGTAGAGCGTGGCGACGATCATGACCGCCATGGCGACGGTGCGTGAGACAGCGCTCTCGCGGATGCCGGCGTCGCGGGCGGGCTTCTTCTGCCCCTGGGTGCGCAGCGCGCGGGTTTCGGTCGAGACGGTCATTGCGCGGTCCTCCGCTGCGTGAGCTTGAGCACGGTGAACGAGAGCACGAAGGTCGCCAGGGCGAGCACGACCGACATGGCCGCGGCGAGGCTGATGTTGGGCACCGACGCGGTCGAGTAGATGGTGAGGTTCGGGGTGAAGGTGCTCGTGACGGCGTTCGAGAAGCTCTGGAAGACCTGCGGCTCGGCGAGCAGCTGCAGCGTTCCGATGATCGAGAAGATGCCCGTGAGCACGAGGGCCGGCACGACGAGCGGGATCTTGATCGCGAAGGCGATGCGGAACTGACCGGCGCCGTCGAGCCGTGCTGCCTCGTAGATCTCTTGCGGGATCGACAGCAGCGCCGAGTAGATGATCAGCATGTTGTAGCCGACGTAGACCCAGGTCACGACGTTGGCGATCGACCACAGCACCGTCTCGGCCGAGAGCAGATCGACGCTCGAGGTCACCGCCGTGAACGGCGAGAGGTTGGGCGAGTAGAGAAAGCCCCACATGATGGCGGCGATGACGCTCGGCACGGCGTAGGGGGCGAAGAACGCCAGGCGGAAGAACTTCGATCCCCGCACGAGCGGCGAGTCGAGCAGCAGCGCGAGCACGAGCGCGAGGCCCAGCATGATCGGCACCTGCACGACGCCGAAGAGCAGCACACGGCCGATGGATGCCCAGAACGGCTCGTTCTGGAACACCGCGATGTACTGAGTGAGCCCCCCGAAGACCTGCACCGCGGGGCCGAAGGTGCCCTCGCGCTCGACGGTCAGCAGCGACTGGTAGACCGCGTACAGGATCGGGACGAGGTAGAACAGCACGAACAGGGCGCCGAACGGCACGAGGAAGACGGCGAGCGCTCCCCGGTGGCGAACGGCTCGTGATGCTTTGACAGCGGTGTCACGCGCCACGATCGCTCCTCTCTGACTGAACGACGCGCACGGCGCCCGCAGGCAGCGGAGTGGCGTCGGTGACGGGCTCGCCCGAGACCAGGTCGAGTCCTGCGAACGGTACCGCGATGGGCTGCGCCCGGTGGTTGATGACGAAGGTGAACTCGCTCGTCGCCGTGCGGCGCGTGACGACGTCGACGTCGTAGCCCACCTCGGTGACGGGCACGCCGGCCTCGACGCAGAGCCTGCGCAGCAGGGCGAGCACGGCCTCGTCGTCGAGCACCGTGGCGACGTACCAGGCGGCACCGTCACCGACCGTGCGTCGCGTCAGGGCGGGGGATGCCGCGGCGGGGCCGTCGGCGAACCGCTCGACCACCTCGGCATCGGCGACGCGCACCGCTTCGCTCCAGATCGTGCCGCGCGCGCCCGAGGTGAGCGCGACCGTCGCATCGGCCGCGAGGGGGCGGAACTCGTCGACGGTGAGGCCGAGCAGCTCGCGGAAGGCTCCCGGGTAGCCGCCGGGGCGGATGGCATCGTGCTCGTCGACGATGCCGCTGAAGGGCGTGACGAGCACGGTGGCGCCCGCCTGCGCGGCTCGCGCGATCGACGCGGCCGCCGCATCCGTCACCGTGTACAGGGTCGGAACGACGACGAGGTCGTAGCCGTCGAGGTCGGCATCGGGCGCGACGACGTCGACGGTCACGCCGAGGGCGCGCAGGGCCCGGTGGTAGCGGTGCGCCTCGGGCAGGTAGCGCAGCAGGCTGCTAGGCTGGGTGTCGCCCTCGGCGGCCCACCACGCCTCCCACGAGAAGACGAGCGCCGCACGGGCGTGCACGCACGAGCCGACGACGGGGGAGAGACGGTCGAGCAGCGCGGAGAGCTCGACGCTCTGCGCCCAGCCCTCGCCGGCCGTGCCGCTGTGGGGGAGCAGGGCCGAGTGGAACTTCTCTGCTCCGCTGCGCGAGGCCCGCCACTGGAAGAAGCAGATGGAATCGGCACCGCGGGCAACATGGCCGAGCACCGTGCGCACGAGCTCGCCCTCGCGCTTGGCGTGGTTGACGGGCTGCCAGCTGACGGCGCTCGTCGACGTCTCCATGAGCATCCACGGGGCACCGGCCGCGACGCCGCGCGTGAGGTCGGCGCTGAATGCGAGCTCGGCGAGCGGGTCGGCGAGACGGTGGTCGAGGTAGTGGTCGTTGGCGATGAGGTCGAGCTCGGGTGCCCAGCGAAAGTAGTCCTGGGTCTGGATGTGCGCGGTGACCATCAGATTGGTCGTCACGGGCACGCTCGAGCGCTCGCGCAGCACGGCGGCCTCGGCGCGGTAGTAGTCGAGCAGCGCATCCGACGAGAAGCGCTTGAAGTCGAGCAGCTGGGCGGGGTTGCCCGCCGAGCGCGTCGTGCGCGGCGGCAGCACGTCGTCCCAGTGCCCGTAGCGCTGGCTCCAGAACGCGGTGCCCCAGGCCGAGTTGAGGGCGTCGAGCGTGGCGTACCGGTCGCGCAGCCAGGTGCGGAAGGCTCGGGCAGAGGCGTCGCAGTAGCACAGCGCGTTGTGGCACCCGAGCTCGTTCGAGACGTGCCAGAGCGCGACCGCGGGGTGCGAGCCGTAGCGGTCGGCCATCGCCGTCACGAGTTCGAGGGCCTTCTGCCGGAACACCGTCGAGCTGGGGCACCACGCCTGGCGTCCGCCCGGCCACGCGATCGTGCCGTCGGCGGCCTGCGGCAGCGTCTCGGGATGCACGCGCGCGAGCCACGGCGGCGGCGACGACGTGCCGGTGCCGAGGTTGACGCGGATGCCGGCCGCGTGCAGCAGCTCGAGGATGCGGTCGAGCCGGCTGAAGTCGAACGGACCGGGCTGCGGCTGCAGCTGCGCCCAGCCGAAGATGTTGATGGCGACGAGGTCGACGCCGAGCTCGCGCATGAGCGCGATGTCGTCGTGCCAGACCGCGTCGTCCCACTGCTCGGGGTTGTAGTCGCAGCCGAGCGTGATCGTGCCCGTGGCCCAGCCCGGAACGAGCGACTGCTCGTGGCTGAGGGTCAGGGGAGTGGTCACAGGCCGTCCTTCCGAGGCGGGGTCAACGTCGTTGTCGCTCCGTCCACCGCATCCCTGTGAGCGTGCACAGAACAAGGTGACCTGTTCGGGGGGAGGGTTTTCTGTGAGCGCTCACAGAGTACGCACGCCCGCTCCGCCCTGTCAACACCCGCGTCGCGCGGCACACCCCTGACGGCCCCCGACGGCTGGCTACACTGAGCGCGTGTCTGATTCGACGACCCGCCTCAAACGCGCCACGATCTTCGATGTCGCGGCCGAAGCGGGCGTCTCGCGCGGCACCGTCTCGCGCGTGCTCAACGGCGAGCCCTACGTCTCGGCCGCCGCCCGCGAAGCGATCGAGGCGGCGATCGCCAAGGTCGGCTACGTGCGCAACACGGCCGCCCGCAATCTCGCCAAGCAGTCGTCCGGGGCGATCGCCCTCATCGTGCACGAGCCCGACTCGGTGTTCATCGACGACCCCAACATCGGTGCCATTCTGCTGGGCGCCAACGCCGCCCTCTCGGCCGCCGACTACCAGCTCGTCTCGCTCATCATCGACACCGAGCGCGACTCGCAGCGCGTGACCGGATACCTCGGCGGCGGGTTCGTCGACGGGGCCATCATCGTCTCCGCGCGAGAAGACGACCCGATCTCGCAGGCCATCGCCGACCTTCGGCTGCCCGCCGTCATGGTCGGGCGCCCCGACAACCAGCCGCAGCTGCCCTGGGTCGGTATTGACAACCGCGGTGCCGCGCGGCAGATCACCGAGCGGCTGCGGGGCACGGGCCGACAGCGGGTCGGGATGATCGCCGCGGGTCTCGACCGCGATTCGGGCCGTGACCGCCTCGCCGGGTTCCGCGAGGCCATGGGCGAGTCGTTCGACGACACGCTCGTCGCCCGGCAACGCTTCTACACCTACGCCGCCGGGGTGGCCGGCATGGCCGAACTGCTGCGCATCGACCCCGCGATCGACGGCGTGTTCGCGGCGTCGGATGCGATCGCCGCCGGTGCTCTCGAGACGCTGCGCAACGCGGGGCGGTCGGTGCCGACCGACGTCGGCATCGTCGGGTTCGACGACAGTTCGTGGGCGCTGCGCGCCCAGCCGGCGCTCTCGACCGTGCGGCAGCCCGCCGGGCAGCTCGGCGCCCGGGCCGCCGAGCTCGTGCTCGAGCAGGTGCGCACCGGCTCGCTCGCTGCGAACGGCGCCCTGCTGGCCACCGAGATCGTCTGGCGCGACTCGGCGTGAGCCGCGCGGGCACGGCGCGGCGCGTGCGCGCGACGGGCATCATCGCGGTGCTCGCGCTCGCGACCTCGACGCTCGGGTACGGCGCTTTCGCCCTGCTCGCACCGCTGCCGCCGATCACCCCCGTCGTTCTGCCGCTCGCGCAGGTCTCGACCCCCGAACCGGCCGTCGTCTTGCCGACGTACGGCGCCTCGGCCATCGCGGCGGCCGATGGCGAGCAGATCTACGCCGGGCGCGATCTCGACACGCCGCGGCCCATCGCATCGATCGCGAAGGTCGTGACAGCGCTCGTCGTGCTGGCCGAGCGCCCCATCGAGGGCGACGGTCCCGGCGCCTCCATCACGCTCAGCGCGGCTGACAGCCGACTGCCTGCCCGGTACGCGGCCATCAACGGCACGGTGGCTCCCGCGCCCGCGGGAGCGGTCGTCACGCAGCGGCAGATGATCGAGCTCATGATGGTGCACTCGGCGAACAACTACGCCGAGTCGCTCGCGGTGTGGGGCTTCGGCTCGGTCGACGCCTACCTCGCGGCGGCGCGGCGATGGCTCGACGGGCAGGGTCTCGCGAGCATCCGGATCGCCGATACGACGGGGTTCTCGCCCGACAACCGCGCCACCCCGCGCGATCTCGTGGCGCTCGCGCGCCTCGCCGCGGCTGATCCCGTCGTCGCCGCCGCCTCGGCGCGCCGCACCCTCACCGTGCCCGGCATCGGCACCTTCGAGAACCGCAATCTCGCTCTCGGAACCGCCGGCATCACGGGGCTCAAGACGGGCACCCTGCGCGTCGTCGGGTCGAATCTGCTCTTCTCGGGCACGGTGACCGCCGCCGACGAGCCGGTCGACATCGTCGGGGTCGTCATCGGAGCCCCCGATCAGGCGACGATCGCGCGCGACCTGCGCCGCCTCATCGCGAGCGTCGTCGACGACTACCACGCCGTCGCGATCGGCGAGCCCGGTGCGGTCGTCGCACGCTACACGGCACCGTGGGGCGACACGGCAGAGCTCGTCGTCGACGAGACGATCACCGACCTCGTCTGGGGCGACGTGCGATCGGTGGCGTTCACGAGCGCGCCCGAGGTGCTGCCCGGTCTCGGCACCCCCTCGGCCCCGACGCTCATCGTGCGCTACGGCGATCGCGAGGCCCGGCTCGACCTGCGCTGGGTCGGCGAGATCGGCGAGCCCCCGCTCGCCTGGCGTCTCGCCCAACCGCTCGCCGAGGTGACGGGCGACTGACCGACGATCAGGAGTGCGGCGGCAGGGTCGGGCGCTTGGGTCGCACCGTGTCGCCCGACGACTGGTGCCGGATGCGACGCACGACCCACGGTACGAGGTACTCGCGGGCCCAGCCCATGTCGTCTGCGCGGGCCGCACGCCACGACCGGGCCGGCAGCGGTTCGGGATGCTGCGGCTCGAGACCGTGGTCGACCCCGAGCGCGTCGAGCACCGAGATCGCGATCGTGTGGTGCCCGAGCGGTGAGAAATGCAGACGGTCGGGGGCCCACATCTGCGGGTTCTGCAGCTGGCGCAGGGCCCACATGTCGGCCACGATCGCGTCGTGCTTGGCCGCGACGAACCGCAGGTTCTCGTTGTAGATGGCCACCTTGCCGCGCACGCGCCGCAGCACCGGCGTCATGCCGATATCGGGGCCGTTGAACATGACGACCGTGGCGCCGTTGGCCCGCAGGCGGCCGATCGTCTCGTCGAACAGCTCGGCGACCCGGTCGGGATCGGTGCCGGGGCGGATGATGTCGTTGCCGCCGCCCGAGATGGTGATCAGGTCGGGGCGCAACGCGAGCGCCGCATCCACCTGCTCGTCGGCGATCTGCTGCAGCAGGCGGCCCCGGATCGCGAGGTTCGCGTAGGCAAAGTCGTCGGTGCGGTCGGCGAGAACCTCGGCGACGCGATCGGCCCATCCGCGGTGCCCGCCCGGGCTCTGCGGCTCGGGGTCGCCGATGCCCTCGGTGAACGAATCGCCGATCGCGACGTAGCGCGACCAGGGGTGCAGCTGAGGCATGTTCCCAGAGTGGCAGACGCGGGGGCCTCATTGCATCCTGGCAACCCGCCGAGAATCTGCTCCCCCCGAACGGGGGTCATCTGCTTGACTGTGGGCCGAGCGTTTCCACAGAGGTGCTCGACCCCCGGCGGTGCGCCCCTTGCGTGCCCGCCACAACGAAAGGAGAAGCCATGGGCTTCCTCGCATTCCTCCTGCTCGGTCTCATCGCCGGCGCGATCGCCAAGGCGATCCTTCCCGGAAAGCAGGGCGGCGGCTGGATCTCGACCCTCATCCTCGGCGTCGTCGGCGCCCTCCTCGGCGGCTGGATCGGCAGCCTCCTGGGCCTCGGCTCCGTCGACGAGTTCTTCAGCATCGGCAGCTGGCTGCTCGCCATCGGCGGCTCGATCCTCGTGATCCTGCTCTGGGGCCTCATCACGCGCAAGCGCTAGGCACCACCGCAGCACCCGCACGCCCCACGCGCATCCCGCCGCCGTCAGTTCACGGTGGCAGGATGCTCGCGTGGGGCGTTCGTCATGAGCAAGCAAGACGGCAGCGGCCGGCAGGTGACCGCTGCCCCGACCGACGACCTCAGCGCCCGGATCCTGCACCTCGACATGGACGCGTTCTTCGCCTCGGTCGAACTGCTCGACCGCCCCGAGCTGCGCGGTCAGCCCGTGATCGTCGGCCATCGCGGAGCGCGCTCGGTGGTGACCGCCGCGACCTATGAGGCTCGGCGCTACGGCGTGAACTCGGCGATGCCCATGGCGGTCGCGCTGCGCCGCTGCCCGCACGCGGTGGTGCTTGAGCCGCACTACGAGCGCTACCAGGCGGCCTCTCGCGAGGTCATGCGCGTCCTGGGCGACGTCACGCCGCTCGTCGAGCCGCTCAGCATCGACGAGGCGTTCCTCGACGTGAGCGGGGCGACCGCGCTGTTCGGCCCGCCGTACGCGATCGGCACCGCGCTGCGGGCGCGCATCCACGCCGAGACGGGGCTCATCGCCTCGGTCGGAGCAGCCGCGACCAAGTTCGTGGCGAAACTCGCCTCGGGGCGCGCGAAGCCCGACGGGCTGCTCGTGGTGCCCGAGGCCGAGACCCTGGCCTTTCTGCACCCGCAGCCGATCACGGCGCTCTGGGGCGTCGGGGCGGCGTCGGCGCAGCGACTCGAACGGTTGGGCCTGCGCACGATCGGCGACGTCGCCGATGCGCCGATCGACGCGCTCACGCGCGCCCTCGGCCCGGCCGCCGCCGGGCACCTGCACGCGCTCGCCCACGGGCGCGACCCGCGCACGGTGTCTCCCGAGCGCGCCGAGAAGACCATCGGTCACGAGGTGACGTTCGAACGCGACATCGCCGATGCGCGCCTGATCGACCGCGAACTGCTGCGGCTCGCCGAGCGCGTCGCCGAGCGCCTGCGGGCCGGCGGATGGGTCGCGCGCACGCTCTCGATCAAGCTGCGGTTCGGCGACTTCGAGACCATCACGCGGTCGCAGTCGCTGCCCGAGCCGACCGATGTCGCCCAGCGCATCGCGACCGAGGCGCGAGCGCTCTACGCGGACTCGCCCGTCGTCGGGCGCGGACTGCGGCTCATCGGCGTGCGAGCCTCGGCCCTGCTGCCGACGGGCACGGTCGCGCGCGGGCTGTGGGATGACGACGAGCCCTGGCGCGAGGCGGAGGGGGCGATCGACGCGCTCGCCGAGCGGTTCGGGCGCGGGGCCGTGCAGCGGGCGTCGCTGCTGCGCGGGGCCCCGCCGCGGCGGGGGAGCGTTCCCGACGCCGACGGCTGAGTGCGCGGAGGCTGCAGACCGCACGGCGTCGGCTCGGCGAGCGGTGTCGGTGCGCTCGGCTAGCATCGAGGTCTCGTGAGTCCGACCTACCGCCGCGCCCCGCACGTGGGCACCTTCGCCGCGGAGCACCTCTCACCCTCGTACCCCGAGCGCGCCGCGCGCGGCACGGCCGACCGCTTGCGCGCCTGGCAGGCCGAGGCCCTCGACCGCTACTTCGAGACCGAGCCGCGCGACTTTCTCGCCGCCGCCACGCCCGGCGCCGGCAAGACGACCTTCGCGCTGCGCCTCGCGGCCGAGCTGCTCGCGCGCCGCACGGTCGAGCGGGTGATCGTCGTCGCACCCACCGAGCACCTCAAGCGGCAGTGGGCCGACGCCGCGCACCGTGTGGGCATCCGCCTCGACCCCGCGTTCCGCAACGCCGGGCGAATCGTCGGGCGCGCCTTCCACGGCGCGGCCGTCACCTACGCGCAGGTCGCCGCGCAGCCCTTCGTGCACCGCGGGCTCGTCGAGCAGGCCTCGACGCTCGTGATCCTCGACGAGGTGCACCACGGCGGCGATGCGCTCAGCTGGGGTGACGCGATCCGCGAGGCGTACGAGGGGGCCACGCGGCGGCTCTCGCTCACGGGCACGCCCTTCCGCAGCGACACCGCGCCCATCCCGTTCGTCACCTATGTGCCCGACGCCGAAGGCATCCGCGTCTCGCACACCGACTACCAGTACGGCTACGGCCGTGCGCTGAGCGACGGGGTCGTGCGCCCCGTGATCTTTCTCTCGTACGCCGGCCGCATGCGCTGGCGCACGACCTCGGGCGACGAGATGGAGGCCGTGCTGGGGCAGGCCGACACCGCCGACATCACGGCGCAGGCGTGGCGCACGGCGCTCGACCCGGGCGGGGAGTGGATGAGCGGCGTGCTGCGGGCCGCCGACACGCGCCTCACCGAGGTGCGGCATGCCATCCCGGATGCGGGCGGCCTCGTCATCGCGACCGATCAGGCGACCGCGCGCGCCTACGCGGGTCTGCTGACCTCGATCACGGGCGAGGAGCCCACGGTCGTGCTGAGCGACGAAGCCGGCGCATCCGACCGCATCGCCGCGTTCGCCGAATCGGAGTCGCGCTGGCTCGTCGCCGTGCGCATGGTCTCCGAGGGGGTCGATGTGCCACGGCTGGCGGTCGGGGTCTACGCCACGAGCGCATCCACGCCGCTGTTCTTCGCGCAAGCGATCGGGCGCTTCGTGCGCGCGCGGCGTCGCGGCGAGACGGCATCGATCTTCATCCCGAGCGTGCCCGCCATCCAACGGCTCGCGAGCGAGCTCGAGCGCGAGCGCGACCACGCGCTCGATCGCGCGAGCGACGAGCTGCTCGACGACACTCTTCTGGCGGCGGCCGAACGCGACGAGAAGGCGAGCGAGAGCGAGCTCGCCGAGTACACCTACCTCGCACTCGAGTCGAGTGCGACCTTCGAGAAGGTGCTCTACGACGGCGACGAGTTCGGTGCGCTGTCTCCGGTCGGCAGCCTCGAAGAGCTCGACTTTCTCGGCCTGCCCGGAATCCTCGAGCCCGACCAGGTGCGCGAGGTGCTCAAGGCCCGCCACCAGCGGCAGCAGCGCCGTGCGGCCGAGCGACCCGCCGGCGCCGCTCCGGCGGTGCAGCCCATGTACCGCTCGCTCAAGGAGCAGCGCACGCTGCTGAACAGCCTCGTCGGCCTGCGTGCCAAGCTCACGGGGCAGCCCCACGGGCACATCCACGCCGAGCTGCGGCGGCTGTGCGGCGGCCCCGCGGTCGGGCAGGCGACCGTGGCACAGCTGCAGCTGCGCATCGAGCTGCTGCGCAAGCAGATGGCGAACGGCGGGGCCTGACGACGGGCATGATGGGGGCGTGCGCGACACCCCCTATCTCGTCGTCGACGAGACCCTGCTCGAGGCCAACCTCTCGGCCATGGCCGCTCATGCCCGCGCGCTCGGGGTCGCCCTGCGCCCGCACGCGAAGACCCACAAGACGCCCGAGATCGCGCACCGGCAGATCGCCCACGGCGCCGTCGGCCTCACGGTCGCGACGGTCGGCGAGGCCGTGGTGTTCGCCGATGCCGGGGTCGACGACCTCTTCATCGCCTACCCGATCTGGGCGGTCGGGCCGCGGGCGCCCCGCCTGCGCGATCTCGCCGGCCGCGTGCGGCTGCGCGTCGGCGCCGACTCGGTCGAGGGCGTGCGGATGCTCGCCGACGCCGTGCACTCCGGTCGCGCGGGCGCACCTCCGCTCGCGATCGCGGTCGAGGTCGACAGCGGTCACCACCGCAGCGGCATCGCTCCCGAGCGCGCCGTCGAGGTGGCGACCGCGGCGCTCGAGGCGGGGCTGCTCGTCGACGGCGTCTTCACCTTCCCGGGGCACTCGTACGGCTCGGGCGCGGCGGCACCCGCGGCGGGCGACGAGGCCGCGGCCCTCGCGATCGCGCGCGACGCGCTCGTCGCAGCGGGCATCCCGTGCCCCGTCGTGAGCGGCGGCTCGACGCCGAGCGCCCGCGCGGCCGATGGCGGGGTGCTGACCGAGCTGCGCCCCGGCGTCTACCTGTTCGGCGACGCGCAGCAGTGGGAGCTCGACACGATCGAGCCGAGCGCCATCGCGCTGACGGCCCGTGCCACGGTCGTGAGCCGACGCGAGGGCGTCGCGGTCGTGGATGCCGGCAGCAAGATCCTGGGCGCCGACCGTGCCTCGTACGCGAGCGGCTACGGTCGGCTGCTCGACCATCCCGACGCCCGCATCACGGCGCTCTCAGAGCACCACGCGACGATCGCCTTCCCGCCCGACGCCGTCGTTCCCGCGCTCGGCACGGGGCTGCGTGTCGTTCCGAACCATGTCTGCAACGCCGTGAATCTCGTCGACGAGCTGGTCGTCGAACGCGGCGGCACGGAGGCGGGCGTGTGGCCGGTCGCGGCGCGCGGCCGCACCACCTGATCCGCCTTACTGCCGAGCGCGGCGAGCCCGCACGCCGCAGTACAGGCCGTAGGCGATGAGCCCCAGAGCGATGAGCACGAGCAGGGCGGCACCGAAGGGCAGCGCGGCGACCGATCGCAGCGCGCCGTCGAGCCCCGCGGCCTCGGCGGGGTCGACCGTGACCGCCGTGATGATGAGCAGCACACCGACGGCCGCGAGCGCGATGCCTTTGGCGATGTATCCGACCGTTCCGAGCACCGTCACGGCCGTCCCGGCCGAGCCGCTCGGCGTGCGGATGTCGTCGAGGAATCGACGGCGAGCTCCCTTCACCACGAAGTACCCGCCGATGCCGATCACGGCGAGGCCCGCGAGCCCGAGCACGACGATGCCGATCGGCGTCTGCACGAGGAAGGCGCTGATCTCACGAACGTCGTCATCGGACTCGACGCGCCCGCCGAGCCCGATCGTGACCGCCGGTACCGCGAGGGCGCCATAGGCCGCGGCCTTCGCGACGACGAGCACGCCCCTGCGCAGCTCGCCGTTCACGAGGTGCGCAAGCACGGCCTCGAGCAGCAGCCAGAGGGCGAGGCACGCGAGACCGGCGGCGATGACCCAGACGAGCACGAACCCTCCCGGGGTGTCGGCGACGGCCCGGATCGCGCCGGCCGGGTCGGCGTCGTCCCCGGCGCTGCTCGCTCCCGTGGCGACTGTGATCGCGAGCACCCCCATGAGCACGTGCAGCAGCCCGTTGACCGCGAAGCCGGCGCGCGCGGCCGTCTCGAACGCGGTGCTCTCGTGCACGGTGCGCGCGGCGGAGAGCAGGCGGGCGACGGCGGTGGTTCGGGCGGAGGCCATGCTTCACAGTAGGCCGGGCTAGCGGAAGTCGCGGCTCGGCATCGTGACGCGCAGCGGCAGCGATTCGACGCGGTCGGCGACGATGTTGATGACACCCTCGGCCGAGCGCTCGAGCGTGCCGCGCACGATGAGCGCGCGCGACTCGCGCACCGTGCGGCGGTAGCGGCCCCACAGGCCGACCGAGCAGATCACGTTGACGAGACCCGTCTCGTCTTCGAGGTTCAAGAAGGTGATGCCGCTCGCGGTCGCGGGTCGCTGGCGGTGCGTGACGACCCCCGCCACCTCGACGCGGCGCCCGGGCTCGGCACTGCGCAGCTCGCGCGAGCTCAGCACGCCGCGCTCGCGCAGCAGCCCCCGCACGAAGCGCACGGGGTGGTCGCCCGGCGCGATGCCCGTCGACACCAGGTTGGCGACCATGAGCTCGTGCGCGTCGAGGTCGGTGAACAGCGGCGGCTGCACGGCCGTGACGACCCCCGGCAGGTATTCGGGCCGCGCCTGCGCCGCCGCGCCCGCCGCCCACAGCGCCTCGCGCCGTGAGAGGCCGAGCACGTCGAAGGCGCCGGCCGTGGCGAGGGCCTCGACCTGGGCGGCCGTGAGCCCGGTGCGGTAGACGAGCTCGGTGAGGTCTCGGAACGGGCCGCCCCGCTCGCGCTCAGCGACGATGCGCTGGGCCGTCGGCCGACCGATCCCGGTGACCTCGGCGAGCCCCAGCCGCACCGCGAGCTCGCCGTCGCGGCGGTGCAGCGCGCAGTCGGCGAGGTCGCCGTTGCTCGAATCAGGCTCGAACTCGGGCACGGGCGGCTGCTGGCGGTGGATGCACGGCTCGAGCCCTGTGGGGTGCGCGCGGCGGGCATCCGGGGCCACGGGTTCATGCGCTGAGGCGACCACCAGATCGAGCCGCTCGAGCCCCGCCTCGACCCCCGACCGCAGGATGCACGGGGTGCGCACCTCGACGCCGTGGCGTTCGGCGTCGGCCGTGAGGCTCGCGGGGGCGTAGAAGCCCATCGGCTGCGCGCGCAAGAGCGAGGCGAGGAAGACGCCGGGGTAGTGCAGCTTGATCCACGAGCTCGCGTAGACGAGCAGCGCGAAGCTGATCGAGTGGCTCTCGGCGAAGCCGAAGTTCGCGAAGGCCTGGATGCGCCCGTAGATCTCGTCGGCGAGCTGGCCCGTGATGCCGTTGCTCGCCATGCCGGCGTAGAGCGTCTCGCGCAGCGACTCGATGCGCTCGAGGCCGCGCTTGCTGCCCATCGCCCGCCGCAGCAGGTCGGCGTCGTCGCCCGTGCAGCCGCCGACCGCCATCGCCACCTGCATGAGCTGCTCTTGGAAGATGGGGATGCCGAGCGTGCGCTCGAGCGGCCCGACGAGCTTGGGGTGGTCGTAGGTGATGGGCTCGCGCCCGAGCTTGCGCCGCACGAAGGGGTGCACGGCCCCGCCCTGGATCGGTCCCGGGCGCACGAGCGCGATCTGCACGACGAGGTCGTAGAACTTTCTCGGCTGCAGGCGCGGCAGCAGGCCCATCTGCGCACGGCTCTCGACCTGGAACACGCCGATCGAGTCGGCGCGGCACAGCATGTCGTAGGTCGCCTGCTCCTCCTTCGGCAGGGTCGCGAGCTCCCATCGCTCACCGAGGTGCTCGTCGATCAAGTCGAACGAGTACTGCAGGGCCGCGAGCATGCCGAGGCCCAGCAGGTCGAACTTGACGAGGCCCATCCAGGCGCAGTCGTCTTTATCCCACTGCAGCACCGTGCGGTTCTCCATGCGCGCGTGCTCGATGGGCACGATCTCGCCGACGGGCCGGTCGGTGAGCACCATGCCCCCCGAGTGGATGCCGAGATGCCGCGGGTAGGTGAGCACCTGCTGCGCGAGATCGACGACGGGTTCGGGAATGTCGTGGTCATCGCTCGAGAGCACGGCGCCCCAGCGCTCGACCTGCTTGCTCCAGGCGTCCTGCTGGCCCGTGGAGTAGCCGAGCGCCCGCGCCATGTCGCGCACGGCGTTCTTGGGCCGATAGCTGATGACGTTCGCGACCTGGGCGGCGTTGCGCCGGCCGTACTTCTCGAAGACGTACTGGATGACCTCTTCGCGCCGATCGGAGTCGAAGTCGACGTCGATGTCGGGCTCTTCATCGCGCAGGCTCGAGAGAAAGCGCTCGAAGGGCAGCTGGTAGCCGATCGAGTCGACCGCCGTGATGTCGAGCAGGTAGCAGACGGCCGAGTTGGCGGCCGAGCCGCGGCCCTGGCAGAGGATTCCGCGGCCGCGCGCGTACTGCACGATGTCGTGCACGATGAGGAAGTAGCCGGGGAAGTCTTTCATCTCGATGACGTCGAGCTCGCGCGCGAGGCGGGCGCGATCGGCCTCGCTCGCCTCGGGGTACTTGCGCGGCACGGCCGCCCAGACCAGCTCGCGCAGCCAGCTCATCGGGGTGTGGCCCGGGGGCACCTCCTGCTTCGGCAGGTGGGGCTTGGCCTGCCGCAGGCTGAAGCCGAGCTCGGTCGCGAGCGCGACGCTGCGCGCCACGGCCCCCGGGTACCGCGCGAACAGCCGCTGCATCTCGGCGCCGCTGCGCAAGTGCGAGGTGCCGGCCGCGGGCAGCCAGCCCTGCATGTCGTCGAGGCTGCGGCGCGCGCGCAGGGCAGCGAACGCGGTGGCGAGCGGGTACCGCGCCGGAGTCGCGTAGTGCACGGCGCCTGTCGCAACGACCGGCAGCCCGCGCTCAGCGGCAAGAGCGGCGAGCACGTCGTTGTGCACGGTGTCGAGCGGCCGGCCGTGATCGAAGAGTTCGATGCAGACATTGGATGCTCCGAACCGGTCGACGAGCGCGTCGAGCTCGGCGCCCGCGGCGGCGATGTGGGCGCGCGTCGGCCGCGCGCGGGCGACGCCATCCGAGGCCGCGCCATCGTTGCCTGCTCTTCGTGTATCGCGGCCCTCGAGCGCCGACCGCACGGCGCCCTTGCGGCACCCGGTGAGGATCATCCAGTGGTCGCCGCTTGTCGCGTCGCCACCGCGGCCCGCGTGCTCGGCGAGCACGTCGAGGTCGTAGACCGGGCGGCCCTTCTCGGCGCCCGCGAGCTGCGCGTCGGTGATGGCGGCGGCGAGGCGGTGGTAGCCGGCCTGCCCGCGCGCGAGCACGAGCAGGTGAGTGCCCTCGGGGTCGGGCACGCCCTGCTGCGGGCCGGTGAGGTCGAGCGAGAGCTCGGCGCCGAACACGGTCGTGATGCCGTACGGCTCGGCAGCCTCGGCCATGCGCACGACGCCGTAGAAGCCGTCGTGGTCGGTCATCGCAAGGCCGGTGAGCCCCAGGCGCGCGGCCTCTTCGAGCAACTCTTCGGGGCTCGAGGCGCCGTCGAGAAAGCTGAAGCTCGAGTGCGCGTGCAGTTCGGCGTAGGGCACGACCGTGGCGGGGTCGGGCTGCTCGATGCCTCGACGCTGGTACGCCCCGCGCTTGTGCGACCAGGCGGGGGAGTCGCCCGCATCACCGCCGAGCGGCGGGCTCGAGCCGGGGCGGCTGCCCTCGCGCAGATTGCGCTCGAACTCGCTCCACGGAATCGGCGGGTTGTGCCAACCGGCCATCAGCGCGGCCCTCGCGTGCGATGCTGCCGGTTCGCCGCACGCTCAGTCATAGCGGGCCTCGGCCCACCAGCTGCTGCCCTCGAGCACGAGCAGCCATGCGACGCCCGCCGCGTCGACCACTTGCAGCCGGTGCAGCCGCCGGCGACGGATGCTCCACCACTGCTCGTCGAGCGGCCACGGCCCCGCCCACGAGGTCACGGGCCGAGTTGTTCCACCCGCGGCCGGGGCGAACCCGGCTGGGGGTGCGGAGAGCCGCATCCGGTCATCGATGCCGACCGCTTCTCCCCGCGCGTCGACGACCGTGACCGCATGCCGCGAGGGGAATACGGTGGCCGGTGCGGGTTGCGGCAGGGCTCCGGGCCACGGCCGCTCGACGGGGCGGGTGATGACGGCGCGGTCGCCCCACGGCACGAGCACGGATCGTTCGGCGAGCGTGCGGCCGCCCGTGCGTTGCGCGGTGAGCACGGCCTCGTGCCCGAGCAGGCTCTGCACGCGCGAGAGGGCGTGGTGCACGCGCTCGTCGGGCGCACTGCCCCACAGGCCGGGCTCGTGGTGGGCGAGGTCGTCGACGCTCTCGGGCACGATGCGCACGCGCGTGATGGCCGAGCGCAGGCCGGGGCCGCGGTCGGCGTCAGCCCGTGTGCCCGCCGTGCGCGTCTCGCCGCTGAGCTGCCAGCGCACGCGGTCGACGATCTCGCTCGCGCGGAACGACCGCGGATGCAGCCAGGCGCGCTCGGTCTCGGTGCCGTGTTCGTCGCGGAACCCGATGCGAATCGCGGTGGCGACGAGCAGCCGGCTCGTGAGGGTCTCGACGAGCTCGTCGGCGAGCTGCCGCACGGCGAAGGCGAGCTGGTCGATGCGGTCGAGCGGCGGTTCGAGCTCGAGCACGCGTTCGAGGTCGGGCGGGGGAGTGCGGGGCACGAGCGGGGTCGCGTCGGAGGCCCCCGCGAGGGCGTGCCGGTGGGCTCCGGCCGCGCCGAAGCGGTCGCGCACGGCCTGGGCGGGCAGCGCGGCGAAGTCGCCGAGGGTGCGCACCCCGAGCCGCCCGAGCAGGGTCGCGAGGTCGGGGTCGCCGAGCGTCGTGACCGCGAAGGGGGCGAGGAAGGGGCCGGATGCTCCGCTCGGCACGATCTGCACAGCACTGTTCTGATGAGCACCGGCGGGCGCGACCGTGCGCGCGGCGAGCTCGGCCGCGAAGGGCCCGTCGGCGATGCCGATGCGTGTGTCGACCACGTCATCGTCGAACACGGCCCCGCGCAGCGCGAGCGCGGCGGCCTTCTCGCCGCCGTAGTAGCGGGCGGGCCCGCGCGCGGCGAGGGCGAGCAGGCCGGGCCGCACGACCTGCACGCCCGCGACGAGCCCTTCGACGACGTCGATGAGCGGGGCGAACAGCCGGTGGTCGCGGCCCTCGTCGAACGGCACGACGACGAGGCTCGTGCACAGCGACTGGGCCTCGCGCCGCCGCTGGCCGGATCGCACACCCTCGGCGCGCGCCGCGGGGGAGCACGCGACGACCCGGTTGGCCGCCATGACGGCGATCGGCGCTCCCGCGACGGCCAGCCCCTCGCGCACGGCCGCGATAACGGGCCAGTCGGGCACCCACAGCACGAGCGTGCGCTGCATCAGCCGACCCGTCTCACCACGGTGTTCGATGACACAGCGTCGGGGGAGCCCTGCCAGCGCTCACGTGCCCGGTCGGCCGCGACGCCCCGATCGAGGCGCCGGATTCCCAGCTCGGCATCCGGCATCATCACGCGCCCGCTGCGGGGTCGCCCTCCGCGCTTCGCGCTCACGGTGATCGTCACCTCGCGCTCGCTCAGGTAGCCGTGGCCGTCTCCCAGCCCCGACCAGCGGCTCTCGGTGAGGCTGATCATGGCCTCGGCCTGGGGCCAGGGCCCGAGCACGAGCAGGGTCGAACCGCGCTCGCGCAGCCGCCCGGCGAGCTTGGCGATCGCGCCGTCGCTCGCCGCGCGCCCGGGGCGCACGACGACGATGCCGAGCGCATCCGCGATCGATGCGGTCACCGTCAGCCAGGCGTCGCCCGGGTGCGGCACGAGCACGAGCCGGTCGAGGTCGATGCCCATGGCCTCGGCGGCCTCGATGCCGAACTCGGGCATGCCGACGACGCCGCACCACGAGCCCGCCTGCGAGGGGCCGGCGAGCAGCGCCATGACGAGGGCGCTCGAGGGGCTCAGAGCGTAGGTCGCGCCCTCGCGCAGCCCGCCGTCGGGCAGCAGGTCGGCGAGCGCCTCGTGCGTGGGCATGAGCCGCGAGTCGAGCCGCGTGCGCTGCAGCGCGTCGATGCGGGCCTGCAGCGCCTGCACGGTCTCGACCGCCTCGATGCGCGCGCCGCGGGAGTCGACCGCGGGGTCGACAGCGGGGGAGAGCGCAAGAGCGGGCATCTCTCCATGATCGAACATACGTTCGAATATGGCAACCTGCACCGACATCCGCCCGGCGTGTCGCGAACATCCCCCACAGCCTTCAACGGATGCGGAAGAACGCGAATTCAGATCACGAAGTTCCGCATCCGTTGAAGCCTGCGCCAACAATCCTCACGACGACGAGGTCAGCCCTCGGACGAGGCGCCTACTCGTGGGACGCCTGCCAGCTCGAATCGATGCGGTAGAACTCCACCTCGTAGCACAGGAAGTCCGCATCGACCCCGGCGCCCTCGAAGCGGTACTCGATGACCGGCGCGTCCCGGTCGAAAACCTCGACTCTCCACCCTGCTGCGGCCATGCAGTCGACGTACCGGTCAAGACCCTCTTCATACTCTTCCCGGGTGATCACGCCGTCGGCAATGGCTTGCGACTGTGCATCTGAGAGTGGCGGAGCGATCGGCAGGGGAGACCATGTCACCCGGATGACGTAGTCGGCTCCCGCTGTGCCCACGACCGAGACCGTGTGCGGACCCTCACCGTCCACGGCGTACCGCTGCTCTCCCGCACCTCCGCCTCCTTGATCACACTCGAGCCAGGAGTCGACGACTCCATTCACTCCGATCTCGAAGCGCCCAGGGTCAAGGCATGAAACAGCGACGCTGAGCGACTCCGCACCGACAGGACGCGCGCCGACGGTCACCTCCGTCTTTCCGGTAGCAGTGACCACCAGGGGAGGCGGATCATTCTCGATCTGCCCGACAAAAGCATCGTTGAGCAACTGGCTGACATCGACAGCGGTTGACGACGGTGGGCTCAGGATGCCGGTGGCAGCGACTGCCGCACCCGTCGTCGCCCCGGCAAGGGCGAAGGCTGCAATCGCTCCTACGATGATCGCCGCAGGATGAGCAGTGCGTCGACGGGCCTGCGTGTCGACCACAAGATCAACCAGCTGCGACCGCAGCTCGCGCTGGCGTGCCGACGAGTCCGAGGAAGTGTCAAGCGCCATGTGCTGCTCCATTCAGTCGAGTGCGAGCGGGAGGGGAAGCGTTGAGCGCGGCAGCAAGCCGGCGCTTGGCGCGTGAGAGCCGAGATTTGACCGTGCCGACCGGCAGGCCGAGTACGAGCGCGGCTTCGCGATCGGTGAGGCCTTCGAGCACGCAGAGGGTGATGACGTGGCGATCGGACAACGGCAAGTCACGCAACGCGACGCTGGCCGGCCCGTCATCGAGGTGCTCCGCGTGATCATGAGCGTGCTCCTCCGGCGGCAGTTTGGCGAGCAACGCACGATGGCGGCGGGCGCTGCGCTGCAGGTCCTGCGTCACCCTCGTGGCGGTCACGAGCAGCCACGGCAGGAGCGACCCGTCGACCAGTCGCGCATCATCGCGTCTCCGCCACGCCTCGAGGAACACGATCGCGACGGCATCATCGGCATCGGCGACGACCGGTACGAGCCGCAGCACGTGCCGGTACACACGGTCGCGGTACCGGTCGAAGATGCGCCCGAAGCCCTCTCCGACGCCGCGCTGGGCCTGGGCCCAATCGTCGCGATCGTCACCGGCCGGAGGGATGCTCATGCTCTGTAGTGTCCAGCATCGCCCGATCGGTTCCCGCGACGACCGAACGGCTCAGTCGAGCTCGGCGACCCTGCGCCGCAGGAACGCCGCCCCCGCCGCGTCGTGGATGAGGTCGCCCTCGACCACGACGTCGTAGGGCCGATCGAGCATGCCATCGCCGGGCCGCACATCGACATGCGCCACCGGGATGCCCCGCGCGTGCACGGCGTCAGCCATCAGGTAGTCCGACCGCGAGTCGCCGACCGACCACCACCGCTCGGCCGACACACCGCGCGCGGCGAACCAGTCGAGGGCGCGCGCGGCGCCGAGGTCTTTGTCGAGCTGCACCGACTCGACGTCGATCGAGATGATCGTCGGGTCGATGCGGAAGCCCGGCCCGACCTCGAGCGCTGCCATGAGCCCGGCGATCTCGGCAATGCAGCGCCCACGCGCCTCGAGAAAGACCTCCGACGACACGTCGGTGCGCTGCTCGAGCGAGATCATGACGTGCTTGCCGTCGTCGACGAACATCGTGTCGGCGTAATGCTCACGGGCGAGCGACTCGACGGCCGTCTTCAGAGCATCCGGAACCGCGACGACGGTGTCGATCTCGAGCTCGCCGAGCCCGTGCGGGGTCACAGGGGCCCAGCAGCCGCCCTTCTCGAAGACTCCGAAGACGTGCGCGCGAGCATCCAGACCGCCGGCCACCAGGCGCGCCACGACCTGCTCGCGCATGAAGGCGTCGCTGCGGCCCGTGATGAACGCGATCGGGATGTTCGCTGCGGCCAGGGTCAGCAGGTCGCTCACGATCGAGTCGAGCACGATGCGGCGCTCGATCGGGCTCGCGATGGGGCCGTCGACGTCGAGCAGCAGGCCGAAGGGGGCAGGAGCGGTCACAGGGTTCCTCAGAAGATTCGGTCGGTGTCGACGCCGCAGAGCCGCAGCACCTCGGATGAGAAGCTCGCGGTGCCGAGCGCGAGCACGACGGGCGCGCTGCGCAGCAGGGCGGGCAGCGCGGCGGCGGTCGCCCACTCGCCGGGCCACTCGTCGCGCTCGGGGTAGTGCAGGTGCACGCGCTCGAGGGCGACGAAGACGACGCGGCCCGCCAACCCCGCCGCGACGGCGCGGAATCCGGCGAGATCCTTCTCGCTCGGCACCGAGACGAGCGTGAGCGGCGGGGGAGCCCCGGTCTCGCGCTCGACGTGCGCGAGGGCGTTCTCGAAGCCGTCGCGGCTGACAGCCGAATCGACGAACACCGTCGAGCCCTCGAGCTCGTGCCGCGAGAGACGGCCGGGGTAGTGCACGCGCGCCGCCGCGACCCGCACCTGCTCGAGCGATGCATCCGGCCGCCCGAGCTCGGCGAGCAGGCGTCGCGCGGCGATCATGCCGTGCGCGGCGTTGATGCCCGTGAGACCCTCGACGACCGAGCCCGCGTACGGCGCGCGAGCGGCCTCGTCGACGCGCATCCGCTCGGCCCCGATCGCCGCTGCGTGGCGCCGGATGACCGCCTCGGCCTCCTCGCTCTGCGCGAGGTGGCTCACGAAGCGAGTGCCGGGCCGCGCGGCGCCGACCTTGTCGTCGGCGATCGCCGCGATCGTCGGCCCGAGCAGGTCGGTGTGCTCGAGAAACACCTCGGCCATCGCGAGGCCCGTGAGCCCGACGCGCCCGAGGTCGTCGCGCCGGCCGCCGATGCCCGCCTCGAGCACGAGCGCCTCGCATCCGGTCGCGGCGAAGTGCGCGAGGCCGGCGGCGAGAAAGAACCCGCTCGGCCCGATGTAGCCCTCGACAGGCTCGGGCAGCGTGCGCAGCGCCGCGTCGACCCGTTCGAGCAGCGGGACGTAGTCCTCGAGCGGCAGCACCGCGCCGTCGACGCGAAGCCGATCGCGATTGCTCACGAGGCCCGGGCTGAAGACCGTGCCGACCCGCAGCCCCGTCTCGGCGAGCAGCGCCGAGGCGTAGGCGACCGTGGTGCCCTTGCCTTTGGATCCGACGACGCCGAGGGCGGGGGCGGGATGCTCGAGGTCGACGCCGAGCGCAGCGGCGAGCATCCCGAACCGGCGGGGGTCGGCCCGCTGCCCGGGCGACCGCGCGCTCCACTCCCGGAACGCGGTGCGGGATTCGAGGGCGTCGAGGTCGACCGCTCCGGAATCAGCAGCCGCGGGCACAATGGCGTCATGACCCGTCACTGGAATCCTCGCGCCATCGTGTTCCTCGTTCTCGCCATCGCCGGCCTCATCGGCACCTGGACCTACAACGTCATCGCCATCATCGAGCGCCGCGACTTCTTCGGCGACTGGTTCGGCAGCGGCCCGGCCGTCGGCTCGCTCACGATGGACCTGCTCATCATGGCAGTCGCCGCGTGCGCCCTCATCGTCATCGAGGGCCGCCGCCTGGGCATGAAGCACCTGTGGGCGTACATCGTGTTCTCGGGGCTCACGGCGATCGCGTTCACGTTCCCGCTCTTCCTCGCCAACCGGGAGCGGCGCTTGCAGCAGCTCGCCGAGCAGCCCGGACCGACCGCCGCGATGTAGCGCTTCAGTCGAGGACCGGGTCGAGGCGTTCGACCTCGACCTGCACGATGCGCCGGCGCTCCACGCCGCGCACGACGAGCCGCACGTCCGCGGTCTCGACCGCGTCGCCATCGTGGGGCATGCGCCCGAGCCGGTCGACCAGGTATCCCGCGATGGTCTCGTACGGTCCGTCGTCGACGACGACGCCGGTGCGGTCGGCGAACTCCTCGATCGTGAGCGATCCGGGCACGAGCACGGTCGCGTCGATGGCTCCGTCGGTGAGCGCGTCCGTCTCGTCGTACTCGTCGTAGACCTCGCCGATGAGCTCTTCGACGATGTCTTCGAGCGTCACGATGCCGTCGACGCCGCCGTACTCGTCGACGACGAGGGCGATGTGGTCGCCGTCGCGGCGCATGCGCGTGAGCGTCGGCAGGATGCGCGCGGTCGACGGAAGGGCCGCGAGCGGGCGCTCGATGCTCGCGATGTCGGCACCCTCCGGCGCCCACGCCAGGTCGCGCACGTGCACGAAGGTGGTGATCTCGTCGAACCCGCCGTGCAGCACGGGGTAGCGCGAGTACGGCTGCTCGCGGGCCCACCGCCGCGCCTCGTCGAGCGAGAGATCACCGCGCACCGCGACCATGTCGGCGCGGTGCCGCATGACCTCGGCGAGCGTGCGATCGGCGGCGTGCAGCACGTCGCCGACGATCTCGCGCTCCTCGTCGCCGAGACCGTCGTGAGCATCGACGAGCTCACGCAGCTCGTCGTCGCTGATCTGTTCGGCTCGCTGGTGCGGATCACCGCCGAAGAGACGCACGACAAGGTTGCTCGAGGCGGCGAGCAACCACACGAGCGGCTTGACGACGACGGCGAAGCCCGCGAGCACGGGCGCCACGACGAGCGCGAACGACTCGGCGCGCTGCAGCGCCAGCCGCTTGGGGGCGAGCTCGCCGAACACGAGCGAGGCGTAGGCCACGATGAGGGTCATCGTCATGATCGAGACGGCCGCGGCCACCGGCTCGGCCATGCCCGCCGCAACGAGGGTGGGCGTGAGGAAGGGCGCGAGCGCTGTGGCTCCGTACGCGGCCGAGAGGAAGCCCGAGAGGGTCACGCCGATCTGCACCGCGGCGAGGAAGGTGTTGGGGTCGCGGGCGAGAGCGGCGACCCGGGCTCCGCGCGCGCTGCGCTTCTCGAGGGCGGCGAGCTGCGACTCCCGCAGCGAGACGAGGGCGATCTCCGCGGCAGCGAAGACGCCGCCGATCGCGATGAACAGGGCGATGAGCCCGATCGTGAGCGCGATGTCGCTCATCGACGGCTCGTATGGTGACAGTCGTCCATCTCTCTAGATTCTCGGGGCTGCCTATGTGCGGGCTGTACCATCGCCGCGAAGATGCCGCAACGACGAACGGCCCCGGGCTCTCGCCTCGGGGCCGTTCACGGCACGTGTGCCGCACTGTCTCAACCAGTTCTGTGTCACGCACTGCGTTCTGTGCGCGAGGGGGGACTTGAACCCCCACGCCCTTTCGGGCACTAGCACCTCAAGCTAGCGCGTCTGCCATTTCCGCCACCCGCGCTGGTTGTGACCGCTCCGCCCGGGGGCGTCGCGACCGGAGACGACATTAGCACGGATGCCGCGTGCCCTTTTCGCGCGCCGCGTCCCCGGCGCGGTGCGCCCGGTAGCGTTGACGGCATGGCTCCGGATGCTCCGCTCGACCCGCTCAGCGGCACCGCCCGCATCGCCCGCGACCTCATCCGCTTCGACACCACCAACTACGGCGAGGGCCGCAGCAACGGCGAGACCGAGGCAGCCCACTACGTCGAGGCCGAGCTGCGCGACATGGGACTCGAGCCCGTGCTGATCGACGCCGCGCCCGGACGCACGAGCGTCATCGCGCGCGTCGAAGGCCGGTACGAGCATCCCGTCAGGCAGGGGCCCTCCGAGCATCCCGTCGATCGCACCCGCGGCGAGCGCCCCGCGCTCGTCGTGCACGGCCACCTCGATGTCGTGCCCGCCGACCCCGCGAACTGGAGCGTCGACCCCTTCGCGGGCGAGATCCGCGATGGGATGCTGTGGGGCCGCGGCGCCGTCGACATGAAGAATATGGACGCCATGATGCTGACCGCCCTGCGGCAGACGATCGAGACGGGCGGCCCCAACCGCGACCTCGTCGTGGCGTTCTTCTCCGACGAGGAGAACGGGGGAGTGTTCGGGTCGCACCACGTCGTGACCGAGCATCCGCAGCTCTTCGCCGGCGCGACCGAGGCGATCAGCGAGGTCGGCGGGTACTCCGTCGAGATCGCCGGGCGGCGCGCCTACTTGCTGCAGACGGGCGAGAAGGCCCTCGTCTGGATCAAGCTCGTCGCGCGCGGCACCGCGGCGCACGGCTCGCGGGTCATCGCGAACAACGCCGTCACGAAGCTCGCCGAGGCCGTCGTCGCGCTCGGCCGGCAGCAGTGGCCGCTGCACCTCACCGACACGACGCGGCAGCTGCTCGCCGAGCTGGCCCGCCTGCTGGATGCCGACCCCAAGCAGATCGGCCCCGACGAGCTGCTGCTGCGCTCGGGTACCGCCGCGGGATTCCTCACCGCGACGATCCGCACCACGAGCAACCCGACGCTGCTGCAGGCGGGATACAAGCACAACGTCATCCCCGACCGGGCCGAGGCGCTCATCGATATCCGCACGCTGCCGGGGGAGGAAGACGCCGTGCTCGCCGAGGTGCAGCGCCTCGTCGGCGACGACATCGAGGTCGTCGTCATGCACCGCGACCTCGGGCTCGAGAACCCGTTCAGCGGCGCACTCGTCGACGAGATGGTCGCGACGCTGCAGCGGCACGACCCCGGCGCCGAGGTGCTGCCGTACCTGCTGAGCGGCGGCACCGACAACAAGGCGCTGAGCCTGCTGGGCATCACGGGCTACGGCTTCGCGCCGCTCAAGCTCACGCCCGAGCTCGACTTTCCGGCGATGTTCCACGGCGTTGACGAGCGCGTGCCGCTCGACGCCCTCGACTTCGGGCACGCCGCCCTCACCGACCTGCTCACCCGCTACTAGAACGGCCTCGCGTGTCCCTCCTCGAAGCGCTCCTCCTCGGCCTCATCCAGGGCCTCACCGAGTTCCTGCCGATCTCGTCGAGCGCGCACCTGCGCATCGTCGGCGAGTTCCTGCCGAGCGCGACCGACCCCGGCGCCACGTTCACTGCGATCACGCAGCTCGGCACCGAGCTCGCCGTGCTGCTCTACTTCTGGAAGGACATCACGCGCATCATCGCCAAGTGGTTCCGCTCGTTCGGGCCGCGCGGCGGCTCGCACTCCGAGGGTGGTGAGCGGGGCATCCCGCGCGACGACCCCGATGTGCGCATGGGCTGGCTCATCATCATCGGCACCGTGCCGATCGTGCTCGTGGGCTTCTTCGCGCAGGAGTACATCCGCTCGAGCTTCCGCTCGCTGTGGATCGTCGCGATCGTGCTCATCGTCTTCGGCATCCTGCTGGGCCTCGCCGACTGGCTCGGCCGTCGCACGCGCGAGCTCACCGACCTGACCTACCCGCACGGCCTCGCCTACGGCGCGGCGCAGATGCTCGCGCTCATCCCCGGCGTCTCGCGCTCGGGGGCGACCACGACGATGGGCCTCGCGCTCGGCTACACGCGCCCGGCCGCGGCGCGCTACGCGTTCCTGCTCGCGATCCCTGCCGTCTTCGGCAGCGGCCTCTACGAGCTCGTCACGGCCATCCGCGAGCCCGGGTCGAGCCCGTTCAGCGGCTTCGAGATCGCGGCCGCCACGGTCGTCGCCTTCGGCGTCGGCCTCGCCGTCATCGCCGGGCTCATGGCCTACATCTCGAAGCGCTCGTTCCTGCCCTTCGTGATCTACCGCCTGCTGCTCGGCGGCACCCTCATCGTGCTGCTCTCGACGGGCGTGCTCGACCCGCTGTAGCGCGGCTCGCGCCGCCGCACGGCCCCGCGCAAGCATCCCCGCATCTCCACAATTCAGGAGGTGGCGAGTATCGATGCGGCTTTGTGGTGCTCCACCGGCGTGTCGCCGCCCGCAACGCAACGCGACTCCTGAGTTGTGGAGATCAGCGTCGCGGCCCACAACGCCACGAGACCCGCGCTCAAGTCCGCCAAAGACTGCTGGGTTATCGACGCGCCAGCGATACTGAGGTTCCTACAAATGGGGAGGGGCTCGTGAGCGACATGGTGGCGCCGCCTTTCCTCGTTTGGCTCGTGACGATCTTTTTCATCGCGTTCGGCCTCGTCTCCTTGATTTCGCCGCGATCGGTCACCGAGTTCAACGCTTCCCTCTTTCGGGCCCTCGGACAGCACAAGAACGAACAGCGAGCGCTCGCGCCATCACAGGTCTTGCAGGTTCGAATCGGGGGCGGAATCGCATTGGGCATCGGCCTCTTTATGGTCTTCTACCTCACCGTTCAGCCGCTGCTAGCTCCCAGCGGCTAGCGCGAGCTCGTCGGTGGGCGATCGGCCCGCGCGAGCATCCGCTCATCTCCACGATTCAGGAGGCGCCTGCGTCAGGTGCGGCATCGAGATGCTCCACCGGCGCGTCGCGACCGGAATTGTGACGCCACTCCTGAGTTGTGAAGATCAGCGCCTTCAGGCGCGGGCAGTGAGGTGTCGCTCACCCCGACAGTTCGGCGCGACACGCCGAGCGGTGCAGGCGACACGCCGAGGTTCTCGGCAGAACTCCGGGGCTAGCGGACAGTCGAACAGAGCTCAGCCGGCGCCGGGCCCGTCGGTCGGCGGCTCGTCGTCGCGCTTGCGCAGGTAGCGCTCGAACTCCTGCGCGATCGCCTCGCCGCTCGCTTCGGGCGCCTCGACGGCGTCGCGCGCGCGCTCGAGCTGGTCGATGTACGAGCGCATCTCGTCGTCGTCGTTCGCGAGGGCGTCGATGCCCTCCTCCCACTCGCGCGCCTCATCGAGCAGGTCGCCGCGCGGTATGACGACGTCCACGAGCTCTTCGAGCTTGTCGAGCAGGGCGAGCGTCGCCTTGGGCGAGGGCGCGTTGTGAACGTAATGGGGCACGGATGCCCACAGCGACACTGTCGGAATCCCGGCCCCCTCGGCCATCGCCGCGATCACGCTGAGAATGCCGACGGGCCCCTCGTAGCTGCTGCGCTCGACGCCGAGCTCGTCGCGCACCTCGGGGCTCTCGCTCGAGCTGTGGATCGCGATGGGGCGCGTGTGCGGCACATCGGCGAGCAGGGCCCCGAGCAGGATCACGCCCGTGATGTCGGCCGTGAGCGCCTGGTCGATCGTCTCGGTCGCGAAGGTCTTCCAGCCGCGGGAGGGCTCGGTGCCCAGCAACAGGTAGATGTTCTCGTGGTTCGTGCCGCTGACCCCGATCGGGTCGTCGGCGATGGTGCGCGCGCGGGGCATCCCGTCGTCGCCCGCGGGGCCGTACAGCGTGACGCCCGGCCAGCGCAGGCGCCGCTTGCCGTCGTCGTCGAACTCGACGTGGGGCCGGTTGAGCTGGAAGTCGTAGTAGTCCTCGGGGTCGATGTCGGCGATCGGCACGACGTCGAGCACGTCTTTCAGCGCGCGCACGGCACCGCTCGCGGCCTCGCCGGCGTCGTTCCAGCCCTCGAAGGCGACCACGAGCAGCCGCCCGCTGCGGAACAGATCGCTCTGCGTCACCGATGCACCCTCCTGACGCCCGCGGCCGGTGCCGAGGGGTCGCCCCAGGATAGAACGCAACTAGACTCGTGCGTCGTGACCGCCCCGCTTCGACCCGCCGCTGTTCTCTGGGACATGGACGGCACCATCGTCGACACCGAGCCCTATTGGATGCGCGCCGAGACCGAGTTGGTCGCCGAGCACGGCGGCGTCTGGACCGAGGCCGACGGCATGCAGCTCGTCGGGTCGGGCCTCGTGCAGTCGGCCCGCATCCTGCAGCAGGCGGGCGTCGCGCTCGAGGTCGACGAGATCATCGGCGCGCTCACCGACCGCGTGATGGTGCAGATCGAGCAGGGCGTGCCGTGGCGGCCGGGCGCGCGTGAGCTCATCGCCGAGCTGCGCGCCGCGGGCATCCCGATCGCGCTCGTGACGATGTCGATCCGCCGCATGGCGCTGCAGGTCGCCGCGGCGATCGGCGAGGGCGTCTTCGACGTCGTCATCGCGGGCGACGACGTCGAGCATCCCAAGCCGCACCCGCAGCCCTACCTGCTCGCCGCCGAGCGCCTCGGCGTCGCCATCGGCGACTGCGTCGCGATCGAAGACAGCGAGTTCGGCCTCGTCTCGGCCGTCGCCTCGGGCGCCGCCACGATCGGCGTGCCCCTGCACCTCACCCTGCACGAGGCCCCGACCCACGAGCTCTGGCCGACGCTCGACGGCCGCACGATCGCCGACCTCGCCGCCGCGCTCGAGCGCCACCACCATCGAGCGACAGGGGCCTGAGCCATGACCACCCGCCGACAGAGCGGCCCGTTCGTCGAGGGCGATCAGGTGCAGCTGACCGACCCCAAGGGCCGCCTGAACACCGTCACCCTCGAGGCCGGCAACGCCTTTCACAGCCACCGCGGCGTGCTGCAGCACGAGATGCTCATCGGCCTGCCCGACGGCAGCGTGGTCGAGAACTCGCAGGGGGTGGCCTACTTGGCCCTGCGCCCGCTGCTGACCGACTTCGTCATGTCGATGCCGCGCGGTGCCGCGATCATCTACCCGAAAGACGCCGCGCAGATCCTCGCGCAGGCCGACATCTTCCCCGGCGCGCGCGTCGTCGAGGCCGGTGTCGGCTCGGGCGCGTTGAGCATGTGGCTGCTGCGCGCGATCGGCGAGCGCGGCCACCTTTTCTCGTTCGAGCGCCGCGAGGAGTTCGCGCAGATCGCCGAGGGCAACGTGAGCGCCTACGTCGGCGCGCGGCCCGAGAACTGGACGATCACGATGGGCGATCTGCAGGATGCGCTGCCCGAGGTCGTGCCGGCGGGCACCGCCGACCGCGCCGTGCTCGACATGCTCGCGCCCTGGGAGTGCCTCGACGCCGTGGCCACGGCGCTCACGCCCGGGGGAGTGCTGCTCGTGTACGTCGCCACCGCGACCCAGCTCTCGCGGGTGGCAGAGGCGATCCGGCTCACCGAGACCTTCACCGAGCCCGTCTCGACCGAGACGATGGTGCGCGGCTGGAACGTCGACGGCCTCTCGGTGCGGCCCGACCACCGCATGGTCGCCCACACGGGCTTCCTGCTCACCGCGCGGCGGCTCGCCGACGGCGCGGGCCGGTTCGTCAAGGCCAAGCGCGGCTCGAAGACCGAGTACGGCGATGTCGATCTCGAGCTCTGGACCCCGGGCGCGGTGGGCGACCGGCAGGCGAGTGACAAGCGGCTGCGCAAGGCCGCTCGCGAGGCGCAGGCCCTCGCCGAGAAGTCGGCGCGCCGCCCGATAGAGTGACAGGTGTGACTGCGACCCCCCGACGCTCTGTGCGCACCGCCTCTGCCCTCGTTCTGACCAGCGCCCTCATCAGCTCGCTCGTCGCGTGCACCGGTCCCGCCGCATCGGGCGCGTGCACTCCCGTCGTGCCGACGGGGGAATCGGCCGGCTACGTCGAGGCGAGTGGCGCGTTCGGCAACGCCCCCGAGGTCGACTTCCCGACGCCCTTGACGACCGACGGCACCCAGCAGGCCGTGATCGACGCGGGCGAGGGCGAGGCGATCGGCGCGGGCCAGATCGTCGACTTCCAGGTGAGCCTGTTCAGCGGCGACGACGGCGAACTCATCACGGCGAGCGCCTACTCCGACGACGAGGCGCCGCTTCGACGCACCGCCGGCAGCGAGATCGATCTGCTCGCCGAGGCCGTGCAGTGCGCTCAGGTCGGCTCGCGCATCGCGGTGACGGGCACGATCGAAGACGTCTTCGGCGCCGACACGCTCGACCCCGGCCTGGGGCTCGCCAACGACGACGCGATCGTCATGGTGCTCGACGTGCAGGCCGCCTACCTCGGCCGGGCGACGGGCCTTCCGCAGCTGGGCGCGGCGGGCATCCCCGCTGTCGTGACGGCGCCGAACGGCACGCCCGGCGTGACGATCCCTGACGAGGCTCCGCCGACCGAGCTGCGCTCGCACACGCTCGTGCTCGGGCAGGGCGCCGCGATCGAAGAGGGCGACCGGGCCGTGCTGCACTACACGGGCCTGCTGTGGAGCACGAAGACGATCTTCGACTCGAGCTGGGAGCGCGGCGCCCCGGCGACCTTCACGATCACGAGCTTCGAGAACGACCCGAACGGCATCGTCACGGGCCTCGCCGACGGCCTCGTCGGGCGTACGGTCGGCTCGCAGGTGATCGTCGTGATCCCGCCCGAGTTCGGCTACCCGGCCGGTCAGGCCCCTGCCACGATCCCCGACGGCTCGACGATGGTCTTCGTCGTCGACATCCTCGGGATCGAGGAGTAGGGCGGCCGTGCCCGCGCCCACCCGGCGGGTTCCGGCCGAAGAGCGGCTGTTCAGCCTCGTGCTAGCGCTGCTCGCCACCGAGCAGGGTCTGACGAAGGCCGAGATCCTCTCCACCGTCACGGGCTACGCCGCGCGGTACGAGGCGGCCGCCGACCGCGCGAATCTCGAGCGGCAGTTCGAGCGCGACAAAGAAGACCTGCGCGACCTCGGCGTTCCGCTCGAGACGGTCGACGCGCTCGGCGCCGAGGGCGATACCAAGCTGCAGCGCTACCGCATCCCGCCCGCGCGCTACCAGCTGCCCGACGACCTCGAGTTCTCGACCGAAGAGTACGCGATGCTCACGCTCGCGGCGCAGGTCTGGCGCGAGGGGTCGCTCTCGACCGACTCGCGCCGCGCGCTCACCAAACTGCAGTCGCTCGGCCTGCGCATCGACGACGCCGTCGTCGGATTCGCCCCGAGCATCCGCACGCGCGATGCCGCCCACGAGCCACTCACCGCCGCGATCGATCGCGCGCAGCAGGTCGTGTTCCCCTACCTCAAGCCCGGGCAGTCCGCTGCCGAGCACCGCACCGTCTCGCCGCTCGCCCTCGTCTTCCATGAGGGGCGCTGGCACCTGCATGCCCACGATGACGGGGTGGATGCTCGCCGCACCTTCCTGCTGCGCCGCATCGTCGGCCCCGTCGTGCCGTCGGGCGCCCCGGCCTCGGTGCGCCCGGCCGCCGACGAGACGGCGCGCGTGCTCGATGAGCTCGCCGCGCTGTGGCACTCGACGGTGGCGACCGTGCGGGTGCGCCCGGGCAGCGAGGCCGAGGTCGTCGTGCGCAACCGCCCGGGCACGGCCGAGGGCGCCGAGGGGCTGACGGTGCACGCCACCGACCTCGACATCCTCGCCGACGAGCTCGCCGCCTTCGGCGCCGACGTGCAGGTCGTCGGGCCACCCAAGCTGCGAGAGGCCGTGCGGTCGCGCTGGCAGAAGGTGGTGCAGACCCATGGCTGAGCGTCCCGCACCCCTGCACGCCGCCGACAAGCTCACGTTCCTGCTGGCGCTCGTGCCCTACCTCATCGATCAAGTGCGCGTCACGGTCGACGAGGCCGCCGCGCACTTCGGCACGACGCCCGAGCGCATGCGGCAGGCGGTCGAGCTCATCGCCATGAGCGGCACGCCCGGCGCCGATGGTACCTACACCCACGAGACCCTCTTCGACATCGACTGGGACGACTTCGACGAACGCGGCATCATCCGGTTTCGCGCGGCGCCCATGGAGGAGAAGCCGCGGTTCTCGACGCGCGAGGCCGCCGCGCTGCTGGCCGGGCTGCAGCGCGTCGCGGCTCGCCCCGAGTTCGCCGCGCGCGTCGACATCGTCGAGCTCATGGCGAAGCTTGCGCGCGGGGCCACGGGGGTTCCGGCTCCCGTCGCCGTACGCCCCGCCGAGGTCGCCGCCATGCACGCGACGCTCGTCGAGGCCGTCGCGAGCGCGCGGCGCGTGCGCATCGATTACGTCACCACGCGCGGTGAGCGCGAGATGCGCGAGGTCGACCCGATCAGCTTCGACGGCGTCGACGACGCGTGGTACCTGCGCGGCTGGTGCCTCACGCGCGACGCCGAACGCACCTTCTTGCTCGACCGCATGGCGAGCGCCGAGCTGCTGGGGCCGGCCGAGCACCACGAGGCCGGGGTGGCGGGCGACGAGCTGTTCCAGGGCGCATCGACCGATGAGCGCGTCACCCTGCGACTGCCGGCCGCGGCGCTGCCCCTAATCGCGGACTACCGCGGACCGGACGACCCGGTGCGGATCGAGGGGGAGCACGCGACGGTCACGCTGCGCATCGCGCACTCGGGCATCCTGGGCCGCATCGCCGCCCGGCTCGCCGGCGGGGTCGAGATCGTCGAGCCGGCGAGTGCCCGCGAGACCGTCGCGGCGTGGGCGCGCTCGGCGCTCGCGGCCGACGACGGCGGGTCTGCGCAGGAGACTCCGAGCGCCGACCGCTAGACTCCCTCACACCTCATCTGTGAACGTTAGGACGACCCCATGTTCGGTGGAAACCTCGGTGGCTGGACCGGCCTCATCCTGCTCCTCGTGGTCATCCTGCTGTTCGCTGCGCCCAAGCTGCCGCAGCTGGCGCGCAGCCTCGGCCAGTCGATGACGATCTTCAAGAAAGAGATCAAGAACAAAGACGTCGACGGCGAGTCGGGCACCGACGCGGGCACCGCGCCGAAGGCCGACAGCACCGACTCCTCCTCGACGAAGTAGTCCGTGGCCGGCCGCGAACCGCGGCCCCGGAATCCCGAGGGCCGCATGTCCCTCGGGCAGCACCTCGTCGAACTGCGCAAGCGCATCTCGATCTCGGCGGTCGCGATCCTGCTCTTCTCGATCCCGGCTTGGTGGGCGGTCGACTACGTCTGGGCGGCGCTGAGCGCCCCCGTGCTCGCCGTCGCCGAAGCGCAAGACCGCGATGCGACCCTCGCGTACACGACCATTGGCGAGGCCTTCGACACCCGCCTGCTCATCATGTTTCTCGTCGGCATCGTGGCGTCGTCGCCGATCTGGCTCTACCAGCTGTGGGCGTTCATCGTGCCCGCCCTGCACCAGCGCGAGAAGCGCTTCGCGATCGGCTTCATCGCCGCCTCGGTGCCGCTCTTCGTCGGGGGATGCCTCGCGGCCTGGTTCGTCTTCCCGAACATCGTCATCCTGCTCACGGGGTTCGCCTTCGGCGAGTCCGCGACGCTGCTGAGCGCTCGCATCTACCTCGACTTCGCCATCAAGTTCATCCTCGCGATCGGGGTCGGGTTCCTCTTCCCGGTCGTGCTCGTGGCGCTCAACCTCGCGCGCGTCATCACGGGCGCGGGCATCCTCAGGGCCTGGCGCTGGGCGATCCTCGGCATCACGGCGTTCACCGCGATCGCCACGCCCGCGGCCGACGTGCTCTCGATGGTGCTGCTGGCGATCCCGATGGTCGGGCTCTACTTCGCCGCCGCGGGCATCGCCTCGATCAACGACAAGCGGGTCGCGAAGCGCGAGGCGGCGCTCAACGCCGAGTACGGCATCCGCGTCGATGATTGACGCCGAGCGCTCCGACCACGCACCGAGCCCCGCCGAACGCTATGCGACCCAGCGCGAGCTGCGGTCGTTGCCGCGCCTGCGGGCCTTCCGCGACGGACTCACGATCGAGCTCGACCCCTTCCAGCACGCTGCCTGTGCGGCGCTCGAGCAGGGACGCAGCGTGCTCGTGGCCGCTCCGACGGGCGCCGGCAAGACGATCGTCGCCGAGTTCGCCGTCTTTCTCGCGATGTTCGAGCCGACCGCCAAGATCTTCTACACCGCGCCCATGAAGGCGCTCAGCAACCAGAAGTACACCGAGCTCGTCGCGCAGTACGGCCACAGCGAGGTCGGGCTGCTCACGGGCGACACGAATATCAACGCGCGCGCGCGCATCGTCGTGATGACGACCGAGGTGCTGCGCAACATGCTCTACGCCGACTCCGACCTGCTCACCGACCTCGCGTTCGTCGTGATGGATGAAGTGCACTACCTCGCCGACCGGTTCCGCGGTGCGGTGTGGGAGGAGGTCATCATCCACCTCCCGCCCCAGGTGCGCATGATCTCGCTGAGCGCGACCGTGTCGAACGCGGAGGAGTTCGGCGACTGGCTGCAGGCCGTGCGCGGCGACACTGACGTGATCGTGAGCGAGACCCGGCCCGTGCCGCTCGAGCAGCACGTGCTCGTGCGCTCGAAGCTGCTCGACCTTTTCGACTCGTCGGGCAAAGCCGCCACGAACCGCGTGAACCCCGAGCTCGTGCAGCTCGCCAAGGCCGGCGGCCACACCCCGCATCGCGGCCGCCAGCACCATCCGCGCCGCTGGGAGAAGCGACCGGCGGGGGAGGGGCGCGCCGATCGAGCCGAGATCGTCGGGATGCTCGGGGCCCGCAACCTGCTGCCCGCGATCTTCTTCATCTTCAGTCGTGCCGGTTGCGACCAGGCGGTCAAGCAACTCGTGCGCTCGGGAATCCGGCTGACCGATACCGCAGAGCGCGAGGAGATCCGCCTCATCGTCGAAGAGCGCTGCCGCACGCTGCGCGACGACGACCTCGCCGTTCTCGGCTACTGGGAGTGGCTCGACGGCCTGCAGCGCGGCGTGGCCGCGCACCACGCTGGCCTGCTACCCGCCTTCAAAGAGGTCGTCGAAGAGCTGTTCCAGAAGAAGCTGCTGCGCGTCGTCTTCGCGACCGAGACGCTCGCGCTCGGCATCAACATGCCCGCGCGCACGGTCGTGCTCGAGAAGCTCGAGAAGTTCAACGGCGAGGCGCGTGTTCCCATCACGCCCGGTGAGTACACCCAGCTCACGGGCCGAGCCGGGCGACGCGGCATCGACACCGAGGGCCACTCGGTCATCCAGTGGACGGGCGGTCTCGACCCGCAAGCCGTCGCGTCGCTCGCATCCCGCCGCACCTACCCGCTCAACTCGAGCTTTCGGCCGACCTACAACATGGCTGTCAACCTCATCGAGCAGTTCGGCCGCGAGCGCACGCGCGAGGTGCTCGAGTCGAGCTTCGCGCAGTTTCAGGCCGACCGCGCGGTCGTCGACCTCGCGCGCACCGTGCGCAAGAACCACGAGGCGCTCGAGGGCTACGCCCGCGCGATGACCTGCCACCTGGGCGACTACACCGAGTACGCCGCCCTGCGCCGCGAGCTCAGCGACCTCGAACGGGGAACGCGGCGGGCGGGGGAGCCGGGCGAGAAGGCCGACAAGCTGCGGCGCCAGAAGCAAATCGAGGGCGTGCGCACGCGCATGCGCAAGCATCCCTGCAACGGCTGCGCCGAGCGCGAAGCGCACGCGCGCTGGGCCGAGCGCTGGTGGCGCCTGAGCCGCGAGACCGAGAAGGTCAGCCGCCAGATCACGGGGCGCACGGGTGCCGTCGCCGCTGTCTTCGACCGCATCACCGACATCCTCGCCGAGCTCGGCTACCTCGAGACCGACGAGCACGGCCGGCTGGGCCTCACGACCCACGGTCGCTCACTGCGCCGCATCTACGGCGAACGCGACCTGCTCGTGGCCGAAAGCCTGCGCCGGGGGCTGTGGCGCGACCTCGACGTGCCCTCGCTCGCGGCCATGGCGAGCGCAATCGTCTACGCCGCGCGGCGCGACGACGGGCAAGCGCCCGAGTACGCGCTGCCGCGCGGAGCCTTTCGCCCCGCGCTCGAACGCACGCAGGAGCTCTGGGCCTCGCTCGACGATCTCGAGCACGAACACCGGCTGCCGGGCAGCGAACCGCTCGCGACGACGCTCGCTCTGCCCATGCACCGCTGGGCGGCGGGCGGGTCGCTCGACGCCGTGCTGCGCGATGCCGATCTCGCGGCGGGCGACTTCGTGCGATGGACCAAGCAGACCATCGATCTGCTCGACCAGATCTCGATCGTCGCCGACGGTCAGGTCGGCCGAACGGCCCGCAGCGCGCTCGACGCGATCCGCCGCGGCATCGTCGCCTACAGCTCGGTCGCCTGAACCGGGCACCGTGCCCGTTCGCCTAGGATTCTGCCTCGTGACCTCGACGCTTCCGGCCGCCGCCGGCCCCGCCGCGGCACAGCCCCTCTCGCTCGGCGCCGCGCTGCTGATGGCGATCACGGGCGGATGGCTCATGGATCTCGGCTACCCCGACGTCGCCTGGTGGCCGATGACCGTCATCGGCACCGCGCTCATGCTCGCGAGCCTGCGCGGGCGCAGCGTGGGCGGCGCGCTGCTCGTCGGCGCGGTCGGCGGCTTCGCCTACTACGGGCTGCTCATCGAGTGGTTGACCGTGTACCTCGGGGTCGTGCCCTGGCTCGCCCTCACGCTCGCCCAGGTCTTCTTCACGTCGCTCGGCGGGGTGCTCATCATGCTCGCCTGGCGCTGGGTGCCGCGCGCTTGGCCCGGTGTCGCAGGCCGCCTCATCCTCACCCCGGCCGTCGTCGCCGCTGCCTGGACGGCGCGCGAGGCCGTGGCGAGCGTCTTCCCCTTCGGCGGTTTCGCGTGGGGCCGCCTGGCGCACAGCCAGGCCGAGGGCCCTCTCGCGCACTGGGCGGCCTGGGTCGGGTTCTCGGGGCTCACGTTCCTGCTCGCGTGGTTCTCGGCGATGCTCGTCGCCGTCGTCGTCGAACGTCGGGTCGGGATGCTGCGCCGGGGCGTCCTCGTCGCCGGAGCATCCACCGCCCTGCTCGTGTGGCCTGCCGTGCCGATCGCGACGACGGGCACCATCTCGGTCGCCGCGGTCCAGGGCGACTCCGACTCGGGGCTCTTCGCCGAGTATGAGCACGGCCAGATCCTGCAGGACCACTACGACGCGACGCGCCCGCTCTTCGACCAGGGCCTCGACCTCGA
Source organism: Microcella sp. (assembly GCF_046296455.1). Taxonomy (GTDB): domain Bacteria; phylum Actinomycetota; class Actinomycetes; order Actinomycetales; family Microbacteriaceae; genus Microcella. The sequence continues at coordinate 116,115 of NZ_JBKBLF010000004.1, forward strand.
CGTCGTCGTGTGGCCCGAGAATGCGAGCGACCTCGACCCGCTGCGCAGCGCGTACGCCGCCTCGGTGCTCGACCTCGTGAGCGACCGGCTCAAGGCGCCCGTGGTCGTGGGCACGATCACCGCAGACGACGACGAGACGTTCAACTCCGTGCTGCTGTGGCGGGCTGGGGAGGGCTCGGTTGACCAGTACGACAAGGTGCACCCGGTGCCCTTCGCCGAGTACCTGCCGGCCCGCGACTTCTTCTACCCGCTCGCCCCGAGCCTGTTCGACCTCGTTCCGCGCGACTACTCGTTCGGCCAGCGCGACACCGTGGTCGACCTCGACGGCGTGATCGCCGGCATCTCGATCTGCTACGACATCGTCGACGACGACCTGCTCGCGCGGCAGATCGACGAGGGCGCCCAGGTGCTGCTCGCGCCCACCAACAACGCCGACTTCGGCGTGAGCGATCAGAGCGTGCAGCAGCTCGCGATCGCCCGCCTGCGCGCGATCGAGTCGGGTCGGGCGCTCGTCAACGCCTCCACGGTCGGAGCGAGCGCAATCGTGCTCCCCGACGGCTCGACGCTCGACAGCCTGCCGCTCTTCGAGCCCGGCACGATGGTGCAGCAGGTGCCGTTGAGCGACACCGTGACCCCGGCGCACGCGCTCGGGCGCACGCTCGAGTGGGGCGTGATCCTCTTCGGCCTGCTGTCGATCGCACTCGCGGCGGCGCTGCTCGGCCGGCGCGGAGTGTCGTCGCGCGACCCCGAGTCCGCGGGGGGCTTCCGATGATGCGCACGCTCGTCGTGGTGCCCACGTACAACGAGGCCGAGAGCATCCGGCCCATCATCGCGCGCATCCGCACGGCGGTTCCCGACGCCGATGTGCTCGTCGTCGACGACGGATCTCCCGACGGCACGGGCGGCATCGCCGACGAGCTCGCCGCAGCAGACGCGCACGTCTCGGTGCTGCACCGGGCGCGCAAAGAGGGTCTCGGGGCCGCCTACCTGCAGGGCTTCGCGCGGGCGATCGACCACGACTACGACGCGGTCGTCGAGATCGACGCCGACGGCTCGCACGATCCCGGCGAGCTGCCGGCCATGCTCGCCCTGCTCGAGAGCGCTCCCGCCGATCTTGTGATCGGCTCGCGCTGGGTGGCCGGGGGATCGGTGGTCAACTGGCCCGGAGCGCGCCGCGCGATCTCGCGGTCGGGCAACCGCTACGCCCGGTGGATGCTGCGATCGCGCATCCACGACATGACCGCCGGATTCCGCGCCTACCGCACGAGCGCCCTGCGCGGGCTCGACCGCGCAGTCGTGTCGTCGCAGGGCTACTGCTTCCAGGTGGAGCTCGCCTGGCGGGTCGAGGCTGCCGGAGGAACGGTGCTCGAGCATCCGATCGCTTTCGTCGAACGCGAGACCGGGCGGTCGAAGATGCACGCGGGCATCGTGGCCGAAGCGCTCGCGCGCATCACCGTGTGGGGGCTTTCGACGCGCGTGGGGCGAGCGCCGGGGCGGGTGAGCGCGCGCTAGGCGCCGATGCGCTCGCCGCCGCCCCGTCGGGCGCGCAGCAGTTCGAGCCGCTCCTGCAGCAGCTCTTCGAGCTCGTCGCGCGTGCGGCGCTCGAGCAGCATGTCCCAGTGGGTGCGCGGCGCCTTCGTCTCGCCGACCTCGATGTCGATGGGGGTGCCGTCGGGCGCCAGCAGCACGCCCTCGTGGCCGCTCTTGGGCGACTCCCACGTGTCGGGCAGCTCGGCGTCGGCAGCGAAGATCACGTCGAAGGTCTCGCCCTCGGTGGTGCGGTACTGGGCGCGCTGACGGTCGGCGAACTCGACGCCCTCTTCGCTCTGCATGCTCTGCGAACCGAGTCTCATGCCCCGCAGCGTGCGCTCCGCCATGCTCGTGCCCTCCCGTACCGGTGATCGCGCGCTCTCGCAAAGCGCGGCCAAGTTCATGTATAGGTATAGACCCGTTCACTCGACCTGAACGGCCGGCGAGGGCGCTTCCCAGAACTTTGCCAGCGTCACTCCAGCGTTGCGACGACCTCGAGCGCGCGATCCGCGCGGTCGGTGACGATGCCGTCGACGCCGAGCGAGAGCAGCCGGGCCATCTCCGATGCCTCGTTGATCGTCCAGACGTGCACCTCGACACCGGCGTCGTGAAAGGCCCGGATGCGCGCGGAGGTGACCGTGTCGAGCCCGATCGCGCGGGTCGGAATCTGCACGGCGTGCAGCCCGCGCAGCGCTGCGCGCACGAGCGGGCCGCCGCGCACGACGCTCGCGAGCAGCGCCGCGGCGAATCGCGGACCCGACGCGCTCGTCGCGACATCGGGCAGCAGCGCGAGCGCGGCTCGACGCCGGCGCTCGCTGAACGAGGTCAGCAGCACGCGGTGCTCGGCCCGCGCCGCGCGGATCGCGTCAACCGTCGGCTCGATCGCCGCGGCGCTCTTGAGGTCGATGTTGAATCGCGCGTCAGGAAACGCGTCGAGCGCCTCGGCGAGGGTGGGCAGATGCTGGCCCTCACCCAGGTCGAGGGCGGCGAGCTCGGCGACCGTGAGCGCGCCGACCGGGTCGGGCCGTCGCGCGACGCGCGAGAGGTCGGTGTCGTGAGCGATCACCGCGACACCGTCGGCACTCGCGTGCACATCGGTCTCGATGTGGGTCACGCCGATGGCGAGGGCGTGCGCGAATGCCAGCAGCGTGTTCTCAGGGGCCTCGAGTGCGAGGCCACGGTGCGCGAGCACACGCGGCGTGGTCGACTCGAAGTACTGCAGGCCCGCGAGCCGGCCGGCCATCACGCCTTGGGTGCGCGGGCGGGCGGCGACCCCGCCGTGCCGCCGAAGAAGCCCTGGCTGATTCCCTTGAGGGCCTCGGTCAGCTCGCTCGGCACGATCCAGAGCTTGTTCGCTTCGCCCTCGGCGAGCTTGGGCAGGGTCTGCAGGTACTGGTACGCGAGCAGCTTGCTGTCGGGGTCGCCCTGGTGGATGGCCTCGAAGACCGTGAGGATCGCCTTGGCCTCGGCCTCGGCCTTGAGGATCTGGGCCTGCGCCTCACCCTCGGCCTTGAGGATGGCCGACTGCCGCGCACCCTCCGCCTCGAGGATCTGGGACTGCTTCGTGCCCTCCGCGGTCAGGATGACGGCGCGGCGGTCGCGCTCGGCGCGCATCTGCTTCTCCATCGAGTCCTGGATGCTCACGGGCGGGTCGATGGCCTTGAGCTCGACACGGTTGACGCGAAGCCCCCACTTGCCCGTCGCCTCATCGAGCACGACGCGCAGCTGGCCGTTGATGTTGTCGCGGCTCGTCAGCGCCTCTTCGAGGTTGAGGCCACCGACGACGTTGCGCAGCGTCGTGACGGTCAACTGCTCGACGCCGGCGAGATAGTTGGCGATCTCATACGTCGCCGCGCGCGCATCCGTCACTTGGAAGTAGATGACGGTGTCGATCGAGACGACGAGGTTGTCTTCGGTGATGACCGGCTGCGGCGGGAACGAGACGACCTGCTCGCGCATGTCGACGAGGGGCCGCATGCGGTCGATGAAGGGCACGAGGATGTTGAGGCCCGGCTGCAGGGTCTTGCGGTAGCGCCCGAGCCGTTCGACGACGCCCGCGTAGGCCTGCGGCACGATGCGGATCGATCGGATCAGGACGACGACCACGAAGATCGCGACGACGACGACGAGCACCGTCACGAAGATCTGGCCGAGGAAGGCGGCGGTCGAGATCATGCTTGTTCGCTCCGTTCTGCAGGGGCGACCTCGGCGGTCGCTCCGTCGATGCGCGTGACGACCACGCGGTCGCCCTCGGCGAGGGTCAGGGTCTCGTGCTGCGGCGCGAGCCGCGCCGTCCAGGTCTCGCCGTTGGCGAGCTTGACGAAGCCCGCGCCGTCGGCGAAGGCCGCCGTGACGCGCGCCGCCATGCCGGTGAGGGCGTCGACGTTCGTGCGCGCCGGTTCGGTGCCGCTATCGAGTGCTCGCAGCAGCAGGGGCCTGATCGTGAAGAGCAGCAGCCCGGCGATGACCGCCGCGGCGAGGATCTGCACCCACCACTCGGCCCCCAGCAGGTTCGTGCCGAGGCCGCCGATGAGCGAGCCCGCTGCGACCATCATGAAGGTGAACTCGAGCGTGAGCACTTCGATGATCACGCACACGACCACGAACACGAGCCAGATGATCCAGAGGTACTGCGTCAGATCGACCATGGCCGGCACCTCTCATCATCGCTGTGGTTGCCTCACGCTATCACCGGCGCCTGACGGCCCATCCGGCCCGCGCGGGCGATAGGGTCGAGAACCGTGAACACCCCTCTGCAGCCCGGCTCGCTGGCCGGCAAGACCGCCCTCGTCACCGGATCGTCGCGCGGCATCGGCGCCGACACTGTCAAGTACTTCGCCGCCGCGGGCGCGAACGTCGTGATCAACTACCGCGCCAAGGCACCGCGCGCTGAGAAGCTCGTCGCCGAGATCGAGGCGGCGGGCGGCCAGGCAATCGCGATCGGCGCCGACCTCACCGACGCGGCCTCGGTCGCCTCGATGATGGATGCCGTGCGCGAGCGCTTCGGCAGCATCGAGATCCTCGTGCTCAACGCCTCCGGGGGCATGGAGTCGGGCATGGGCGACGACTACGCCCTGAAGCTCAATCGGGACGCACAGGTCAACGTTCTGACGCAGGGCGCCGAGCTCATGGGCCCGGGTGGCCGCGTGGTGTTCGTCACGAGCCACCAGGCGCACTTCATCGACACCGTGCCGACGATGCCCGAGTACGAGGCGGTCGCGAAGTCGAAGCGCGCGGGCGAGAATGCCTTGCGCGCCCTCATTCCGACGCTCGAGGCCAAGGGCATCGGCTTCACGGTCGTCTCGGGCGACATGATCGAGGGCACGATCACCGCGACGCTGCTCGAGCGCGCGGCGCCCGGCGCCATCGATGCGCGCAAAGAGGCGGCCGGCAAGCTCTACAACGTGAGCGAGTTCGCCGCCGAGGTGGCGCAGGCGGCGGTCGACCCGGTGCCGGCTGACAACACGCGCCTCGTGGGCGATGTGAGCTACTTCACCGCGTTCAGCGCCGACACCGCGGGGGAGTAGGGCTGTGGCCCCGATGCGGGGCCTGCGGCGGTCATCCCGAATCATTCTCATGGATTCGGAGGGCGCCGCACTGCTGTTCTTCACCGCCGCGCCCGATTCGAGTCGCTGGGCCCGCTGGATCACCCCGGGCGGGGGAGTGGACCCGGGGGAGTCGCACGAGCAGGCGGCGATCCGCGAGCTGTTCGAAGAGACCGGACTCGTCGTCGACGGCGTGGGGGAGCCCGTGTGGAGCCTCGACTTCGACGTGGCGTGGGACGACGCGGATCACGATCGCGGGCACGCCGAGTACTACGTCGTGCGGTGCGAGCGCTTCGAGCCGGTGTCGACGAACTGGACCGATGACGAGCACATCGACGTGACGGCGCACGGGTGGTTCACCGCCGCCGAGCTGCTCGCCACCGGCCAGCCCTTCGAGCCCTACGACCTTCCGCGGCTGCTGCGCTCGGTCGCAGCATCCTGATCGGAGGGCTCGTCGCCCTGCACGGGAGACGATGATTCCGCCGCGCGACGCGACGGTCGCCGCCAGACCGGCTCGGCCTCGGCCAGCTCGGCCTCGGTGGCGATGCGGAACGGGGGAGCGTTCTCGACCTCGACCGCGTGGCGCCCTTCGCCGCGCGTAGCGCGCAAGCTCGTGACGATCGAGACCGTGATGATGAGCGCCACGACGCCGAGCGAGACGCTCGTGGGGATCTTGTAGACGTCGAGCAGCAGCATCTTGATGCCGACCCAGATGAGCACGAAGGCCAGGCCGAGTTTCAGGTAGATGAACCGGTGCATGAGATCGGCGAGCAAGAAGTACATGGCCCGCAGCCCCAGGATCGCGAAGGCGTTCGCCGTGAACACGATGAACGGCTCGCTCGTCACGCCGAAGATCGCGGGGATCGAGTCGACGGCGAAGATGATGTCAGTCACCTCGACGAGCACGAGCACGGCCAGCAGGGGAGTCGCGACGATGACGCCCGCCCTGCGGATGAGGAACTTCTGCCCGTGGTAGGCGTCGGTCATGGGCACGAACCGTCGGAAGAGCTTCAGGATGCGCGAGTTCTCGACATCCATGTGCTCGTTGCGCTTCCTGATCATGACGTAGCCCGTGTACAGCAGGAACGCGGCGAACACGTAGAGGATCCACGAGAACTGGTCGATCAGCACAGCGCCGAGGGCGATGAAGATCGCCCGAAAGACGAGCGCGCCGATCACCCCGAGAAAGAGCACGCGGTGCTGCAGCTCGCGCGGCACGCCGAAGAACGCGAAGATGATCGCCCACACGAAGACGTTGTCGACCGCGAGCGACTTCTCGATGAGGTAGCCGGCGTAGTACTGCTGGCCGAGCTCGGCCCCGTACTCCCACCAGATGTAGCCGCCGAAGGCGACGCCGAGGCTCACCCAGATGATCGACCACACGGCGGCCTCGCGCACGCCGATCACATGGGCCTTGCGGTGGGCGAAAAGGTCGATCGCGAGCATGGCGACGATCACGCCGAGCACGGCGAACCAGAGCCAGAGGGGCACGTCCATGAAGAGACTCCTGAATAGTCGGTGAGGCGATTCAGGAGGTCTTTCCCGGCCGAGTAGGTCTGAGGTCGGCCCGTGGCGCCGGATCCGTGCGGACGGATCGGAGTGACGACGCAACGCGGGTCGGGGATACTCCCCTCCGTGAACAAGTGAACCACATTTCACGTTTACGAAGAAATCCGTTCGGCCCGGTCACGGCGAGCTCCCAGCATTCGGCGGTGGGATGCTCGCATGACGTCACTCGAGCCCGGCAGCGGCATTCCGTGGCTCACCGAGTTCGTCGGTCCGGGGTTCTTCGAGACGGCACTCGGCCCGGCCATCGTCATCGCGTTCGTCGTCATCGTGCTCGCACCGGTGTCGATCTACGCGCATCGCTGGTGGATGACCGACACGACGCTCATGATCTGGGTCGTCGTCGCGGTCGCCGGCGGCCCGCTGGGCGCGATCGCGTGGTTCGCGTGGGGCCGCCCGGCCGTGCGGCGCTACCGCGACGGCGGAGCGGGCGCCGTGCCCGCCGCCCCCTGACTCGAGTTTTGTCCGATAATCCACATTATGTCAGGTCGAGTGATTATGGGCGGCGGATGCTCGCCCTGAGCGTCCCGGATGGCGGCGCCTTGGGCATCCCCCGCCCCTCCTAGACCGAGTCTTCCGTCAATGAAGGCGGACCGGTGTCGCGCTACACATTGGTTCGGCGTGAATGTGCCAGAATCATTCTCATGTCCTACGACATGACGATCTTCTTCGAGAGTGATCCGAGCGACCGTCTCCCCCAGCTCATCGCTGCCGAGGCGGACCTGACGATCGAACTCGAGGCTGCGGGGGTCACGGTGCGCCGTGGGAAGGGCACCTACTGCTGTTCCGTCGGGGAGCCGGTGCGAGTGGAAGAGGAAGATCTTCCCGACGCGATCGTGAGCCGCTCGGTCAGCTTCTCGTTTCAGGTCGATGTTCTCGTCGAGGGCAGCAATCCCACATCGATCGCGCGCACCCGCAAGCTTGTCCGTCACATTGTTCGTTCTTTGGACGGGGTGAGTTGGGATCCGCAGACGGAAGCCGTAGACCCCAAAGCGGCACGTCGTTCCACGCCGTCGACACCCGCTGGATTGGTGAACCTCGTCGAGATCGATTGGTACGCGCCTCGACGCGAAGGCGTTGCCGCGGCCTATCTTGACGCCACACGCCGCTACCTACCCGAAGCCGCGCCGCGGCGGTTCGGATCGTATGAACCTCTGAGTTTTCGACTTGACCGCGACGGCCCGGACCGCTTTGTTGTGGAAGCCGAGCGCGGTGAGAGTCTGTACTTCAAGGGCGCGCAGCCCGTGCTGGACGGCTCGATCATGGTGGATGATCGCCACGGTACGCGGGTCAGCCTCAGCATCCTCGCGCAAAATCTCGACGATCCGGCCTGGCGCGACGGAGTGCGAGCGCTGTTCTTAGAGCTTTCGGGGCAGCTCGACTGCTTCTTCGCTTCGGCTCAAGTGATCCGCAACCTGACGTGGTCTGGGCGACAGATCTGGCACGGGCTTGAGGCCGAGAGCGCCTACAGCTCGTTTTGGCGAGAAGGGTGGATGGGGCTACCCCCGCATCCCGTCTGGTGGGCTTACCTCGGCCCTCAGTACTCACCGCTCATAGACCTGAACGGCCCCGGAGTATCTCGCCGGGGGGACGCCGCATTCATTGAGCTCTCGACAGAGCCAGCCGACCGGGACGCACTTTCTCGGTCGCTACCCCGCCGCGGTTTGCTGCGCAGACCGCTGCCGTGGATATCGCCGACGCTGCAGATGAAGCCGGTTGACGACCACTTACGGATGCGACCCCCTAATGCAGAGCGTGCCGACGTTGTTCCCGAGGACCTCGCAATACAGGTGGCAACCGCCGGCTACCGCATGCGTTCGCCCGTCCGCTAAGGGCGAATGAAGCGACGGATGTTCGGACTGGTCGTCGTGAATCACGTTGGCCCGGGCACCCTCCGTCGATAAGTTCTAGGCATGCTGAAGAGCAGTGACCCCAACGCCTGGCGAGGCGTGATCGCAGCGCTCGCCAACCCGGAGAGTCGGCGTGTGCTCGGGCTGCTGGCTGCCGAGCTCGACGCCGCGGAGTGTCTTGCCTCGCTCCCCCTCAAGCGCCGCGAGCGTGTCGTGCGCGTGCTTAGCGACGCGGGCCTGCTCGATAGTTCGGGTGATGTGCTGAGGTTGCGGGTTGAGCGCTTCGCCGAGTTGCTCGCCTCAGATCCGGTCGAGCGCCTCACGGGCATCGAGCGGTTCTTCATCAACGGTCGGCTGGAGCAGTACCCCGCGGGCGCTGTTGACCGCGCGCTGGTGCTTCACTACCTCATCGACAGCACCATGCCTGACCCGGTCGAGCTTGTCGATGAGCGCACAATCACCGCGCGCCTCGAGGTGCTCACTGACGACCCTGTGACGGTGCGGCGCTATCTCGTCGACGCGGGGTTTCTCGATCGTGCTTCCGATGGCAGTTCGTATCGTCGAGCCGGACCCGACTCCCCCTGAGGCTCATCCCCCGAAGAACGGCCGCAGCTCGACCACGCGGTTGCAGGCGTGCGACCCCTCGGCGGCGAGCGCGAGCGCAGCATCCCGATCGGGCGCCTCGACGATCCAGAACCCCGAGACGTACTGCTCGGTGTCGTGCAGTGGGCCGGGCGTGACGAGCCCCGCTCCCCCGCGGTTGTCGACGACGGTGGATGCCCGGGGCGATGCCAGGCCCTCCGCCATGATCAGCTGGCCCGCGCCCTGCAGCCGCGCGTTGAACGCGTCGATCGCCGCCATCTCGTCGCCCGATCCTGAGCCGGTTTCATCATCAATCACGCTGATCACGAATCTCATCACGTCCACCTTTCGCCAGCCGTGCGGCAGACCGTAGCGCACCGGTGATCGTGCGCGACACCCCGTTCTTTTCGTTGGCTAGGCTCATGCCCGATCGTGCCGTGCCGACGCTGCCGTCACGCAGTCTCGATGCGACAGCCGCGTTCTACGCTCGGCTCGGGTTCGTCGAGCAGTACCGGGACGACGGCTGGCTGATCATGAGCCGAGCCGAGCTGACCCTCGAGTTCTTCCCGCATGCTCGACTCCGCCCCGCGACGAGCGATCACCAGGCGAATCTGCGGGTCGACGATCTCGACGCGCTTCATGCAGCGTTCGCCGAATCCGGCATTCCACTCGCGACCACGGGCATCCCCCGGTTGACCCCCATCGAGCGACAAGAGTGGGGCGCCCGCGCCGCCTTCCTCATCGACCTCGACGGCACGATGCTGCGACTGATAGAAAACTGATCATGGCTACCGCACCGGCGACCCTCGACCGTGTGGCGCGCATGTCGTTCGGTCAGGTGTACCCGCTCTACGTCACCAAGGTCGAGCGCAAGGGCCGCACGAAGGCCGAGCTCGATGAGGTCATCACCTGGCTCACCGGGTTCGATCCGACGGCGATCGCGCGGCACGTGGCCGACCAGACGACGTTCGCCGACTTCTTCGAGCGCTCGACCCTCAACGCGAACGCCTCGCTCATCACGGGCGTCATCTGCGGCGTGCGCGTCGAAGAGATCGAAGAGCCGCTCATGCAGCAGGTGCGCTACCTCGACAAGCTCGTCGACGAGCTCGCCAAGGGCCGGGCGATGGAGAAAGTTCTGCGCACGAGCGCGTGACGATGCGCTGCCCCTGCCTGAGCGGCCTTCCCTATTTCGAGTGCTGCGAGCCGCTGCACCGCGGCGAGAGCGTCGCCCCGACGGCCGAGGCCCTCATGAGATCGCGGTTCAGCGCCTTCGCGGTCGGCGACAGCGACTATCTGCTGTCGTCGTGGCACCCCTCGACCCGGCCCGCCACGCTCGAGCTCGACCCCGAGCTGCGCTGGTACCGCCTCGACATCCTCGATCGCGCCGCCGGCGGGCCGCTGGACACCCGTGGCGAGGTCGAGTTCGAGGCCTTCTGGCGCTCCCCCGACTCACGCGGCTCGCAGCGCGAGCGCAGCTGCTTCGTGCGCGAGGGCGGGCGCTGGTACTACGTGGCCGAGGCCTGACCCGCCGACGCATGAGCGAGCGGCCGATCGAGAACGGCCCCGTCGAGAACTCCGTCGAGAACCCCGTCGAGCGCGGCCTGGAGGTCGCGCCACAGGTCGACCCCCGACTCGAGGCCGATCGACAGGCGCACGATGCCAGCGCCGGGGCGGGCATCCGGCGCCACCGGGCGGTGCGTGAGCGACGCCGGATGCTGCACCAGCGAATCGACGCCCCCGAGCGACACTGCGTGGGTGAAGAGCCGCAGCGCTCCGGTCAGCGTCTGCGCGGCCGCGTATCCCCCCGCGAAGTCGACCGCGAGCATCGCCCCGGGCCCGCGCAGCTGCGTGCCGAGCAGCCCGCGCGGGTCGGATCCGGGCAGGCCCGGGTAGTGCACGCGCGCGACGGCGGGGTGCTGCGCCAGAAGCACGGCCAACTCCCCTGCCGTCGCCTGCTGGGCCCGAACGCGCAGCGCGAGCGTCGGCAACCCGCGGTGCAGCAGGTAGGCGCCGAGCGGGTGCAGCAGCCCGCCCGTGATCGCCCGCACGGGCCGGATGGCCGTCGCCCACGCGGCGCTCGTCGCGACCACTCCCCCCATGGCGTCGCCGTGGCCGCCGAGGTACTTCGTGGCGCTGTGCAGCACGAGCGCCGCCCCGTGTGCCAGCGGGTTCTGCAGCACCGGCGTCGCGAAGGTGCTGTCGACCATGACGGGCACGTCGCGCGCCGCCGCCACGACCGCGGCGATGTCGACGAGCTCTAGCGTGGGGTTGCACGGCGTCTCCATGACGACGAGGCACGTGTCGGCGCGCACGGCATCACCGACCTCGTCGGGGGCGCAGAACGTCGTCTCGGCGCCGAGCAGCCCCGAGGCCAGCACGTGGTCGGTGCCGCCGTAGAGCGGGCGCACGGCGACGACGTGGCGGCCCCTCCCCCGATTCATCGCCGCTAGCAGCGTCGCCGAGAAGGCCGCCATGCCCGAGGCGAAAGCCACAGCTTCGTCAGCGCCCTCGAGCGTCGAGAGGGCCTCCTCGAATCGCGCGACCGTCGGGTTCCAGAGCCGCGCGTAGACATTGCCGCCCTCGGTCGGATGCCCGCCCGTCGCGATCGCCTCGTACGAGGCTCCCCCGGCGTCGATGTCGGGCAGCGGGTTCGTCGTCGACAGGTCGATCGGCAGCGCGTGCACCCCTAGCGCGGTCAGGTCGTCGCGGCCCGCGCGCACGGCGATGGTCTCGAAGGCGTCGTCGTGATGTGAGGCACCGGTGCTCGTCATGCCCCGATTCTGATGCTCTCTGCGGCCACATGGCAGAACTGCCGCAGGTTCCGCGCGGATTGACGCGATATGCGCGCGTGCTTCATGCTGACGGGATGCTCGACTCGCCCTCATCGCAGAACGCGCGCCCCGCATCCCTCGACGACACCGACCTCGCGATGCTCGCCGAGCTCGAGCGCAACGGGCGCCTCACGAACGCAGCGCTCGCGGCCCGCGTCGGCATCGCCGAGTCGACGTGCACGCAACGGTTGCGGTCACTGCGCGACCGCGGAGTGATCCGCGGCTTCGGCGCCGAGATCGACCCGGCCGCGCTCGGGCTGACCCTGCAGGCGCTCATCACGGTGCGGCTCGGCACGCACGGGCGCGAGCAGATCCGCGACTTCGAGCAGCGCGTGCGGTCGCTGCCGAGCGTGCTCACGGCGTTCCACGTTGCCGGGGCCGACGACTACCTGCTGCATGTCGCCGTCGAGTCGGCCGCCGCGCTGCGCGAGCTCGTGCTCGAGCACCTCACGACCCACCCGCACGTGCGCCACGTCGAGACGCAGCTGGTGTTCGAGGTGCTCGAGGGCGCCGGCATGGTGCCCAGCGGCGCGCCGCGGTCGGCGTAGCGCCCCGCGCCGCCCCTAGCGCTGCGTGGCCGCCGCCCAGGCCTCGAGCTTCGCCGCCGCGGCCCCGGAGTCGATCGCGGCCGCCGCGACCTCGAGCTGCTCGGCGAGCCGCTCGAGCAGGGGGCGGCGCAGCTGCTCGGGATCCTGCGCGAGGCGGAACGACACGAGGCCCGCAGCGGAGTTGAGCAGCACGATGTCGCGCACCGGCCCCGCCTCACCCGCAAGCACGGCCCGCGCGAGGCCCGCGTTGTGCTCGGGCGTCGAGCCGAGGATGTCGTCGATCGCCGCGGTCGGGATGCCCAGCTCGCGCGGGTCGAGATCGTGCTCGGTCACGAAACCGCGCGAGACCTCCCAGATGTGGCTGTGGCCCGTTGTCGTGATCTTGTCGATGCCGTCGTCGCCGCGGTAGACGAGCGCCGTCGCTCCGCGGGTGCGGAACACGCCGACCATGAGCGGCACGCGGTCGAGGCTCGCCACGCCGACCGCTGAGGCCTCGGGCCGCGCGGGATTGCACAGCGGGCCGAGGATGTTGAAGACAGTCGAGATGCCGAGCTGGCGGCGCGGCGGGCCGGCGTGGCGGAACCCCGGGTGGAAGACCGCCGCGTTGAGGTAGGTCAGCCCGACCTCGCCGAAGACCTCGGCGACGCGCTCGGGCTCGAGCTCGATGTTGACGCCGAGCACGCCGAGCACGTCCGAGGCTCCCGAGGCCGAGCTCGCGCCCCGGTTGCCGTGCTTGGCGACAGGAACGCCCGCCGCGGCCACGACGATGGATGCGATCGACGAGACGTTCACGACGGCCCCGTACGGGTCGCCCCCGGTGCCGACGATGTCGAGCACCATGGGGTCGATCTCGATGCTGCGAGCGTGCCGCAGCGCAGCATCCCGAAACCCCACGATCTCGTCGACCGTCTCGCCCTTCGCGCGCAGGGCCACGAGGAACCCGCCCAACTGGGCCTCGGTCGCCTCGCCCGAGACCACCTGCTCCATCGCCCACGACGCTTCGGCGATCGAGAGATCGTCGCCCTCGAGCATGCGGGTCAGGATCCGGGGCCACGTGGGGGTCGTCGACATGACTCGATGCTACTTTCTCGCCCGAAACCGGGGTGTCGTCCGGCTCGAACCTCCAGTTTCATCGGTCATAATGAGGGGGTGACCAGTACCTCGCTTTCGAGCTCGCTCAGCGCGCCCACGATCAACCGACCGAACGTCGTCGCCGTGGGCACGATCGTCTGGCTGGGAAGCGAGGTGATGTTCTTCGCTGGCCTCTTCGCCATCTACTTCACCCTGCGGTCGACCTCGCCTCAGCTGTGGGAGCAGGGCACCGAGCTCTTTAACATCCCGCTCGCGACCGTCAACACGATCATCCTCGTGCTCTCGAGCGTCACGTGTCAGTTCGGGGTCTTCGCCGCCGAACGCCTTCAGGCGCGACGAACCGGTTGGAGCCCCGTGAAGTGGGGCATGATCGAGTGGTTCTTCCTCACCTACGCGATGGGTGCCGTCTTCGTCATCGGCCAGATCTACGAATACGCCATCCTCGTGAGCGAGTACGTCACCCTCGACTCCGACGCCTTCGGCTCGGCCTTCTACCTCACGACGGGCTTCCACGGCCTGCACGTCACCGGCGGCCTCATTGCCTTCCTGCTGGTGATCGGCCGCGCATATGCCGTGAAGACCTTCACGCACCGGGATGCCACGAGCGCCATCGTGGTCTCCTATTACTGGCACTTCGTTGACGTGGTCTGGATCGGCCTCTTCCTCGTCATCTACGTCCTCCAATAAACCGCAGAATCGAGACGCTCCACACCATGGCACCCACCGCTCCTGCATCCGCCCGCCGCGTCGGCCGCCGCCACCCGCTCGCGACCACCGCGCTGCTCGTCGTCGGCCTGCTGGCCACCGGCGGCGCCTACGCGCTCGCGACGACCACGGCCACCGCCGAGACCACGGCCGCCAGCGCGCAGCTCATCGACGACGGCGGCAAGCTCTTCGCCGCGAACTGCGCCAGCTGCCACGGCCTCAACGCCGAAGGCACCGCCGCTGGCCCCACGCTCATCGGCGCGGGCGCCCTCGCGGTCGACTTCCAGGTCGGCACCGGGCGCATGCCCATGGCCGCGTCGGGTCCGCAGGCCGAGGTCAAGCCGGTGCAGTTCACGCAGGAGCAGATCGATGCCATGGCCGCGTGGGTCGCCGACCTCGCTCCCGGCCCGGCCGTCCCGCCCGACCGCTACATCGCGGGCGACGGCGACGCCGCCAACGGCGCCGAACTGTTCCGCATCAACTGCGCCATGTGCCACAACGTGGCCGGCGCCGGTGGCGCTCTCACCGAGGGAAAGTGGGCGCCGGGTCTCGCGGGCGTCGACCCCGTGCACATCTACGGCGCCATGGTGACGGGCCCGCAGAACATGCCGGTGTTCAGCGACCTCAACCTCACGCCCGAAGAGAAGAACGACATCATCACCTACCTGCTCTACGTGCAGGAGAACCCCTCGGTCGGCGGCTGGGACCTCGGTTCGCTCGGTCCCGTCTCGGAGGGCCTCTTCATCTGGATCTTCGGCCTCGGCGCTCTCGTCGGTGTGACCATCTGGCTCACCGCGAAGTCGAACTAGGCCCGCACAGCACTCGAGGAAAGGACGACCATTGGCTGAGGCACACGACGGCACCCCGAGCGGCGAGACCGCGGGCAACGCTGTCGCCCAGCAGGCGGATCACAGCGCGCCGGCCCCCGCCGTCGCGGTAGTGCGCACCGACCGCATCCCCAACCCGGGGTTCCCGCCCGAGCGGCTGCGGGTCACCGATCTCGACCCGAAGAAAGAGAAGCAGGCCGAGCGCACGATTAGCGCGCTCTTCTTCCTCTCGATCGTCGGTAGCGTGCTCGCGGTCGCGGCGTACATCCTGTTCCCGATCGACGAGCTTGACCCGAGCACGATCCGCCTGAACAACATGTTCCTCGGCATCGGCATCACGCTCGGACTGCTGGGCGTCGGCATCGGCGCCGTGCACTGGTCGAAGGCCCTCATGCACGGGCACGAGCTCGTCGAGCAGCGGCACCCCACGCGCGGCAGCGACGAGTCGCGCGACCGCGCCGTCGAGATCTTCCGTGAGGCCAACGCCGAGTCGGGCTTCACGCGTCGCACGCTCGTGCGCAACTCGCTGATCGGCGCGGTCGTCGCCACGCCCATCCCGGCGATCGCCCTCTTCCGCGACCTCGCGCCCGCCGAAGACCCGGTCGCGCTTCTCAAGCACACGATGTGGGAGGCGGGCACCCGCCTCGCGCGCGACCCCTCCGGCACGCCGATCAAGGCCTCCGAGGTGACGATCGGCTCGGCCTTCCACGTGATCCCCGAGGGTCTTGCCGAGCTCGAGTCGCACCGGCTCGAAGAGAAGGCCAAAGCGGCCGTGCTGCTCATGCGCCTGCCGGTCGACGAGCTCAACGAAGACCCGGCGAAGGCTGACTGGTCGTACGACGGCATCGTCGCCTACTCCAAGATCTGTACGCACGTCGGATGCCCCGTCGCGCTGTACGAGCAGCAGACGCACCACCTGCTGTGCCCCTGCCACCAGTCCCAGTTCGACGTCGCGAACCATTGCGAGGTCATCTTCGGACCGGCGGCCCGTCCCCTCCCCCAGCTCCCGATCACTGTGGATGAAGAGGGTTACCTCGTCGCGCAGAGCGACTTCACCGAACCTGTGGGTCCGAGCTTCTGGGAGCGTGCACTGTGAGTACCACTGCGACCCCGCCGGCACCGTCGGCCGAGACCGCGCCCGGGCGCGGCATGCGGTTCACGGGCTGGGCGGCCAACTACGTCGATGAGCGCACGAGCGCCTCGACCGCCGTCAAGGCCCTCGGGCGCAAGATCTTCCCCGACCACTGGTCGTTCATGCTCGGCGAGGTGGCGCTCTACAGCTTCATCGTCATCCTGCTCAGCGGCACGTTCCTGACCTTCTTCTTCGACCCCTCCATGACCGAGGTCGAGTACGAGGGCTCGTACGTGCCCCTGCAGGGCATCCCGATGTCGGTGGCCTACCACTCGGCGCTCGACATCTCGTTCGAGATCCGCGGCGGTCTGCTCATGCGCCAGGTGCACCACTGGGCGGCGCTGCTGTTCGTGGCCGCGATCGGCCTGCACATGCTGCGCGTGTTCTTCACCGGCGCCTTCCGCAAGCCGCGCGAGTTCAACTGGGTCATCGGGTTCCTGCTGTTCGTCATGGCCATGGCCCTGGGCTTCACCGGGTACTCGCTGCCCGACGACCTGCTCTCGGGCAACGGCCTGCGCATCATCGACGGCATGATCAAGGCGGTGCCGGTGGCCGGTGCCTGGATCTCGTTCCTGCTCTTCGGTGACGAGTTCCCCGGAACAGACATCATCCCGCGCCTCTACGTGCTGCACATCATGCTGCTGCCGGCGATCACGATCGCCCTCATCGGAATCCACATGGTGCTGCTGATCGTCAACAAGCACACGCAGTTCGCGGCGCCCGGCCGCACCAACGACAACGTCGTCGGCGCGCCCGTGCTGCCCGCGTTCGCGGCGAAGGCCGGCGGGTTCTTCTTCATCGTGTTCGGTGTGATCGTGCTGATCGCCTCGTTCTTCACGATCAACCCGATCTGGAACTACGGACCGTACGACCCATCGCCGGTCTCGGCCGGAACCCAGCCCGACTGGTACATCGGCTTCGCCGACGGCGCCCTGCGCCTGATCCCGTCGAACCTCGACGTCGTCGACCCGTTCGGCTTCACCTGGGCGTTCGGCGTGCTGATCCCGCTCGTGGGTCTGCTCGTCTTCATGGCCGTCGTGGCGCTCTACCCGTTCTTCGAGGCCTGGGTCACGGGAGACCGTCGTGAGCACCACATCGCCGAGCGCCCGCGCAACGCGCCCGTGCGCACGGCGATCGGTGCGGCAGGCGTCACGTTCTACGCGGCGCTGTGGGCCGCAGCGAGCTCCGACCTCATCGCGACGCACTTCCGGCTCTCGATCGAGGGGGTCATCCTGGCCCTGCAGCTCGCGACCGTCTTCGGCCCGTTCATCGCCTTCTTCATCACGAAGCGGGTCTGCCTCGCACTGCAGCGCAAAGATCGCGAAATCGCGCTGCACGGCTTCGAGTCGGGTCGCGTCGTGCGCCTGCCGGGCGGCGAGTACATCGAGGTGCACGAGCAGCTCGACGACTTCGAGCGCTGGCGCCTGGTGAGCTTCGACGAGTACCAGCCGCTCATGATCCGCCCGAACGACGACGGCAAGATCACGGTCACGCAGCGTGTGCGCGCGAGCCTCTCGCGGTGGTTCTTCGAAGACCGCATCGCGCCGGTCACCATGAACGAGCTCGAGTCGCAGAAGCACTGACGCTCCGAACGACGATCGGTCCCGCTCTCCCTCTGGGAGGCGGGGCCGTTCTCGTCGGTGCCGACGCGCGTGCCGCTCGGTGTCAGAGTGCCGCCCACTCGCGCCGCAGCAGGGCGAACCGCTCGAGCGTCGTCCACTCGCCCTTGAACCAGTCGCCCTCGAGGATCGTGCCCTCGTGCCGCAGCCCCACGCGCCGCATGAGCGCGAGCACCGCGGTGTTGCGGGCATCGCCCTGCATGACGACGCGGTGGGCGCCGCGCTCGGCCATGAGCCAGTCGATGACCGCCCTGAGCGCCTCGGCCGCGTACCCGCGCCCGTGGTGCGCGGGCGCGAGCGTGACCCCGAGCTCGTAGCTGTGCGGCTGCGACGCGTCGGCGCCCACCGCCACATCACCCACGAGCACACGAGGGCGATCAGCGCCCGAAGTCGCCCGGAGGCCGAGCTGCACCCACTCCCCCGGCTGCGGGATGCCCGACGCCGGCTGAGCGGCCACAAGAGCCTCAGCATCCCCGGTGGAGTAGTCCGACTCCCACGACTGGTAGCGAGCGATGGCGGGAACCCGGCGGTACGCCACGAACGCCGGTACGTCAGCGACGTCGAGCGGGCTGATCTCGAGCCGCGGTGTGACGAGGATGACGCTCATGGGTGCACTGCCTCGGGTCAGAACACCCGGCGCATGTACTCGGCGTTCTGCGAATAGCCGAGACGGTCGTAGAAGCCACCGGCGCGACGGGCGGCGACCGTGAGCTGGCGCACTCCGCGGCGGATGCACTCCGCTTCGACCTCGCGCACGAGAGCGGTGCCCAGATCGAGACCGCGGGCGTCTTCATCCACCGCGATCTCTTGCAGCTGCGCCGAGAGACCGTTCGTCGAGAGCAGGCGTGCGATCGTCGTCAGGGCATAGCCCTGCACGACCCCCTCGCCGTTCTCGGCGACGAGCAGCAGCACGTCGTCATCCGCGTTGTCGACGATGGCCGCGAAGCTCTCGTCGAACGCCGAGCGCACGGGCACGAACGCGGCGCCGAGCTGGCGCACGAGCTCGAACACGGCATCAGCATCCGTCGCCGTCGCCCGGCGCACCGTGCTCATGTCAGCGACCGAAGTTGCCGCGGTAGTACTCGTAGACCCAGCCGACGAGGGCGAGCAGCGCGATCGGGACAGCGTACGCGACGATCCAGAACGAGATCGAGAGCCCGAGGAACACAAGGGCGGCACCGCCGGCGAGGAACACGGGCCACCAACTCCACGGCGAGAAGAAGCCCTGCTCGGCCTCGCCGTCGTCGATGTCGGCATCGAGGCGGTCTTCGGCGAGCTCGCCGCCCTGGTTGCGGTAGACGAGTCGCAGATACACCGCGATGAACGCCGAGAGGATCGCGCAGAGGCCGATGGCCACCGCGCCGACCCACTCGACCTGGCCGGTGTCGATGATCGCCCACACGACGTACACCGCCGTGAGGAGCGTGAAGAAGCCCAGCAGCACCCAGAAGAGGTTGATCGTCGTCTTCATGGCCTGCCCTACTTGATCTTGTCGTCGTCGATGTCGAGCACGGGGGCGTCGGGGGCGTCTTTGAACGGCCCGATGCCGAGCGGGATGCTCGCCTCGGGGTGATTCAGATCGAACGCCGGCGACTCCGAGCGGATGCGCGGGATCGAGGTGAAGTTGTGGCGCGGCGGCGGGCACGAGGTGGCCCACTCGAGCGAGCGGCCGTA
Source organism: Microcella sp. (assembly GCF_046296455.1). Lineage (GTDB taxonomy): Bacteria > Actinomycetota > Actinomycetes > Actinomycetales > Microbacteriaceae > Microcella. The sequence goes on from NZ_JBKBLF010000004.1 coordinate 135,616, forward strand.
ACCCCACGGGTCGTTCACCGTCACGAGCGGCGCCGTGCGGGCCGTGATGTAGACGTTGAGCAGGAACGGGACCATCGACGCGGCCAGCAGGATCGAGCCGAAGGTCGAGAGCTGGTTCATCCACGTGAAGCCGTCTTCGACGAGGTACGTGGCGTACCGCCGCGGCATGCCGACCACCCCGAGCCAGTGCTGCACGAGGAAGGTGGCGTGGAAGCCGATGAAGAGCGTCCAGAAGTGGATCATGCCGAGACGCTCGTTGAGCATCTTGCCGGTCCACTTCGGCCACCAGAAGTAGAAGCCCGCGAACATCGCGAAGACGACGGTGCCGAAGACCACGTAGTGGAAGTGGGCGACGACGAAGTACGAGTCGGAGACCGCGAAGTCGAGCGGCGGTGAGGCGAGGATCACGCCCGTGAGGCCGCCGAAGACGAAGGTGATGAGAAAGCCGAGGGTGAAGACCATGGGCGTCTCGAAGGTCACCGAGCCGCGCCACATCGTGCCGATCCAGTTGAAGATCTTCACGCCTGTCGGCACCGCGATGAGCATCGTCATGAGGGCGAAGAACGGCAGCAGCACCGATCCGGTCACGTACATGTGGTGCGCCCACACGGTCATCGAGAGCGCAGCGATCGCGATCGTCGCGTACACGAGGGTCTTATACCCGAAGATCGGCTTGCGGCTGAACACCGGGATGATCTCCGACACGATGCCGAAGAACGGCAGGGCCAGGATGTACACCTCGGGGTGCCCGAAGAACCAGAACAGGTGCTGCCAGAGGATCGCGCCGCCGGTCGCCGCGTCGAACACGTGCGACCCGAACATGCGGTCGGAGCCGAGGGCGAAGAGCGAGGCCGCGAGCACGGGGAAGGCCATGAGCACGAGCAGCGAGGTCACGAGCGTGTTCCACGTGAAGATCGGCATGCGCCACATCGTCATGCCCGGGGCGCGCATCGTGATGATGGTGGTGATGAAGTTCACGGCGCCGAGGATGGTACCGAAACCGCTCAGCGTGAGGCCGAAGACCCACATATTGCCGCCGAGCCCTGGTGTGAAGGTCTGACTCGAGAGTGGCGCGTAGGCGAACCAGCCGAACGAGGCCGCCCCCTGCGGGGTGAGGAAGCCGGCCACCGCGATGAGCGAGCCGAAGGAGTAGAGCCAGTACGCGAAGGCGTTGAGGCGCGGGAACGCCACGTCGGGCGCACCGATCTGCAGCGGCATGAGCACGTTCGCGAAGCCCGCGAAGAGCGGCGTCGCGAACATGAGCAGCATGATCGTGCCGTGCATCGTGAAGAGCTGGTTGTACTGCTCTTTCGTCGCGACGATCTCGAGGCCCGGCGCGAAGAGCTGCGCGCGGATGACGAGGGCCATGACGCCGCCGATGAGGAAGTACACGAACGACGTGATCAGGTACATGTACCCGATGGTCTTGTGGTCGGTCGTCGTGATCCACCCGACGAACACGTTGCCCTTGCGGCGGACGGTCGGCGAGACGTGCTCGGGCGCGGGGCCCGAGACACTCGGACGAGGTGCGGTCGTGGTCATGAGCCGCTTACTCCTCTTCGGTTGCGCCGGTGGTGCCCGGCAGGTTCGTGTTCGTGTTGAACTCGGGTCCGAGGCGGCCGACGTTGCCCTCGGCACGCAGCGACTCGATGTACTCGTCGTACTCGGCCTGCGAGACGACCTCGACATTGAAGAGCATCAGCGAGTGGTACTCGCCGCACAGCTCGGCGCACTTGCCGGTGTACGAGCCCTCTTTCTCGGGGATGAAGTACCAGTAGTTGGTCTTGCCCGGGATCATGTCCTTCTTGTAGAGGAAGTCGATGATCCAGAACGAGTGGATGACGTCGCGCGACTCGATCCGGATCTCGACCTTCTGGCCGACCGGCAGGTAGAGCGTCGGAAGGCTCTCGGGGTCGATGGTGTTGTTCGGCCCGGTCTCTTGCGCCTGGATTCCCGCGTAGTACACGTCGTCGGTGATGTAGTTGAAGTCCCACGCCCAGCGCTTGCCGTAGACCTCGATGACGGTGTCGGGCTCGGCGAGCGGAGCCTCGATCTCGGCCTGGTCGCGCGCGGTGAAGGCGAAGAAGCCGAGCACGAGGATGAGCGGCACGATCGTGTAGAAGACCTCGATCGGCATGTTGTAGCGCAGCTGCGCCGGCAGGCCCGTCTGTCCGCGACGGCGGCGGTAGACGATCGCGGCCCAGATGATGAGCCCCCACGTGATGACGCCCACGACGAGCAGCACGATCCACGAGGTGACCCAGAGACCGATGACGCGGTCGACCTGGTTCGTGGTGCCGGGTTCGGTCGGCAGCCAGCCGAGCTGCATCTGCGTGGTGCAGCCCGCGAGGGCGACCGTGGTGACGAGGGCGAGCGGGATCGCCGTCAATCGAAGACGTCGGTTGGAACGCACCGGAGACCTCTCGTGGCGGGGGCGGGGAACACTCGTCAGTCTACGTCACGGCCGGGCGGCCGACGGCCCCGCGACGCTCCGAAAGCTCTGCCAATCACGACGGATTCCGTGGCCCTGAGGCGCGTTCGCGCGCGAAAAAGGGGCCCGCCGTCGAGCGGGCCCCTCTCGCGCGGCCGGACGGCCGATCAGGCTCAGTGAAAGCTGTCTCCGCAGGCGCAGCTGCCGCCCGCGTTCGGGTTGTCGATCGTGAAGCCCTGCTTCTGGATCGTGTCTTCGAAGTCGATCGAGGCGCCGTCGAGGTAGGGCACGCTCATCTTGTCGACGACCACCTCGACGCCGTCGAAGTCGCGCAGCGCGTCGCCGTCGAGCATGCGCTCGTCGAAGTAGAGCTGGTAGATGAGGCCCGAGCAGCCACCGGGCTGCACGGCGAGGCGCAGACGCAGGTCGTCGCGGCCCTCCTGCTCGAGCAGCGAGCGCACCTTGGCCGCGGCGGCCTCGGTGAGGCTGACACCGTGAGCCGTGTCGGTGCCGGTCGTCGTGAGTGCAGTGTCGGTCATGGTGACTCCTCGCGTGGGTCGATCTCTCGCTGTCAGTGTACGTCGTGACCCTGAGCGCGCGCGCGACGCTGGATGCGCGTCACGAGCACGGCCTCGGTGAGGATCGCGCGCTGGAACACCCCGAGGTGCAGCGACTCGTCGGGGCTGTGAGCACGCGTGTGCGGGTCTTCGACTCCTGTCACGAGCACCTGCGCCTCGGGAAACGTCTCGGCGAGCTGGGCGATGAACGGGATCGAGCCGCCGACGCCGACCTGCTGGGGCTCCGTCCCCCAGGCCTCCTCCATCGCGGCGAGGGCTTCGTCGACGGCCCAACCGCTTGTATCGACGAGGAACGGCGCACCCAGGTCGATGCTCGCGAACGCGAGGTGGGCGCCGAAGGGCGCGTGGGCGCGCAGGTGCCGTTCGATCGCCGCGAAGGCCTCGTCGGGCGCTTGCCCGGGGGCGATGCGCGCACTGATCTTGACGGTGATCGAGGGGGCGAGCGTGTTCGAGGCGTTCTGCACACTCGGCGCATCGATGCCCGTCACGGTGATGGCGGGCTGCGCCCAGAGTCGGTGCAGCAGCTCGCCGCGGCCGATCGTCGACACCCCGTCGAGCAGCCCCGCCTCGTCACGCACGCGCTGCTCCGGGATGCTCGGCACCCGCTGATCGTGCGACCGCAGCCCCGCGACCGCGACCGCGCCGTCGGCGTCGTGCAGGGTCGCGAGCAGCGCGATCGTCGCGAGCATGGCATCCGGAACAGCGCCCCCGAGCATGCCGGAGTGCGAGGCGTGCTCGAGCGTGGAGACGGTGAGGCTGAAGGTGGCGTTGCCGCGTAGTCCGACGGTGAGCGAGGGCGTGTCGATGCTCCAGTTGTCGGAGTCGGCGACGACGATGACGTCGGCGGCGAGCAGGTCGCGGTGCCGCTCGAGCAGCGCCCCGAACGAGCGCGAGCCGAACTCCTCCTCGCCCTCGATGAAGACCACCAGCCCGACCTCGGGCTCGCCCGCGGCGTTGACGAGCGCGCGGATCGCCGCGACGTGCGTCATGACGCCTGCCTTGTCGTCGGCGACACCACGGCCGTAGAGGCGGTCGCCCCGCAGCGTCGGCTCGAAGGGGGGCGAGCTCCAGTCGGACTCGGCCCCGGGCGGCTGCACATCGTGGTGCGCGTACAGCAGCACGGTGGCCGCGCCGGGCGCCGCAGCGCGGCGCGCGAGCACCGCGGGCTGCCCGAGGGTGCCGTCAGGGGCGGGGGCGCGGTCGACCAGCACCTCGTCGAAGACGCCGAGCTCGCGCAGCAGGTCGGCCGTGCGGTCGGCCGACGCCTGCACGTGCCCGGGATCGAAGCCGTCCCACGACACCGAGGGGATGCGCACGAGCTCGCTGAGCTCGGCGATGGCGCGGGGAAGGCCGTGCTGAACGCTCGCGCGCAGCGCCGCGAGGGTCTCGGGGGCGAGCGGCGCAGGGGCGGAGCGTTCGGCAGGCGTCATGCCGGTAATCTTAAGGCTCTGCATCAACGGAAGGATGTGCCGCCGTGGCCGCCCGCGACAACGCCAACCCCGCCCCCAGCGCCGCCGAGCAGGCCAGCGCCGAGGCGATCGCCACTGCCGAGGCCATCGCGGCCGGCAAAGGCCGCCCCACGCCCACGCGCAAAGAGCGCGAGGCCGCGCGCAAGCGCCCCCTCGTGCCCAACGACCGCAAGCAGGCCGCGCGCGAGCACCGCGAGAAGATGAACGCCGCGCGCGAGCGCGCGCGCATCGGCATGGCGAACGGCGAAGAGAAGTACCTGCCGCAGCGCGACCGCGGGCCGCAGAAGAAGTGGGTGCGCGACTACGTCGACGCCCGCATCAGCATCGGCGAGTTCCTCATCCCCGTGATGTTCGTCGTCATCATCCTGACCTTCATCCCCTCGGTCGAGGCGCAGACGATCTCGATCCTCGCCCTGTGGGCCTTCTTCCTCGTCGCCGTGCTCGACTCGACGCTGCTGGGCTTCATCGTGCACCGCAAGCTCGTCAAGAAGCACGGCGCCGACAAGGTCGAGAAGGTGCGCTGGTACGCGGCGATGCGCTCGCTGCAGCTGCGCATCCTTCGCCTGCCGAAGCCGCAGGTCAAGCGCGGCCAGTTCCCCGACTGAATCGGCTGACGGCCGTCAGCCGCGGGTGCGCCGGATGCGCGCGAGCCCGCGCGTGACCTGGCGTGCCCAGAGCGGCCCGCGGTACAGGAAGGCGGTGTAGCCCTGCACGAGCGTCGCCCCGGCGGCGAGCCGCTCGGCGGCGTCGTCGGCCGTATCGATGCCCCCCACACTGATGACACAGAACTCTTCGGGCACGGCCGCACGCACGCGGCGCAAGACCTCGAGGGAACGCGCTTTCAGCGGTGCGCCGCTCAGCCCGCCGGCACCGGCCGCCTCGACCTCTGCCGGTGCAGCGAGCAAGCCCTCGCGGCTGATGGTGGTGTTTGTGGCGATGATGCCGTCGAGTCCGTGCTTCAGCGCGAGCGCGCACACCGCATCGATCGCCTCGTCATCGAGATCGGGAGCGATCTTGACGAGCACGGGGCACGATCCGGCTTCTTCGAGCACGGCCACGATGAGGGGTCGCAGCATCGCCTCGTCTTGCAGCCCTCGCAGGCCAGGCGTATTCGGCGAGCTGACGTTGATCGCAAGATAGTCGGCGGCGCCCGCGAGCAGGCGAGCAGATTCGCGGTAGTCGGCCACAGCATCTTCCACTGGCACGACTCGGCTCTTGCCGATGTTCGCCCCGACGATGGGCCGACGGGCGAACCGGCGCAGATGGGCGACGCGTCGTGCCGCCGCGGCGGCTCCCCCATTGTTGAAGCCCATGCGATTGATGACCGCGCGATCGTCGACGAGGCGGAAGAGCCTCGGCTTCGGATTCCCCTCTTGAGCGATTGCCGTCACGGTGCCGATCTCGATGTGGCCGAATCCGAGCGCCCACAGCCCCTGGATGCTCCGCGCATCTTTGTCGAAGCCGGCCGCCATGCCGAACGGCGACTCGAAGCGCAGGCCGAGCGTCTCGACCGCGAGAGCGGGATCGGGCCGGGTGAACGCCCGCACGAGCCCGGTAAGCCCGAGCGCGGGGATCGCCCGGATGACCGCGACGGCGAGGTGGTGCGCCCGCTCGGGGTCGAGGCGCCGCAGCACCGTGCGAAAGAACAGCTCGTACACGGCGGCGGTCAGTCTGCGGGGGCCTGCTGGGCCCGCTCGACCCGCAATTGCGTGATGGCCGACTCGAAGTCGTCGAGGTTCTCGAACGCCTGGTAGACGCTCGCGAAGCGCAAGAACGCGACCTCGTCGAGCTGGCGCAGCTCAGGCAGGATCGCGAGGCCGATGTCGTTGGCGTCGAGCTGCGAGGCGCCCGTGGCGCGCAGGTTCTCTTCGACCTTCTGGGCGAGCTGCGCGAGATCGGCGTCGGTCACGGGGCGTCCCTGGCAGGCCTTGCGCACGCCGAGCACGATCTTCTCGCGCGAGAAGGGCTCGACGACGCCGCTGCGCTTGATGACCATGAGGCTCGCGGTCTCGGTCGTGCTGAAGCGGCGGCCGCACTCAGGGCACTGCCGACGGCGTCGGATCGAGAGCCCGTCGTCGCTCGTGCGCGAGTCGATGACGCGGCTGTCGGGGTACCGGCAGAAGGGGCAGTGCATGGTGCCGCCAGCCTAGAGGAACCGGGCGCGCACGGCGTCGCCGTGCGCCGGCAGCTGCTCGGCATCGCTCAGGGCGCCCACGTGGGCGGCGACCTCGGCGAGAGCATCCCGGTCGTACTCGACGATCTGCTGCGGGCGAAGGAACGTGTACGCGCCGAGCCCCGAGGCGAAACGCGCCTGCCCGCCCGTGGGCAGCACGTGGTTGGAGCCCGCGATGTAGTCGCCGAGGCTCACGGGGGTGTGGTCTCCGACGAAGATCGCCCCGGCGCTCTCGAGTGCGGGCAGCAGCGCGTGCGGATCGGCGACCTGCACCTCGAGGTGCTCGGGCCCGTAGGCATTGCTGAACCGCACGGCCTGCTCGAGATCGTCGACGAGCACGACGGCCGACTGCGGGCCCTCGAGGGCGGCGGTCACCCGGTCGCGGTGCCGTGTCGTAGCGACCGCCGCGGGCAGGGCCGCCTGCACGGCTTGCCCCAGCGCGGCGTCGTCGGTCACGAGCACGCTGCCCGCGAGCTCGTCGTGCTCGGCCTGGCTGATGAGGTCGGCAACGACGTAGTCGGGCCGCGCGCTGCCGTCGGCGATAATGAGGATCTCGGTCGGGCCGGCCTCGCTGTCGATGCCGACGACCCCCTTCACGGCCCGCTTCGCCGTCGCGACGAACAGGTTGCCGGGGCCCGTGATGACCTGCACCGGCTCGAGGCCCAGGTCGGCGACGCCGTAGGCGAGGGCGCCGATCGCTCCCGCACCGCCCATCGCGTAGACCTCGTCGACGCCGAGCAGGGCCGCGGCGCCGAGGATGGTGGGGTGCACCGAGCCGCCGAAGGCCGCCTGCGGCGGTGAGGCGAGCGCGATCGAGCCGACTCCCGCGACCTGGGCTGCGACGACGTTCATGACGACGCTCGAGGGGTAGACGGCCTTGCCGCCCGGCACATAGAGCCCGACGCGCGCGACGGGCTGCCAGCGCTGCACGATGCGCGCGCCCGGAGCGACCTCGGTGACCTGCGCTGCGGGAACCTGCGCCGCGGTCGTGCGGCGCACGCGGTCGATGGCCTGCTCGAGGGCGGCGCGCACCGCCGGATCGAGCGCGGCCTCCGCGGCCTGCAGCTGCTCGGCCGTGACGCGAACCGCGGCCGGGCGCACGCGATCGAAGCGCTCGGCCTGATCGAGCAGGGCGGCGCTGCCGCGGTCGCGGACATCCTGGATCAGGGCGTCGACGGCGTCGACGGCCGAGCCGACGTCGCTCGCGGCGCGCGGAACGATGTGCAGCAGGTCGGCGGCCGAGAGCGTGCGGCCGCGCAGGTCGAGGGTTCGCATCATGACCCGATCAGCCTAATCGCGGCCAGCCTCGGGAATACCCGGGCGTGGATGCGGTTGCATAGACCGTGATGACCACCGCTGCCGACGCCACCGGGTTCGACGCCTTCGCGCAGGCCTTCCGCCGCCATGCCGCGGGGGTCGCCGTGATCACCGCGCGAACTCCCGACGGACGACCCGTCGGGTTCACCGCCACGTCGCTCGCCTCGCTCGCCGCCGTGCCGCCCCTCGCGACCTTCAACATGGCGCGCACCGCGAGCTCGTGGCCGGCGATCGAGCGCACCGACCGCGTCGCGATCCACATGCTCGGGCAAGAAGACTTCGCGGTCGCGAAGATCATGGCGGGCGACAACGCGCGCCGCTTCGACGGCGACCACTGGGAGCACGGGCCGCACGACCTGCCGATTCTCAAGAACGTGACGGCGTGGATGGTCGGCACGATCGTCGCGCGCACCTTCGTGGCCGACAACGCCATGATCGCCGTGCAGATCGACGAGGGTGCGCTCGGCGACCCTGACGAGCCGCTGCTGTACCACGAGCGGGCCTTCCGGGCGCTCGGCGCCGAGCTCTAGAGCAGGGCGCGCGGCCCCAGCAGGCTCTTGACCTCGCCGAAGAACCCGGCGGAGGGCTCGATGCGATGCGGCAGTTCGAAGACCCGCGCCGTGTCGTCGCGCACGAGGCGCAGCCGCACCTCGGTCGAACCGCGGTGCCGACTGAGCACGGAGTCGAGCTCGGTCACGATGTCGACCGTCGCCCGCTGCTCGCGCACCGTGAGCGTCAGGGTTCCGGTGTCGGCGCTCACGCCGAGGTCGGGCTGCTGCAGTACCATCGCCTGCAGCGTGATGCCGTCGTCGCGATGGTTCACACGACCGCGCACGACCACGATGCTGTCGGCGACGAGCTTCGTGCCGAACTCGAGGTAGCTCTTGCCGAGGAACATGATGCTGATCTCGCCGCCGAAGTCCTCGAGCGTGATCATGCCGTAGGGGTTTCCCGAATTGCGCGCGACGCGGTGCTGCACGCTCGTGATGAGACCGGCCACCGTCACCTGCTCGCCATCGGCGGGCGGGTTGTCGTTGAGTTCGGCGATGCCGGTTCCCGCATGCTGGGCGAGCGCACGCTCGAGGCCAGCGAGCGGGTGGTCGCTCACGTAGAGGCCGAGCATCTCGCGCTCGAAGGCGAGCTTGTCTTTCTTCGCCCACTCGGGGCGGTCGGGCACGTGCTCGGCGCTCTGCTCGGCATCGTCGAAGAGGCTGTCGAAGTCGAACCCGACGTCGCCGACCTCCTCGGCGCGCTTCTCTTTCACGGCCGCCTCGACGGCGCTCTCGTGGATCTCCATGAGCGCACGCCGCGTGGCGCCGAGCGAATCGAAGGCACCCGCCTTGATGAGCGACTCGATCGCGCGCTTGTTGGCGACCGGCGACGGCACCTTCTTGAGGAAATCGAAGAAGCCCGTGAAGCGCCCCTTCTGCTCGCGGGCGGCCCGGATGTGCTCGACGACCGCGAACCCGACGTTGCGCACGGCTCCCAGCCCGAACCGGATGTCGTCGCCGACGGCGGCGAAGAATCCGATCGATTCGTTGACGTCGGGCGGCAGCACTGTGATGCCCATGCGGCGGCACTCGTTGAGGTAGACCGCCATCTTGTCCTTCGAGTCGCCGACGCTCGTGAGCAGCGCCGCCATGTACTCGGCCGGGTAGTGCGCCTTGAGGTAGGCCGTCCAGTACGAGACGACGCCGTACGCGGCCGAGTGCGCCTTGTTGAAGGCGTAGTCGGAGAACGGGACGAGGATGTCCCAGAGCGTCTTCACCGCGGCCTCGGAATAGCCGTTGGCCGCCATGCCGGCCCGGAAGTTCTCGTACTGCTTGTCGAGCTCTTCTTTCTTCTTCTTGCCCATCGCACGGCGCAGCAGGTCGGCCTGAGCGAGCGTGTAGCCCGCGAGCTTCTGGGCGATCTCCATCACCTGCTCCTGGTACACGATCAGGCCGTAGGTGCCTCCCAGCACCTCCTCGAGCGGCTCGGCCAGCTCGGGGTGGATGGGCGTGATGTCTTGACGACCGTTCTTGCGCAGCGCGTAGTTCGTGTGCGAGTCGGCGCCCATCGGGCCAGGGCGGTAGAGCGCGAGCACGGCCGAGATGTCTTCGAAGTTGTCGGGCTTCATCATGCGCAGCAGCGAGCGCATCGGCCCGCCGTCGAGCTGGAACACCCCGAGGGTATCGCCGCGCGCCAGCAGTTCGTAGGCGGCCGGGTCGTCGAGCGCGAGGTCTTCGAGCACGAGCCGCGTGCCGCGGTTCGCCTCGATGTTGTCGAGCGCGTCATCGATGATGGTGAGGTTGCGCAGCCCGAGGAAGTCCATCTTGACGAGGCCGAGGGCCTCAGAGGCCGGAAAGTCGAACTGCGTGACGATCTGGCCGTCTTGCTCGCGCTTCATGATGGGGATGATGTCGATGAGCGGCTCGCTCGACATGATCACGCCCGCAGCGTGCACGCCCCACTGCCGCTTGAGGTTCTCGAGCCCGAGCGCCGTGTCGAAGACCGTGCGGGCCTCGGCGTCGACCTCGATGAGGGCGCGGAAGTCGGCCGCCTCTTTGTAGCGCTCGTGCGCCTTGTCGAGGATGCCGGCGAGCGGCATGTCTTTGCCCATGATCGCGGGCGGCATGGCCTTCGTGAGCTTCTCGCCCATGCCGAAGGGGAAGCCGAGCACGCGGGAGCTGTCTTTCAGGGCCTGCTTGGCCTTGATCGTGCCGTAGGTGACGATCTGCGCCACTCGCTCGTCGCCGTACTTCTCGGTGACGTAGCGAATCACCTCGCCGCGACGGCGGTCGTCGAAGTCGACGTCGAAGTCGGGCATCGACACGCGATCGGGATTGAGGAAGCGCTCGAAGATGAGCCCGTGCTCGAGGGGGTCGAGATCGGTGATGCGCATGGCGTAGGCGGCCATCGATCCCGCGCCCGAACCGCGGCCCGGGCCGACGCGGATGCCGTTGCGCTTCGACCAGTTGATGAAGTCGGCGACGACCAGGAAGTAGCCCGAGAAGCCCATCTGCGTGATGACGCCGATCTCGTACTCGGCGCGCGCGCGCACGGCATCCGGAACACCATTCGGATACCGCACCGCCAGCCCGCGCTCGACCTCGTGCACGAACCAGCTGTTCTCGGTCTCACCCTCGGGCACGGGATACCGCGGCATGTAGTTGGCCGAGGTGTTGAAGGCCACGTCGGCGCGCTCGGCGATGAGCAGCGTGTTGTCGCAGGCCTCGGGGTAGTCGCGGAACAGGTCGCGCATCTGCGCCGGCGTCTTGAGGTAGAACTCGTCGGCGTCGAACTTGAAGCGGTTGGGGTCGTCGAGGGTGCTGCCCGACTGCACGCAGAGCAGCGCCGCGTGCGAGCCCGCGTCGCCCGCGTGCGTGTAGTGCAGGTCGTTCGTGGCCACGAGCGGCAGGCCGAGGTCTTTCGCGAGGCGGATGAGCTCGGTCATCGTGCGGCGCTCGATCGGCAGGCCGTGATCCATGATCTCGACGAAGTAGTTCTCAGCGCCGAAGATGTCGCGGAACTCGGCGGCGGCCTCACGGGCCTTGTCATACTCGCCGAGGCGCAGGCGGGTCTGCACCTCGCCGCTCACGCACCCCGTCGTGGCGATGACACCCTCGGCGTAGCGGCTGAGCAGCTCGCGGTCCATGCGCGGCTTGAAGTAGTAGCCCTCGATCGAGGCGAGCGACGACATGCGGAACAGGTTGTGCATGCCCGTGGTCGAGGCCGCGAGCATCGTCAGGTGCGTGTAGGCACCCGCGCCTGACACGTCGTCCTCACCCCCGACCCCCCACTTGACGCGGGTCTTGTCGGTGCGGTGAGTACCCGGAGTGAGGTACGCCTCGATGCCGATGATGGGCTTGATGCCCGCGTCGGTCGCCGTCTTCCAGAAGTCGAAGGCGCCGAACATGTTGCCGTGGTCGGTCACAGCGATCGCGGGCATGCCCTGAGCGACCGCCTCGGCGATGAGCGGCTTGACGCGCGCCGCGCCGTCGAGCATCGAGTACTCGCTGTGCACGTGGAGGTGGACGAACGAGTCTGCTCGAGTGGTCACGGGGCCTCCGACGGGTCGATCTGGACCCTCAGTCTAGGTCGTGCCGTCGACCGCCCCTGGCGTGTCGCGAGGGCGCGTCAGGCACTGCTCAGCACATCGAGCGCGTGCTGCAGATCGTCGGGGTAGCGCGAGGTGTGCTCGCTCCACTCCCCCGTCGCGGGATGCCGGAACCCCAGCCGCATGGCGTGCAGCCACTGCCGCTCGAGGCCCAGCCGTGCGCTCAGCACCGGGTCGGCGCCGTACATCGCGTCACCGACGCAGGGGTGGCGCTGGGCGGCCATGTGCACGCGGATCTGGTGCGTGCGCCCCGTCTCGAGGTGGATCTCGAGCAGCGAGGCGGCGGGGAACGCCTCGATCGTGTCGTAGTGGGTCACCGAGGGCTTGCCGCCCGCGACGACCGCGAACTTCCAGGCGCTGCCGGGATGCCGCCCGATCGGCGCATCGATCGTGCCCGAGAGCGGGTCGGGGTGCCCCTGCACGACGGTGTGGTAGATCTTTTCGACCTCGCGATCGTGGAACTGGCGCTTGAGCTCGCGATAGGCGTGCTCGGACTTCGCCACGACCATGAGGCCGCTCGTGCCCGCGTCGAGTCGGTGCACGACCCCCGCGCGCTCGGCCGGGCCGGAGGTCGCGATGCGGTAGCCCGCCGCGGCGAGGGCACCGATGACCGTGGGGCCCTCCCAGCCGGCGGAGGGGTGCGCCGCGACCCCCACGGGCTTGTCGACGACCACGAGGTCGTCGTCGTCGTAGACGATGCCGAGATCGTCGACCGGGATGGGCTCGATGCGCACCTCGCGCCGCGGCTGCCAGGTCACTTCGAGCCAGGCGTCCGCGGAGACGCGATCTGACTTGCTCGCGGGCCGTCCGTCGAGCGTCACTCCCCCGGCGTCCGCGATCTCGGCCGCCTGCGTGCGCGAGAATCCGAGCAGCGTCGCGAGCGCGACATCCACTCGCTCACCGGCACGCCCGGGGGGCACAGGAAGGGAGCGCGACTCGGTCACCGTCGCGCTCCCCTGTGGTCCATGCCGACCAGGCGGTCGGTTCGGATGCCGCGGCTCAGGAACCGTAGCCCGGGAACTGGCCCGGCGGCGGCGACTGCGGGGCCGGGTAGCCCGTCGCCGGCGAGGCGGGCGCGGGGTACGACGGCGCGGAGCCGGGGAAGGGCTGGTCGGAGCCGAACGCGGGCGCAGACCCGTAGACCGGGGCCGAGCCGGCCGCAGCCGATCCGGCGGGTGAGCCCGCGGGAGCGGCGGCCGGCTGGGCCGTGCCCTCGAGCTCGGTCAGCTGCGACTGGATGTAGGTGCGCAGCTGCTGACGGTACTCGCGCTCGAACGTGCGCAGCTCGTCGACGCGCTGCTGCAGCGCCGAGCGCTCCTGCTCGAGCGCCTGCAACTGGCCCTGCTGGGCGTTGGTCGCCTCGGCGACGATGCGGGCGGCCTCGGCCTGACCCTCGGCGATGAGCTGCTCTTTCTTGGCGACACCCTCGCGCACGTGCTCTTCGTGCAGGCGGCGCGCGAGCTGCAGCAGGTTGTTGGTGTCGGCGCTCGGCTCGGCGGCGCTCGCCGCGGGGGCGTCGACGACCGGCACGGGGGCCGGAGCGGGCGGCGCGGCGACGATCGTCGGGGCCGGCGCCTCCATGGGGGCCGCGGCGACCGCTCCCCCGCGCTGCAGCTCGGCGATGCGGGCGTCAGCAGCGACGAGCCGCTGGCGCAGTTCGTCGTTCTCCTGATTCAGGCGGCGCAGCTCGACGACGATCTCGTCGAGGAAGTCGTCCACCTCGTCCTGGTCGTAGCCCTCGCGGAACTTGGTCGACTGGAAGCGCTTGTTGACGACATCTTCAGGCGTCAGGGCCATGTGCGTCACCTCGAGACTTTCTGGAGCGGTTGAATAACGATGGGGTAACGCTAGCAACACCGGGTCACATCCGTCACATCCGTGTCGGCCAGCGTAGCGCGCCGAGCCTCTCGGAGGGGAGGGGTGCGAGCGATCAGCGGCCGCTCACGAGCGACATGAGGATCAGCAGCACGATCAGCACGATCGTCCACGCCAGATCGAGCCGGATCGAGCCCAGCTGCAGCGGCGGGATGACCCGCCGCACCGCCTTGAGCGGAGGATCGGTGATGGTGTAGCTCGACTCGGCGATCAGCACCACGACTCCACGCGGGCGGAATGCGGGGTTGAGCACCTGCACCCAGTCGAACACGAAGCGCACCCACATCGCGATGAACACGATGAGCAGCGCGACGTAGATGACCGAGAGCAGGATCGAGAAGACGAGCGTCACGACTCCAGTCTCGCAGGTTCTGCTGGGAGTCGGCGCCCGGTCAGCGGCGCGCGCCTAGTCGCGTGCGAGGAACGAGGCGTCGACGTCGGGCTCGATGTCGGCCGCGTCGCCGCTCGTCGCCACGTGCGCGGGCGACAGCAGGAACACCTTGCTCGTCACGCGCTCGATGCGGCCGTACAGACCCTGGGAGAGACCGCTCGCGAAGTCGACGAGGCGTCGCGCCTCGCTCTCGGTCATCTGCGAGAGGTTGATGATGACCGGGATGCCCTCGCGGAAGCTCTCGGCGATCATCTGCGCGTCTTTGTAGGCGCGCGGGTGCACCGTGAGGATCTCGTTCATGTCGTGGGGTGCGGCCTGGCGGGCCGGCGCCGGACGGCGCAGCGGCGTCACCGGCGCGCGCTGGGCGGCGACGGC
>NZ_JBKBLF010000005.1:0-118491 GCF_046296455.1 Microcella sp.
GGTTTGGGTGGGGAGCGTGCCAGTTGTGGTGGTGCTGTCGGTGTGGGAGGCCTTGTCGAGAGAGGCGGCCGGGCTCGCGGCGGCGGATGCGCGGAGTGCAGGGTCGTCTGCGGGCGCGGCGGGTGCAGCAGCCGGTGCGGCTGCCGGTGCGGCGGATGCGGCTGCCCATGCGGCGGCGAGCGCCGCGGGTGCCGCGGCGTCGCAGGCGGCGGATGCTGCGGCGCAGGCGGTGCGCGACGCGACGACCTCGCTGCACTCGACGATCTCGGAGTCGCGCTCCGACAGCCGGGCGCAGCTGCAGCGGGCCGAGGTGCTGCTGGCCGAGTTCCGGCAAGACCTGCGCACCGAGCTGCGGGGTGCGGCCGCGCGCGGGGCCGATCTACGGGCGACGGTCGACGAGCTCGAGGCGCGACTCTCGCGCCTGCGCGCCGACATCGGCTCGCAGCTGGGCTGAGCGGCTGGCGCGGCGAGTGCGCGCTCGTGCCGCTGACACACGCGCCATCCGGTCTCGCGCCGAGCCATGCCCCGATGCGTGTGCTGTAGAGCAGTGCCCCTGGAATCCTTCAACGGATTCGGAAGTTAACGAATCACATTCATGAATTTCCGAATCCGTTGAAGGAGCCCGGCGCTGGTCGCCCCTGCCCCGATGGTGGTTCCCGCGTCGCAACGGGTGGTCCCCGCGATACGCGCGCGGCGCACGACTAGGGCAAACGGCACGCCGCTGCGAGGCGGACGCTGCTCAGTCGGCCCAGCGCAGCGGCAGGTAGAGGTCTTGCACGCGGTCGCCCGCGGCGGTGTGATCGTTGCGCGTGTAGAGGCCGCACTGATCGACCGCGCAGTCGACGACACCGTCGGTGACGGGCGGCAGCTCGATGTAGGCGGTGAACGCGCCCGCGGGGGTGTCGTCGAAGCTGCGGGCGCCGAAGAGGCGCCAGGCGAAGGCTTCGTTGATCCAGTTCGACGGCGCCCACTGCACGACGCCTTCTTCGAACTGCTCGACCTCTTGCGAGCCGACGCCGCCGAGGCACGGGCCGGGCTTGCCGTCGATCTCGTCGGGAACCTTGCAGACCGCGACGTAGAGCCCACGGTCGCCGTCGTATCCGGCGCCCGTCACGACGAGGCGGTCACCCGCGGTCACCGTCGAGAGGTCGGGCGCGGTGCCGTCTTCGGTCGCCACCGAGAGAGTGCGCGTGCGCTCGTCGTCGCCCGTGGCGGTGACCTCGGTCGGATACTCGCCGGCGGGCACGCGCGCCTGACCCGATGAGCCCTGCGGCGCGTGCAGCACGATCGGCAGCGCGATCGCGGCGATCACGCCGAGCAGCACCACGACGATGGCGGCGACGATCCAGGGCCAGCGTCGACGGCGGGCAGAGGGGGCGTCGGTCACCTGCTCAGTGTACGGAGCGCGGCTCGGTGGCGCCCCAGCCGTTGGTCCCGTTCCGCGGCACGGCGCTAGGCTCGCGCTCGTGACGGTCGAGGCGCGCAGCAGGGTGGGCGCGTCGCCGCGCGACCTGCTCGCCGTGTTCGTCGGCGGGCTCATCGGCACCGCGCTGCGGGCGTCGCTCGATCTCGTGATCGTGCACGACCTCGACGAGTTCGCCCTCAGCACGCTGCTCGTCAACGTCGTCGGAGCCTTCGTGCTCGGCCTGCTCGTCGCGGCCCTCTGGCCGCGCGTGCCGGGGTGGGTGCGCGTGGGGCTCGGCCCGGGGATTCTGGGGTCGTTCACGACCTTCTCGGCGCTCGCCGTCTCGGTCGTCGCGCTCACGCAGAACGGCGAGATCGTCGGCGCGGCGCTGTCGATCGTGCTGAGCATCGGGTTCGGGATGCTCGCCGCAGGGGCGGGCCTCGCCCTCGGTGCCCGGCTGGCCCCCGGGCAGACTCCCGAATATAAGGAGTCGGAAGAGTGACCCCGCTCGTGCTGCTGGCCGTCGCCGTGGGCGGAGCCCTCGGCGCCGTCGCGCGTCAGCTCACGTCGGTGAGCCTCGCGGGCCGCGGCCGCATTCCGTGGGGCGTGCTCGTGGCCAACGTCGTTGGGTCGTTCCTCGCCGGGCTCGCGCTCGGGCTGCCCCTCGACCCGGCCTGGCAACTCATCATTCTGAGCGGATTCTGCGGCGGCTTCACGACCTTCAGCACCCTGTCGGTCGAGACCGTGCAGCTCGTGCTCGCGGGCAAGCACCGCGCGGCCGCCGCGAGCGTCGCGCTCAACCTCACGCTCGGCATCCCCGCCGCGCTCGCCGGCCTCGGGCTCGCGACCCTGCTCAGCTGACGCGGAACTCCAGCTCGCCCACAACGTGCTGCGCGGGCAGCTGGTACGTCGGCAGCACGCCGGGGCCGCAGGCGCCGGTGCCGGCTCCGCTCTGGGCGAGGTCGAGCACGATGTGCGTGCGGCCGTCGGGCTCAAGCAGGTGGTCGTGCGTCGCCGCAGCGAGCGTCTCGGTCGACCAGGGCCGCACCGTGAGCGCGACGCCCTCGGGCGACGCGATCTCGAGCGCAGCATCCGGTGCCGACGACGCCGAGCCCGGCAGCGCGACCCGCGCCCAACGCACATCGGCGCGCGCCCCCGACTCCTGCGGGCGCACCGTGCGCTCTTGCAGCTCATCGAGCGAGCGCGAGAACCAGCCCCAGTGCGCCGCCTGCCCCGTGTCGGGGTAGGCCGGGCCCGGACCACGCCCGAACCACTGCACGCCCGCGGCCGTGCCGGGCAGCGCGAACGAGACGCCCACGCGCGCCCAGTCGACGGCCGCGCCCACAGGGGAATCCGGCGTCACGTCGAGCGCGAGGTGCACTGCGCCCTCGCGCACCGTCCACGTCCAGCGGGCGGTGACGCCGACATCCGTCGCCGCGGCGCCGATGCGCGTCACGACCTCGACGCGGTCAGACGAGCGCGTCAGTGACACCAGGCGCGAGACGAGCCGGTCGAGCCCGAGGGCCGCCCAGCGCTCGGCGTTAGGGCGCGTGTCGGGCTGATCCCAGCCGATGCCGAAGTCGTTATCGATCGGCGCGCGCCACAGTTCGAGCCGCCAGTCCTCCACAGCCTGCTCGCCGAACGCGGTGACCGCACCCGTCGCGGTGTCGAGCACCAGATCGTCCAGCGACAGGATGCCCGCCGCCGGCACCGCGGCCGGCCGCACCTGCTCGGCCCCCACCGTCACGACCTGCGCCCGCGCGACCACCCAGCCGCCCATGCCGGGCACCGCCGAGTCGGACTCGCTCGCCTCGACCGTCACGACTAGCCCCGGCGTGCGAACGTGCTCGAGCAGCGGCGGCGGCAACGGAATCTCGGCGCTCCCGCGCGGCGGCACCGGCTGGTGGGCGAAGACCCCGGCGCGACCCTGCGTCACGCCGTCCTCGTCGAGCCCATCCGCGTCGACCGACGACTGCGCCGAGGCAACCCGCCAGCTGAGCTGGTACCGCGCGGTGTCGGTGTGGTCGAGGCGGCTGTGCACGTGCAGAACTCCGGCCTCCGCATCCACCGACATCACCAGAGGAGCGAAGACGGCCGCGAGGTCGGCGAGCTGCGCGCGCGGCGTGCGGTCGGCGGCGACGAGGCCGTCGATGACGAAGTTGCCGTCGTGCACGGGCTCGCCGAAGTCGCCGCCGTAGAAGGTGCCCGTGCGCCCATCAGGCAGCGGGCGGTGGATGCCGTGCTCGAGCCACTCCCACACGAACCCGCCGATCAGGCGCGGGTGGCCGTCGAACAGCTGCTGGTACTCGGTCATGCCGCCCGGCCCGGTGCCCATCGCGTGCACGTACTCACACAGCACGAACGGCATCGCGCGACGCCGCGCATCGAGGGCAGGGTCGTCGAGCGGCGGCTCTTCGTGCCAGCCGATCGCCGCCACCTGGTCGTGCGGCGCGTACATGCGGCTCCACACGTCGACGTCGCGGCACTCCTGGTCGCCCTCGTAGTGCAGGGGTCGCGTGGCGTCGCGGCCGCGCATCTCGTCGGCCATCGCGGCGAGGTTGCGGCCCGTGCCAGCTTCGTTGCCGAGCGACCACATGATGATGCTCGGGTGGTTCTTGTCGCGCTCGACCATGCGGGCGGCGCGATCGCGCAGCGCGGCCTCCCACGCCGGATCGTCGGTGGGGTTGCCGCGCCATCCGACGTCGCCGAAACCGTGCGTCTCAAAGTCGCACTCGTCGATGACCCAGAAGCCGAGCTCGTCGGCCAGGTCGAGCATGTCGGGGTGCGGAGGGTAGTGCGAGGTGCGGATGGCGTTGACATTCGCGCGCTTCATGAGCAGCAGGTCGAGCTCGAGCGTCTCGCGCGGCACCGCCCGGCCGAAGTCGGGGTGGTGCTCGTGCCGGTTCACCCCGCGCAGCTGGATGGGCGCGCCGTTGACCGTGAACTCCCCCTCCACGATGGCGATCGTGCGGAAGCCGATGCGGGTCGTCACGACCTCGTGCGGCGAGGCGACCCGCAGCGTGTACAGCTGGGGGCTCTCGGCCGACCACGGCTGAGCATCCACAACCGCCACTTCGACGCCGGGCGCGACCGACACCCCCAGTTCGACGATCTCGACCGTGAGCGGGGTATCGGATGCGGTGCGCACGTCGACCCGCAGGCTCGCGCCGTTCTGCCCCCACGCCGCCACCGCGTGCACGTCGTCGATCGCGAGCGCAGGCCGCTCGCGCAGGGTCACCGAGCGGATGATGCCGGGGTTCCACCACTCGTCCTGGTCTTCGAGGTACGAGGCGGCGCTGAAGGTGTGCACGCGCACGACGAGCACGTTCGAGGCCGCGAGCAGGTCGCCCACCTCGAACACGGTCGGCAGGCGGCTGCCGCGCGTCGAGCCGACGAAGATGCCGTTGAGCCACACGTCGCCCGCGCCCTCGACGCCCTCGAAGCGCAGGTGCGCGCGCGCCGGAACCTGCTCGAGCGCGAACCGCAGGCGGTGGTCGCCCACGGGGTTCGCATCGGGCGGGAAGGGCGGGTCGACCGGGAACGGGTACTTGACGTTCGTGTAGGCCGGGGCGCCGTGCGGGCCGCCGACGGTGGCGTCGTGCGCGGGCATGGTGTAGCTCGAGGGCACCGCGATGGTTCCCCACGCGCTGTCGTCGAAGTCGGGACGCTCGATGCCCGCCTCGGCCGCCCCCGCGCTCGGCGCCCACCGAAACCGCCACTGCCCGTCGAGGCGCAGCACGCGCGCGTCGGTGTCGAGGGTGCAGACGGGCGCGAGCGCCCCCGGCGCCGGGCGCGGGTCGTCGAGCGGGTGCGGCCCGGCAGGGCGGGGAACGACGACGCTCATCGCGCGCTCACCCCGCGGAACCGCACGGTGCGCAGCTGGAACGCCCGGAAGGGCAGCTCGATACTGGCCCCCGTGCCGGCCGGCTCGCCGTCGAGGGTGCGCTCGAGCAGGTCGGTGCACTCGATCGTCACAGCCGTGCCGTCGAGCGTCAGCGTGGTGTGCGCCCGCCCGCCGCGCGACTCGTAGAGCCGCACGACGAGGTCGCCCGAGCCGTCTTCGGCGAGCTTGACGGTCTCGACGACGACGGCCGGGTCGCTGCTCGTCACGATGGGCGCGATGGGCGCGGCGGCCCGCACGGCCCGCAGCGGGGTCGCGAGGTCGTAGCCGAGCGCGACGGCGTCGCCGATCGTGGCGCCCGGCGCGATGCGGAACCGCATGAGGTGCTCGCCCTGATCGCTCTCGGGGTCGGGGAAGAGCGGGGCCCGCAGCAGCGAGAACCGCACGGTCGTCGTCGTGCCGCCGTCGGCGCGCGTGTCGCGCCCGACGTCGTAGCCGTAGGTCGAGTCGTTGGCGATGGCCACGCCGTAGCCGGGCTCGCCGAGGTGCACGAAGCGGTGCTGGCAGGCTTCGAACCGCGCGGCGTCCCAACTGGTGTTGGTGTGGGTCGGGCGGTACAGGTGCCCGAACTGCGTCTCGGCCGCGATGCGATCGGCGTGCACGTCGAGCGGCACGGCGAGCTTGAGTATCTTCTCTCGCTCGCGCCAGTCGATGCGGTTCTCGATCTCGAGCGCGCTCTCGCCCGCGCGCAGGGTGAGGCGCTGCTCGATGAGCGAGTCGCCGACGCGGCGCACCGTGATGACGGTGGCGGTGTCGCCGACCGTGCGTACGTGCCGCTCGTCGACCTCGAGCAGCTCGGTCACGGTGCGCTGGTAGTGCTGGTCGAGATCCCACGCGTCCCACAGGTTCGGCAGGTCGCGGTGCAGGCGCAGCACGTTGGCGGGCTGCCCGGCCGGGATCGCCTCGCGCCCGTCGGCGTGAGCGATGAGCGAGGTGACGTGGCCCCGGGCATCCACCACCGCGCGAATGATGCCGTTGTCGAGAACGGTCGCGCCGTCGGCGCCCTCCGTCGCGGTGACCGCCGGATGCGATGCCACGAGCGTCGCCGCCCCCAGCGCCGGCACGCCCTCGCGCGCGAACGGTGAGGCGTTGACGAGCAGGTCGTGCTCGCCGCCCTGCCCGGCGAGCGCCGCGATCGCGTCGGCGATGATGCCCTCAAGCGTCTCGGTCACGGCCGCGTGGCGTTGCTCGGCCTCGCGGTGCACCCAGGCGATCGAGCTGCCGGGCAAGATGTCGTGAAACTGCAGCAGCAGCACGGTCTGCCAGGCGCGCGCGAGGGCCTCGCGCGGGTAGGCGAAACCCGTGCGCAGCGCCGCCGTCGCCGCCCACAGCTCGGCCTGCCGCAGCAGCGACTCGTTGCGACGGTTGCCCTGCTTCGTGCGCAGCTGCGAGGTGAAGACGCCGCGGTGCAGCTCGAGGTACATCTCGCCGCTCCACACGGGCGCCTGCGGGTACTCGGCCTCGGCGGCCTCGAAGAAGTCGCGCGATGAGCCCATGGTGACGCGCGGCGAGCCCTCGAGGTCGGCCGTGCGGTGCGCGGCGGCGATCATCTCGCGGGTCGGCCCGCCGCCGCCGTCGCCCCAGCCGAAGGGAACGAGCGAGATGGTCGCGCGCCCCTTCTCTGAGAAGTTGCGCTCGGCGTGCGCGAGCTCCTTGCCCGACAGCTCGCTGATGTAGGTGTCGACGGGCGGAAAGTGCGTGAAGACGCGCGTGCCGTCGATGCCCTCCCACCAGAAGGTGTGGTGGGGCATGCGGTTGATCTGGTTCCACGAGATCTTCTGCGTCAAGAACCAGCGCGAGCCGGCCGCGGCCACGATCTGCGGCAGGGCGCCCGAATAGCCGAACGAGTCGGGCATCCAGGCCTCTTCGCACTCGACGCCGAATTCGTCGATGAAGAACTGCTTGCCGGCGATGAACTGCCGCGCCATCGCCTCGCCGCCGGGCATGTTGGTGTCGCTCTCGACCCACATGCCGCCGACGGGCACGAATTGGCCGGCCGCGACCTTCTCCTTCATGCGGGCGAACACGCGGGGGTGGTGCTCCTTCATCCACAGGTACTGCTGCGCGCTCGAGCACGAGAACACGAAGTCGGGGTGCTCGTCCATGAGGTCCATGACGTTCGTGAACGTGCGCGCGCACTTGCGCACGGTCTCGCGCAGGGGCCACAGCCACGCCGAGTCGATGTGCGCGTGGCCGGTGGCGAGCACGCGGTGCGCGCTCGCGTGGGCGGGCTTCGCGAGCACGCCCGCGATCGCATCGCGGCCGACCTGCGCCGTCTGCGGGATGCCCTCCGGATCGAGCACGTCGAGCATGTCTTCGAGCGCACGCAGTATCTCGTGGCGGCGTGACGAGCCCTCGGGCAGCTCGGCCATGAGGCCGCGCAGGGTCCACACGTCGGCGAGCAGGTGCCACACGGTCTCGTCGCGCAGGGCCACCTCGAGCTGCTTGAGCTCGTAGAGCGGCTCGTCGGGCGCGGTCTCCCACAGGCCGTACGGCGTGGGGTCGAAGGTGTACTCGCCCGCGACGTCGGGGTTCGCGGCCGCCTCGATGAGCACATCGATGTGGCGCTCGCCGGGCGCGACCGGCAGCCACGAGTTGAGGGGAGCGATCGACTTGATGAGCGAGCCGTCGGGCCGGTAAGCGAGGCCCTCGGCCTGAAACCCTGAGCGCGAGCGGTTGTAGCCGAAGTCGACGAGCACTTCGATGCGCGTGCCCGCGGGCGGCTGCGGCAGCCACTCGGCGGGCACCTCGCCCGTGACGCGCAACCATACGGTCGACCACGCGCGGCCCCAGCGCCAGCCGAGCGGCACGGGCTCGAAAGTCTGCTCGACCGCGGTCTCGAAGGGCACGGGCTCGCGATCCACCGGCCACGCGGTCGCGGCGAGCGGGCGAGCATCCCGATACAGCGCGGGCGTCAGGTGATCGCGCACGAAGCGATCGAGGCGGGCCTCGACGAGCGAGTGGTCGTTGTGCATGGCGAGCTTTCGGTCGGGGTGGGGGCGGGCGGGCTACGGCTCGGGGGTGATGATGAGCAACCACGAGGTGAGGTCGTACTCGCCGAGCGGCACGATGCCCACCTCGAGCAGTTCGACGCCCGTGGTGCGGCGCACGTCGCCGTCGGCGAGGTCGGTCACCGTGTACGTTCTGTTGGGTTCGAGCCCGCGAGGCCACAGCGGTCGGGGCCGCGAGCCTCCGTCGAGCACGAAGGCGGCCACGAGCACGCGGCCGTCGGGGTGGCTGATCTGGATGCTCGGGGCACGCTCGCCGTACCCGCCGCGCTCGGGGCTCTCGCTCAGGGGCAGCAGCACGCCCTCGCGCACGAAGGGCTCGAGCTCGCGTTGGAAGAGGTCGACGTGCACGCGCAGGCGCTCGAGCAGGTCGGGCCGCAGTTCGGGCAGGCGCAGGCTCACGCCGAACCGGTGCAGCATGGCCGCGCGCAGCGTGGTGTCGAAGTCGTCGGCGCTGAGGATCTGCCAGTCGAGCCACGAGGGCGGGTAGTCGCCCCGCCACTGCGACCACGACCAGTGCAGAATGCCGATGGGCGGCAGCAGGTGGCGCACGCCCCACAGCACCTGCAGGTGGTGCTCGGTGTAGTCGGGGTCGCTCAAGAAGAAGCCGTGCACGTGGCGCGCGAGCCCGAGGTCGATGCGCAGCCCGCCCGACGAGCACGATTCGAGCATGATCTCGGGGTGCCGGGCGCGCACCTCGTCGAGCACGGCGTAGAGGCCTTCGTAGTGCCGCAGCAGGCCATCGCCCGCGCCGTGGCCGTGGTCGGTGCGCGTGCAGCCGGCGTCGGGGTCGATGTTGAAGTCGAGCTTGATCCAGCGCGCGCCCGTGGTGGTGATGAGCGTGCTCATCGACTCGAGCACGTGGGCGCGGCCCGCGGGCGAACCCATGCAGACGTAGCCCAAGAAGGTGGGGTCGTCGGGGTCGAGCGATTCGGTCTGCACGCGGTACGAGGGGTCGGCGCGCCGGCCCTCGACCGAGTGCGCCATGGCTTCGGGGTGGGCGGCGCGCAGCTTCGAGTTCGCGCCCACGGCCTCGGCTTCGATCCACATGCCCGGCAGCACGCCGGCGTCGCGGATGCTCTGCCCAAGGGCCTCGAGCCCCGAGGGGAACCGCGCGGTGTTGACGCTCGACCAGTCGCCGCGCTGCTCTTGCCAGTAGCTCGTGGGGTCGGCGGCACCGAACCACCCGGCGTCGACGGTGGCCACCTCGATGCCGAGCAGCTGCGCGATGCGCGCGTTGTCGACGATGACGTGCTCGTCGACCTCCTGGTCTTCGTAGGGCCACCAGTGGTTCCACTCGACGGGCAGCGCGTCGGTGAAGGGCGTGCGCGGCAGCCAGTCGGCGGTGACCGCGCGCTGCAGGGCGAGGCTCGCCGTATCGAGCGACGGGGCCACCGTCAGCACGACGCTCGGGGCGGTCACCGACTCTCCCGGCGCCAGGTCGACCCAGAACTGCCAGGGCGAGATGCCCGCGGTGACGAACCCGCCGGCCATGGCGTGAATGTGCCAGTTGCCGCTGTAGGCGGGGGCGATGGTCAGGGCCGCGGGCGGTTCGCCGTCGCCGGGCCCGCGGCGCACGCCGGGGGCGACGTAGCCGCCGCGCTCGAGGCCGAGCCACGGAATCTTGCCGTGCGAGCTGCGCCCCGACCGGCTCTCGAGCACGAGGTGGTGGCCGGCGTGGCCGCGCAGCGGGCGAAACTCGTCGCCCCACGCGCTGTGGAATCCGTGCGTGCGCCAGTCGGCGCCGACGTCGAGCGAGAGCGGGTCCATGCGCGTGATGGTCACCGGATGCTCGCCGTCGTTGCGCAGCGTCAGCGCGAGTTCCCACACGGGCTGGTCGGCCACACGGCGCGCGCTCCACGCGGCGTGCAGGGTCGTGCCCGCGAGCGTGCCGTCGATCGTCACGAGGTCAGCAGAGTTCGAGACGCTCGGCTCGGCCCAGCGGTCGACCGGTTGCCGGTCGACCTCGACGAGCACGGGCGAGGTATCGCTCAGAATGGTGTCGGCGAGGGCGACATCGAGCCGCCCGCCATCGTCGGGGCGGGCGCGCAACATTGCGTCGTTCATTCTCGGTTCCTCACCTGTAGGCTTTACATCATACCTAAAGGGCGCCTGCTCGCGGCACCCCGCAGCCGTTCCTCTCACCGAAAGAAACCGCCCGTGGCATCCTCCCCCTCTGCCGGCCCGGCATCCCGTTCTTCCTCCCCAGGCACCCCCTTGCGCGTCGGCGTGGTCGGCCTCGGCATGGGCTCGGTGCACGTCGAGGCCTACGCGGCGATGCCCGACGTCGAGGTCATCGCGCTCGCGGGCAAAGAGGTCGACCGCCTCGCCGAGCTCGGCGCCGAGTACGCGGTGCCGCACCTGCTGGCCGACTGGGCCGACCTCGTGGCGCTGCCCGACCTCGACATCGTCAGCATCGCCACCCCCAACGCCCTGCACCACCCCATCACGATGGCCGCGCTCGCCGCGGGCAAGCATGTGTTCTGTGAGAAGCCGCTGGCCCTCGACACCGCGCAGGCGCGCGAGATGGTCGCGGCCGCGGTCGAGCACGACCGCGTGCTCGAGGTGGCCTTCAACCACCGGCGCCGCGCCGACATCCAGTACGCCAAGCGCTACCTCGACGAGGTCGGCATCGGCCGCATCTACCACGCACGCGCGTCGTGGAAGCGGCGGGCGGGCATCCCGGGCCTGCGCTCGTGGTTCACAAGCAAGCGCATGGCGGGCGGCGGCGCGCTCATCGACCTCGGGCCGCACGTGCTCGACTCGCTGCTCTTCCTGCTCGGCGAGCGCAAGGTCGTCGCCGTGAGCGCGGTCGCGCACGGCGAGCTCGGCCGAGCGGGCTACGGCGCCATGGATCGCAGCGAGCAGATGGCCTCCGACACCGGCGCCTTCGAGGTCGAAGACCTGGCGAGCGCGCTGTTCCGCTTCGACGACGGCTCGAGCGCCGCCTTCGAGATCACGTGGGCCGGGCACACGGTCGACGACGAAGACATCTCGATCGAGCTGCTCGGCGTCGACGGCGGGCTGCGCGTCTTCGTGCCGCGCTACGCGAGCGACGACACCCTGCGCATCTTCCGCGATGTGGCGGGCCGCCCCGTCGACATCGCGCCCGACGTGCACGTGCCGGGCGGCGAGCATCCCCTCGTCATCGCCGAGTTCATCGAGCACGTGCGGTCGGGGCAGTGGCAGCACCACCGCGGCGACTTCGCCCTGCACCGCACCGAAGTGCTCGACGCCTGCTACCGCTCGGCCGCCGAAGGCCGCGAGATTCGACTGGAGCCCTGATGACTGCTGCACCGCTGCGGGTGACCGTGTGGAACGAGAACCGGCACGAGAACTACCCCGACTCGCTCACCGCCCAGCTGTATCCGACGGGGATGCACGGCGCGATCGCCGCGGGGCTCACCTCGTTGCTCGGCGCCGAGGTCGAGGTGCGCACCGCGACGCTCGACGAGCCCGAGCACGGCCTGCCCGCGTCGGTGGTGGATTCGACCGATGTGCTGCTGTGGTGGGGCCACGAGGCGCACCCCGAGGTGCGCGACGAGGTCGTCGACCGCGTCTACGACGCCGTCCTCGGCGGCATGGGCATCATCGTGCTGCACTCGGGCCACTACTCGAAGATCTTCAAGAAGCTCATGGGCACCAGCTGCTCGCTGCGCTGGCGCAACGACGGCGACCGCGAGGTGGTGTGGACGGTCGACCCGACCCACCCCATCGCGCAGGGCGTGCCCGACCCCCTCGTCATCGAGGCGCAAGAGATGTACGGCGAGTTCTTCGACATCCCCACCCCCGACGAGCTCATCTTCATCTCGTCGTTCTCGGGCGGCGAAGTCTTTCGCTCCGGCGCCACCTGGACTCGCGGCCACGGGCGGGTCTTCTACTTCTCGCCGGGCGACCAGGAGTACCCGGTGTACCACGACCCGAGCATCCACCGCGTGCTCGCCAACGGCGTGCAGTGGGCCGCCCCCACGCGGCGTGGCCCCGCCCTCGACGCGACCTTCCACCCGCGCGGCTGGTTCGACGCGGAGCACTAGTGGCACGGGAGTCGGTCGCGGTCTCGACAGCTTGCGCCAGGCCCCCAAAGGCGGCGCTAGAACCAGGCCAACTGGCTGCGTCCTTGCCTAGCAACCCTGCATAGGTTGATTTACTCAACCCGGGACCGCCTACTCGGGCGACAACAGAGCCCCAGCAGGAGTTCGCCCCCGCCGTCAACCACAAACCGTTGCCAACCGCCACAAAGCGGGGCTACCTTTCGTCTCGCCGATCCTCGCAAGGCGCAGTTTCTGGATTATTTCCGTCGTCGGAGTACCAGATTCCTTCTTCAATTCTAGACGTCTGCCATTCGCCGACGATGTTGATCAAGCGGCCATCCTCCGCGACACCGTCAACGATCAATTTCACATCCCAGTTGCCCACCACCAGCGAGCTCGGCTCAATGACGTTTTGCATTCCCTCCGGCGCTTCACCGAATATCACTTCGGCGGCAGGCTCAAGGTTGGATCTGCCCTCTGCAACCCAGGCATCCTCCCAAAGAGTCACGTCGCGCGACCCGACGGGGATCCGTTGAACGGTAAGTGCCTCAGCCTCAATCGGCTCACACGTGATGAAGATCACGCTCGAGCCCTCAACCTTCATGTACACCTGGTCGACGGGCACGCATGCAACCAACAGTGTTAGGCAGGTTGCCCCAAGGACAATCCCAGTCCCTGCACTTCGCCCCGCGACTCGCCTATGCAATTTCCCTCACTTTTTAACAGTTGTGCGGTGCCCTTGTGTAGCCACCATCCGCTAGACCGGCATCGATCTCAGCCCAGTGGTCACAAGGAGCCCAAGGTCCGCCGCCAATGTAGGCAATTAAGAATACGTCGGCACCGAGAACCGCCCACTGAGTTGCGTGGCGATCCTCATGAATCAGGACTGACGGGGAAGTTATGCGATTGCTGACGAACACGTTCCCATATTGAGTACCACCCCCGAAGTACCCAATGTTTTCCGAGGTGACGCACGTTGTAATGCCACGACTGTTCGTCGCCTCACAGGATCCGCCGACAAATTCAACCATCGCCATTGCAACAGCACTGACCGGTGCGTTCCGCACCGCCCTGATCGCATTCCAAGTTTTCGATGCGGCAGTCAATCTCTTCAAGACAACGGCAGTCGTGACTTTGTTGGCACGAGCGATCTCTTGGATCGCGCAGGCATGACTCCTGTGACCGCACCGATACGCACCACCGCTGCCATCATGAGCGGCGCGGGCGCGCTTCCCGCTGAGGTCGAGCTTGTTGATCGGGTCCCGACCTGCCCTGGGTTTCTCGGACACCTAACATCGGGATGAGCCCGAGGAATGGAGTCCGTGATGGCCAGGAAGGACGCGTATCCGCGTGAGTTCAAGGAGCGTGCGGTTGCCTTGTATCGCTCCAGCGGTAGGTCGATGGAGAGCATCGCGAAAGAGCTCGGGATCTCGGCCACGTCACTGACGAACTGGAACCGGCAAGCAGCGATCGATGCTGGCGAGATGCCCGGCATCGCCACCGATGACCGCGCCGAGGTGGTGCGACTGCGTCGAGACGTTCGACGGTTGGAGTTGGAGAACGAGATCCTGAAGAAAGCGGCAGCGTATTTCGCGAAGGAGAACGTCCTCCCAAAAGGACTTACCGACTGATCGCGCAACTGCATCAGCAGGATCCCTCCCGATACCGGATCCGCGTGCTCTGTCGGGTGTTGAAAGTCTCCCCATCCGGGTTCTATGACTGGGCGAAGCGAGCTCCGTCGCCTCGAGCAGTTTCTGACCGTGAACTGCTGGCCACGATCGAAGACATTCACGTGATGGCTCGAGGAACCTACGGAGCTCGTCGTGTTCACGCTGAGCTCACTCTGGGGCGAAGCATCACGGTCGGTCGGTGCCGTGTGGAGCGATTGATGCGTCAGGCAGGGTTGCAGGGCGTGCATCGGCGTCGTTTCCGCCATGGCGGGCACCGCCAGCCAGCCGTGTTCGATGATCACGTGCAACGCGTCTTCGTTGCCGATCAGCCTGACCGGCTCTGGGTGACCGACATCACCCAACATCGCACGGCCGAAGGGTGGGTCTATTGCGCGGCCGTGATCGACGTATTCTCCCGCCGCTGCGTGGGCTGGTCGATCGCGGACCATCTGCGCACCGAGCTGATCGTGGATGCGTTGGATATGGCCAGGTGGCGACGCAAACCCGTCGGCACGATCGTGCACTCTGATCGTGGCGCTCAGTTCACCTCGTGGCTGTTTGGCTCTCGCCTTCGCCAAGCCGGGCTCATGGGGTCGATGGGGAAAGTTGCCTCGGCGTATGACAACGCGTTGATGGAGTCGTTCTTCGGCTCGATGCAGATCGAGCTACTGGACCGCCGCCATTGGGTCAGCCGTGCCGAGCTGGGGCAGGCGATCTTTGAGTGGATCGAGGGTTTCTATAACCCGACCAGGAGGCATTCTGCCTTGGGGTATCGCAGCCCGATCGAGTTCGAGAGCCTTCACAAGCAACTCGAGAAGGCGGCATGATCAAGTACTAGAAAACTGTCCGAGAAACCCAGGGCAGGTCAGGTTCCTGAGTGTGGATCCGGTCGAGGGTGGGGTGGATAACTCGTATGTGTATCCGACGGACCCGATCAACAAACTCGACCTCACCGGCGAATGCCAGTCGTTCCCGCGGCCGCGCGCTAACACTTGCAGCGCCGGCAGAGGAGGAAGTGTTTCTGGCTACTCTGCTCCGAGTTGGTTGCGCGCCGAGTATGGGCGATCGGCATCCGCTTCGTACGCCCGATACTCGGGGCAGGCCTCTTCAAGCACCCGGCAAAGCGCGAGTGCACCATCGATTTCGGCCGGCGCCTCCGGTGGCTCGACCGCTGGCCAGCGATTCAGTAGGCCAACCATGCGGGAGATCAAGAAGGTGAACCCATCCACTTGCGTCTACTGCCGAATGGAAACAACCAATCCGCATGTCGACCATCGGATCCCTCGTGTACTCGGAGGCAATGCAACTCCGCAGAACGCGGTGATTGCATGTTCATGGTGCAATCTCTCTAAAGGGCCGCGACCGTATCCAGTAAACCCGCCACCGGGCTACGTTGGACCGTGGCCTCCTGACCATTGGGACTAGGGAACGTGAGTATGTCGGAGGACGTCGTTGAGACCTGGTTTCAGCACGATCAACCAGTGTGGAATCATCTGGCAGACTTCGTGATCGCCTCTGCGCTGCCGCACGAAGACGACGCGGTGTCCTTCGAGCAGTTGCGAGTTCGAAAGCTTGACGAGTCGGTCTTCGAGAACTGTGTTGTTCCCTTCCTGTGCTACGACTTAGCTCTAGGTGACATCGTTAGCACGCATTCCGACCCTAGATTTCCGCGTCTTGGCTCCTTCATGCTGCATGACATAGTTCAGCCGAGCGGACGCGGTGTCGCCCGCATTTGGTTTTCCGACGACAGCAGCGAGCCGCGCGTAGCGCACGAACGCAAGTCGGAGCTGACGGCGATGCTTCAAGAAACGGGCTTCCTGTTTGAGTGGTGGGGCCATCGACTCGTTGCCGTTGATCTGTCGGATCACGCCAGAATGCTTCAGCTTCGAGGGATGGTCGGCTCATTTGAAAGTCGCTGGCTCCTAGAAATTGAAGTGTCGAAGGCTCCCGGCTGACTTTTCTTGGACTCCGGCGCCAACGAGACCTTCCAGCTCTCACGCGAGGGCATGGCAGATCTCGCGCGATCAACATATTGGTGGACGATTCGACCGCGGATCCTTGGAATCCAAACTTCCGGGTTGTCTCTGAAGTTTCGCACGTGGTGCTGAACATGCGGACTCGCGAGGCTGGGCGCTCGGGCAGCCCAGCCCCGCGAGGTCTGTGATGCCTAGCGGCTGACGCCGACCTGCAGGCCCTGCATGATGTACTTCGACGCGAAGGCGAGCAGGATCAGCGGCACGGAGGCCGTGATGAAGAGGCCCGCCGACACGAGCGGCTGGTCGGTCAGGAAGCGTTCGCCGATGCTCGCGAGCTGCGGGGTGAGCAGTCGCATCGACTCTTCGGGAATCAGGATGACCGCGAAGATCAGCTCGTTCCACGCGCCCAAGAACTGCAGCACCGCGAGGGTGGCGAGACCGCTCGAGCCCATGGGCCGAACGATCGACCACATGATGCGGAAGAAGCCGGCGCCGTCGATGCGCGCCGCCTCGATGACCTCGTCGGGAATGCCGCGGAACGACAGCGTCAAGAAGAACGTGGCGAACGGCAGCCCGGTGGCCACGTAGACGAGGATCAGGCCCGTGTAGGTGCCGACCAGGTCGAGGCGCGCGAGCATGAGATAGATCGGGATGATCAGCACGGGCCCGGGCAGCAGCATGACCGACACGAACGTGGCCGTGATGTACTTCTGCCCCGGCACCGGCAGCTTCGCCAGTGCGTACCCCGCGAGCGAGGCGAGCACGAGGATGACGCTCACCGACACCGTGCCGACGAACAGGCTGTTCAAGAACGCTTGCCCGATGCCATAGGTGTTGGCCAGGTTGAGGTAGTTCTCGAACGTCCACACCCCTGGCAACCCGAAGGGGTCTTGCAGGTAGTCGCTGTTGGGGCGGAACGACGTGATGATCACGAAGTACAGCGGGTACACGATCGTGGCCGCCACGAGCAGCAGCGCGATGAAGATGGGCCACTGCGTGCGGCCCGACGAGATGCGCTTGCTGATGACGACGTCGTCTTCGGTGGTGGCCATGATCAGTCCTCCTCTCCGAGCTTGAACACCCGGTTCTGCACGAGGGTGAGGATGCCGATGAAGAGGAACAGGATGACCGCGAGCGCCGCACCCGAACCGAGATTCGTGCTCGAGAAGGCGCGCAGGTACACCAGGTAGTCGATCGTCGTGGTGTCGAAGCCCGGGCCACCCGCCGTCATCACGTAGATGAAGCCGAAGAGCGACGAGAACGTGTAGATCACGTTGATGATGAACACGAAGCCCAGCACGCGGCGGATGTTCGGCAGCGTGATGTACCAGAGCCGCTTCCACCAGCCGGCACCGTCGATCGCGGCCGCCTCGAAGACGGCCGGGTTGATGGCGGTGAGCCCCGCGAGCAGCAGCAGCGACTGGTAGCCGAAGCCGGCCCACACGAGCGCCAGGATGATGATGGCGATGGCCGTCGTGCCGTTGGTGAAGAACTGGATGGGTTCGACACCGAAGAGCGCGAGGGCCTGGTTGACGCCGCCGTAGTAGCCGAAGGCGTTGCGGAACATGATGCCGATGACGGCGACCGAGAGCACGTTCGGCAGGAAGAAGATGACGCGGAAGTACTTCCAGCCGCGCACCCGCTCGAACAGCAGCACCGAGACGATGAGCGCCACGAAGATGACGAGCGGCACCGAGATGAGGAACTTCAGGTTGTTGAGGAACACCTGGTGCACGATCGGGTCGTTCAGCAGCGCGATGTAGTTGTCGAACCAGCGCCACTCGAAGCGCAGACCGTTGGTCTTCGTGAACGAGATGAAGAGGGCGAACGCGACGGGGAAGGCCATGAAGCCGACCACGACGAGCAAGGCCGGAAGAACCGCGAGGAGACCGACGATGCGGTCACGCCGGCGGATTCCTCCGGGCTTGCGGGGCGAGAGGGCCCCGCCCGTGGGCGCCGCCGAAGCGGCGCCCACGCGCGAGGTGAGAGCAGCCGAGGTCACTGGTTCGCGATCTCGGATTCGTAGGAGGCCTTGAGCTGCGCGACCGCGTCCTCCGGCGTGATGCTGCCGGTGAAGACACCGGCGTTCACGCGGTAGAACAGGTCGATCGTGGCCTGCGGCATCACGCTGTCGAAGGCGAAGGTGACGCCGTCGGTCGCGAGCGCGAGCTGCTCGAACTGCTGACGCAGCAGCGGGCTCTCGATCTTCGACGGGTCGCCGTCGACGTGGTTCGAGCCCTGCGTCTGGTACAGCTCGACGAACACGTCCTGGTTCTCGGCCTGGGCCAGGAACGTCAGGAACGCCGCGGCGAGCTCCTTGTTCTCGCTGTACTCGGTGATCGACAGCGCGATCTCCGGGCCGCCGGCACCCATGGCCGGGTAGTCCGAGCCCTCGAGCGTCGGGATGAAGAACGAGCTCACGCCGTCGGCGCCGAAGGCGTCGAGCATGTTGTTGTTCTCCCAGCTACCGACGAGGTAGTACGCGCTGCTGCCGTTGACGAAGCCCGCGGTCGACTCGCCGTTCGACACCTGGCCGGCGTCGGGGTTGGTGAGCCCGCTCGCGCCCCACTCGGCGAACGCCTCGTAGGCGCGCACCATGGCCGGGTCGTCGACGGGGATCTCGCCCGCATACATCTGCGTGAAGACCGTCTCACCGAGCTGACCGCCGACGAGCGCCGAGATCATCCAGGCACCGACGTAGCCCTCGAGGTTCGCGACCCAGAAGCCGTTCTTGTCGGTGTTGTCGACGACCTGCTGGCCGTTCGCGATCATCTCCTCCCACGTGGCGGGCGGGTTGGCCGGGTCGAGACCGGCCTCTTCGAGCACCGCGTGGTTCTGGAAGACGGTGAACAGGTTGCCGGCGCCGTAGGGCATGCCGAGCAGTCGCCCGTCGGGGCTGTAGCCCTCGCGGTTGACGTTGACGCCCGCGAGCTTGTCGAGAACATCCGCGTCGATCAGTTCGTCGAGGTCGGTGAAGAAGTCACCGAACGAGAGCGTCGGCCCGCCCGCGTACTGAATGCGGATGTCGGGGCCGTCGCCGGCGATCGACGCCGCCTGGAACTGCGCGGCCGCCGAGGTGATGTCGCCACCCTGCTGCACAACCTCGATGTTGGTGCCGGGGTTGGCCTCTTCGAACGCCACGGCCATCTTGTCGATGAACGAGTTCTCGAGGTCGGGGTCGCCGTTCTCGAGGGTGCGGCCGAGGATGCCGGTGTCCCACACCAGGAGGTCGCCGCCGAGCTCGGCAGCCGGCTCTTCAGCCGGCGCGCAGGCCGAGAGCCCTGCGATGAGGCTCGCCGTGAGGACGAGTGCCCCCACCTGTCGCTTGTTCATTGCTGTGTCCTTCCTATCGGAGCACCCGACCGGGTGGCCCCGGTCGGGTCGGGAATCGCGCGCGCAGCGTCGGCACGTCGCCGGGCCGTCGTCTGTGCGGCGAGCTTCGGGCGGGCTGGGTGGCCCGCCGAAGGGTGAGGAGCGTGCGGGCGGGCGGCGTGCAGGCGCGCGCGGCCGGCGGGTGCCAGGCGGCGGTTCAGCGTCTGCGACATCATCGTCCCGTTTCTTCGCACGATGGCCTGAGCCATGTTCGTGGAGTCATTACATCATACCTAGCCACGCACTTGGCAAGACCGGATACGGAATTGTTACCACCTTCACCGCACATTCTGGTTGTAACGTATGATCTAACGATGCATCGCACGGTGGCGAGCACGGCAGCACGCCGCAGCCGCCGCGCGAGGAGCATGCACCACGTATCCAGCGCGAAGGCGGCACACGGCACATGAACATCGATTCCGTCGACTTCTATTACGCGTCGATGCCCGAGGTCACCCTCGAGGCCGACGGAAGTCAAGACGCCCTGCTCGTGCGCGTCACGGCTGACGGGCACGAAGGCTGGGGCGAGTGCGAGGCCTCGCCGCTCACCTCGATCGCCGCGTTCGTCACGCCGCGTTCGCACGGCGTGTGCCAGCCCGTCGAAGCATCCGTCATCGGCGAGCGGCTCGACGGCCCCGACGACATCCACCGCATCGCCCGCCTTGTCGCGCGCAACAGCATGGACCTGTTGCAGGCCGGCCACACCTGGTCGGGCATCGAGATCGCGCTGTGGGATCTGCTCGGCAAGGTGCGCGACGAACCCGTCTGGCGACTGCTGGGGTACACCGAGAACCACGCGAAGCTTCCGTACGCATCCATGCTCATGGGCGACACCCCGCAGGAGACGCTCGATCGCGCGCGACTGGCCCGCAGCAACGGGTTTCGCGCCGTCAAGTTCGGCTGGGGCAGCTACGGCACCGGCACGGCCGCGGCCGACGCCGACCACGTAGCCGCAGCGCGCGAAGGCCTCGGCGACGACGCGCAGCTGCTCATCGACGCCGGCCAGATCTGGGGCGACGACGTCGACGCGGCGATCGCCCGGCTCGAGGCGCTCGAGAACGCGCACGCCACGTGGCTCGAAGAGCCCTTCGTGCCGCACGCCTACGTGGCGCACGCGGCGCTCGCGTCGCGCGCCCGCACGGTCGGCATCGCGGGCGGCGAAGGGGCGCACACCGTGCACATGGCCACGAACCTCATCGACTACGGCGGCGTGCGATTCATCCAGGTGGATGCGGCGCGCATCGGCGGCATCGGCCCCTCGAAAGCGGTGGCCGACCACGCGGTGCGGCACGGCACGACCTACGTCAACCACACCTTCACCTCGCACCTCGCCCTCTCGGCCTCGCTGCAGCCCTTCGCGGGGCTCGCCGACCACCGCATCTGCGAGTACCCCGTCGAGCCGAAGCCCGTGGCCCTCGCCATCTCGAGCAACCACATCCTTCCCGACGCCAACGGCGAGGTGCGAGCCCCCGACGCTCCCGGGCTCGGCATCGAGGTCGACCTCATCGGCCTGCTGCCCTACCTGCGGCACGTCGAGATCTCGATCGACCACGAGCCCGTGTACACGAGCCCCGAGGTGCCGAATAAGGTGAGTCACGTCGTCTAGCAGCAAGGAGGCCCGCGCATGGCAGAGATCGTCGGCGATGCCGAACGCGGTGCCGGCTATTCGATGCGCGGCCTCCAAGGCCGGGTCATCGACGGGGTCGGCCGACAGATCATCGGCGGCCAGTACGCGCCCGGCGACCTACTGCCCCGCGAAGCCGAGCTCACCGAGCAGTTCGGCGTCTCGCGCACCTCGGTGCGCGAGGGCATGCGGGTGCTCGCCGCGAAGGGCCTCGTCGACATTCGCCAGAAGATCGGCACGCGCGTGCGCCAGCCCGAGAACTGGAACGTCTTCGACAGCGACATCCTGCGCTGGCACAGCGAGGTCGGCCGCGGCGACGAGATCATGCGCAACCTCGTCGAGGTGCGGCAGATCATGGAGCCCGCCGCTGCTCGCCTCGCCGCGGGCCGCTCGTCGATGGACGACCTGCGTCGCATGGACGACGCCCTGCACGACATGGTCGCCAACGCCACCGACCGCGAGGGCTACGCGCACGCTGACGTCGAGTTTCACCTCGCTGTCTACGCCGCCTCGCACAACGTGCTGCTGCGGCAGTTCGGCAGCGTCGTCGCCGACTTCATGTACTCGTCGTTCACGGTGCAGCAGGCTACGGCGGCCGACGACGAGGTCTTCTCCGAAGACGCCGAGACCCACGCCGCCGTCTTTCACGCCATCAACGGCGGCAACGGCGAGAAAGCCGCCGAGGCCATGCTGCGCGTCGTGCTCGACGGCAAGAACGCGCTCATCAAGGCCCTCAGCGAGCAGCGCGATGGCGCTGGCGCTGCCTGAGCATTCGGGGGCTTTCGGATGACCGCGCAACCCGCGGTGCGCCTCGAGCGCGGCGGCATCAGCGCGACGGTGCTGCCCGACGAGGGCGGCGTGCTGCTCGACCTGCTCGTGCATGGGCGGCCCGTGCTCACCGCGACGCCGTGGGGCTCGGCCGTGCTGCCCGGGGCCCGGCCCGCGGCGGATGAGTCGACCTGGGTCGAGCGCTGGCGCGGCGGCTGGCAGCTGTGCTTTCCGACCGCGGGGCAGCCGAACCCGCTCGCCGCCGTGGTCGAAGGCTTTCACGGCACGGCCTCGCAAGCTCCCTGGCTCGAGGTCTCGCGCGCGCCCGACACGGTCGCTCTTGGGTGGGCCGACCGTGAGGGGCTGAGCGCCGAGCGCCTCTGGCGGCTCACCGACCACGGTGCCGCCGTCGCCACGCGCGTGCACAACGCGGGCGACACCACGCGCGTGCTCGTCGTGGCCGAACACCTCATCCTCGGCGGCGACGTGCTCGCCGCCCCCCTCACGCTCGACGTGCCCGCGGGTACCCAGCTGCGGCCGCTCGACTACGCCGGCCTGCCCGAGGGTGCGCCGCTGCCGTGGCCGGGCGACCCGGCCGATCGCTGGACGGTCGTCGACCGAGCGACCCCGGCCCGCGTCACCGGGCTCGCAGGCGTGCAGCCCCAGCGCATCGGGGCGCGCGGCCCGCACGTCGACGTGCACGTCGAGTGGCAGGGCGCCGCCCTGCCCCACGCGTTGCTGTGGGAAGAGCTCGGGGCCTCGCCCGAGCAGCCCTGGAACGGGCAGGTCATCGCGCTCGGCATCGAACCCACCTCGACCCCGCACGGCGCCAGCACCGCGCTCGACCTCGACCTGGTGCGACTGCCGCCCGGCGGCACGCTCGACTGGAGTGTGGCGCTGAGCGTGCGGTGGGCATCCACCCCCCTCGACGAATCGGAGGCATCATGACCGCCCCTCTTGGCGCACCGCTGCGCACGATCGTGACGGGCGCCGCGAACGGCATCGGCGCGGCGATCGCCGACCGCCTTCGCGCGCGCGGCGACCACGTGATCGGCCTCGACCGCGAAGACGGTCAGGATGTCGTGATCACCGACCTCGCCGACCCCGAGGCCCGCGCGCGCGGCGCTGCGATCGCGGCGGAACGGCTGGGCGGCGTCGACGTGCTCGTCACCGTGGCCGGCATCTTTCGCCAGGGCTCGATTCACGACAGCGGCTTCGACGACTGGCGGGCGGTGTGGGCCGTGAATCTGGATGCTCCGCTCGACCTCATGCGCATACTCACGCCCGACATGGTGGCCCAGGGGTTCGGCCGCATCGTCACGATCACGAGCGTGCACGCTCGGCAGGCGCAACCGGGATGCCTCGCCTACGACGTGTCGAAGGCGGGCCTCGAGGCGGCGACGCGCTCGGCCGCGCTCGACCTCGCCGCGCACGGCGTGCTCGCCAACACGGTCGCGCCGGGCTTCGTGCGCACGCGCATGAGCCTGCTGCCCGACGGCACCGACGAGACCGACACCGACGCATTCCGTCAGCAGTATGTGGCGAGCGGCAAGCTGCCGCTCGGTCGTGCGGCAATGCCCGCCGAGATCGCGCCCGTCGTCGACTTCCTCAGCTCGCGCGACAACTCGTACACGACCGGCCAGGTGGTGACCGTCGACGGCGGCCTCACCATGACGTTCTGACCGTGACGACGCTCGACGGCCTCGGCTTCCCCGAAGCGCTGCGCTGGCGCGGCGGAGCGCTGTGGTTCAGCGACATGTTCCGCTCGCGCGTGATGCGCTGGGTGCCGGGGTCGCCTGCTGTGGTGCTGCTCGACGCCGCGGGCGGCGGGCCGACCGTGCCGGGCGGGCTCGGGTGGTTGCCCGACGGATCGCTGCTTGTTGTCGACTGCGAGCAGCGCCGCGTGCTGCGGGTTCCGCTCGACGCCGACGGGCGCGCCGCGGGCGCGGTGACGGTGCACGCGGACCTCGCCGACCTCATGAAGCATTCCGCGAACGACATGCACGTCGATCCCGACGGCACGGCGTGGGTCGGCGGCTACGGATTCGACCCCGAGCACGACGAGCCGGTGCCCTCGCCGCTTGTGCGCGTGGCGCCCGACGGCACGGTCTCGACCACCGCATCCGTCTTCGTCTTCCCCAACGGCTGCGAGCGCGACGCGACCGGCGCCCTGCTGGTAGCCGAGACCTTCGCCGACTGTGTCAAGACGTATTGGCGTCAAACGGATTTCACACTGCGTGCACGGCTTCCCGCCGGCAGCGGGCCCGACGGGCTCTCGATCGCGCCCGATGGCACCGTCTACGTCGCGCTCGCCTTCGCGGGTGCCCTCGCGCGCCTGGCCCCGGCCTCCCCCACCGAGAGCGACGCGGCGCCGGATGCGGAGCCCACGATCGTCTACCGCGCCGAGCCGATTACCGCCGGCCCCGGGGCCGGCCCGCTCGGGGTCTACGACTGCGCGGTGCTGCCCGACCCCGGGCTGCCCGACCCCGCGCCCGGCGACACCGCCCGCACCACCCGCCACCGCGTCGCCGTCGCCACGGCGAGCCTCGACGAAAACCTCGCGATGCGCGTCGACACCGGCCGCATCACGATTCTGGAGCTGCCATGACCCACCCCCGCCAGCCCCTGCTGCACGACGAGCTCGTCACCCTGCGCGCGCCGACCCAGGTCTGGTCGGCGACCGACGGAACGATCGGCGCTGCTGCCATCCACGGCATCGCCCACTCCGACGTGCGCATCGTGCGCGCGCTGCGGATGATCGTGGGGGGCGAGGTTCCTGAGCACATCCGCACTGCGACGCCCTCGGCCGATCGTGCGAGCGTGCACGCACTGCTGCGCAACCTCGACGACCCCACACCCGACCCGGGCGTGCGCGTGCGGCTCGACCGTGTCGTCACGATCGGCGGGTGCGCTGACACGATCACCCTGTCGACGCGGCACGACGCCGCGATCGCGACCACGGTCGAGGTGCACCTCGACCCCGACGCCACCCTCATCGACGCCCTCAAGCGGGGCCTGCCTCCGGCCCTCGAACTGTCGGTCGAGGTCGACGGCGACACGGCGCGCTGGTCCGGTGAGCGCGTCACGGCGACGCTGACGACCGAGGGGCTGAGCATCCACGTGACCCCCAGCGGTCTGGTGCTGCGGGCCGACGTGACGGTGCCCGCTCGCGGGTCGGCCAGCGTCGCATGGCGGCTCGACGCCGACGACGCGATCGGCGCCGTGCGCGGCGACGCGCGGCCCGTGCCCTGGAGCCGCCCCGAGGTGCACGCGGGCGACCAGCGCCTCACGCGCTGGGTCGACCGCGCGCTCGACGATCTCGACGCGCTGCGCATGACCACGGCGCAGCATCCGGAAGAGACGTTTCTCGCCGCCGGCGCCCCCTGGTTCTTCACGCTCTTCGGTCGCGACTCGCTGTGGGCCGCGCGCATGATGCTGCCGCTCGGCACGCAGCTGGCGGGCAGCACCCTGCGCGTGCTCGCGGGCCTGCAGGGCACGCGCGACGAGCCCGAGTCGGCGCAAGAGCCGGGCAAGATCATGCACGAGCTGCGCCGACAGTCGCTCGTGATCGACGACGACATCACCCTGCCGCCGCTGTACTACGGCACCGTCGACGCCACCCCGCTCTGGGTGTGCCTGCTGCACGACGCCTGGCAGTGGGGCCTGCCCGACGACGAGGTGCGCGCCCTGCTGCCGAACCTCGAGGCGGCCCTGGGCTGGATGCGCGACAGCGGCGACGCCGACGGCGACGGCCTGCTCGAGTACATCGATCGCAGCGGGCACGGCCTGGCCAACCAGGGCTGGAAGGATTCGGGCGACAGCGTGCAGTGGCGCGACGGCTCGCTCGCCGAGGGCCCGATCGCGCTGTGCGAGGTGCAGGCCTACGCCTACGAGGCGGCCATGGGCGGCGCGGCGCTGCTCGAGGCCTTCGACCGCCCCGGCGCCGACGAGTGGCGGGCCTGGGCCGAGCGCCTGCGCACGGCCTTTCACGCCGCGTTCTGGATCACCGACGCCGAGCGCTGCGGCGACCTCGGCCCCTACCCGGCCATCGCGCTCGACGCGCAGAAGCGCCCTGTCGACACCGTCACGAGCAACCTCGGGCACCTGCTCGGCACGGGCTTGCTCGACGCCGAGCAGTCGGCGCTCGTCGCCGCCCGCCTCGGCTCGCCCCAGCTCGACTCGGGCTACGGCCTGCGCACGATGTCGACCGACTCGGCCGGCTACTGGCCGCTCAGCTACCACGGCGGCTCGGTGTGGACCCACGACACCGCCATCGCCGTGCTGGGGCTCGCCCGCGAAGGGCACGACACGGTGGCGACCTCGCTCGCGCGCGGACTGCTGCGCTCCGCCGAGGGCTTCGACTACCGCATGCCCGAGCTGCACTCGGGCGACCCGGTCGACGAGGTCGGCCTGCCGGTGCCGTACCCCGCCGCCTGCCGCCCACAGGCGTGGTCGGCGGCGGCGTCGGTGGCCGTGCTCAGCGCGGCCCTGGGGCTGCGACCGGATGCTGCGGCCGGCGCCCTGCACTCGTCACCGTTGCGGGGCCTCGGGTCCGTCGCCGTGCGCGGGCTGCGCGTCGGCGACCGGTCGGTCGACGTCGGGCTCTGAGCGCTGCGCCTGCTCGCTCGAAGGCTGCGAGCCCGAGGCCTCGCGCTCGGCGAGCGAGCGGCGCACGGCCGGGCCCAGCACGATCACGGCGACGGCCAGCAGCACGAGCAGCAGCACGCCGAGCACGGCGGCGGTGAGCAGAACGATGATCGAGAGATCCACGCGCTCAGCATGACACCGCCCGCGGGCGCTG
Organism: Microcella sp.; assembly: GCF_046296455.1. GTDB lineage: Bacteria > Actinomycetota > Actinomycetes > Actinomycetales > Microbacteriaceae > Microcella. The sequence goes on from NZ_JBKBLF010000005.1 coordinate 26,557, forward strand.
CGCCCGCCCGCTCCGAGCCGCGTCGTTCAGAGAAGCGTCGCGGCGAGGAAGGCCGCGTAGGCGGCGAGCGCCGCCCAGGCGGTGACGTCGATCGCGCGCTTCGGCGCCCGGGCGAGCACGAGCGCCGCGGTCGTCGCGAGCAGCGCCCAGCAGATCGAGTGCCCGAAGCGGATGAGCCACGACTGCACCCCCGTGGTCAACGCGGCGCGCTCGGGCACGACGAACAGCCACAGCACGGCGAGGCCGAGGCTCACCACGAGCCCGCCGACGGCGAGCGCGGTGCGATGCCGCTCGACGAACCGAGGGCGCGGGGCGGGGCTCGTAGTCATGCCCCCAGGCAAGCAGGTGCGCGGCCCGGTGGGCATCCCCCGATCGGTGGATGCTCGCGCGACGACCGCCGGACAGCGCGCGCCTAGCGCCCCATCTTGCTCAGTGTCGCCACAACCTGCCGCGCGATGTTGCGACCCGCGCGGTTCGCGCCGATGGTCGAGGCGGCCGGGCCGTAGCCGGCGAAGAACACGCGCGGATCACGTGCCGAGTGGTGGCTCGCGACCGAGACGCCGCCCTCTTTCTCGCGCAGCTTGAGCGGGGCGAGGTGGCGCAGCTCGGGCCGAAAGCCGGTGGCCCAGATGATGGCGTCGGCGGCCTGGCGCGTTCCGTCCTGCCAGACCACAGCATCCGGCTCGATCGCCGTGAACATGGGCTTGAAGTCGAGCACCCCGCGATCGAGCGCGGCCTGGATGCGGCGCGTGCGCGGCACGCCCGTGCCCGAGACGATGCTCGGCAGAGCGCGACCGGCGCGCGCGGCCTCGTCTTGCGCCGCGACGGCCTGCTCGGCGGCCTCGAGGTTGAGCTCGACCTCGTCGAGGAACTCAGGCGGGCGCCGGGTGGCCCACGTGATGCTCGCGGCGTGGCCCTCGAGCTCGAGGATGAACCCGATCGCGCTCGTGCCCGCGCCCACGACGACGACGTTGAGGCCCGCGAACTCCTCGGCGGCCACGTAGTCGGCGGTGTGCACCTGCCGGCCGAGAAATCCGTCGCGCCCGGGGTACCAGGGCACGAACGGCGAGCCCCACGTGCCGGTGGCGTTGACGACGGTCGAGGCGCCCAGCTCGAGCGGCCCGTTCTCGGTCGTGAGGCGCACCAGCAGGTCGCGGCCGAGGTCCTCCACCTGCGTCACGGCGGCGGGGCGCACCACCTGCAGGCCGTAGTACTCTTCGTACCGCCGGTAGTAGTCGGCCACGACCTCGCGCGCCGGAGCGTGGTGGTCGGCAGTCGTGAAGCTCAGCCCCAGCTCGTCCATGCCGGGCAGGTCGTTGACGCGGTGGGCCGAGCCGAGGCGCAGCGCCTCCCACCGAAACTGCCACGCGCCGCCCGTGCCGGGGCCGCGGTCGAGCAGCACGAATTCTTGCCCCGCCTCGAGGCCGAGCCGCCGCAAGTAGTAGGCCACCGAGAGGCCCGCTTGCCCCGCTCCGATGACCACGCACGAGGTCGTCAGGTCGGGGGCAGTCACCTGCCCTACGCTACCCCGTGCGCGGGATGCTGCGGCAGGGCAACCGGGTCGGCTCACGGGCCGTGCGTGCTAAACTTCCGCACAGTTTTTCTACCGTCCCGACTCGGCATTCTGGGGTTCTCCCTAGCTCACCCGACGACACACTGTGAGGGGGTCACGCATGGGGCGCGGCCGACAGAAGGCGAAGCACACCAAGGTGGCTCGCGAGTTGAAGTACTTCACTCCCGACACGAACCTGACGGCGCTCGAGCGTGAGCTCGCGGCTGCTGCGCACGCCGACGAGTACGAAGACAAGTGGGCGCACCTCGTCGATGACGAGGATGACCTCGACGACGAAGACGACGACGCGGCGAACCCGGCGGCCCAGACCGCCTAGAGCGTCAGCTCGCGGCGTACGAGCCGACGAGCTTCACGGCTCCGCCGTTCACGCCCTTCGCGCCTTGCTCGAACCCGGTGAGGTCACGCGCGGCCGTCGAGACGCGGCCGACGACCCACGCGGGAACGCCACGACTCTCGAGCGCGCGGATGACCGAACTCGCGGTGTCGTGGGCGACGACGGCGAGCATCCCGAGCCCGAGGTTCCACGTTCCCTCGGTCGACTCGAGGCTGTCACCCGCGAGGTCGGCGAGCACGCGGAAGACCGCGGGCGGGCTCCACGAACCGCGGTCGACCTCGACCCAGCTGCCCACGGGCAGCACGCGCGCGAGGTTGGCGGCGATGCCGCCGCCCGTCACGTGGCTGAGGGCGTGGATCGCGCCGGGCAGCTCGGCGAGCGTGTCGAGCAGCGGCGCCGTGTAGAGCGCGGTGGGGGTGAGCAGGGTCTGGCCCACGACGCCGCCGAACTCGGGCAGCTCGTCGTGGTAGCCGATGCCCCGCGAGGCGAGGATGTGCCGCACGAGCGAGAAGCCGTTCGAGTGCAAGCCCGAGCTCGCCATGGCGATGACGACGTCGCCGTGCTGCACGCGCTCGGGCCCGAGCACGTCGTCGGCCTCGACCACGCCGACCGCGGCACCCGCGACGTCGTAGTCGTCGGGGCCGAGCAGGCCGGGGTGCTCGGCGGTCTCGCCGCCGACGAGCGCCGTGCCGGTGGCGGCGCAGGCTTCGGCGATGCCGCGCACGATGTCGGCGATGCGCTGCGGGTGCACCTTGCCGCACGCGATGTAGTCGGTCATGAACAGGGGCTTGGCGCCCACGACGACGATGTCGTCGACGACCATCGCCACGAGGTCTTGGCCGATCGTGTCGTGGATGTCGAGGGCCTGCGCGATCGCGACCTTCGTGCCGACGCCATCGGTGCTCGTGGCGAGCAGCGGGCGGCGGTAGCCGAGCAGCACGCTCGCATCGAAGAGGCCCGCGAAGCCGCCCACCCCGCCGAGCACCTCGGGGCCGTGCGTGGCGCCGACGGAGGCCTTCATGAGCTCGACCGCGCGGTCGCCGGCCGCGGTGTCGACGCCGGCGGCGGCATAAGAATTCGTCATTCGTTCATCCGTTCCGCGGTCTGACAGACTGGCCTGCGTCACCGTCAACCTTACGGTCTGGAGCACGCCCCGCATGTGCGGCATCGTCGGCATCGTCTCGTCGAGTCCCGTCAACCAGCAGGTCTACGACGCGCTGGCCCTGCTGCAGCACCGGGGGCAAGACAGCACCGGCATCGCCACGGCCGAGGGCCGCGTGCTGCACATGGCGAAGGCCAAGGGCCAGGTGCGCGAGGCCTACCGCACGCGCGACATGCGCAGTCTGCTGGGCACCATGGGACTGGGGCACGTGCGGTACGCCACCCGCGGTTCAGCATCCAGCGAAGAAGAGGCGCAGCCGTTCTACGTGAACGCGCCGTACGGCATCATCCTCGTGCACAACGGCAACCTCACGAACACGCGCGAGCTCACGCGCGAGCTCTTCGACGTCGACCGCCGCCATCTCAACACCAACAGCGACACCGAGCTGCTCGTCAACGTGCTCGCGCACGAGCTGCAGGCCCAGGTCACGGGCGACGACCTCGATCCCGACCAGGTGTTCGCGGCGATCAGCCGCCTGCACGAGCGCGTCGAGGGCTCGTATGCCGCGATCGCGCTCATCGCGGGCCACGGGCTGCTGGCCTTCCGCGACCCCTTCGGCATCCGCCCCCTCGTGCTCGGCCGCCGCACGACGGGCCTCACGGGCGACGAATGGGTCGTCGCGAGCGAGTCGCTCGTGCTCGAGGCCGCCGGCTACGAGACCGTGCGCGACGTGGCGCCCGGCGAGGCCGTGTTCATCTCGGCCTCGGGCGAGATGGTGTCGAAGCAGTGCGCGGCGAACCCGCGCCTCATCCCCTGCTCGTTCGAGTACGTCTACCTGGCCCGGCCCGACTCGATCATGAACGGCATCTCGGTCTACGAGGCCCGGCTGCGGCTCGGCGACCGCCTCGCCGACACGATCGCGCAATACACGCCCAAGGGCGACATCGACGTCGTCATGCCGATTCCCGACTCGTCGCGCCCCGCCGCCATGCAGGTGGCCCAGAAGCTCGGCATCGAGTACCGCGAGGGCTTCTACAAGAACCGCTACGTCGGCCGCACCTTCATCATGCCGGGGCAGGCCGAGCGCAAGAAAAGCGTCAAGCAGAAGCTCAACGCCATGTCGAGCGAGTTCGCCGGCAAGAACATCCTCATCGTCGACGACTCGATCGTGCGCGGCACGACCTCGAAAGAGATCGTCGAGATGGCCCGCGCGGCCGGCGCCAACAAGGTCACCTTCACCTCGGCCGCGCCCCCCGTGCGCTACCCGCACGTCTACGGCATCAACATGCCGACGCGCACCGAGCTCATCGCGCACGGCCGCAAGATTCCCGAGATCAACACCGAGCTCGGCAGCGACTACCTGATCTACCAAGAGGTCGCCGACATGCAGGCCGCCATCGTCGAGGGCAGCGGCATCGAGTCGCTCGAGATGAGCTGCTTCACGGGCGACTACGTCACCGGCACGGTGAGCCCCGAGTACCTGCGCTGGGTCGAGCAGAACCAGCTGAGCTAGCGGCTCAGTCTTCGAGCTCGCCCTCGACGGGGGCGGCGTCGACCACGTGACGCTCGGCCGCGACCGTGCGGGCCTGCCGGCGCGAGCGGCGGTCGAGCACGATGCCGATGAGGGCGCCGACCACGACGCCGATCGTGACGCCATAGAGCGAGAAGTACCCGACGAGCGCGGGCAGCCCCACGAGCGGGTCGGCCGGAAAGAGCGGGGTCACGATGAGCACGACGAGAAAGCCGACGAGCCCGCCCACCGCCATGAAGGCCGGAATCTTCGGGGCTCGACGAACCTGCACGGTCTCGCGCTGCGGGGCGGGTTCGGTGGGGTCGCTCACGCGTCCATCTTGGCGCACCGGGCTGAACGGCGCGTCAATACGCGAGCGGGAACAGCGCCGACAGATCCGAGCGGGCTCCGGATGCGTGCACGCGGCCCGCCGACGCCGCCTCGACCCACACGAGCGATCCCGTCGCAATCGCGACGAAGGTCTCGGCGTCGAGCTCGACCACATTGGGCGGCGTGCCGCGCGTGTGCCGCGGGCCCTCGACCGCCTGCACGGCGCCGAAGGGCGGCACGCGCACCTCGACGCTGCGGCCCGGGCTGGCCTCGGCGAGCGCCTGCAGCAGGTAGCGCACGGCCATCGCGAGGTCGGAACGCTCGGCGGTGCCGGCGAGCACCGCGCGCACAGCATCCCGCCCCGTCTGCTCGTCGATGCGCGCTCGGGCCATGCTGCGAGGGTACCGGCGCTGGGTAGGCTGACCGCGTGAGAATCCTCGTCCTCGGTTCGGGTGCCCGCGAGCACGCCATCATCACGGCCCTGCTACGCGAGGATTCTGCGCACGAGATCACCGCGGCCCCCGGCAACGCCGGCATCGCCACGGTCGTGCCGACGGTCGCGCTCGACGCGACGCGCGGCGACGTCGTGGCCGACTACGCGGTCGACAACGACATCGAGCTCGTCGTGATCGGCCCCGAAGCGCCGCTCGTCGCCGGCGTCGCCGACGCTGTGCGCCGCCGCGGCATCGCCGCGTTCGGCCCCGGCCAGGCTGCCGCCCAGCTCGAAGGCTCGAAGGCCTTCGCGAAACGCATCATGGACGAGGCGGGCGTGCCCACGGGGCGCGCGATCCGCGCCGGCACCCTCGCCGAGGCCGAGGCCGCGATCGACGAGCTCGGCGCCCCCTACGTCGTCAAGGCCGACGGGCTCGCGGCGGGCAAGGGCGTCATCGTCACCGACGACCGCGCCGCCGCCGTCGACCACGCGGCGCACTACCTGCAGCAGGGCGGGGTGCTCGTCGAAGAGTTCCTGGCCGGCCAGGAGGTCAGTCTCTTCTTGCTGAGCGACGGCCACACGGTCGTGCCGCTGAGCCCGGCGCAAGACTTCAAGCGCATCGGTGACGGCGACACGGGCCCGAACACCGGCGGCATGGGCGCGTACTCGCCGCTGCCGTGGGCGCCCGAGGGCTTCGTCGACGAGGTCATCCGCACGGTAGCCGAGCCGACGGTGCGCCAGCTCGAGCGCGAAAAGACCCCGTTCATCGGCCTGCTCTACTGCGGTCTGATCGTCACCGAGCAGGGCATCCGCGTCATCGAGTTCAATGCGCGCTTCGGCGACCCCGAGACGCAGGTCGTGCTGCCGCGGCTCGTCACGCCGCTGAGCGAGCTGCTCTTCGCGGCGAGCACGGGCCAGCTCGCGGGCGTCGCCCACCCGCAGTTCAGCGACGAGGTGGCCGTCACGGTCGTGCTCGCGAGCGAGGGCTACCCCGTCACCGCCGCGCCTAATCGCCCCATCACGGGGCTCGACGAGGCGGCCGCGGTCGAGGGCGTCACGATCGCCCACGCCGCTACCGCGCGCTCGGCCGACGGCTTTGTCGCGACGGGCGGCCGCGTGCTGAGCGTCGTCGCCACCGGCGCCGACTTCGCCGAGGCCCGCGCCCGCGCCTACGAAGCGATCGGCCGCATCGGACTCGAGGGCGGCCAGTACCGCACCGACATCGCCGCGCGGGTCGTCTGATGCCGGATGCTCTCACCGCGCCCGGCTGGACCCACGTCTACTCGGGCAAGGTGCGCGACCTCTACGCGCATGCCGGGCATCTGACCCTCATGCTCGTCGTCGCGAGCGATCGGGTCAGCGCGTTCGACCACGTGCTCGAGCCCGGCATCCCCGGCAAGGGCGCGCTGCTGACCCGGCTCACGCACTGGTGGTTCGAGCGGCTGGCCGTGCCGAACCACCTGGCGGTCGGCGACGACCTGCCCGCGGTGGCGGCCGAACTCGCCGACCGCGCGATGCTCGTGCGGCGGCTCGACATGCTGCCGATCGAGTGCGTCGTGCGCGGCTACCTCACCGGCTCGGGCTGGGCCGAGTACCAGGCCTCGGGCACGGTGTGCGGCATCCCGCTGCCCGCCGGGCTGCACGACGGCGACCGCCTGCCCGAACCGCTCTACACGCCCGCCTTCAAGGCGCCGCTCGGCGAGCACGACGAGAACATCAGCTTCGAGCGCTCGGTCGAGCTCGTCGGTCTCGAACGGGCAACCCAGTTGCGGGATGCGTCGCTCGCGATCTTCGCCGCGGCGAGCGCCATCGCGGCCGAGCGCGGCGTGCTGCTCGCCGACACGAAGTTCGAGTTCGGCACCGACCCGGCCACGGGCGTGCTGACCCTCGCCGACGAGGTGCTGACGAGCGACAGCTCGCGGTACTGGGACGCGGCGCTCTACGCGGGCGGCGGCCCGAACCGCATGGACAGCTTCGACAAGCAGATCGTGCGCGACTGGCTCGCCGCCCACTGGGATCGCACTGGCGAGCCCCCGGCCCTGCCGGCCGAGATCGTCGAGCGCACGGCCGCGCGGTACCGCGAGCTCATCGACCGCCTCTGCGCGTAGCCCGTTCCTCTCCAGATCTGGGGCAGAAGGGCGCTTCGGCCGCGCGCATTCGCCGTTTTAGGGCGAATCTGGGCTGCTCTGGGCAGGGAATGGCGCGGGATGCGCGGCGGTTGACTCGGGCATGACCGACTCCACCCGGCTCGCCGCCGACACCTCCATGGGGCCGGTGACGCTCGACGTGGCCCACCTCGACGCGATGACGGCGTACTACCGCGACGCGGTGGGCCTGAGCGTGCTCGACTCGGCGGGGCCGGTCGTGACGCTCGGGCGCGCCGGCCGCGCCGCGGACGGCGCCGCGGGTGACGGCGGTGCAGCATCCACACCGCTCGTCGTACTGCGGCACAGCCCGACCCTGCGGCACGCGGGGCCGCGCGAGGCCGGGCTGTTCCACACGGCGATCCTGTTCGAGACGCAGGCGGCCCTCGCCGCCGCCGTCTACACGGTCGCGACGACGCACCCCAACCGCTTCACCGGCTCGAGCGACCACATCGTCAGCCAGGCCTTCTACTTCGACGACCCCGAGGGCAACGGCGTCGAGCTCTACTGGGATCGCGACCGCACCCAGTGGTCGTGGGTGCACGGCACGGTCGAGATGGCGACGCTCTTCCTCGACCCCAACGGCTTCTTGCGCGAGCACCTCACCGACGAGGCGCTCGCCGCGCACGGCTCCGCGCCCGCGGTCGTCGGGCACGTGCACCTCAGCGTCGGCGACATCGCCACCGCGCGGCGCTTCTACGTCGACCAGCTCGGCTTCGACCTGACGAACGCCTACCGCGAGCAGGCGATCTTCGTGAGCGCCGGCGGCTACCACCACCACATGGCGATGAACGTGTGGCGCAGCAGCGGTGCCGGTCGCCGGATGCCCGCGCTCGGGCTCGGCCAGGTCGACCTCGTGCTGCCGAGCGCCGACGAGCTCGGCGCCACGGCCGAGCGGCTGCAGCACCACGGGGTCGCGGTGCGCGACGACGGGCGCACCCTCGAGCTCGACGACCCCTGGGGCACGCTGCTGCGACTGACCCCCTTGGCAGAGCCAGTCTAGATTTGCCCCAGAGTGGCGGAACCGTTCGGCCTAAGCGCCTTTGTGCCCCAGATCTGGCACGGGAGGGGCGCCTAGGCTGGGTGGGTGGACGAGTACCGAGTTCCGCGCCGGCTGCGGTTGAGTCGCGCGATCGCGGCCGCGCAGGCTCCCGTGCTGCTGCCGCAGGGGCGCCGGCTGCGGCGCGAGACCCCGCGGCTTCCGGATGCGCCGCTGCCGTGGTCCGGTGTGGTCGCGGGGCGCGTCGAGGGCGGCGGCGACCGCGACGGGTGCGATGACCCGGGCGGAGCATCCCGCCCCCTGCACCTGCTCGTGATCGGCGACTCGACGGCCGCGGGCGTCGGCGTCGACCACGCCGACCTCGGCCTCGGCGGGCGACTGGCCGAGGCGCTCGCCGCGCGCACCGGGCGGCCCGTGCACTGGCGCGCGGCAGGGCGCAACGGCGCGACGGCGCGCGATCTCGTGCGGCAGTACCTGCGGCCCGCGCTCGAGGGGCCCACCGACCTCGTCTTCCTCACCGTCGGCGCCAACGATGCGCTCGCGCTGCGGTCGGCGCGGGCGTTCCGCCGCGACATCCGGCGCATTCTCGAGCGCACCTTCGCCGCGCATCCTGAGACCGCCCTGCTGATGTCGTCGCTGCCGGCGTTCTTCCGGTTCCAGCTGCTGCCCGAACCGCTGCGGCGCAGCCTCTACCGGCACTCGCAGGCGCTCGAGCGCGAGGCGCGGCAGCTCGTCGGGGCCGCGCCGCGCGCGCACATGTCGCCGCCCCCACCGCCGTACACCGAGGGCTTCTTCGCGAGCGACGACTTTCACCCGAGCGCGATCGGCTACAAAGACTGGGCCGACTTCGCGGTGGAGGACGCGTGGAGCGTCGGCTTTGGACGGCTGCTCGACGATCACTGACCGCCGCGCCTGCACAGCGCCACGACCGGCCTAGACTCGCGCCCATGACCTCGAGCCCTCGCCCGCTGCGCGGCCGCCGCCTCAGCCGGGCCATCGTGCTCGCCCTCGCGCCCATCATCGTGCCCCAGACGGTCAAGCTGCGGCGGGTCGTGCCCCTGCTGCCCGAGCCGCCCCAGCCCTGGGAGGGCGGCGGCGGAACCGACCCCATCCGCCTGCTCGTGCTCGGCGACTCGCTCGCGGTGGGCGTCGGGGTCGACGACGCCGCCGACGGGCTCGCGGGCTGCCTTGCCGCCGAGCTCACCGCCGCGACCGGGCGGCCCGTGCGCTGGCGGGCCCGCGGGCGCAATGGGGCGACGGCGCGCGACGTCATCCGCGACCACCTCGACGACGCGCTCGCCGAGCCCACCGACGTCGTCGTCATCAGCCTCGGCGCGAACGACTCGATGCAGATCCGCTCGCACCGCGCCTTCCGCCGCGACATCACCCGAATTCTGCGCGCGGTGTTCAGCGCGCACCCCGAGGCGATCGTGCTGATGAGCGCGCTGCCGGCGTTCCACCGCTTTGGCCTCCTGCCCGAACCGCTGCGCACCACGCTCGCCCTGCACGCGCAGTCGCTCGAGGTGAGCGCGCGCCGCGCCTTCGAGCGCTTCCCGCGCGCCCACATGACCCCGCCGCTGCCGCCCTACGGCCCCGACCACTTCGCCACCGACGACTTCCACGCGAGCGCGAGCGGCAATATCGAGTGGGCGCAGTTCATCGTCGACGACGCCGTGGCGCACGGTATCGCGGCGCGCATCCCGGCGTGAGCGGGAGCGAGAGCGGAGAAGCCGCGGTGTCCGGGGGCCGCGCGCCGATCGACCTGCCCGCCCTCGCCGCGATCGTCGAGGGGATGCTCGCCGCGCGCACGGCATCCACCCCGCTGCTCGTGGGCCTGGCCGGGGCGCCCGGCGCCGGCAAGTCGACCGCGGCCGCCGAGGTCGCCGCCCTGCTGCCCGGCTCGCGCGTGCTGCCGATGGACGGCTTTCACCTTCCGCAGGCCGAGCTCGTGCGGCTCGGACGCCGCGAGCGCATGGGCGCCCCCGACACCTTCGACGTCGACGCCTTCGTCGCGCTGCTCGAGGCCCTGCGCGATGCACGCGGTTCAGGAAGCGCGGTGCGCGCGCCCGGGTTCGACCGGCGTGTCGAGGAGCCCGTGCCCGACGCGATCGAGCTGCTTCCTGAACGGCGAACCGGCGACCCGGCCGCGGGCGCGGCCGAGGTGGGCGCGATCATCGTCGAGGGCAACTACCTGCTGCTGCGCGAGCACGGCTGGCACCGCGTCGCCCCGCTGCTCGACGTCACGGTCGGCGTCGTGCTCGACGAGGCCACGCGCCACGACCGCCTCATCGCCCGGCACATCGCCTTCGGCAAGAGCCCGGATGCGGCGCGCGCCTGGGCGCTCGGCCCCGACGAGCGCAACGCGGCCGCGATCGCGGCAACGCTCGAGCGCGCCGACCACGTGCTCGCCGCGCGGTAGCCCCGCGCCCGCTCGGTAGACTGGCGGCATCCACCCGCCGACCCACCCCGGGGAGTCCACCGTGCCCACCATCGTCGTCGAGGTCATGCCCAAGGCCGAACTGCTCGACCCGGCCGGCAAGGCCGTCGCGGGGGCGCTGCACCGCCTCGGTCACGAGCGCATCGGCGATGTGCGCATCGGCAAGCGCTTCGAGCTGCACGTCGACGGCGAGGTCGACGCGGCCCTGCTCGAGACGGCCCAGCAGCTCGCGGCCGACATGCTCAGCAACGGTGTGATCGAAGACGTCATCAGTGTTCACGTCGACGGCGTCGCCGGAGAGACCCGCTAGTGCGCATCGGCGTCGTCACCTTTCCGGGCTCGCTCGACGATCGCGACGCGCAGCGGGCCATCCGCCTCGCGGGCGCCGAGCCTGTCGCGCTCTGGCACGGCACCCACGACCTGCAGGGCGTCGACGCGATCGTGCTGCCGGGCGGCTTCAGCTACGGCGACTACCTGCGCTGCGGTGCCATCGCGGCGCGCTCGCCGATCATGGCCGAGGTCATCGATGCGGCGAACAGCGGCATGCCCGTGCTGGGCATCTGCAACGGCTTCCAGATTCTCGTCGAGGCGCACCTGCTGCCCGGCGGGCTGATCCGCAACGATCACGGAGACTTCATCCGGCGCGACCAGCGCCTGCGCGTCGAGAGCACCGATAGCGCCTGGACGAACGGCTTCGCGCAGGGGCAAGAGATCACCATCCCCCTGAAGAACGGCGAGGGCGGCTTCATCGCTGACGAATCCACGCTCGATCGCCTCGAGGGCGAGGGTCTCGTCGCCTTCCGCTACCTCGACGTCAACCCCAACGGCTCGCTGCGCGACATCGCGGGCCTGCGCAACGAGCGCGGCAACGTCGTCGGCCTCATGCCGCACCCCGAGCACGCGGTCGAGCCGGGCTTCGGCCCCAACACCCCCGCGGCCATGCGCTCGGGCGTCGACGGCCTGACGTTCTTCACATCGGTGATCAAGCAGAGCGTGCTGAGCTAGTGGCGTGACGACGACCTCGGCCCCCGCATCCCGCCTGACCCCGAAAAAGCTCTACCGCATCGTCGCGATCGCCGAGGCGATCACGTGGACCCTCCTGATCACGGGCCTCATCCTTCGCGCCACGATCGGGCTCGACATCGCGGTCACAATCGGCGGCAGCATCCACGGATTCGTCTTTCTCGCCTACGGCGCCACGGCCGTGCTGACGGCGATCAACCAGCGCTGGGGCGTCGGCCTCGGGCTGCTCGCGGTCGCGACCGCGATCGTGCCCTACGCGACGATCCCCTTCGACATCTGGGCACACCGCACGGGCAAGCTCGAGGGCGACTGGCGGCGCGAGGCGTCGGACGACCCGCGTGATCAGCGCTGGTTCGACCGCTTGGTGCGGTGGATGCTCAACCACCCGTACCTGCTCGCCGCACTCATTCTGCTCGCGGTCGTGGTGCTCTTCACCGTGCTGCTGATCCTCGGCCCGCCGGTTCCCAAGGCCTAGCCGGCGTCGAGGCGCTCAGGCTCCCGCGCGGCTCGGGGCATCCGGGTCGGCCGAGGGTGCGAGCATCTGCTCGGCGCGCTGCTGGGCCTCGGGCGTTCCGCTGAACAGCTGGCGCTTCGCCGACTGGTCGGCGGGATCGACGGCAGGCGCCGTGTCCTCGGCGGAGGCACGATCGACCATAACGACGCGCGTACGCGGCATCGCGCCGGGGCTCTCGAGCTGCACCCACTCGACGAGCTGCTCGCGCACGTAGTTACGCAGATCGAAGAGCGATCCGGCGTCGGCCGCGCTCACGAGGATGCGCACGCGCACGAGGCCCCCCACGGCGTCGGCGACCTGCAGCACCGACACCCGGCGATCCCACAGCGGCGTGCCGTCGAGGATCTCGGCCAACCGCGACCGCATCGCGGCGGGGCTCACGCGCCAGTCGAGGTCGAGCTCGACCGAGCCGAGCAGTTCGCTGCCCGTGCGCGTCCAGTTCTCGAAGGGCGTGCTGGTGAAGTGCGTCGAGGGCACGACGAGGCGCCGGTCATCCCAGATGCGCACCACCACGTAGGTGAGCGTGATCTCTTCGATGCGCCCCCACTCGCCCTCAACGATGACGATGTCGTCGACGCGAATGGCGTCGCTGAAGGCGATCTGCACGCCCGCGAAGACGTTCGACAGGGTCGACTGCGCGGCGAGGCCCGCAACGATGCCGGCGAGGCCCGCCGAGGCGAGCAGGCTCGCGCCGAGCGCCTGCATCTCGGGGAACGTGAGCAGGGCGGCGCTCACGGCGGCCACGATGATGACGACGATCACGAGCCGCTGCAAGAAGGTCAGCTGGGTGTGCGCGCGGCGAGCGCCGCGGGTGGCGTCGGCGCCGATCGGAAACCGGCTCTTGGCGCCCTCGAAGGCGAAGTCGACGGTCTCGACGAGCAGCCACGCGAAGAGGCCGATGACGCCGATCGTCAAGGCGCGGTCGATCGCCTCGGAGAACCGGGTCTCGGGCGCCGCGAGGTCGACGGCGATCCACACGGCCACGACGAGCAGCAGCAGGCGCAGCGCGCGGCGCGTGTGCCGCAGCAGCACGGCCGTCCACGGCTGGCGCGGCGCGCTCAGGCGCACGACGAGCTCGACGAGCACGATGACCACGACGGCGACCGCGAGCATGAGCACCGTCAGCACGATGAGAAAGGCCCAGCCGCGCTCGGGCACCCCCTCGGCGTCGACGAGGTCGAACAGCGTCAGCGGGCTCATGCGCTCAGCATCTCGCGATCACTGGTTGAGCGCGAGACCCAGAAACATGGCGCCGAGAAACACGAGCACGCCGATCGCGGCGTAGGTCCAGATGGTGCGAGCGTTCATGCGGGGCTCCCAGGGGCGGTTCCATCGGCGGTTCGGGGTCGACCTGACCAGCCTAGGCCCGCCGGTAGGCTGAATGCCGTGACGAGCCCCGCGCAGATTCCCGCTCCCGACACCGTGGCCAACGCCGCCGCCACCCCCGACAAGGTGCAGCCGTTCGAGGCGCTGGGGCTCAAGGCCGACGAGTACCAGGCCATCAAAGATCTGCTCGGCCGCCGCCCCACGAGCGGCGAGCTCGCGATGTACTCGGTCATGTGGAGCGAGCACTGCTCGTACAAGTCGAGCAAGGTGCACCTCAGGCAGTTCGGCAGCAAGGTCACCGACGAGATGCGCGAGCACCTCATGGTCGGCATGGGTGAGAACGCGGGCGTCGTCGACATCGGCGAGGGCTGGGCCGTCACCTTCAAGATCGAGAGCCACAACCACCCCAGCTACATCGAGCCCTTCCAGGGCGCCGCGACGGGCGTCGGCGGCATCGTGCGCGACATCATCTCGATGGGCGCGCGCCCTGTTGCGGTCATGGATGCCCTGCGCTTCGGTGCCATCGACCACGCCGACACGGCGCGCGTCGTCCCCGGCGTCGTCTCGGGCATCAGCCACTACGGCAACTGCCTCGGCCTGCCCAACATCGGCGGCGAGACCGTCTTCGACGCGGTCTACCAGGCGAACCCGCTCGTCAACGCGCTCGCCGTCGGCGTGCTGCGGCACGACGACCTGCACCTCGCGAACGCGCGCGGGGTCGGCAACAAGGTCGTGCTGTTCGGGGCGCGCACGGGCGGCGACGGCATCGGCGGAGCATCCATTCTGGCCAGCGAGTCGTTTGACGGGGCCAGCGCGGAGGAAGGCGGCCTTGACGGCGCCCGGAGCGAGCCGGCCGCAGGAGCGGCGGCCGGCCAGAAAAGCCGCAAGCGGCCCGCGGTGCAGGTGGGCGACCCCTTCGCCGAGAAGGTGCTCATCGAGTGCTGCCTCGAGCTGTTCGCGGCCGATCTGGTGCAGGGCATCCAAGATCTCGGCGCCGCCGGCATCTCGTGCGCGACGAGCGAGCTCGCGTCGAACGGCGACGGCGGCATGGTCGTCGACCTCGACCAGGTGCTGCTGCGCGACCCCTCGCTGACGGCCGAAGAGATCCTGATGTCGGAGAGCCAGGAGCGCATGATGGCGATCGTCGAGCCGAGCAAGCTCGACGCCTTCCTCGCCGTCACCGCCAAGTGGGATGTCGAGACGAGCGTGCTGGGGGAGGTGACCGACACGGGTCGGCTGATCATCCACTGGCAGGGCGAGACGATCGTCGATGTCGACCCCCGCACGGTCGCGATCGACAGCCCCGTGTACCACCGGCCGTTCGCGCGGCCCGCCTGGCTCGACGCCCTGCAGGCCGACGGCAGCGCCCGGCTCGCCCGCCCGGCCGACGACGCCGAGCTGCGCGCGCAGGCCCTGCGGGTGCTCGGCGGCCCGAACCTCGCCGACACAAGCTGGATCACCGACCAGTACGACTACTACGTGGGCGGCAACACGGCGCTCGCGACGCCCGACGATGCGGGCATGATCCGCGTCGACGAGGTGAGCGGGCTCGGCGTCGCGCTCGCGACCGACGCCAACGGCCGCTACTGCCAGCTCGACCCCTACGTCGGCGCGCAGCTCGCCCTCGCCGAGGCGTACCGCAACGTCGCCGCGACGGGAGCCGCGCCCCGCGCCGTCAGCGACTGCCTCAACTTCGGCAGCCCCGAGAACCCCGACGTCATGTGGCAGTTCGAGCGAGCGGTGACGGGCCTGGCCGATGCCTGCCTCGAGCTGGGCATCCCCGTCACGGGCGGCAACGTGTCGTTCTACAACCAGACCGGCGACGTGCCCATCCACCCGACCCCCGTCGTCGCCGTCATGGGCGTCATCGACCACGTCGACCGCCGCCTGCCCTCGGGCTGGCAAGACGAGGGCGAGAACCTCTACCTGCTGGGCATCACGCGCGACGAGCTCGACGGCTCGGTGTGGGCCGACGTCGTGCACGGCCACCTCGGCGGCCTGCCGCCCCGCGTCGACCTCACGGCCGAGAAGAACCTCGCGGGCCTCATGGCCGCGGCGGCGGAAGAGGCGCTCGTCACCTCGGCGCACGACCTCTCCGAGGGCGGTCTGCTCGCGACCCTCGCCGAGGGCGTGCTGCGCTTCGGTCTCGGCGCGCGCGTCTGGCTCACCGAGCTCATGGAGCGCGATGGGGTGGATGCCCTCGCCGCCCTCCTCTCGGAGTCGCAGGCCCGCGTGCTCGTGTCGGTGGCTCGTGAAGACGACGTGAAGTTCCGCGGCCTCTGTGAGGGGCGGGATGTGCCCGTGCTGCGCGTCGGCGTTACCGATAGCGAGGTCGACGGACTCGAGATCCAAGACCGCTTCACGCTGAGCCTCGCCGAGCTGCGGCACGCGCACCGCGACACGCTGCCCGCGCGCTTCGGGCCTGTCGTCGGCGGCTGAGGCGAATCTCTCAGCGCCACAAATCCAGGTCTTGCCAGTCAGCTGGAAAGCCAGCGTTGAGAAGTGAGCCTTGAGGAAGAGCCGGGAAAGTCTCGATGGTGGCTCGGATTCGTTCTCGCCACTCGCGACCCTCTGCACGTTCGCGAAGCAGCCACACCACGATGGCAATTGGCACATAGACCTTCACACGTGCAACGTTGTCGAGCTCTTGTAGGTGGTCAAGTGCGGTTATGCGGTTGGGCTTTGGTCGGCGGGCAACGGCGACTAGAGACCTGTTCCACAGGCGGGAGTGATGGGCAGCTACGTTTCTGAGCCCATTCAGCGAAGCGATCCAAGACGTAAACGTCTTCGGCTCATCGACGCCGAAATCTAGAGCGATTGCGCGACGCTGGGCTAGGGGAAGACCTTGCAGGAGCCTGCTTGTCTGGCCGAACTCCAAGAGCTCCGTCGCGACCCAGATTGGCAGCAGACCCTCGTACTTGTGCGCAAACCAACGAACGAAGGCTTCGTCCTCAGCCTTCCCAAGTCGTTCAAGATAGCGAATGAGCCACTCGTCATAGCGGCTGTGCCTAGCTTGGCTTGTCGTGGGCGGCTGGGCCGTGAACTCCGGAGCGAGCAACTCAGGCTTGTGGTGGACGAACGGGTCGAGCAAGCCCGCCTGGTAGGCAACCGACGTACGAAGTGCCACCTCTACGTGCTCCAAGCCATCTAGGAGGTCCAGCCTGAGGCGGCGATCGAACCGCCAAAGCTCGATAACGAGCTCGAACGTACTTCCTGGGACGTACGTGTCCAGGCGATCGTCGTGACCTGGAAGTGCGTCCGACTTGTACCCGCGAAGCGTGTGGAGGTAGGCCGTGAGCCTGTAGTAGCCGATGTCCTTCAATGACCGGAGGGCGCTCACGCGGTCATTCACCACCAAGCCTCGACTTTCGAGCTTGGCCAGTTGATCTTCGAATGAGAGGTGGGGCTTGGTGTACCTCGTACCCATGTCCGAACACTACGCACAAGGTGAGTAAAGACCAAAAAGAAAACCAGCCCGGGGCAGGAGATGCTCCTACCGAACGGGCTGGTCGTAACACCTAGAACAATACTCGAGAGCGGGGACATCGCCACACTTGACTTACAAGCTTCGTTAGCTGTGACCACTAGGCTCGCGCCCGTGACGACCTCCGGCGCGACCTCCCCCGCAGGGCTCAGCCTCGTCGAGGTGCGCTCGCGCACGCAGCTCGGCCAGACCAACGTGATGCCGAACGACACCGGCCGCTCGTTCTGGCGCATCATGCAGGCCAACCTGTTCACGCTCTTCAACCTCATCGTCGGCGGCAGCTTCGCGCTGCTGCTCGTGCTCGGCTACTGGCAAGACGCGCTGTTCGGCTTCTTCGTCATCGCCAATGTGGTGATCGGGGTGGCGCAGGAGTTCCGCGCGAAGCTCACGCTCAGCCGGCTCGCGGTGCTCAACGCCCCGAGGGCCCGCGTGCTGCGCGACGGCGCGGTGAGCGAGGTCGCCGTCGGCGAGGTCGTGCTCGACGACGTGCTCGTGCTCGCCGCAGGCGACCAGGTCACGGCCGACGCCGAGGTGATCGAGGCGCATGGGCTCGACGTCGACGAGTCGCTGCTGACGGGCGAGGCCGACCCGGTGGCGTCCCCCGCCGGGCGCGAACTCATGTCGGGGTCGAGCGTCGTCGCGGGCAGCGGGCTCGCGCGGGTCATCCGCGTCGGCGCCGATTCGTACGCCGCGCGCATCACCGCCGAGGCCAAGCAGTTCTCGCTCGTGCGCAGCGAGCTGCGCAGCGGCATCGCGCGCATCATCCGCTGGATCACTATCCTGCTGCTGCCGGTCGGTGCGATCGTCGTCAACGGGCAGATGCAGGCGGTCGGCGGCTGGGAGGTCGCGATCGCGACGGGCGCGTGGCGCGAGGCGACGGTGGCCTCGGCGGCGAGCCTTATCGCGATGATCCCGCAGGGGCTCGTCTTCATGACGAGTGTTGCCCTCGCGGTCGGCGCCGTGAAGCTCGCCCGCCGCGAGGTGCTCGTGCAAGAGCTCGCGGCCGTCGAGGGCCTCGCGCGCGTCGACATGCTGTGCCTCGACAAGACGGGCACGCTCACCGAGGGCCGCATGGTGCTGGACAGCGTGGAGCCCCTGACCACGACAGAGCTCGACCCTGCCGCCGAGGCCGCCCTCTCGTGGATGGGCGCCGATCGCGACGCCAACGCCACAGCCCGCGCCCTCGCCGAGCGCTTCGCGAACCCTCCCCGCGAGACCGGGGTGCGCGCGATCGAGTTCTCGAGCCGCCGCAAGTGGAGCGCCGTCTCCTTCGCCGACGGCCCCGCCCGCGGCACCTGGGTGGTCGGCGCGCCCGACATCGTACTGGCCGATGTGCCCGATTCGATGGATGCTCTCGCGCGGTTCGCCGCGCGCGCGACGGCCGGCGAGCGCACCGTGGTGCTCGCGCGCACCGACGTCGTGCTCGACCCCACGGTCGAGCCTGCCGAGGGCGAGCGGGCCCCCGAGCCCGAGCTGCCCGCGGGCCTGCGCGCCGTCGCCCTCGTGTCGTTCCGCGAGAAGGTGCGCGACGACGCGCATGAGACGCTCAGCTACTTCCGCGAGCAAGAAGTCGAGCTGCGCGTCATCTCGGGTGACGACCCGCGAACAGTGGCCGCGGTCGCGCGCGAGGCGGGCATCCTGCACGAGGGCCCCGGGTTCGACGCGCGCACCTTGCCGACCGACGAGGCCGCGCTCGACGCCGTGATGGCCGAGCACCGCGTCTTCGGGCGCGTGACCCCCGAACAGAAGAAGGCCATGGTGCTCTCGCTGCAGCGGCTCGGGCACACCGTGGCGATGACGGGCGACGGTGTCAACGACGCGCTCGCGCTCAAGCACGCCGACCTCGGCATCGCGATGGGCTCGGGCGCGGCGGCGACGCGTGCCGTTGCACGCCTCGTGCTGCTCGACGGCCAGTTCAGCCGCCTGCCGCGCATCGTCGCCGAGGGTCGGCAGGTCATCGCGAACGTCGAGCGGCTCGCCAAACTGTTCCTGTCGAAGACGACCTACGCCATCCTCTTCGCGGTCGTCTTCGGAGCGCTGCTGTGACCGTTCCCCTTCCTGCCCCGGCAGCTGTCGATCGTCGACGGCCTCACGATCGGGCTGCCCGCGCTCGTGCTCGCGCTGCTGCCGAACATCCAGCGCTACCGCCCCGGCTTCTTGAGGCGCGCTGCGCGGTTCTGCATCCCCTCCGGCCTCATCGTCGGCGGCACGCTCATCTCGGTCGTCGCCTACGCCTACCTCGGGGGCGCCGAGGCCGCGGTCGTGCAGACCACCGCCGTCATCACCCTCACGCTCACGGCGCTGTGGGTGCTCGTGATCCTGTCGCGCCCGTTCACGCTCGTGACGAGCCTCGTCGTGGTGGCGGCCTACCTCGGGCTGCCCGTGCTGCTGCTCATCCCGATCGTCACCGACTTCTTGCAGCTCGGCGCCCCGCCGCTCGAGCTGCTGCTCGTCGCCGTGGGCGCGAGCGCGATCGGCTCAGTCGCGCTCGAGATCACGCACCGTCTGGTGTCGCGCGCGGGCGACGACTCGGCAGCCGCAACCGCCGCTGCGCGAGCAGCACGCCGAGGATGACGAGCACGGCGCCGACGGGCTCGTTCCAGACGAGG
Source organism: Microcella sp. (assembly GCF_046296455.1). GTDB lineage: Bacteria > Actinomycetota > Actinomycetes > Actinomycetales > Microbacteriaceae > Microcella. The sequence goes on from NZ_JBKBLF010000005.1 coordinate 46,376, forward strand.
GTCTCGCCGAGCACGAGCACGCCCAGCAGCACGCCGATGGGCGGCGAGATGTAGGTGACCGTCGCGGCCCGCGTTGGTCCCCAGGCGCGCACGACGTTCTGGTTCCAGGCGTAGGCGAGGCCCGTGCCGAGGGCTCCGAGCAGCACGATGGCGATGATCACCGTCGGCGTGAGCGTGACGGGGTCGGCGCCGATGACGGGCGTCAGCAGCAGCATCCACACCGCCGCGAGGCCGATCATGACGAAGCTGAACACGATCGCGCTCACGCCGCTGTCGGCGAGGAAGCGCCGCATGTACGAGAGGCTGAAGCCGTAGCAGGCGGTTGCGCCGAGCAGGGCGAGGTAGGGCACGATGCCGCCCGAGCCCGGCTCGATGCCTTGCCACGGGCCGACGATCACGACGACGCCGATGATGCCCACGACGATGCCGAGCACTTGCTCGCGCGAGAGCCTCTCGATGCGAAAGGCGAGCCCCGCGATGAGCGCCGTCATGATGGGCGTCGTCGCGTTGAAGATGCTCGCGACGCCCGAAGCGACATACTGCTGCGCCCAGGCGAAGAGCATGTACGGGATGACCGCGAAGGTCACCGAGAGCAGCAGCAGGTGCGCCCAAACGCGCCCCGATCGCGGCAGACGATCGCGCGTGACGAGCGCGATGAGCCCGAGGGTGATCGCGCCAAAGAGCGTGCGACCCGTCGCCACTTGGACGGGGGAGAGGCCCTCGAGCGCGAGGGCGATGAAGAGAAAACTCGCACCCCAGACGACCCCGGCGAGGGTGAACTGCAGCGCGATCCAGGCGTCGGAGGAGCGGGGTGGGGCCGCGGTGCTCACTCGGTATCGGTCGCGATCGTGCCCGTGGTGGCGATCTGCTCGTGGTGGTGGATGACCTCGGCGACGATGAAGTTGAACCACTTCTCGGCGAAGGCGGGGTCGAGCTGCGCCTCGATCGCGAGGGCGCGCAGGCGCTCGATCTGCACGCGCTCGCGCTCGGGGTCGCTCGGCGGCATGTTCGTGGCGGCCTTGAGGCGGCCGACGGCCTGGGTGCTCTTGAACCGCTCGGCGAGCAGGTGGATGAGCGCGGCGTCGATGTTGTCGATGCTGCGCCGCAGCGACGTGAGCTCGGCGAGGCCTGCGTCATCCATGGCTCGAGCGTATCGCCCGAGAGCCCCGTGCTGGCTCTGGAACTGCGGCGCCGCGGGGCTCTACAGTGTCGCCATGACGACGGATGCGCCCACCCCTCGCACCGGGCGCGACCACCCGGCGACGTGCGTTCTCGGCTCGGCCTTCGGCTGGTTCGCGGGTTCCCTCGCGATCACCCTGCTCTTTCAGGCCGTGACCGCGCTCTCCGACCTCGGCGGCTACTGCGCCCGCGGCGGCCCCTTCGAGATCGCGGTCGAGTGCACCGATGCGATCGTCGCGTTCACCCCCACGAGCATCATCGGCGGTCTCGTGGCGGTGTTCATCGGCTCGGTGCTCGCGCAGGGCTTCGGCGTCTCGATGCTCGCCTTCGCGTGGCCTGCGCTCTTCGTGAGCCTCGCCGTCACGTTCTTCCGCTCGTTCCTGCTCTACGCCGACCTCTCGGGCCTGCTCATCGGCATCATGTTCGTCGTCATGGGGCTCGCCCCGCTCGTGTTGATGCTGCGTTCGGCGCCGCAGCGCATGCTGCTGGGGCGGGTGGATGCCCAGGGCCGCCCCTTCTGGGAGGCCCACCCCGCACGCCCGCACGCCCTCTCGCTGCGCACGCCGCCCGCCCCCGGCGAGAACCATCCGACCGCCGGCGACTGGATTCTCGCCCTCGTCACCGCGATCGTTCCGACCCTCGCCGGCATCGCGCTGGGGATCGCCTGGTTCGGGGCCGTGGCCGCCGCCACCGCGGCCTAGGCGAGCCGCTCGAGCAGCCCCGCCCGCACGGCGGGCCACTCGTCGATCACGATCGAGTACACCGCCGCGTCGCGCCACGAGCCGTCGGCGCGCTGCGCGTCGCGCCGGGCGATTCCTTCGAACTGCGCCCCGAGCTTCTCGATGCCCGCGCGCGAGCGCGCGTTGCGCACGTCGGCCTGCAGCTTGACGCGGCCGTAGCCGTGGTCGAAGAGGTGGCCGAGCAGCAGCAGCTTCGCCGCCGGGTTGACGGATGATCCCCACTGGTCGGGTGAGTACGCGGTGTACCCGATGTGGGCCGACTCGGCCGCGGGGGCGAGGTCGAAGATGGTCGAGGTGCCGATGATCGTGCGGTGAGCATCCAGCACCACATACACGTGGGCGCGCCCGACTGGCAGGTAGGTGGGTAGCCACGCGGCGAACTCGTCGCCCGAGCGCGCGCCGGCGGGCCCGCCGCCCCAGCCGCCCGCGAAGACCTCGGGCCGCCCGAGGGCGGCGGTGAGGCCCGGCAGATGCGTCGGTTCGTAGGGCTCGAGCCGCAGGCCGTGACCCTCGAGCGCGGTGTAAGGCAGGTCAGCGGCGGTCATGAGCGCAGCCCGTGCTCAGTCGAGCAGGTCGTGCCGCACGACGATCGCGTCGCGGCCCGGCCCCACGCCGATGGCCGAGATGCGCGCGCCGCTCATGGCCTCGATGGCGAGCACGTAGTCTTGCGCGTTCTTCGGCAGGTCGTCGAAGGTGCGGGCGCCCGTGATGTCTTCTGACCAGCCCGGCAGGTTCTCGTAGATGGGCTTAGCGTGGTGAAAGTCGCTCTGCGAGACGGGCACCTCGTCGACGCGCACGCCGTCGACCTCGTAGGCGACGCAGACGGGGATGCTCGTCAGGCCCGTGAGCACGTCGAGCTTGGTCATGACGAAGTCGGTGACGCCGTTGACGCGCGCGGTGTAGCGGGCGATGGGCGCGTCGTACCAGCCGCAGCGGCGCGGGCGGCCCGTCGTCGTGCCGAACTCGAAGCCCGTCTTGCGGAGGAACTCGCCCGACTCGTCGAAGAGCTCGGTCGGGAAGGGGCCCGAGCCGACGCGCGTCGTGTAGGCCTTGACGATACCGATGACGCGATCGATGCGGTTGGGCCCGATGCCCGAACCCGTCGCCGCGCCGCCGCTCGTCGCGCTCGACGAGGTGACGAAGGGGTAGGTGCCGTGGTCGACGTCGAGCATGGTCGCCTGGCCGCCCTCGAAGAGCACGGTCTCGCCGCGCTCGAGCGCCTGGTGCAGCACGAGGCCGGTGTCGACGACCATGGGCCGCAGGCGCTCGGCGTAGCTCAGCAGCTCCTCCACGACCTCGTCGACCGTGATCGCGCGGCGGTTGTAGACCTTGACGAGCAGGTGGTTCTTGACGTTGAGGGCGCCCTCGACCTTCTGGCGCAGGATGTTCTCGTCGAAGAGGTCTTGCATGCGGATGCCGACGCGGTTGATCTTGTCGGCGTAGGCGGGCCCGATGCCTCGGCCCGTCGTGCCGATCTGGCGCTTGCCGAGAAAGCGCTCGGTCACCTTGTCCATCGTGCGGTGGTACTGCGTGATGACGTGCGCGTTGGCGCTGATGAGCAGCTTCGACACGTCGACGCCGCGCGCGCTGAGCGCCGTGAGCTCGCCGAACAGCACCTCGATGTCGACCACGACGCCGTTCGCGATGACCGGGGTTACACCCTCGGTGAGGATGCCGCTGGGCAGCAGGTGCAGTGCGTACTTCTCGTCGCCGACGACGACGGTGTGGCCCGCGTTGTTGCCGCCGTTGAACTTGACGACGTAGTCGATGCGGCCAGCGAGAAGGTCGGTCGCCTTGCCTTTTCCTTCATCGCCCCACTGGGCGCCGATGATGACGACGGCAGGCATGGGTGGTCCCTTCGAGAGATGTGAGGGCTTGCCCTTGAGTCTATCGGGCGGCGCCCTCGGCCCACTGCCCGCGGGCGGGCACGGGGTTGGCGCGCGCGAGGCTGCCGGGCTCGAGCGCCAGCTGCCGTTCGGCCACAGCGAAGACGATCGCGTTCGCCTCGTCCACGTCGACGACTCCGACGGCGTGGTGCTGCACGGCCACGCCGTCGGCGACGGCGGTGAGCAGGCGCGAGTCGGCCGCGGGGTCGGCGCTCGCGCCGAGCCCGGCATCCACGACCCGTTCGATGACGGCAGTCAGGATGCGCTCGCAGTCGCGATGGTGGCGGTCGAGCGCGGCGGCGAGCGGCGGGGTGCGGGGGGCCTCGCTCCACGCGTCGATCCACACGCGGTAGTGGTCTTCGGGGGTCGCGGCGAGCCAGCCGGCGAGCGCCGCGACGGGGTCGAGGCCGTCGAGCAGCGCGCGGTCGCTCGAGAGCTCGCTCGTGACGGCGAAGTCGAAGGCGGCGGCGACGAGCTCGTCGCGGCTGCTGAAGTAGTGGCGGATGAGCCCGTGCACGACGCCGACCTCGGTCGCGACCTCGCGCAGCGTGACGCCCGCGAAGCCCTTGACGGCCACGAGCCGCAGGGTGGCGCGCACGATCTCGTCGCGACGCTCATCGCTCGACTTGCGCTCGGCGTTCTTCCGTTCTGCCACAGCGTCGAGCATAGGCCGCAGGGGCGCGATATTGTCCAACCGGATAGGGCGTGCTAGCGTTGTTGTCCAGTTGGATAACACACGAACGGGATGATCGTCATCATGAACGCGCAGCACCGGCAGGCACGCCTCCTCGTGCCGAGCGTCGTCACGGCCATGGTGCTGCTGTCGTCGGCGTCGTTCGTGATCTTCCCGCTCATCCCCGCCCTGCAGGGCTCGCTCGGCGTGAGCACCGCCGAGATCGGCTACCTCGCCGCGGCCGGCTTCGCGTCGGCGCTCGTCGCCGAGCTGCTCGTCGCCCCCGCCGCCGACCGCGGGCACGCCCGCCTCATGGCCGTCATCGGGGTCATCATGGTCGCCGCGTCGCTCGGCCTCAGTGCCATAGCGGTCGAGGGCTGGCAGCTCATCGCCGGCCGCGCCGTGGGCGGCTTCGGCTTCGGCATCTTCGTCATCGCCGCGAGCGCCCTCATCGTGCGCTTCGACCACCGGCGCAGCGGCGAGCTGCTCGGCCGCCTCGGCGCCGCCGAGCTCGCGGGTATCGCCGTCGGCCCGCTCGCCTCGGGTCTCGCGCTGTCATTCGCCGGCCCGAGCGCGATCCTGGCCGTCTCGGCCGTCGTCGTGCTGCTCGCGCTCGTTCCCGTGCTCGTCGGGTTCCGCGAGGCGAGCGCTTCGGCGTTCCGCGGTGACGACCCGCACCCGACCACCGGCGGCATCGCCGCGGGCGTCATCGGCTTCGACGGCACGGATGCCGACCGCACGCTGCGCTTCGGTGCGAGCGCCCCGCGCACGAGCCTCGACCTGCTGCGCTCGCCGCGCATCATCGGCATCGTGCTGCTCTACGCCGCCGTCATGGTGCCGACCGGCGCCTACGACGGCGTGTGGCCGCGCTTCATGGCCGACATCGGCGCGGGCCCGGTGCTGACGGCCGCAAGTTACGCGCTCTTCGCGGTGCCCTACGTGCTCGTCGCCGGTTGGGCCGGTCGCCTCGCCGATCGCCGCGGCGGCGTCTCGGCCTACACGCGCGGCCTGCTCATCCTGCTGCCGATCGTCACGCTCTACGGCTTCGTGGGCAACCCCTTCATCGCCACGGGCATGGGCTTCGTCGAGTCGACCGGTCAGGCGCTCGCCTTCATCGGCGCCGCGGCCGCGATGGCGCACGCCGTCGATCCGGCGCGCGCCGGCTCGGCGCAGGGCCTGCTGCGCGGCATCGGGCTCGCCGCGGCGACGATCGCGGCCGGCGTCTCAGGCCTCGCCTACGAGGCAGGCGGCGCGCTGCTGCTGTTCGGCGGCACGGCGATCGCGGTCGCCGTCATCGCTGCGGTCGGGCTGATGCTCGCCCGCGAGCGCCGCGGCTGATCTCCACAATTCAGGAGTTTCGGCAGCGCACGAGCCGCCGACACGCCGTCGTGCGGTGTGCGCGGGCGGAACTGCCGTGCGGGTCCACGCGGCGACTCCTGAATTGTGGAGAACAGCGGGGCAGGCGGGGGTGGATGCTCGGCGCGCGCTCGGCCAGAGCGGCGAGACTGGCGGCATGGGTCGGCAGCGTGATCGAGACGGGGAATCCCCCGACGTGCGCGCCGAGAAGACCTGCGGCTCGTGCGGCCGCCGCATCGAGTGGCGGGCGCGCTGGGCGCGCGACTGGGAGGCCGTGCGCTGGTGCAGCGACGCCTGCCGCGCTCGGGGCGTGCGGCCCGTGGATCGCGCGCTCGAGGAGAGCATCCGGAGCCTGCTCGCCGGCCGCGCCGGAGACGCCACCATCTGCCCGAGCGAGGCGGCCCGAGCGGTCGGCGGCGACGAGGACGACGCCTGGCGCGAGCTCATGGAACCCGCCCGGCGCGCGGCCCGGCGCCTCGTCGCGGCGGGCGAGGTCGAGATCACGCAGGGCGGCCGGGTCGTCGATCCCTCGACGGCGAAAGGCCCGATCCGCGTGCGGCGCGCGCGGCCCTAGTCGGCGGCGGGCGACTGCTGGTGTGCGCCGACGCGCCAGCGGCCCTCGGTGTAGACGTAGGTCGTCGTGGCCCACACGTCGACGGGCTCGCCGCCCCGGTCGCCGCGCAGGCGGTAGGCGAGCATGGCCGCGCGGTCGCCGAGCCGCACGACGCGCTGGTCGCTCATCGTCGCCGCACCCCACGTCGTGCCGTCGAGGGCCACGATCGCGGCGGAACGCTCGACGAGCGATCCGTCGTCGATGAGCACCGCATCCGCCGTCATGGCCTGCTGCAGGTGCGTGCCGCCGTCGCCGTGCCGCATCGCCTCCCACAGGTCGTGCTCCTGGTGAATGAGAAGGGCGGGCAGATCGTCGGTGATCGCGGTCATGCGCTCAGTCCATCGGCTGGGTGGATGCTCGTCAAGGGCTCGCGTGCGCCCGCAACCACTCGTGCATGACGATCGCGGCCGCAGCGCTCGCGTTGATCGATCGCGTCGAGCCGAACTGCCGGATCTCGACCACCTCGTCGGCGGCGGCGAGCGCGTCGTCGCTCAACCCGGGGCCCTCCTGGCCGAACAGCAGGATGCACGCGCGCGGCAGGGGTGCGGCATCCACCGGCCTCGACCCCTCGACGTTGTCGACAGCCACGATCGGCAGGCCCTTCGCGCGCGCGAACGCGACGAGCTCGCCGATGTCGGAGTGGTGCGACACGTGCTGGTAGCGGTCGGTGACCATGGCGCCGCGCTTGTTCCAGCGGCGGCGGCCGACGATGTGCACCTCGGCGGCGAGAAAGGCGTTGGCGCTACGCACGATCGAGCCGATGTTCATGTCGTGCTGCCAGTTCTCGATCGCCACGTGGAACGGGTGCCGGCGCGCGTCGAGGTCGGCGACGATCGCCTCCATCGACCAGTAGCGGTAGCGGTCGATGACGTTGCGGGTGTCGCCGGTGGCGAGCAGCTCGGGGTCGAGGCGCGGGTCGTCGGGCGTGGGGCCCGTCCAGGGGCCGACGCCGTGGGTTGTCCACTCGAGGGTGGGCTCGGGCGGGGGCTCGCCGGTCTGCTCGGCCTCGGTCATGCCCCCAGGCTACGGGGCGCCGCTATCGCCGCCGGGCATGCTGACGTACCCTGAAGCCATCATGGCAACACCCACCCGTGATCACGCCGTCGACCTCGTGCGCGCCGCCTGCCTCGTCGTCGTGGTGGGCCTGCACGTCATGATGGCGGGCATCACGGTCGAGACCGACGGGCTCGCCATCACGAACTCGCTCGACGGGCATCCGATCTTCGCCTGGAGCACCTGGCTCGTGCAGGTCATGCCCCTGTTCTTCGTCATGGGCGGCTTCTCGAGCCTGCTCGCCTGGCGGCGCCAGCGCGAGCGCGGCGTCACCGGAGCCGACTACGTGCGCGACCGCGTCGCCCGCCTCGCGCGGCCCGCCCTGCTGCCGCTCGGGCTCGTCGGCATCACGCTCGCGGTGCTCGGTCTCGTCGGCCTGCCCGACCCGGTGCTCGCCGACGTCGGCTTCCGCATCGGGCAGCCGCTCTGGTTCCTGGCCGTCTATCTCGGATGCTCGGGCCTCGTGCCCCTCATGGCCCGCCTGCACGAGCGCGCGCCGTGGGCCACCCTGCTCACGATGCTCGGCGCCGTCATGATCATCGACACGGTCGCCCTGCTCACGGTGCAGCCGCTCATCGGCGCCCTCAACCTGCTGTTCGTGTGGCTCTTCGTGCAGCAGTTGGGCTTCTGCCTCGCCGACGGCTGGTTCGACTGGCGCCGTCGGTGGATGCTCGGTCTCGCCGGTCTCGCCGCCTTCGGCGGGCTGCTGTTCCTCACCACCGTCGTCGGGTACTCGACCGACATGTACGACAACCTCAACCCGCCGACCGCGGCCATTCTCGTGCTCGGTGTCGGGCAGACGCTGCTGTTCGCGTTCCTGCGGCCGTGGCTCGCCCGCCTCGCCGAGCGCGAGACCTTCGCCGGGCTGAGCGGCGCGATCAACACGAACGCCATGCAGATCTACCTCTGGCACGTGCCGGTGATCGTGCTCATCGCGGTCGTGCTGGTGGTCTCGGGGGCGCCGTTCCCCGAGCCGCTCAGCGCGGGGTGGTGGCAGAGCCGGCCGCCGTTCCTCGTCGCCGTCGCGTTGCTGCTCATCCCGATCGTCATCGGGGTCAGCTGGCTTGAGCGCCGCAGCGACGCGCGCGGCCGCCCCGCCCCGGCGCCCGTCGGCCCGTGGATGGCGGCGCTCAAGGTCGTGCTCGGCATCGCCGGGGTCGTGACGCTGCTCGTGGCCGGGTTCACGCCCGCCTACGGTGCGGCGATCGGCGTGACGCTCATGCTCATCGCGGTGCTGCTGCGGTCGCCGCGGCGGCGTGGGGTGGTGGATGCTGCGGGCGGCGGAGTGGGCAACGGGGTTGGCAGCGCGGGCGGCGGCGTTGGCGGCGGCGCTGGCGGCGCTGCAGGCGGCGTTGTCGCCGGTGATGCGGGCGCTGGTGCGGGCACGGATGCGATCAGTGACGCGGGCCGCGCGTCGACCACTTCTCCTCCCCAAAAGTCCTGATCAGACTCCATTCCACCGACTCGGGTTGGGCACGGGGCGAGCCGCTCCGATGTCAGAGGTCGCTGCTTGACTGCCCTCATGCCCACCCCGAATCCCCTCGCCGCGCCGACCGGCGCGCTGCTGCCGGCGACGCCTGCCGCCGCGGTCGACAGCGGGCTCGGGGTCGTGCTCGACTCGATCGTCGAGGTCGATCGGCTCGTCGCGGCGCTCAACGCCTACCGTGCCGTCGCGATCGACGAGGTGCGGCGCATCGCGCTGGCGGCCGAGGCCCATCTGCCCTCGGGCGGCCGCGGGTGGTCGCGCGAGATGACCGCGCGCCGGGTCGCGACCACCGAGCTCAGCGCCGCCCTGCGCATCGGCGAGCGAGAGGCCGAGCAGCTCGTGGTCGACAGCGCCGCGCTCGTGCACGACCTGCAGCCGACGCTGGCAGCGCTGCGGTCGGGCAGCATCAGCTACCGGCACGCAAGCGTGCTCGTCGACGAGGCGCGGTCCCTGCCCGCCGATTCCTGGTCTGCGTTCGAGGCCGAGGCGCTGCCGGCGGCAGAGGCGCGCACCGCAAACGGGTTCCGGCAGAAGGCGCGCGCCATCCGCGAGCGGGTGCACCCCGATTCGATCGACGCCCGTCGCCGCTCTGCCGAAGACTCCCGTTCGGTGCGGCTCGAGCCCGGGCGCGACGGCATGGCCTGGTTGACCGCCCACCTGCCGGCTGAGCAGGCGGTCGGAGCGTATCGCCGGCTCACCGAGATCGCCTCCGGCCTGGCCGGTCCCGACGAGCCGCGCACCCTCACCCAGCGCCGCGCCGACGTGCTCGCCGACCTCCTGATCGACGGCATCATGCCCGACACCGGCCTCGGGCGCGGCGTGCGGGCGACCGTGCTCGTCAGCGTTCCCGTGCTGACCCTGCTCGACGGCGAGCATCCGGCCTCGGGGTGCAGCTCCGGCTTGGCCTCGGGTTCGGGCACGGGCACGGGCACGGGCACGCTCGAGGGCTACGGGCCGATCTCCGCCGAGGTCGCCCGCCGCCTCGCGGCGCACGCGCCGAGCTTCGTGCGGCTGCTGACCCACCCCGAGACGGGCACGGTGCTCTCGGTCGGCCGCGAGCGGTACGCTGTGCCGCGCGATCTGCGGCTGTGGCTGCGCATCCGCGACGAGACCTGCCGATTCCCGGGGTGCGGTCGAGCGGCGGCGAACTCTGACATCGATCACACGGTCGACTGGCAGCACGAGGGTGCGACGCGACATGACAACCTCGCGCACCTGTGCGAGGCCCACCACCAGCTCAAGCACCGCACCGCCTGGCGCGTCGACCAGGCCGGTGGGGGTGCTCTGGAGTGGCGCGCGCCGAGCGGGCGCACCTACCGCACCGAACCCGCGGTCGCCCTGGCCGGGTGAGCAAGGGGCTGGCGGGCTACCACCCTGTTAACGTCAGAGCATGAGCGCACCGCTGTGGACCCCAGCGGGCCCCGACTTGCTCATCCACGGCGACAACCTCACGGCGATGCGCGCCCTGCCCGACGCGAGCATGCAGCTCGTCTACCTCGACCCGCCGTTCAACACCGGACGCACCCAGCTGCGCCGCACGACGCGCAGCGTGCGTGACCCCGAGGGTTCTCATCTTGGCTTCACGGGCACGAACTACTCCCGCACGGTCGAGGCGCTCAGCAGCTATGACGACACCTTCGGCGACTACTGGGGCTTCCTCGCGCCGCGCCTCATCGAGGCCCACCGCTTGCTGCGCGACGACGGAACCCTCTACTTGCACCTCGACTGGCGCGAGGCCCACTACGCCAAGGTCGCGCTCGATGCGCTGTTCGGCCGCGAGTGCTTCCTCAACGAGCTCATCTGGGCCTACGACTACGGCGCCAAGTCGCGCCGGCGATGGCCGACGAAGCACGACACGATCCTCGTCTACGTCAAGAACCCCGAGACCTATTGGTTCGACAGCGAGGCGGTCGATCGCGAGCCGTACATGGCTCCGGGCCTCGTGACGCCCGAGAAGGCTGCGCGCGGCAAGCTGCCCACCGACGTGTGGTGGCACACGATCGTTCCCACGAGCGGAGCCGAGAAGACCGGCTACCCCACCCAGAAGCCGCTCGGCGTGCTGCGCCGCATCGTGCAGGCCTCGAGCCGCGAGGGCGACTGGGTGCTCGACGCCTTCGCGGGCAGCGGCACGACGGCGGCGGCCGCCCGCGCACTGGGGCGCCGCAGCATCAGCATCGACGAGAGCCCGGATGCTGTGGCCGTCATCGAGCGCCGCCTCGGCCTGGTGGCGCGAGGGCTCTAGGGCGTCGCACGGCAGGAGACGGGCGTCGCACGGCAGGAGACGGGCGTCGCACGGCAGGAGACGGGCGTCGCACGGCAGGAGACGGGCGTCGCACGGCAGGAGACGGGCGTCGCACGGCAGGAGACGGGCGTCGCGCGGCAGAACGCGGACGCGGCGGAGCGGTCGGGCGCCCGCGCACAGGGTGACCGCGTCGTCAGGGTCGCGTCGCGCGCTCAAGCAGTTCGAGCACGTGCACGTAAGGCAGGCCGGTGGCGCGGCTCATGCCGAGCTCGCATGTGCGGTTGGCGCTGACGGCGTGGTCGAAGGCTCCGCCCTCGCGCTGCAGCCGATCGAGGTCACGCACTTCGTCGGCCGTGGCCGACGCCGTGAGCTCGGGGTGCAGCATGCCACGATCGCCCGCGAAGGCGCAGCATCCCCAGGCCTCGGGCACCACCGCCTCGTCGGCGACCGCGCGCGCGATCGTGACGAGCGCGTCGGTCGCGCCGAGCGCCTGCGTCGAGCACGTGGGGTGCACGGCTACCCGCCCCTGTCGCGCCAGCACCGTCAGCCGCGGCAGCAGGGTCTCGGCGGCGAAGGTCACGGCGTCGATCACGCGAGACGACCCCGAGCCGTCGCCGCGAGCGCCGTGCCCGGGCGAGCCGAGCAGCCCGGCGAAGCCCTCGGTGCACGAGGCCGCGTCGCTGATGATCGGCAGCCCGGCCGCCGCGGGGCCGAGCGCCTCGACGGCGTCGCGCACGCGGTCGCGCATCGAGGCGTGGCCGGCGGTGTGGCCCTTCGACTTCCAGGGGGTGCCGCAGCACAGGCCGTCGATGCCCTCGGGCACGAGCAGCGTCACACCCGCGCGCTCGCACAGGGCCAGCAGCGCAGCAGTCGCGCCAGCAGCGGCGGAGGCGGCGGCGTCGCCCGCGGCGTCGGAGCCATCACCCTCCGGCCCGAACATCGTGCCGACGCAGGCCGGCAGGTAGACCGCCGAATACTGCGTCGCCGACACGGGCGAGGCGAAGCGCACGACGGGTGAGGCCTCGAGCGCGCGCGACCGACGGGCTCCGCCGCGGGGCAGGCCGGCCTCGTAGCGCGGCACGACATCGGCCCCGAGCACCGCGCGGGCTGCCGAGCTGGCCGCGCGCACGAGCGGGGTCGGCAGGGCATCCGCCACGGTGAGCGCAAGGGAGGCCGTGCGGGTCGTCGCATCCCAGCGATCGGCGGCGGCGTTCCACACCCCGCGGCCGGGCGTGCGGGTCTCGGAGCGCAGGCGCCGCACGAGGTCGCCGGTGTTGATCGAGACGGGGCAGGCGATGCCGCACATCCCGTCGACCGCGCACGTCTGCACGCTCTCGTAGCCCTCATCGGCCCGCAGGGCCGCGGCGAGCGCCGTGTCGCCGCGCGCCTCGGCCGCGGCGAGCTCACGCCGCACGACGATGCGCTGCCGCGGCGTCAGGGTGAGCGTGCGGCTCGGGCACGTCGGCTCGCAGTAGCCGCACTCGACGCAGCGGTCGACCTCGGCCTCGACGGTCGGCGTGGTCTTGAGGTGCTTGAGGTGCGCCTGCGCGTCGTCGGTGATGATGACGCCCGGGTTGAGCACGCCCGCCGGGTCGCACAACCGCTTGAGCTCGCGCATGACCGCGGTGAGCTCGGCGCCGTACTGCCGCTCGACGAACGGCGCCATGATGCGGCCCGTGCCGTGCTCGGCCTTGAGCGTGCCGCCCTGGGCGAGCACGAGCTCGACGATCTCCTCCGTCACCGCGGCGTAGCGCGCGACGCCCTCGAGGGTGTCGAAGCGCTCGGTGAGCAAGAAGTGGATGTTGCCGTCTTTCGCGTGCCCGAAGATCACCGCGCTCTCGTAGCCATGCCGGGCGAACAGCGCCTCGAGCGCCTCGCACGTCGGCAGCAGGTTCGCCACGGGAACGGCCACGTCTTCGAGAAGCGCCGTGGTGCCGCTCGGGCGCGCTCCGGCCACGGCGGGGTAGAGGCCCTTGCGCACGTGCCACAGGGCGGCCCGCTCGGCGGGCTCGCGCGAGAACGCGAACTCGGCGGCGAGCGGCAACCCGGCGATGGCGCGGTCGGCGGCGGCGAGGCCGAGCGCGAGCTCCGCATCCGTCGCCGCGTGCACCTCGACGAGCAGCGCCGCGTGCCGCTCGACCGTCAGCCCGGTGATCGCCGCGGGCGCGTCGGAGAGGGTCTGCGCGACGCGCAGCGAGGTGGCGTCCATGAGTTCGATCGTCGCGAGGCCGGCGTCGACGAGCGCGGGCAGCGCGGCCGTCGCGGCGGCGAGGGTCGGAAACACGAGCAGCCCCGTCGCCACGAGCGGCGCGACCGGCACCGTGCGGAACACCGCCTCGCCCACCCAGCCGAGCGTGCCCTCGCTGCCGATCATGAGCCGCACGAGCAGGTCGATGGGCCGCTCGTGGTCGAGCAGGGCGTTGAGGCCGTAGCCCATCGTGTTCTTCATGGCGAACAGGCGCCGGATGCTCGCCACCGACTGCTCGTCGGCCAGCACCCGCGCCCGCAGGGCCGACAGCCCGGCCCAGAGCTCGGGCGTGGCGAGCCGCAACTGCTCATCCGCATCGCGTCCCTCAGGATCGACGGACGCGGAGTCGATCACGGCCCCGCTCGCGAGCACGACGGTCATCGACTCGAGCGTGCGGTAGGTGTTCTGCTCGGTGCCGCACGCCATGCCGCTCGAGTTGTTGGCGATGACGCCGCCGATGGTGCAGGCGATCTCGCTCGCCGGGTCAGGGCCGAGCCGACGGCCGTGGCGCGTGAGTCGGGCGTTGACCTGCCGCACGGTCGCGCCGGGCTGCACCCGCACGCGCTCGCCGTCGTCGAGCACCTCGATGCCGCGAAAGCCGGCGCGCGTGTCGACGAGCAGCTGGTCGGTGACGCCCTGCCCCGAGAGGCTCGTGCCGCCCGAGCGGAAGGTCAGCGGGTTGCCCGTGCGCGTCGCCTCCGCGAGCAACCGGGCGACGCCCTCGATCGAGGTCGGGGTCGCGACCGTGTGCGGGCGCAGCAGGTAGTGGCTCGCGTCGTGCGCCATCGCGACGAGATCGATCGCGCGCTGCGTGCTGACGGTGCGCTCAGCATCCACAACAATGATCATACCTATGGGCTCGCAGTAGGCTGGCGCCCATGAGCGACCGTCGAGAGATCGAGTGCTGGCTGACCGACATGGACGGCGTGCTCGTGCACGAGAACACCCCGCTGCCGGGGGCGGTCGAGCTCATCGCGCAGTGGCGCGACACGGGCACGCCCTTTCTCGTGCTGACGAACAACTCGATCTTCACGCCGCGCGACCTCGCGGCGCGGCTGCGCGCGAGCGGGCTCGACGTGCCGGAAGAGTCGATCTGGACGAGCGCCCTCGCGACGGCCGACTTCTGCGCGAGCCAGATCCCGGGCGGGCGGGCCTACGTCATCGGCGAGGCGGGCCTGACGACGGCCCTGCACGAGGCCGGGTTCATCATGACCGAGACCGACCCCGACTACGTCGTGGTCGGCGAGACCCGCAACTACTCGTTCGACGCCATCACGAAGGCGATCCGGCTCATCGGGCAGGGCGCCCGCTTCATCGCGACCAACCCCGATGCGACGGGCCCGAGCGCCGACGGGCCAATGCCCGCGACCGGCGCCATCTCGGCGCTCATCACCAAGGCGACGGGCAAAGACCCCTATGTCGTCGGCAAGCCGAACCCCATGATGTTCCGTTCGGCGATGAACCGCATCGGCGCGCACAGCGAGAACACCGCGATGATCGGCGACCGCATGGACACCGACATCGTCGCGGGCATCGAGGCCGGCCTGCACACCGTGCTCGTGCTCACGGGCATCAGCGACGAGGCCGAGATCGCGCGATACCCGTTCCGCCCCGACGAGATCCTGCAGGGCGTGCACGAGCTCGTCGACCCGCGGCCGATCGAGACCGAGCTCTAGTCGCGCGAGGGGCGCGCTAGCTGCTCGGCGCCACCGCGATCGACCGGCGCAGCAGCTCGCCCGAGGCGCGACTCGCGAAGCAGAAGTAGTCGTTCTGCCCCGCATCCCACTCCTCTGCGGTGACGGGGAACGAGCCCTGCACCTGCAGGTCGTCGACGGCGCCCGCGATGTCGAGGTCGATGACGCCGGGCGCGCTGCACAGCACGGGAATCTGGGCGGCCAAGGCCTCCTCGCCCGGGAACGGGCCCTGCACCTCAGACCCCTCGGGCAGCGGGAAGGTGCCGCGGAAGACCAGTTGCGCCGTGTGCAGCACCGTGCAGTCGACGACCGTGTAGGTCTCTTGCCACGCGTCGATGAAGGGCTCGAGGCACTCGCCGCCGAGCAGCTCGTCCCAGCGGTACTCCCCCGGCGCAACGGGCCCGACGGGCGCGGCCACATCGGTCTCGACCGGGGTCGGGCTCGGCGTGGGCGACGGCAGGGCGCCGGGCGCGGGGCCGAGCAGCAGCGGGATGCGCGTGCCGAGCGCGAAGATCGCGACGAGGGCGAGCACCGCCACGAGCGACCCCGCGACCCACAGCAGGATCTTCTGGGTGCGACCGATCGGCGCGCGCGCGGCATCCGCCGTCGGTTCACCGTCGGCGCGACGCGAGGCGCGCGGTGCGGCGGGGATCAGGGTCTCGTCGTACTCCTGAAAGCTCGTGTCGCCGAAGAGCTCGTCGAGGGCTCCGCCTTGCTCGGGCTCGCGCAGCAGCTCGGTCGCGGCATCGCCGACGGGCGGCACGACCTCGGCCGGCTGGGTCGGCTCGGGCTCGATGATGGGCTGCGTCGCACCGGGGTCGGGGAACGAGGGCTGGCCAGCGGCCGGCGCAGGAAACGCGACGGGCTCGACGAGCGGCGGGGGTGGGGGTGGGGGCGGGAAAGCCGACGGCGCGACGGGCGGCGGCACCACAGGCGGCTGCGCGGGAAGGGCCGGGAAGGCCGACGGCTCGACCGGCGGCTGCGCGGGAGGCAGGACCGGCGGCGCGACCGGCGGCTGCGCAGCAGGCGGCACGGGCGGCAGCACGGGAGGCGCCACCGGCTCCGGCGCCGGCTTCTCCTCCGCCTCGCCCCCGAACTGCGTGCGGAACCACTCGTCAGCGTCGAAGGCGCCGGTCTCGTCGTCGCGATCGCGCTCGTCGGTCATGCGAGCCCCAGGTCGGTCAGGCCGATCGCGGCGCGGTACTCGTACCCCGCCTGCTCGATCACGCGCCGAGCATCCGTGGCCCGGTCGACGACGACGGCCACCGCGACGACGGTCGCGCCGGCGGCCTCGAGGGCGCGCGCGGCGGTGAGCGGCGAGCCCCCCGTGGTCGAGGTGTCTTCGAGCACGACGACGCGCTTGCCCGCGACATCCGGACCCTCGACCTGCTTGCCGCGGCCGTGGTCTTTGGGCGCCTTGCGCACGACGAAGGCGTCGTAGTCGAGCCCGCGCGCGGCGGCCTGGTGCAGCACGGCCGACGCGACGGGGTCGGCACCCATAGTGAGCCCGCCGACGGCCGCGATGTCGGGGATGTCGGCGATGAGGTCGACCATGACCTGCCCGATAAGCGGCGCCACCCGGTGGTCGAGGCTGACCTTGCGCAGGTCGATGTAGTACGAGGCGGTCGCGCCGCTCGTGAGCGTGAACTCGCCGTGGAACACGGCCTCATCACGGATGTACTGGATGAGCTGATCGCGGGCCTCGGTCACACCGTTCACTGTAGTTCGTAGGCTGGGCCCATGCGCATCGCCACCTGGAACGTCAACTCCATCCGCACCCGCCACGGCCGCGTCGTCGACTGGCTCGTGAACGCCGATGTCGACGTGCTCGCGATGCAAGAGATCAAGTGCACCCCCGCGCAGTTTCCCCTCGAGCCCTTCGAGGCGGCCGGATACGAGGTCGTGCTGCACGGCCTCAACCAATGGAACGGCGTCGCGATCGCGAGCCGCCTGCCGATGACCGACATTGAGATCGGCTTCGCGGGGCAGCCCGGCTTCGCGAAGGGGCACGATCCTGATTCGGGCCAGGATGCTCCCCTCGAGGCCCGCGCGATCGGCGCGACGGTCGACGACGTGCGGGTGTGGAGCCTCTACGTGCCCAACGGCCGCGCGCTCGACGACCCGCATATGGACTACAAGCTGCGGTTCTTGCGCGCGCTTGCCGACGACAGCTCCCGCTGGATGTCCGCGAACCCGGGCGGCGCCCTCGTTCTCACCGGCGACTTCAACGTCGCCCCCACTGACGACGACATGGGCGACCCGAGCTTCATCCCGGGCCTCTCGACCCACATCTCGCCCGCCGAGCGCGCGGCCTTCGCGGCTCTCGAGCAGGCAGGCCTGAGCGACGTCGTGCGGCCGCTCGTGCCCACCGGCTTCACCTTCTGGGACTACAAGCAGCTCCGGTTCCCTCGAAACGAGGGCATGCGCATCGACTTCATCCTCGGCTCGCCCGGCTTCGCCGATCGGGTCGTGGATGCGCGCATCGAGCGAGAGCAGCGCAAGGGCGACGCCCCGAGCGATCATGTGCCCGTCGTGGTGGAGCTGCAGGTCGACGGTGACGACGACGACCGCCCGATGATCTTCTGACGCACCCCGTGGTGAGGAGCGCCCGGTAGGGTCGAACCCCGTGAGCATCGACCAGTGGGCCATCAGCGTCATGGAGACCCTCGGCGTCGTGGGTGCCGCGCTGCTCGTCGCCATCGAGAGCCTGTTCCCGCCGATCCCGAGCGAGCTCATCCTGCCCCTCGCGGGCTTCACCGCGAGCCGCGGCTCGTTCGACCTGGTGAGCGTCATCGTCGCCACGACGATCGGGTCGGTTGTCGGCGCCCTGCTGCTTTACGGCCTCGGCCGCTGGATCGGCGCCGAGCGTCTCGCGCGCATCGCCGATCGCATCCCGCTCATGAGCGGCACCGATGTCGAGAAGGCGATGGCGTGGTTCCACCGCTTCGGGCCGATCGCGGTGCTGCTCGGCCGCTTCGTGCCGATCGTGCGCAGCCTCATCTCGATCCCCGCCGGGGTCGACCGCATGCGGCTGTGGCTCTTCCTGCTGCTGACGACGATCGGCAGCGGCATCTGGAACACGCTCTTCGTCGTGCTCGGCTTCGTGCTCGGCGAGAACTGGGTCGTGGTCGAAGACATCGCCTCGCGGTACAGCCGGGCGGTGCTCGTCATCGCGATCGTCGTCGTCGTGGCGCTCATCGCCTGGCGCATCGTGCTCGTCGTGCGGCGGCGGCGTGCCGAGCGGGATTCCGCGAGCACAGACTCCGCCACCCCTGAGGCCTAGCGCGGCGCGAGCAGTGCGGCGATCACGATGAGCGCCGGCACCGAGAGCACGGTCGTGATGAGCACAGCATCCCGAGCCACCGGCACCGCCCGCTCGAACCGCACCGCGTAGTTGAAGACGTTCTGCGCGGTCGGCAGCGCCGCGAGCACGACGACCGCGAAGAGCGGCAGGCCCGTGAGCCCGAGCACGAAGGCGCCCACGATCCACGCGATCGTCGGCATCGCGACGATCTTGAGCCCGACGGCGAGCACGATGTCACGGCGCCCCGAGCCCGGTTCGAGGATGCGCCGGCCGTGCAGCGACATGCCGAACAGCAGCAGCACGGTCGGCACGGCCGCGGCGCCGATGAGGTGGAAGGGCTCCATGACCGCCTCGGGCAGCTCGACCCCGGTGACCGAGAGCAGCAGGCCGAGCGCCGAGCCGATGATGAGCGGGTTGCGGATGGGCTGGCTCAGCACGCGGCCGACCGAGAGCGTGCCGCTCGTCGAGACGTCGAGGATCGTGAGCGCGATAGGCGTGAGGATCACGAGCTGCAACAGGATGATCGGCGCCGCGAAGGCCGGATCACCCAGCACGTAGGCGGCGATCGGCAGGCCGATGTTGTTGGCGTTGGCGTAGCCCGAGGCGAGCGCGCCGATCGTCGTCTCGGGAACAGCCCGCCGCCACACGAACCGGGCGACGAGCACGAAGACGAGCATGCAGCTGAGCGCGGCCACGGCCGAGACGGGCAGCAGCGCCGAAAACAGCTGCCGCGCGTCGGCCTCGGCGAGCACCGTGAAGAGCAGCGCGGGCGAGAGCACGAAGAAGGCGAAGCGGCCGAGCACGAACTCGGCGTGCGGGCCGAGGATGCCGAGGCGGCCCACGAGGTAGCCCACGGCGATCACCGCACCGATGATCGCGAATCCGATGAGCACGCCAGCCATAGGGACAGTGTCTCGCAAGTAGTGACTACTCATGGAATCGCGCGCGCGACAGGAGCACACTGGAGGCACAGCATCCCGACGACTGGAGTTCGCCATGCGCCGCACCGTTCCCGCCATCACCGTTCTGAGCCTGGGCCTCGCCCTGACCCTGAGCGGCTGCTTCGCCAACCCGCTCGACCAGCTCACCGAAGGCCTCGTCGAGGGCGGCGTCGAGCAGATCATCGAGGACCAGACCGGGGTCGACGTCGATGTCGACGGCACGGGCGCGAGCCTGCCCGACAGCTGGCCCGCCGACGTGCCGACGGTCGGCGGCACCGTGCAGTTCTCCGCCGCCACGGCGGACATCTACACCGCCGCGATCGAGACCCCGAGCGTCGCAGCCGGAGAGGCCGCGTACACCGACCTGCTCGACGCGGGATTCACGCAGGTCGCCGAGTTCCAGGTGAGCGATGACGCCTCGTCGCGAACGTTCGAGAACGCCACCTGGACGGTGAACGTCGTCGTCGCCGCGAATGCCGACGGCACGGGCCAGGTGCAGTACACGATCACGCCGATCACGCAGTAGCGCCGGTCGCTCCACTCACGAGCGCCGAGCGCTCCACCGACCCGGGGGCGCGGGCGACGACGACACCCGTCAGAGTCGCCCGCGCAGCTCGTTCTCGAGCTCGGCCCGGCCGCTGATGCCGAGCTTGCGGTAGACGCTCGCGAGGTGGTTGTCGACGGTGCGCACCGAGACCCCGAGCCGATCGGCGATCTCGCGGCTGCGCTCGCGCCGTGCGGCCGCCTGGGCGATGACCCACTCGCGCTCGGTGAGTCCCGTCTCGACGCGCGCCGACCGCGCGGTGCGCACGGGAACGATCGTGAGCCCCAGTTCGGCGGCGCGCACGCGCGCCCGGCGCTCGAGCATGCGATCATCGCCCGCCCACGCCGCGGCGCGCTCGAGCACCGCGTGCGCGGTCGCCACCAGGCCCGCACGCTCGAGGTCGGGCGCGAGGGCGACGATCGCGCTCGCGTCGCGCTCGGTCGCGGCATCGGCGAGCGCCGCCACGGCCGTGACGAGAGGCGATCCGGATGCGGAGGCCGCCGCCGCGAGCGGCCCGCGCACCTCGGCCGTCGCCTCGAGCCGCACCGCCACCGATGCCGTGAGGGCGGCGAGCAGCAGGTGACCGAGCTCGACGCCGCGCGCGACCGCGGGAGCCAGGATGCCGGCGGCCCGCTCGGGCTCGTCGGCGACGACGGCGAGCCACGCCTCGGCCTCGGCCGCCTGCAGCACGACCTTCACGTCGTCGCGGTGGGCGGGCTGCAGCGCGTCGAGCAGGGCGCGCGCGGCCTCGACGTCGCCGAGCTGGGCGTGCACGGTCGCTGCGAGGGCGATCGCCGGGCCGACGAGGCCCGTGAAGTCGCGCCAGCGCAGCTGCTCGATCGCGAGCAGGGCCAGCGGCAGGGCGTCGCGCGAGCGGCCCGCGTGCAGGTGCACGAGTGCGAGGGCGTACGACCAGACGCCCGCCGAGTCGGCGAACGGCTGCAGTCGGCGCTGCTCGGCGTGCTCACGCGCCTCGGCGATGCGGCCCTCGGCGACGAGCACGAGAAACGCCGAGAGGTCGAGCAGTCCGCCCGCGAACGGTTGCACGGCCGCGAAGCGGTCGGCGAGCGGTCGGCCGGCCTCGACGGCTTGCCGCGCCTCGTCGACACGGCCGGCCATCGTCGCCATCATGGCCATGCCGATCGCCGCGTTGAGGGCGGCGGCCGAGTCGGCCTCGGCCTGCGCGACGAGGGGGGTGTCGAGCGCGCTCGCGTCACCGGCCATGAGCCGCCACTTGGCGAGGTCGGGCGCGAGCAGGCGGCTCGCGTCACCGAGCTCGGGCAGCAGCGCGAGGGCGCGCTGCGCGGCGCGTGCGGGGTCGTGCTCGCGCAGGGCGGTGTGCTGCCCCCAGCGCACCTCGACGCGAGCGCGCGATTCGGCATCGGGCGCGAGCGCGGCGGCGTGGGCGAACGCCTCGTCGACGCCGACGGGGTCACCACCCAGAGCGCTCAAGGCGCTCGCGCGCACGAGCGCGGCGTGAGCATCCGGTGCCTCGGCGAGCGCGCGCTCGGCGGCCTGCACGGCGCGCTCGTGGTCGCCCGCGCGGTGCGCGTACTCGGCCGCCCACACGAGATCGGCCGTCGTGAGCTCGCCCCCGCCGTCGCTCAGCAGGCACAGGGCGGTGAAGCGCAGCGGCTCGTCGCCGAGGGCCAGCAGCCGCTCGGCGGCCGATCGACGGCGCTCGGCGCGCTCGTCGGCGCGCAATCCGGCGAGCAGCGCCTCGGCGTAGACGGGGTGGGCCAGGTGCAGGTACCCGGCGTCGACCGGCTCGGCGGGCACGAGCACGCCCGCGTCGATCAGGTCGCTCACGATCGCGCTCTCGGCGGGCCGCGTCGCGGCGAGGGGCCACGGCTGCGCCACCGCGACGAGTTCGGCCACCCGGCGCTCGTCGGGCCGCAGGTCGGCCAGTCGCCCCGCGACGGTCTCGAGCACCTGGGCGGGCAGCCGCACCGCGTCGATCTCGATGCCGTAGGGGCCGGGGCGCACACGGTCGCCGCGCTGGGCCGCGAGCGTGAGCTCGCGCAAGAAGAGGGGGTTGCCCGCGGTGACGCCGTGCAGGCGCTGCAGCGACTCCGGCCGCGGGTCGGCCCCGAGGTGTCGCCGCAGCACCGTGCGGGTCTCGTCGAGCGAGAGGCCGGGCAGCTCGGTAACCGTGAGCAGGTCTTCGTGCAGCAGCCGCGCGACCGCGCCCGTCAGCGGGTGCTCGTCTCGCGCCGTCAGCAGCGTGGGCACGGCGAACACGCGCACGAGCTGGTAGAGCGCGGCGGCCGAGGCGGGGTCAAGCAGCGGGGCGTCGTCGATGACAAGCAGGTACGCGTCAGCGTGCCGGCCCACGAGCGCCACGAGCTCGCTCAGGCGCGTCGCCACATCGTCGTGCTCGCCGATGCTCGATGAGGCGAGCAGCGGCGCGAGGGCTCCGAGCGGCACATCGCGCAGCTCGTCAAGGGCCACGACGGGCACGATCGTGCGGCCTCGCGCGGCGAGCGCCGCCGAGACGCCCGCGGCGAGGGTGGTCTTGCCGACGCCGCTCGGGCCTCGCAGCAGCTGCGATCGCGCGGGGGTGCGGGTGAGCCCCTCGACGAGCGCGTCGAGCACGGCCGCGCGCGCCACGATCGGCCACGTCCCCATCCCGCGTCTCCTCGCGTGCGCACCGTCGTCGAGGCGGGGCGAGCAGTGCCCGGCTCCCGCTCGGTCACGCTAACACGCGCCGCCGCACGCGGCCTCAGGCGGGCATCCTGCGCCCCATCGGGGTCGCGGCACCGAATGCGCGCGCGATTTCGGGCGTCTGCGCACGTTTCGTGCGTCAATCACAACCACGTGCGGCGATCTCGTGCCTAGGCTCGACAGAGAACGCGCCCGCTCGAGCACGACGAAGGAGGGAACCCCATGACCGACACCACTGCCACGCGCAGCAGCACCATCATCGGAGAGCCCGAGGTCGTCGAAGACGTCCGCGCCGCGGGGCGACCGGATGCCGCACTCACGAGCGCGCAGATCGTCGCCGACCCCGCCTGGTCGCGCCTCAAGCGCGCCGCCGAGGCCGTGCGCCCGCTGCAGGTGCACGACGGCAGCATCCCCGAGTCGGATCACCACGCCGAGGCCGCACGCCACATCGCCGAGATCGCGAGCGCGCTGCGGCACTTCGCCCCGCTGATCCCCCACGACACCGCGTACCTCGAGGCCTGCGCGGCCGATTTCGAGCGCTGGGCTGCCGGCGGTTTCGCCGTGCCCGACTTCTACGACGCGCTCGACGCCTTCCGCCCGGCCGATCAGCGCCGCGACGGCGTGGCCCACCTCGTCGTCTTCCCGATGTACACGCAGAACGGCTCGGCCGACCGCCTTCTCGAGGCTGTCGTGTTCGACGTCATCTGGCCCGACTTCATCGCCGAGCTCGAGGCGAGCGCCTACGGCAACGCCCTGTACCTCGGCCTGCGCTTCGTCGACTTCACGCCCGGCTACGACACCAACTCGGCCGTGCTCTTTCCTGAATCGGTGGCCGTCACCCCCCGCGTGCCCGCGGGGGCGCCCGAGGGCACCGCGGCGCAGCTGCCGGTGTTCACGTGGGGCGCGATCTTCGCCGACCGCGAAGCCGCGCGCTACCGCCGGGTCGTGCGCGCCGCCGCCGAGATCACGAAGCTCGACCTTCCCGCCGACGCCCTCGAGCTGCTCGACGACCAGCAGCTCGCCGAGCGCACCTTCGTGATGTGGGACATGATCCACGACCGGGCGCACATGCGCGGCGACCTGCCGTTCGACCCGTTCATGATCAAGCAGCGCATGCCGTTCTTCCTCTACACGCTCGAAGAGCTGCGCTGCGACCTCACGGCCTTCCGCGAGGCGGTCGCGCTCTGGCGCGCCGAGGGCACCGACGAGGTGACGCGCCGCCACGCGCGCCTCGTGCAGTACGCCGTCATCTTCGACCGCATCTTCCGCTTCGCCATCACGGGCACGCGCGTGCGCAACTACGACGGCGTCGGCGGCCAGCTGCTCTTCGCGTGGATGCACCAGAGGGGCGTGCTGCACTGGACCGACACCCAGCTCACGATCGACTGGGATGCCGTGCCCGACGTCGTCGTGGCGCTCTCTGATGCCATCAACGAGCTCTACTGGGCCTCGATCGACCGGCCCAAGGCGGTGCACTGGCTCAGGGCCTACGAGCTCGTCTCGAGCACGCTCACCCCGCACCCCGCCTCGGTGTGGGCGCGCGGCCTGAGCGACGAGGTGCTCGCGGGCCCGCTCAAGGGCTACACCGATCTCGTGCTCGACGACGAGTTTCCGCTCTCGATGTTCTACGAGGCCCTCAGCAAGAAGATGACGCAGGTCATCGAGTCGACCGCGGGCATCACGGGCGCCTCGGCGTGAGCGGGGTGACCGACCGCACCGTCGTCGTGGCGGGCGCGGGCGGCGTGGGCGGCCGCGCCGTGTGCGCGGCCCTCACGGCCGCCGGTGCGCACGTCGTCGCCGTGGGCTCGCGCGCCGAGTCGCTGACCGACGTGGATGCGGCCGAGACGGCGGTCGTCGACCTCGCCGACCCGGCCGCGGTCGGCACGTGGGCGGCCTCGCTGCGCGACCGCCGGCCGAGCATCGACGGCCTGCTGCACCTGGTGGGCGGGTGGCGCGGCGGCTCAGCCCCCGACGACTTCGACTGGCTCGAGCGCCGCGTGCTCACGACCCTGCGAGTCGCCAGCCGCGAGCTGCGCGACGACCTCGGCGCGTCGAGCGCGGGGCGCCTGGCGATCGTGAGCTCCGCATCCGTCGCCCAGCCGACGTGGGGCATGGCCAACTACGTGACCCTCAAATCGGCGGCCGAGACCTGGGTGCAGGCGCTCGCGAGCGGCTGGCGCACGAAAGGCACCCCGTCGGCGGCCGTGACCTTCGTGGTCGGAGCGCTCGACGAGCCCGGCGCCGTCGACGACCTCGCGGCCGCGTGCGCCGCCCTGTGGTCGGTCGACCACGAGCAGCTCAACGGCGCGCTCGTCGAACTGCGCCGCGACGACGACGCCGGCACAGGAGAATGAGCACGTGACCCGAATCCACGACACCACCCGCCGCGGCTTCGCGAGCGACAACTACGCCGGCGTGCACCCCGAAGTGCTCGCCGCCCTCGCCGAGGCCAACGGCGGCCACCAGATCGCCTACGGCGAAGACCAGTACACGGCCCGCCTCGCCGAGGTCGTGAAGGCCGAGTTCGGCCAGCAGGCCGAGGTCTTCCCCGTCTTCAACGGCACGGGCGCCAACGTGCTCGCGCTCACGGCGCTCATGCCGCGCTGGGGCGCCGTCATCGCGAGCGGCACGGCGCACATCCACACCGACGAGGGCGGCGCGCCCGAGCGTGTGAGCGGCCTCAAGCTCTTCACCGTGCCGACCCCCGACGGCAAGCTCACCCCCGAGCTCGTCGACACCGAGGCCTTCGGCTGGGGCGACGAGCACCGCGCGCAGCCGCTCGCCGTGAGCATCACGAACACCACCGAGGTCGGCACGGTCTACACGCCCGACGAGGTGCGCGCCCTCGCCGACCACGCGCACGCGCGCGGCATGGCCCTTCACCTCGACGGCGCCCGGGTCTGGAACGCCGCCGCCGCGCTCGGCACGAGCCTGCGCGCCTTCACGGCCGACGCCGGCGTCGACATCCTCTCGCTCGGCGGCACCAAGAACGGCCTGATGGGCGCCGAGGCGATCGTCGTGCTCGACCCCACGCGCGTCGACGGCCTCGTCTATCTGCGCAAGATGAACATGCAGCTCGCGAGCAAGATGCGCTTCATCTCGGCGCAGCTGCTGACGCTCTTCGACGAGGGGCTCGGCATCCGCTCGGCCGCCCACGCCAACGCCATGGCGGCGCGCCTGCGCGCGGGCCTCGAGGGGATGCTCGCCGACGGCTCGGTGCCCGCCGGGTCGCTCGGCTTCAGCCAGACCACGCAGGCCAACGCCGTGTTCGCACTCCTGGCGAACGACGCCGCCGACAGGATCCGCGAGCGCGTGCGGTTCTACGACTGGGACCGCGCCCGCGGCGAGGTGCGCTGGATGTGCGCCTTCGACACGACCGAGGCCGACATCGACGCCTTTCTGCAGGTCGTGCGCGAAGAGCTCACCCGGTAGCGGGTTCTGAGTCGCCTCCAAGCTGCGACGATCAGGCTGGAGGGGTGAGCAGCCCCGACCCGCGCATCCTGCAGCCCGGCGACCCCGGGTACGAGGCCGCGGGCGCCGCACCGCGCATCACGAAGCCGCGCTCGGCGGCGGCCTCGGCCCGCGAGGCGATCCGCCGCCGGCCGACGCTCGAGAAGGCCTACCGCACAGGCGTGAAGGTCGTCGGCGGCACGACCGTCGGCCTCGGCGTCGTGCTCATGCCGCTGCCCGGGCCGGGCACCCTCATCGCGCTCGGGGGCCTCGCCATTCTCGGCACCGAGAGCGAGCGGGCGAAGCGGCTCAACCGGCAGGGGGTCGAGCTCGCCAAGCGCGCCGGCGCCGCCGCGAAGGCGGCGAAGGCAAAGCACGACGCCCGGAAGGCCGGTCCGCAGGCGTAGCGTGGAGTCCATGCGATTCGGACTCTTCATTCCCCAGGGCTGGCGCCACGACCTCGTCGACATCGAGCCGACCGAGCAGTGGGCGGTGATGAAGCGCCTCGCGCTGCACGCCGACGCCGGCCGGTGGGAGTCGATCTGGGTCTACGACCACTTCCACACCGTGCCGGTGCCGAGCGACGAGGCGACGCACGAGGCCTGGAGTCTCATGTCGGCCTTCGGCGCCGTCACCGAGCGCGTGCGGCTCGGCCAGATGTGCACGTGCATGGGCTACCGCAACCCTGCCTACCTCGCGAAGGTCGCCGCCACCGTCGACCACGTGTCGGGCGGCCGCGTCGAGATGGGCATCGGCGGAGGCTGGTACGAGCACGAGTGGCGCGCCTACGGCTACGGGTTCCCCGAGATCGGCGACCGCCTGCGCGCGCTCGACGAGGGCGTGCAGATCATGCGGCAGGCCTGGTCGCAGGGCACGGCGACCCTCGACGGCCGCTACTTTCAGGTCGACGGCGCGATCGTTCGACCGCTGCCCGTGCAGACGGCGGGCATCCCGCTCTGGATCGCCGGCGGCGGCGAGAAGGTAACGCTGCGCATCGCCGCGCAGTACGGCCAGTACACGAACTTCGGCGGCAGCCCCGAAGAGTTCGCGGCCAAGAGCGAGATCCTGCGCGGGCACTGCGAGCGGCTCGGCACGAGCTTCGAGGCGATCACGCGCTCGTCGAACTACAACACGGTCATCGGCCGCGACGAGTCCGAGGTGGCCGACCGCATCGCCGCGATCGAGGCGCGGCTGACGCGGTTCATCGGCGCCGAGCGCGCGACGAAGGCCGTCGCCGACCTGCGCAACGGCGCGGGGCTCGCGGGCACGCCCGAGCAGATCATCGAGCGGCTGCAGGGCATGCAGTCGCTCGGCATGACCTACGCGATCACTTACTTCGCCGAGGCCGCCTACGACACGAGCGGCATCGAGCTGTTCGAGAACGAGGTCATGCCGGCGCTGTTGTAGTCTCGTCGGTCCGGCCTGCGGGCCGCCGATCGAGAGGAGCACCGTGCTCGACGCACTCGTCGCGGGCGTCATCGCCGGCTACGCCATCGCCGTGCCCGTGGGCGCGATCGCCGCCCTGCTCATCACGCTCGGTGCCCAGCACGGGGCGCGCATCGCGGCGGGCGGGGCGTTCGGCGCCGCGACGGTCGACGGCCTCTACGCGACGATCGCCGTCACCGCCGGCGCCGTCATCGCGCCGCTCATCGCGCAGGTCGAAGAACCCCTGCGCTGGATCTCGGTCGCCGTGCTGCTCGTGCTCGGCGTCGTGCTCGCCCTGCCGGGCCTGCGCCCGCGCACCGCGCCCGTCGAGGCGGCCTCTCTCGACGGCGATTCGGGCGGGGCGGATGCTGCGCCTGCGCCGCGCGTGCGCACCACGACCTTCCGCCGCCTGTTCGTGACGGTCGGCGCGCTCACGCTCGTCAACCCCGTGACGGTCGTCTACTTCGCGGCGCTCGTCGGCAGCTCGACCCTCGCGGTCGACGCCGGCGCCGCGGCGCGCACGGTCTTCGTGCTCGCGGCCTTCGCCGCCTCGCTCAGCTGGCAGCTGCTTCTGACGACAGCGGGCTCGCTCGTCGGGCGGGTGCTCACTGGCCCGACGGGGGCGCGCGTCACCGCGCTCGTCGGCGGCGCGCTCGTGATCGGGCTCGCGGTGAGCGCGGCTCTCGGCTAAGTGCCCGGCGCGCCGCTAGTCGACCGCCATGCGCTCGACGACGAGGTCGTCGCGCCCCGGCGACACGTCGACCCGCACGACGTCGCCGTCGCTGATCGCGCCCGAGAGGATGGCGCGGGCGAGCGCGTCGTCGATCTCGTGCTGCATGAGCCGGCGCAGCGGCCGCGCGCCGTACACGGGGTCGTAGCCGCGCTCGGCGAGCCAGGTGCGGGCATCCGGCGTCACCGCCAGCTGCAGGCGTCGCTCGGCGAGGCGGCGCTCGAGGCGGTCGATCTGCAGCGAGACGATCTGGCCGAGGTCGTCGGTCGACAATGGCGAGAACACGACGATGTCGTCGAGCCGGTTGACGAACTCGGGCTTGAAGGCCTGGCGCACGATGTCGTTGACGCCCGCGACCTTGGCCGCCCAGTCGAGGGCCGGGTCAATGAGCAGCTGCGAGCCGAGGTTCGAGGTGAGAATGAGGATCGTGTTGCGAAAGTCGACCGTGCGGCCTTGGCCGTCGGTGAGGCGACCGTCGTCGAGCACCTGCAGCAGCAGGTCGAAGACCTCGGGGTGCGCCTTCTCGACCTCGTCGAGCAGGATCACCGAGTAGGGGCGGCGACGCACGGCCTCGGTCAGCTGCCCGCCCTGCTCGTAGCCGACGTAGCCGGGAGGGGCGCCGATGAGCCGCGAGACGCTGAACTTCTCGCCGTACTCGCTCATGTCGATGCGCACCATCGACTTCTCGTCGTCGAAGAGGTAGTCGGCGAGGGCCTTCGCGAGCTCGGTCTTGCCGACGCCGGTCGGGCCGAGGAAGAGGAACGAGCCGGTCGGGCGATCGGGGTCGCTGATGCCCGCGCGCGTGCGCCGCACCGCCTCGCTCACCGCGGCGACCGCGTCTTTCTGGCCGATGATGCGCTTGCCCAGCTCGGCCTCGAGCGTCAGCAGCTTCTCGGTCTCGCCCTGCGTGAGCTTGTCGACGGGGATGCCCGTCCACGCCGCGACGACCGCCGCGATGTCGTCGTCGGTCACCTGGTCGTTGACCATGCGCGGGCCGCTCTCGACGCTCTCGGCCTCGGCGAGCTGGCGTTCGATGCCCGGGATGATCTCGTAGTTGAGCTTCGAGGCCTGCTGGTACGCGCCCTCGCGCATGGCGCGGTCGAGCGCGATGCGCGCGTCGTTGAGGCGCGTCTTGAGCTCGCCGACGGCGGTCAGCCCCGACTTCTCGATGCTCCAGCGCTGCTGCAGGGCATCCCGCTGCGCGGTCTTCTCTTTCAGCTCATCGCGCAGTTTCGCGAGTCGCGCCTTCGAGGCCTCGTCTTTCTCCTTCTTGAGCGCGAGCTCTTCGATCTCGAGCCGGGTCACGGCGCGCTTGAGCTCGTCGAGCTCGACGGGGCTCGACTCGATCTCCATCTTGAGGCGGCTCGCGGCCTCGTCGACGAGGTCGATGGCCTTGTCGGGCAGCTGCCGGCTAGTGATGTAGCGATTGCTGAGGGATGCCGCGGCCACGAGAGCGCTGTCGGCGATCGCGACCTTGTGGTGCGCCTCGTAGCGCTCTTTCAGGCCGCGCAAGATGGCGACGGTGTCTTCGACCGTCGGCTCGCCCACGAAGACCTGCTGGAATCGGCGCTCGAGCGCGGCGTCTTTCTCGATGTACTCGCGGTACTCGTTGAGGGTCGTGGCCCCGATCATGCGCAGCTCGCCGCGGGCCAGCATGGGCTTGAGCATGTTGGCGGCCGCGACCGAGCCATCGCCGCCGCCCGCGCCCATGAGCGTGTGCAGCTCGTCGATGAAGGTGATGACCTGGCCGTTCGACTCGTCGATCTCTTTCAGCACGGCCTTGAGCCGCTCTTCGAACTCGCCCCGGTACTTCGCGCCCGCCACGAGTGCGGCCAGGTCGAGGCCGACGAGCTGCTTGTCCTTGAGCGAGTCGGGCACATCGCCCGCGACGATGCGCTGCGCGAGACCCTCGACGACGGCGGTCTTGCCGACGCCGGGCTCGCCGATGAGCACGGGGTTGTTCTTCGTGCGGCGGCTGAGCACCTGGCTGACGCGGCGGATCTCGGCGTCGCGGCCGATGACGGGGTCGAGCTTGCCCGAGCGGGCGATCTCGGTGAGGTTGACGCCGTACTGCTCGAGGGCAGACTTCTGCTGCTCCTGACTGGAGGGGGCGCCCTGCATGTTGGCCATCGTGTGCTCTCCTGAGACGTGAGTGACGACAAACCTGAGTCGTGACGACTCAAGTTTACGACGCGGCGCGCCGTCGCGCCAGATGAGCAGGCGCGAACGCCTGCGCTCGTGGCGAACGCTACCCGCACGTTCTCGGGGGAATACCGAGCGAACGGGGCCGCTTGAGACGGGCATGACCTCTGCGATCGGCATCATCGGCTCGGGCAACATCGGCAGCGCGCTCGCGCGCGCGTTCACGGCGGCGGGGCACCCCGTCGTCATCGCCAACTCGCGCGGCCCGGCCTCGCTCGCCGCGCTTGCGGCCGAGCTCGGCGAGCTCGCCACCGCGGGCACCGTCGAGCAGGCGGCGCAGGCCGGCGACCTCGTCGTCGTGACGATTCCCCTCGGTGCCGTCACGAGCATCCCGAGCACGCTGCTCGACGGGCGCATCGTCATCGACACGAACAACTACTACCCCGCGCGCGATGGGCACATCGCCGAGCTCGACGACGAGAGCCTCACGACGGCCGAGTACGTCGCGCGGCATCTCGCCGGCGCCACGGTTGTGAAGGCCTTCACCCACATTCCCGCGCTGCACATCGCCGAGCACGCGCAGGCGGCGAGCACACCCGATCGCCGCGCGCTCATGGTCTACAGCGACGACGCGGCGGCCGCCGAGCGCGTGAGCGCGCTCATCGACGAGATCGGCTTCGACGCGGTCGCCGGCGGCGCACTCGCCGAGAGCTGGCGCATCCAGCGCGACACCCCCGGCTACGGCCCGCGCTTCACCGCGAGCGAGCTCGTCGCGAAGCTCGCGCAGGCCGTGCGATACCGCGACCAGTAGCGAGACGCAGCGTGCTCAGCGTCGGCGCGATGCCGTGACCGTGAACTTCGCCGTGCGCGCGACCTGGCGGGTGGGCCCCACGGCGCGCTCGAGCGCGGGCGCGTAGGCGAGGTGGCTGTTCCACACCGCCCACAGTTCGCCGCCGGGCCGCAGCACGCGACCGGCCTCGTTGAACAGCCGCCGGGCGATGCCCGTGTGCACGGCGGCCCCCACGTGGAACGGCGGGTTGAGCACGATGAGATCGGCGCTGGCCGCCTGCTGGCGCGCGAGGCCGTCGTCGTGCACGGTCTCGACGTGCACGCCGTTCGCGGCCGCCGTGAGCGCCGCGCTCTGAACCGCCACGGCCGAGACATCGCTCGCGATCACGCGGGCGCCGGGCTCGCGCCGGGCCAGGTACGCCGCGAGCACGCCCGAGCCGCACGCCAGATCGATCGCGGTCGCGAAGGCGGGCATATCCTCGGCGGCGTCGAGCAGGGCGCGCGTGCCGATATCGAGGGATGCGCCGGCGAACACCCCCGGCACGGCCACGATGTGCAGCTCGTGCTGGGGGTCGTACCCGCGGGCAGGCGCCGCGGGCGCGAGTCGGCGCGGCCCCCGCGCCGTGAGCAGGCGCGCTTTGCCGCGCGCGAGCGAGACGTCGACCTGCTGCCAGCTCGCGCGCAACACATCGTTCTGGGCGGGCGTCATGTGCTTGAGCATGTTGCCCGCGATGAGCACGGCGTCAGGATGCGCGTGCGCGGCGAGGTGCCGCGCCACCGCATCGAGCCGGTCGAGCGAGCGCGGCAGGCGCAGCAGCGCGAGCGCAGCATCCGGCGTCATCACGGTCTCGAGGGGGTGCTGCTCGACCGCGGCGAGGCCCGCGTCGACGGCGTTCGCCTCGAGCGCGCGCTGCGCGACGAGCGAATCCTGGTGCACCCGCACGCCCCCCACCCCGAGCGCGAGCGCACCGAGCGCGAGGGCGCCGTGCGTGTCGTCGATGACGACAACGGACGGCGCCGCGGCCAGAAACGGGGCCGCGGAGTCGAGCAGGTATCGATCGGCGGCGTCCCACGCGCGCAGCTCGGGCGCCTCGAGGTCGGGGCGGCGGCGCAGGCCCGCCAGCAGCGCATCGAGCGCGGCGTTCTCGACAGCGGTCACGCCCGTCACCCTAGTGCGGCCGGGGTGGTTGATCAGGCGCGGTCGAGCAGTTCTGCGACTCGCTGCTGCAGCTCGCCGGGTCGGAACGGCTTGATCACGAACTCGTCAACCCCCGCCTCGTAAGCGGCAGCGAGGTCCGATTCCTGCGCCCGCGCCGTCAGCATGAGCACGCGCGTCGTGCCCGCATCAGGATGCGCGCGCAGCGCCGCGCACACCTCGACCCCGCTCAATCCGGGCATCATCCAGTCGACCACGAGCAGGTCGGGGCGCTCATCAAGGGCGAGGCGCAGAGCATCGGTGCCGTTGTCGGCGGTGACGATCTCGTGCCCGTCGCGGGCGAGTCGGCGCTCGACGAGCAGCAGGATGTCTGGCTCATCCTCAGCGATCAGAATCCGTGCCATGTCGGCAACCCCAATTTCCCCTTGCGAGGGTTATTGTCGGCCGTGTGAGGCCCCTTCGTCAACGCGACCTGCAGCAGGAGGACGCCGCGCTGCTCGGCGCCGTCGGCCTCGTGCAGCGCTCGCGCGAGCTCGGGCGGCCCGCCTACCTCGCCCTTATCGGGGGACTCGCGCTGCTCACCTTCGCGCTGGGCTTCGTCGCGCTGTACCTGACCCCGACGGGCGGTACGGCCGCCATCTGGTGGCCCGCCGCGGGCTCGAGCGCCCTGCTCGCCCTCGTCTACCGCGGACCCCGCTGGCAGGTGCTCGTGATCGTCGGGGCGATGGCCGCGCTCTCGAACCTCGTGATCGGTCGACCGCTCGAGTTCGCCGGGTGGGCCGTGGTCGTCGTCGTCTTCGAGCTCGTCGTCTTCCTCACGGTGCTCGGGCCGCAAGGGCGATCGGCGATGCTTTCGACCACGCGCGGGCTCGTGCGGTTCATCGCGGCGAGCGCTGCCGCGGCGAGCGTCGTCGGCCTCATCGGCATGGCCTCGTTCGCCCTGCTCGTCGGTGCCGACCCGCTCGCGAGCTTCGCGGCGCTCGTGCCCTCGCACCTCTCGGCGCTGCTGCTGATCGTGCCCCTCGCGCTCGTGCCGCTGCCGAAGCCGCCGCGCGGGCAGCAGGTCGAGCTCGTTGTGCAGCTCGTGTTGACGACCCTCGTGACGCTCACGGTGTTCGCGCCGTTCCAGAACGAGGCGATCGGCGCCCTGCTGTTCCCCTTCTTCGGCTGGGCCGCCGTACGATTCGTGCCGATCGTCGCCACGATCGAGCTCGTGCTGCTCGGGGCCATCGGCTCGGTGCTGACGGTGCTCGGCGGCGGGCCCTACGCCACGCCCGATCCGGGCGTCTCACCCACCCTGCTCGTGCAGGTGTACCTGCTCTCGATCGCCCTCACCGTGCAGTTTCTCACCGTCGTGCGCAGCGAGCGGGCCGAACTGCGGGCCGAGAACGAGCGACGCGCCACGATGCTGAGGGGCGGGTTCGTCGGCTCGCAGGTGGGCTCGATGTTCGTTCGCGCGGTGCCCGGCGCGAGCCCGAGCATCCTCGAGATCAACGACGTCGCGGCCGAGCTCGTCGACGCCTCGTGGTTCGACCCGCTCATCGAGGCCTGGGTCGCAAGCGGCGTCGACGATCTCACGACCGAGGTGCTCGTCGGCGACGACCGCACGGTGCAGGTGCACGGCCGGCGCGTGCCGACGGCCGACGGCGACTCGGTGCTCGGCCTGCAGCTCGTCGACATCAGCAACTTCGTGGCCGCGCAGCGCGCGATGGCCGACGCGGTCGAGCGCGAGCGCACGGTCGCCGACGAGATGCGGGCGCTCTCGCAGCAGAAAGACGATTTCGTCTCGGCCGTGAGCCACGAGCTGCGCACGCCCATCACGAGCATCGTCGGCTTCGCCGAAGAATTGCACGAGACCGCGGCCCACGAGCAGCGCCAGGCCTCTGAGATCATTCTGCGCAACGCAATGCGCCTCACCGAGATGGTCGAAGAGCTGCTCGAGCTCGGCCGCATGACCGCGCCCAACCCCGTGCGCGAGTCGAGCGCCATCGACCTCACGACGATCGTCGGCGATGCCGTCGCCGATCAGGCGGCCACCGCGCGCGATGGCAGGGTCACCGTCGAGACCGAGCTGTGCCCCACACCGACCCCCGTCATGGGCAACGCCAACGCGCTCGGCCGCATCGCCACCAACCTGCTCGCCAACGCGATCAAGTTCACGCCTGCCGAGGGGCTCGTGCGGGTGACGACGATGTGCGAGGGCGGCACGGTGCGGCTCGTGATCGACGACTCGGGCCCCGGCATCAGCGACGAAGACCACCCGCGGGTCTTCGAGCGCTTCTTTCGCAGCGCCGACGCCTCGAAGCGCCAGACACCCGGCACGGGGCTCGGGCTCTCGATCGTCAAATCGCTCGTCGAGCTGCTCGAGGGGCAAATCGTGATCGAGCGCTCACCGCTCGGCGGGGCCCGGCTGACAGTCACGCTGCCGCGCGCGGCCGACGCCGTCGTCGCGACGACCGCGGGCTAGCCGCGGCGCAGCGGTCGCCAGACGACGAGCTGGTTCGACTTCTGCGCGCGCGTCCCAGCCTTGATCGACACGACCTCGCCCTCGACGCCCGCGGCGAATACCCGTCGACCGGGGCGCGCGAGTAGCTCGTCGGCGAGCGCCGCTTCGAGCTCGTGCACGCGGGCCCGCAGCGCGACCACCTCGTTCTCGAGCTCGAGAATGCGGCGGATGCCCTCGAGGTTGAGCCCCTCGGCGCTCAGCCGCGCGATCTCGCGCAGCTGCACGACGTCGCGCATCGAGTAGCGGCGGCTCTGGCCCGCCGTGCGCGTGGGCGAGACGAGCCCCAGCCGGTCGTACTGCCGCAGGGTCTGCGGGTGCATGCCCGCGAGTTCGGCGGCCACGGCGATCGCGAAGATCGGGCTGTGCTCGTCCATGACCGTCATTGTGCCCCGATCACCGTGTCTTCGTCACGCGCGCGCCCGAGCGATGAGCTCGTCGCGCGGGTTCTCGGGCGGCAGCGCCGCGGCAAACTGCTCGAGGCGCTTCACCGCCTCGGCCGAGAGGTGCGAGGGCACGGCCACCTGCACGGTCGCGAGCAGGTCGCCCGTGCCCTTCGGAGTCGTGAGTCCGCGCCCCTTGACGCGCAGCACGCGCCCGCTCGGCGTGCCGGCTGCAACCCGCAGCTTGACGGGCTCGCCGCCGAGCGTCGGCACCTCGATCGTGGCACCGAGGGCCGCCTCGACGAACGTGACGGGAACATCCACTCGCAGATTGAGCCCGTCGCGACTGAACACCGGATGCGGGCGCACCTGCACCGTCAGCACCAGATCGCCGGCCTCGCCGCCGTCGCGACTCGGCTCGCCCTTGCCGCGCAAGCGGATCTTCTGACCGTCGGCGACCCCGGCCGGGATCTTCACCTGGATGGGTTTTCCCCCGCCAGGACGCTCGAGGGTCACGGTGTCGCCGTGCACGGCCGTCGTGAACTCGAGGCCGACCGAGGCGGCGTGATCGCGGCCCTTTGTGGGGCCGCCGTATCGGCGCCCGCCGGGCGCCTGGCCGGGCGCGCCGTTGCCGAAGAGCCCGCCGAAGATGTCGTCGAAGCCGCCCGGAGCGGTGCGCCTGCCGCCCGCACCGCCGCCGAACATGCCGCCGAAGACGTCGTCGAAGCCGCCTGGAGCACCGCCCGCGGTGAACCGCGCGCCCGATCCCATCGCGCGGATCTGGTCGTACTCGGCCCGCTGCGCGGGGTCGCTCAGCACCGAGTGCGCTTCGCTGATCTCTTTGAAGCGCGCCTCGGCCGCCGCGTTGCCCGGGTTCGAGTCGGGGTGGTACTGCCGAGCGAGTTTGCGGTACGCCTTCTTGAGCTCAGCATCCGTCACCGTCTTCGTCACGCCGAGGACGGCGTAGAAGTCCTTATCGAACCAGTCCTGGCTGGCCATGGATCACCTAGCCCTGAGGAACGGAGACGGCCACCTTCGCCGGCCGCACGAGTCGGTCGCCGAGGGCGTAGCCGCCTTCGATGACGTCGGCCACGGTCTGCGTGGTCGCCTCGGCGCTCGGCAGCTGCACGATCGCCTCGTGCACCGCCGGGTCGAAGGGCTCGCCGACCACGCCGACGGCCCGCAGGCCGTAGCGCTCGAAGGCCTGCCGCAGCTTCTGCGCGACGAGCTCGAGGGGGCTGCCCTCGAGGTCGCCGTGCGCCGCCGCCCGATCGAGGTCGTCGATGGCGGGCAGCAGCGAGCGGATGACCTCGGCGATGACCGCCTCGCGGTTCGCGGCGCGGTCGCGCTCGACGCGCGTGCGAAAGTTCGCCAACTCGGCCTCGGCGCGGGCGGCGCGATCGCGGTACTCCTCGATCTCGCGCTGCCCGGCCTCGCTGAGGATGTGGTCGATGTCGGCGTCGAGCGAGTTGCCGCTCTCTGACACCTCGACATCGGCGTCCTCGGCCGCGATCAGGTCGTCGACCGACTCCGCGTCGGTCGGCGCACCGTCTTCGGCGAGCGGCTCATCGGGCTCGTACGGCTCGTCGCCGTCGCGCTTCTTGGCCGCCATGACTACTTCGCGTCCTTGCCGTCGGCCGGCTTGTCATCCTCATCGTCGACGATCTCGGCGTCGACCACGTCCTCGTCGTTGGCGACGGGGGTCTCCTGGTCCTCCGAGGGCGTCGGCTCCATCTGCGAGGCCGCGTAGATGGCCTCACCGAGCTTCGACTGCGAGGCGTTGAGGGTGTCGAACGCCGTCTTCACGGCCGCGTCGTCGTCACCGGCGAGCGCGGTCTTGAGCGCATCCACATCGGCCTGCACCTCGCCCTTGACGTCGTCGGGCAGCTTGTCGTCGTTCTCCTTGATGAGCTTCTCAATCGAGTAGACGAGCTGCTCGGAGTTGTTGCGCACCTCGGCCTTCTCGCGACGCTCCTTGTCTTCGGCAGCGTGCTCTTCGGCCTCGCGCACCATGCGCTCGATGTCCTCCTTCGCGAGCGACGAGCCACCCGTGATGGTCATCGACTGCTCCTTGCCGGTGCCCTTGTCTTTCGCGCTCACGTGCACGATGCCGTTGGCGTCGATGTCGAAGGTGACCTCGATCTGCGGGATGCCCCGCGGAGCGGGAGCGATGCCCGTCAGCTCGAACGTGCCGAGGTTCTTGTTGTCGCGCGTGAACTCGCGCTCGCCCTGGAAGACCTGGATCGCGACCGAAGGCTGGTTGTCGTCGGCCGTCGTGAAGGTCTCGCTGCGCTTGGTGGGGATCGCCGTGTTGCGCTCGATGAGCTTCGTCATGATGCCGCCCTTGGTCTCGATGCCGAGGCTCAGGGGGGTCACGTCGATGAGCAGAACGTCTTTGCGCTCGCCCTTCAGCACGCCGGCCTGCAGGGCCGCGCCGACGGCGACGACCTCGTCCGGGTTGACGCCCTTGTTGGGCTCCTGGCCACCCGTGAGCTTCTTGACGAGCTCGGTCACCGCAGGCATGCGGGTCGAGCCGCCGACGAGCACGACGTGCGCGATGTCGCCCACCTTGACGCCGGCCTCGCGGATCACGTCTTCGAAGGGCTTCTTCGTGCGGTCGAGCAGGTCGCTCGTGAGCTCTTCGAACTTGGCGCGCGTGAGGGTCTCGTCGAGGTTGGCGGGGCCGTTCTCGGTGAGCGAGAGGTACGGCAGCTGGATGTTGGTGCTCGTCGAGCTCGAGAGCTCTTTCTTCGCTTGCTCCGCGGCCTCCTTGAGGCGCTGCTTGGCGATCTTGTCGTTGCTGACGTCGACGCCCGTGGTCTCTTTGAAGCGCTGGATGAGGTAGCTGACGACACGGCCGTCCCAGTCGTCGCCGCCGAGGCGGTTGTCGCCCGCCGTCGAGCGCACCTGGATGGTGCTGAAGTCGTCGTCTTTGCCTACTTCGAGCAGGCTGACGTCGAAGGTACCGCCACCGAGGTCGAAGACGAGGATGAGCTCGTCCTCCTTGCCCTTGTCGAGGCCGTAGGCCAGGGCGGCCGCGGTGGGCTCGTTGATGATGCGCAGCACGTTGAGGCCCGCGATCTCGCCGGCCTCCTTCGTGGCCTGGCGCTCGGCGTCGTTGAAGTAGGCGGGCACCGTGATGACGGCGTCGGTGACGCTCTCGCCCAGGTACTGCTCAGCATCCCGCTTCAGCTTGGCGAGAATGCGCGCGCTGATCTCTTGCGGGGTGTACTTCTTGTCGTCGATCTCCTGCTTCCAGTCGGTGCCCATGTGGCGCTTGACGCTCGCGATGGTGCGGTCGACGTTGGTGACGGCCTGGCGCTTCGCGGTCTCGCCGACGAGCACTTCACCGTCTTTCGTGAAGGCCACGACCGACGGGGTCGTGCGGAAGCCCTCCGCGTTGGCGATGACGGTGGGTTCTCCACCCTCGAGAACAGAGACGACGGAGTTGGTGGTTCCGAGGTCGATGCCGACGGCACGAGCCATGGTGGTGCTCCTTCTGGATCAGTACTGCGAAGTCTGCAGCCGCGAAAGGTTGAGTCGCGATGTATCAAGTTTGAGATTCGGGATGCCCGCTGTCAAGTCGAGCGGCGCAAACCTGCGTCGCTCTGGCTCAACTCTCAGCCTCGCCCGCCCGGCGGCCGCACGAAACCGACGCCGTTTCGCGCTACCTGCCGTTTACCCCCGCGGGGTAGCGTGAGCGCATGACAGAGAAGTCCACCGATAAGTCGATCCCGGTCACCGCCAACACGGGGGCCGTGGGGGTCATGGGGCTCGACCTGCAAGAGGGCATCGAGGTGCCCCGCAAGCGGGTCTTCGCGTGGGCCTTCTGGGACTGGGCCACGCAGCCGTTCAACACCGTGCTGCTGACCTTCGTGTGGGTGCCGAGCTTTCTCACGAGCACCTTCTTCGTCGATCCGTCGATCGTCGGCACCGACGGCGAAGAAGCCGCGCTCGGTCAGCTCGCGAGCAACCTCGGCTACGGCATCACGATCGCCGGCTTGCTCATCGCGCTGCTCGCCCCTGTCATGGGCCAGCGCGCCGACCGCGCCGGGCGGCAGAAGCTGCAGCTCTTCATCTTCACGGCGCTGCTCGTCGTCGCCCAGCTCGGGCTCGTGGTCGTGCAGCCCGGCGCCGAATGGTTCTGGATGGGCGTCGCGCTCATCGCCGTCGGCAGCGTCTTCGGCGAGATCGCGGGCGTCAACTACAACGCCTTGCTCATATCGGTCTCGACCCCGAAGACCATCGGCAAGGTCTCGGGCCTCGGCTGGGGCTTCGGCTACCTCGGCGGCATCGTCGCCCTGACGATCGTCGTCGGGCTCATCCTCGGCGGCGTGCTCGACGGCGAGTCGGGCTCGACTTTCCAGCTCATCGCCCTCGGCGCCACGATCTGGACGATCATCTTCGTCATCCCCATCTTCCTCAGCGTTCCCGAGCCGCCCAAGCTCGTCACGGCAGAGAAGGTCGGCTTCTTCCGCAGCTACGTCGAGCTCGTGCGCGGCGTCGTGCGCCTCTACCGCGAGACCCGCCCGACCTTCTGGTTCTTGCTCGCGAGCGCCGTCTACCGCGATGGCCTCTCGGCGGTCTTCACCTTCGGCTCGGTCATCGCCGGCATCGTCTTCGGCTTCGGCTTCACCGACCTCGTCATCTTCGGCATCGCGCTCAACATCGTCGCGGGCATCTCGACGATCCTCGCCGGGCGCCTCGACGACCGGTTCGGACCCAAGCGCGTGATCCTCGTCTCGGTGTTCGGGCTCGTCATCTGCACGCTCATCGTCTTCTTCTTCGCCGACCTCGGCGCGGGGCTCTTCTGGGCGGTCGGCATCGTGCTCGCCGCCTTCGTCGGGCCCGCGCAGGCCGCCTCGCGGTCGTTCCTCGCGCGCGTGACGCCCGCGGGTCGCGAGGGCGAGGTCTTCGGCCTCTACGCGACCACGGGCCGCGCGGCCGGCTGGATGGCCTCGCTGCTGTGGGGCGTCTTCATCGCCGTCGCCGCGAACCAGACGCTCTTCGGAATCCTCGGCATCACGCTCGTGCTGCTCGCGGGCGGCATCATGCTGCTGTTCGTGAAGGCACCGCCGGCCACGGCCTCCTAGCCCGCTAGGTGCGGGCGAGGGCCGCGATGTCCTCGCGAAACTCGCCCGCGACCTCGGCCGACACCGTTGCGCGCGTGCGGGCGATCGCCGTGAGGTAGTCGTCGGTCGAGGGGCCGCGGATGCCTGCACCCGTTGCCCCGAACACCGACTGCTCGAGTGCCGCCTGCGACGCCGAGCGCGCCGCGAACTCGATGTCGGCGGGTGAGTAGCCGTCGCTCGCGGCGACGAGCCGCTCGAGGTCGACCTCGCCCTCGACCGAATCGGGCACGTAGCGCGACCAGATCGCGGCGCGCGCCGCGGCATCCGGCAGCCCGATGGGGATGACGTAGTCGAAGCGGCCGTGGCGCAAGAAGGCGTCGTCGAGGGCGCGGATGAAGTTCGTCGCGCAGATGAGGAGCCGGCCCGGAGCATCCCGGAACGCGGGGATGATCTTGAGCAGCTCGTTCGTGACGCCCTGCATGGCCGAGGGCGGTTCGCCGCCGCGCTGCGCCGCGATCTCTTCGACCTCGTCGATGAAGACGATGACGTGGTCGAGCTCGGCGATCGTCGCGAAGGTCTCGCGCA
Source organism: Microcella sp. (assembly GCF_046296455.1). Lineage (GTDB taxonomy): Bacteria > Actinomycetota > Actinomycetes > Actinomycetales > Microbacteriaceae > Microcella. The sequence goes on from NZ_JBKBLF010000005.1 coordinate 87,234, forward strand.
GCCCGCCCGCGAGGCCCTGCGGCCCGTGCGCGAGCCGCGAGGGGAACACCTCGACGAAGGGCCACTGCAGGCGCGAGGCCACGGCCTTCGCGAAGGTCGTCTTGCCCGTGCCCGGCGGGCCGAAGAGCACGATCGAGCGCGGCGGCTCGACGCCGAACTGCTCGGCGAGCGCCGGGTCGGCGAGCGGCAGCACGAGGCGCCGCTCGAGCAGCTCTTTCTCGGCCTGCATACCCGCGATCGATCCCCACAGGTCGCGGGGCAGGATGCGCCCGCCGAGCTCGCGCAGCGCCGTCAGCTCGCGCTGCTTCACGGGGATCTCGCGCTCGAAGTAGCTGAGGTGCGCGCGGTCGGCGAAGCCGGCTTTCGTGAGCGCGCCGTGCTGCTGCTGCGCGTCGGGCACGAGGATCGACAGGCGCGTCAGGCCCTGCGGCGCCATGCGCTGCTCGAGCGCGGCGAGCAGCGAGCCCGCGATGCCCGCGCCGCGCGCTGCGGCGGTGACGGCGAGAAAGACGATCCAGCCCTGGTCGTGGGCGGCACGGGCCACGACGATGCCAAGCACGGCGTCGTCGTGCACCGCGACGACCGCGTGATCCTTCTCGCACGAGGCGAGAACCTCGGCGAGCGCGTAGACGGGCTCGACGCCCTCGTGGCGCACTTCGTCCCACAGGCGCAGGATCGCATCCATGTCAGAGGGCTGGTAGTCGCGCAGGCGCAGGGTGCTCATGCGGCATCGTCGCAAGCGCGGCCGGGAGAACGGCGCGCCCCGGCTGGGACTCTGCCGCACGCGGGGCGACGGGGTCGGGATGCGCCTCAGCGCGCGGCGCGGCGCCCTCGAGCAGCGGCCGCCGGGCGACGGCCGGGACCGACCGCGACGACGGCGCCGGCCGCCAAGGCGCTGAGCGCCAGCACGAGACCGAGCGCGTGGGCCGTGAGGTCTCCCCCGACGGGCATCATGTCGGCCATCGCCGCCGAGGTCTCGGCGGTCATGGTCGTCAGCAGGGTCAGAGCGGTCATCGCGGGCTCTCCGGTTCGGCGGGCGGGGTCTGCACGGTATTCGGACCGGTCGCGCCGAGCGTTTGCCCGCGGCGGGTCAGCTCGCGCGGCCGCCCGCGACGAAGCGCGCGAGCAGCGCCGCGAACTGCGCCCGCTCGTCGGGGGTGAAGCCGTCGAGCGCACGCTCGACCGCCGCGCGGCGCTCGCGGCGCCGCTCGTCGAGTACAGCGCGCCCGGCGTCGGTGAGGGCGATGACGCTGCGCCGGGCATCCGCCGCATCGGTCGATCGCGTCACGAGGCCCCGCTCGACGCAGTCGGCGACGACGCGGCTCGCGCGCGGCTGGTCGACGCCGATACCGGCCGCGAGCTCGCTCACGCTCGCTCCGTCGCCGAGGCGGTCGAGGGTCGAGAGCAGGCGGTAGCGGGCCATGTTGGCGAAGGGATGCTCGTGCCGGCCGCCCTTCCACCCGAAGGGCCCGTGCTGACCGGGCTGGTGGCTGGCCGTGCCGGGGCGCCCGTTCGATCGGCGCAGCTCGCTCACGGCGCGCTCGATCGCCGCGATGGGGTCGAGGTCGTCGGGCTGGGCATCCACAGATGTCACGGTACAACCATCGTGTTCGCCGTGAGCGGTCAGCCGCCGGTTGTGCGGGGTTGGGAATATATGTATGGTGACATTCGTTGTCACATGACATAGACATTTCCCGAAGGAGAAAACCCATGAAGAACCCCTCAGAACCGACCGGCCGGCCGGCGTTCGACGCTGAATCGATGAACCCTCGTCGCTGGATGCGCATCGCCGCCTGGCGCAAGCGCGCCCTGGCGCACGAGTACTACCGCGGCCTCGACGACGCCGCCCGCGAGGGCATCAGCGACGAGGACTACGCCACGACCATGGCGACGCTCGAGCGCATGGCCCGCAACCTGGGCTGGAACGAGAGCCAGGGCATGCCCGGTGGGAGCCCGGGTCACGGTCGCTGGCCCGGCCGCGGGCACCACCGCGGTCACCACGGACACCACGGACACCACGGCCGATGCGGCGAACGCCACAGCGATCGTGAGACCGTAGAGGCATGACCTCTACCGCCGAGAAGGCCGCCGCGCTCTCCGCCCTGCACGTCGCGGGCGATCCCCTGGTCGTCGTGAACGTGTGGGACGCCATGACGGCCCGCATCGTCGCCCGCACCCCCGGGGTGCGCGCGCTCGCGACCGCGAGCCACTCGGTGGCCTTCTCGCTCGGCGTCGACGACGGCGAGGGCATGTCGGTCGACATGGCCCTCGCCGCCGCCGCGCGCATCACCGCCTCGACCGAGCTGCCCGTGAGCGTCGACTTCGAGCGCGGCTACGCGCCCGACGCGGCGGGGGTGCGCCAGAACGTCGCACGCCTCATCGAGGCGGGCGCAGCCGGTCTCAACATTGAGGACTCCCTCGCGGGTGCGACGAGCGCGCGCCGCCCCCTCGCCGAGGCCGCCGAGCGCGTCGCCGCCGTGCGGGCCGCGGCCGATGCAGCCGGGGTTCCACTCGCGATCAACGCGCGCACCGACACGCTCGCCGGCTCGCCCGACAACTGGAGCGAGGCGATCGACCGCGCGAACGCCTACGCCGACGCGGGCGCCACGAGCATCTTCATGCTCGGCCTGCGCACCGATCAGATGGTGGCGGATGCTGTGGCCGCCGTTCGGGCGCCGATCGCGGTCTTCGCGCATCCCGGGTACATTTCCCTCGCCCGGCTTGCCGAGCTCGGCGTCGGCCGCATCTCGTTCGGCCCCCAGATCCTCGGCCTCACGCTGCACCACCTCGCCGAGGCCACCGCGCAGCTGACCGCACGCGGCGAGTACCCCGCCGAGCTCGGCTACCGGTACGAGCTGTGAGCCTCGGCCCCTCTGACATCGGCGACGACGACCTCGATCCCGACCGCTCGGCACCCGGCTGGCAGCCGCTGCTCGAGCGCCCCGGCTACGAGCAGTGGTGGGACGGCGCCGCATGGCAGGGTCGCCCGCACCGCGAGCCCGACCCCTTCTCGGCCTTCGGACCCGAGCTCGCCCGCAGCATGCGCCCCGGGCCGAACCGCGCCGCCGCCTTCGCGTGCGCAGGAACCGGATTCACCCTGGCCGGCTTCGTGGTGCAGACGGTCGTCGCGACCGGCGCGGTGAGCATCCCCGGCATCGATGCGACCGCGCTCACGCTCGGCTCGCTCGCCCTCGCGGCCGTCATCGCCGCGCTCACGGCCCTCGCCGCCCTTCTCGCGCTGCGCGCCGCCCCGCGGCTCGGGGGCCGCGCGATCGCAACGCTCGCGCTCGGCGTCAGCGTCGTTCTCGGCCTCGCGCCGGTGCTGCTGCTCGTCGCGATCGGGCTCGCCGGCGGACTGTAGTGGTCGGGCTCAGCGGTTGATCGCCCAGTAGATCATGAGCATCGTCACGATCGCGCCGGCGATGAAGTTGAGCAGCAAGAAGCGCCTCCAGCCCCGATTGGCGGTCTCGGCGGTCTCGTCGGTGATCATCCAGAACTGCGCCACGATGACGACGTAGGGCACGGCCGCGAGCAGCGCGAGCGGCCCCGGCCACTCGGTGCCGAGCAGCAGCAGCCCCGCGAGCGCGTAGGCCACGACCGCGAGACGAGTCGTCGCCCGCGCGCCGATGACGGTCGCGATCGAGGCCAAGCCACCCTCGCGGTCGGCGATGACGTCTTGCACCGCGCCGAAGGCGTGCGAGGCCATGCCCCACAAGAAGAACGAGACGAGGATGAGCCACAGGGCGGGCGTGAACGCTGCGCCCGCGAGCACGAGGCCGTAGACCGCGGGGCTCACGAAGTGCGTCGACGAGGTGATCGAGTCGAGCACGGGCTTCTCTTTGAAGCGCAGCCCCTTCGCCGAATAGGCGATCACCGCGAAGACGCTCACGGCGAGCACGAGCCACGACAGTGGCGACCCGAGGGCCACGAGGGCCACGAGGAACGGCACGTTCGTGATCACCGCGGCCCACAGCGTCGTTCGGTGGATGCTCGGGTCGAGCAGTGCCCCCTCCACGCCGCCCTTGCGCGGGTTGCGCAGGTCGCTCTCGTAGTCGAAGACGTCGTTGATGCCGTACATCGCGAGGTTGTAGGGGATGAGGAAGTAGATCGTGCCGATGAGGAACGCCGCGTCGATGCGGCCCGTCGTCAGCAGGTACGCGGCCGCGAAGGGGAATGCGGTGTTGATCCAGCTCAGGGGGCGCGAGCTGACGAGCAGCTGACCGATGGTCCTCACGGTTGACCATCATGGCGGCTGGGCGCGCGGCGCAGCAGCTCCCACACCGCGGGCAGCAGCACGAGCGCCGCGACCGTGTAGGCGAAGTCCTCGATCGGGGCCAGCCCGATGCGCACCCCGCTGATGAGGCTGTCGTCGTAGGCCACGAGTCCCGTGCCGATGATGACGTTGTCGAAGATCGCCGTGAGGGCGAGCAGCAGCACGGCGGCGAGCCCCACCGCGCGCCAGCGCGGGGCCCGGCGAACGACCATGGCCGCGATCGCGACGAGCGCCACGATGCCCAAGAAGACGACGTTGAGAAGGGTGTAGGTCATCCGGCCGCCCCCTCATCGATCGCGGCGGTGGATGCCCGGCGCGACCACCGGCCGTCGAGCCAGTCGCCCGCCGCCGTATAGGCGTTCATCGTGTTGTAGCAGAGCAGCGTCAAGAAGAAGACCTCTTCGATCGGCAGCTCGGGCCCGATGAGCAGACCCGTCATGAACTCGGTCTGCCCGCGAAAGAAGATGCCGAGCAGAATGCCGCCGAGATCCCACACGAGGAAGAAGGCGACGCCGAGCGGCATCACGATCGCGGCCCGGCGCGCGTCGCGCCAGAAGAACAGGCCGAAGCGGCGGTCGAGCAGCACCATTCCCGTGATCGACACGGCGAGCGCCGCGAGGTACGCGAAGTTCACGAGGGACATCGCTCGTCAGCGCCCTCAGGCGGTGGCCGCGGCGGGGTCGGCGTGCACCGTGCGCTCGAGCGGCTCGGGCAGCGGGCCCGTCGAGGTGTCGCCGCGCAGGCGCTTGACCAGGATCTCGGCGCTGATGAGGCACATCGGCAGGCCGATGCCGGGGATCGTCGAGCCGCCCGCGTAGTAGAGGCCCGTGACCTTCTTCGAGACGTTGCCCGCCCGAAAGAATGCGCTCTGCGAGAGGATGTGCGCCGGCCCGAGCGCCGTGCCACGCCAGGCGTTGAGGTCGTCGTTGAAGTTGCCGGGCCCATAGGTGCGCCGCACGACGATGCGCTCGGCGAGGTCGGGAATCTTCGCCCACTCGGCGATCTGCGCCACGATGCGGTCGGCGTAGACCTCGAGCGGGGTGTCGCCGTCGCCGTCGACATCGCCGCGGCCGAACGAGAGGTCGGCGGGCGCCGGCACGAGCACGAAGACGTTCTCGTGGCCCTCGGGAGCGACCGAGGGGTCGACGCCGCTCGGCTTGCAGATGTAGAGCGAGGCCGGGTCGGGCAGCGTGGGCTGCGCACCGAAGATCGACTCGAAGTTCTCGCGCCAGTTCGCGGTGAACAGCAGTGTGTGGTGCTCGAGCTGCGGCAGCTCGCCCCTGATGCCCAGGTACATGAGCAGCGCGCTCGGCCCCGCCGTCTTCTTGTCCCAGTACGACTGCGGGTAGGTCTGCAGCTCGGCGGGCAGCAGCTGGGTCTCGCTGTGGTGCAGGTCGGCGGCCGAGACGACGATGTCGGCCTCGAGCACCTCGCCGCCCTCGAGCTCGACCCCGGTGGTGCGCTTCGTGGTCGGGTCGACGATGATGCGCGCGACGGGGGACGAGGTGCGGATGCTCACACCCTGCTGCTCGGTCACCACGGCGATGCGCTCGATGAGGCGGGTGAAGCCGCCCATCGGGTAGAGCACGCCGTCGGTCAGGTCGAGGTGCGACATGAGGTGGTACATGCTCGGGGTCAGGAAGGGCGACGAGCCCAGGAACACCGCGGGGTAGCCGAGGATCTGCCGCAGGCGCAGGTCGCGGAACCGCCGGGCCACGTAGTCGTCGAGGTTCTGCAGCAGCATCTTCACGAGCTTGCCCGTGCGGGCGAGCACGTCGCCGCGCAGCAGCGGGCCGAACGAGGCGAAGCTCGTGTAGAGAAACCGCTTCTTGGCCATCTCGTAGGTGTCGAGTGCCGAGTCGAGGTAGCGCTCGAGCTTGGCGCCGGCACCGGGCTCGATCGACTCGAAGAGCGCGATGTTCTCGTCGCGCGACGCCGCGATGTCGGTGGGGGTGTCGAAGCCCTGCGTGATGACGCGGTAGCCGGGGTCGAGTTGCACGAGCTGCAGCTGCTCGGCCGCGCTCGTGCCGCAGAGCTTGAAGAAGTGGTCGAACACCTCGGGCATGAGGTACCACGAGGGGCCCATGTCGAAGCGGAAGCCGTCTTTCTCCCACGACCCGGCGCGACCGCCCACCTCGGGCTGCTTCTCGACCAGGGTCACCTCGTGACCGTCGCGCGCGAGCAGCGCGGCGCTCGCGAGCCCCGCGATCCCTCCACCAATGACGACGACGCGACTCATGATGCTGCTCCGTTCGAGGGGGCCGCGGCGCGCGACCACGTGCGGGGGGTGCGGCCGGCGAGCGCGCCGAGCGCGATGCGGGCCTTGACGGGGTCGGGAACGCGCACGCGGGCCCGGATGAGCTGGTCGGCGGGGGTGCGGCGCAGGCGCACCGAGAGCTCGGCGAAGAGGCCCTGTGCCAGGGCGACGGCGCGACGGCTGCCCTTCGGCAGGTCGGGGATCACCGCGGCCGAGGTGCGCAGGTCGGCGTCGATGTCGTCGAGCAACCGCACCTTGTCCTCCTCCGTGAAGTTGTCGACGCGCACGCCCGGAAAGTAGCTGCGACCGAGCGTCTCGAAGTCGGCCGAGAGATCGCGCAAGAAGTTGACCTTCTGGAAGGCCGCTCCGAGGGCGCGCGCTCCGGCGACCATGCGGTCATTCTGCTCGGCGCTCATGTCCAGACCCTGAACGAACGCTCGCAGGCACATGAGACCGACGACCTCGGCCGAACCGTAGACGTACCGGTCGAAGCTCTCGGGGTCGTGCTCGGTGTCGGTGAGGTCCATGCGCATCGAGTGGAAGAACGGCTCGGTGAGCTCTTCACCGAAGCCCCCCTCGCGCGCCGTGCGGGCGAAGGCGTGCACGACGAGGTTCGTCGAGTAGCCCGACTGCATGGCCGCGTTCGTCTCGGCCTCGAACTCGTTGAGGTACCGCGCGGCGTGCACGGCGTCGAGACCCGCCTCGGCCACGCCGCCGTCGACGATCTCGTCGGCCACGCGCACGAGCGCGTAGATGTTCTCGACGTGCTGGCGCACGCGCGCGTCGAGCAGGCGCGACGCGAGGCCGAACGATGTGGAGTACCGCCGGATGACGACCCCCGCCGTCTCGTCGGCGACCTGGTCGTAGAGGCTCAAGCGGTTCATCGCACCCGTTTCAGCACGGTCTCGGCGACGGGATGCAGCTCGTCGCGCAGGGCGGAGGGGATGTGGGGCTCGGCCAGGCGGGCGAGCGCGCGGTTGGCGTAGCCGCGCGCGAGGTCTTCGGCGAAAGCTCGCGCACCGCACTCGATAAGCAGCAGGCGGGCCTCGTCCGCCTCGTCGAGGCTGAGATCGGCCTTGCCGATGAGGTCGCACAGGCGCGCCCACGCGGGCGTCGAGCAGGCGAAGGCGATCATGACCGTGCGCTTGCCCTCGCGCAAGTCGCCGATCGTCGTCTTGCCCGTCGCCTCCTCCTCGCCGAAGACGCCGAGCACGTCATCGACGATCTGGTAGGCGATGCCGATGTCGCGCCCGAAGTCGCCGAGGGTCTCGACGGTCTGCTCGCTCGCCCCGGCGAGGATCGCGCCCGCCTGCAGCGGCGTCTCGAACGAGTAGACGGCCGTCTTGAGGCGCTCCATGGTGAGGATGTCGTCGACGAGCGGCATGTCGGGGTCGATCGAGAAGTCCACGTCGATGAGCTCGCCCGCGGCGCTCGCGAACATCGCCTCGTCGAGCACATCGAGCAGGCGCTCGCGCAGCGGCGAGCCCACGCCGCTCTTGTCGATGAGCCGGTAGGCGTTGAAGAGCGCCAGGTCGCCCGCAATGACCGCGGCCGAGACCCCGCGGTGCTCGGCGATCTCGACGCTCACCCCGCGATCCACCGCGTGGTCGCGGTACGCGCCCGAGATGTTCGGGATGCCGCGGCGCACGAAATCGCGATCGATCACGTCGTCGTGCACGATGAGGGCGGTGTGCAGCAGCTCGAAGCTCGCGCCCACGTAGGCCGCGGCATCCATGTCAGAACCGCCCAGGCCCGCGTAGGCGGCCATGACCATGCGCGGCCGAAAACGCTTGCCGCCCTGCGTGTTGCGCTCGAGCAGGCCCCAGAGGTGCTCGTAGTGGCTACCCAGGGGTACCGCACGCTTCTTGGATAGGCTGAAGAAGCGCTCCAGCACAGCGTCGACCATAGCCGCTCGCGACTCCGCGATCGCCTGCTGGTCGTTCCTCTTCACCCGAGCAGACTACCCCGGCCCATGAGCGAAATCCCTGAAACCGTCGTGCTCCTCGCCGACGACGGCTCCGTCGTCGGCACCGCGCCGAAGGCCACCGTGCACACGACCGACACCCCGCTGCACCTCGCCTTCTCGTGCCACGTCTTCGACGAGCACGGGCGCGTGCTCGTCACGCGCCGAGCCCTCGACAAGCGCACGTGGCCGGGTGTCTGGACGAACGCGTTCTGCGGGCATCCCGCGCCGGGCGAAGACACCGCGCAGGCGATCGCGCGCCGCGCCGAACGCGAGCTCGGACTACGCCTGACCGATGTGCGCATCGCTCTGCCCGACTTTCGCTACCGCGCGGTCGACGCCTCGGGCATCGTCGAGAACGAGATCTGCCCCGTGTATACGGCGCTCGCCGAGGGCGAGCTCGCCCCGGCCGCCGACGAGGTGGCCGAATGGGCCTGGCTCGATCCCGCCGAGCTGCGCGCCGCCGTGGCCGCCGCGCCGTTCGCCTTCAGCCCCTGGCTCGGCTGGCAGCTGGCCGCCTGGCCGGGCGACTACGCGCCCTCGGTCTGAGCCGCATCACTCGCGTCGCGCGCCGCGCGATCGAACCGGCGCGGCACCCGCACGGTCGCGGTCGTGCCGTGCTCGCCGTCCGAGAGCAGGTGCACGTCGCCGCCGAGCCGCTGCCGCACGAGGGCGCGCACGATCGGCAGGCCCAGCCCCGTGCCCGGAACATCGCTGTGCCGCTCGGAGTGCACGCGGTAGAAGCGCTCCCACACCGCCTCCTGCTCGGCGAGCGGAATTCCGGGGCCCTCGTCGGCAATGCTCAGCTCGAGCCACTCGCCGTCGTCGAGCAGCTCGACCGAGACCGTGCCGCCGGGCGGGCTGAACTTGATGGCGTTCGAGAGCAGGTTGGCGCAGACGCGCGCGAGGTCTTGCTCGACACCGACGATCGTCACGGGATGGTCGGGCACGCTCACCTCGACGCGCACGCCCCGCTCGGGTGAGACGAGGCCCGTCGCGTCTTCGACGCATTCGGTGAGCAACCGCCCAGCATCCACCTCGACGGGGGGCCGCATGCTCGCCTCGACGGTCGAGAGGCTGCTGAGTTCGAGCACGTCTTCGATGACGTCGGCGAGCCTCCGCGCGTTGCGGTGGATGATGCGGCCGGCGATCCGGTTCTCGCCCTCGAGCTCGGCCTCGGCGAGCTGCTCGGCGAAGCCGAGGATGCTCGTCACGGGCGTACGCAGCTCGTGGCTGACCGAGGCGATGAAGTCGTCTTTCTGCTGGTTGAGCTCGCGCAGCTCGTCGGCGGTCTCGAGCGCGGCCCGCTCGCGGCGATCGCGCGCGGTGACATCCGTGAAGATAATCGTCACGATCGGGCGGCCGCCCGCCTGCGAATGCGTCGCGACGTCGACGTCGTAGCGGCGCGGGCCCCGCACGAGCTCGACGCGCCCCGAGCGCTCACCCCGCACCAGCTCGTCGATCGCCGAGAAGCCGAGCAGGGGCTGATCGGCGCGCGACGACAGCAGGCGGTTCTCCCAGTCGACCGGAAGGTCGTCCCAGCCCAGCGCCTCGAGCGCGACGGCATTGACGCCCACAATGCGCAGCCGCCCCGAGTCAAGCCGCTCGCCGATGAAGATGCCGGTGTCGGCGCTGACGATGCTGCTGCGCAGCAGCGACTGTCGCGCTTCGAGCTGCGTGACCACGTTCGCCCACTCGTTGCGCGCGGCCGAGACGAAGAGCGCGGCCGTGGCGTTGACGATGAAGAACAGCTGGATGAGCTCGACGGTCGTGCGCGTGCCGTCGTCGGTGTAGATCGCGAACGGGCCGCCCCCGATCGACGTGAGCACCGTGACCGCGACGGCGACGCCGATGAGCTCGACCGACAGCAGCAGGGTCGAGAGCCGGAAGGCCGCCCACAGCAGCGCGATGAACGGCAGGAAGGCGATCGGCAGGGTATTGCCCGGCCAGAAGACGATGGCGATGGATGCGGCGAGCACGGCCGCCTGAACGACCGCTTCTGCGGTGCTCGCGAGACGCCCGAGCCGGCGACTGACGAGCCCGAGCGGGACGACGATGAGCAGGGCCGAGAAGTGCGAGGAGACGAGCGAGAACGCCGTCGGCACAAAGTCCTGCCCGCGCAGCAGCGCCGCCGTGGCCCCCGCGAGCACGCCGATCGCGAGGGAGCCCAGCAGTGAGGCGATGATGAGGCGGCCGACGTCTCGGGGCGTGTCGAGGCGCGACTCGGGCGCTCCGCCCGAGATGACGCGGGCGACGATCCAGGCCTCGGTCGCGTTCGCGATGCCGAAGAGGGCGGCGACGAGCAGCTCGCGGCCGCCGAGCACGTTGCCCGCGGCCGTGATCGCCGCGATGCCGGTCGCCGCCGCGACGCGCGTGCCGCGCGAGGCGAGCAGCGCGATGACGCTGAGGCCCGCCGCGGGCCACCACGCGGCGATCGTCGCGTTATCGGGACTGAACGTCACCGAGAGGTAGCTCACGACGCCGGCGATGAGCACGAGGGCCACCACACCGGGACGGCGCACCCCGGCCTGAGCGCGCCAGAGCGCCGAAGCGAAGCCTTCGTGACCCATGCGGAAAGCCCTCCTGAACGTCTGCCCCGCGTCGGTTCTTTCGTGAGAGACTACGCACCAGATGCCGGGGAGGGAATCGCATGGCGCACGTGCTGATCGTCGAGGATGAACCCGACGTGCTACTGCTCCTCGAGAATCGCATGCGCGGTGCCGGCCACGAGGTCGAGAGCGTGACCGACGGCGAGCAGGCGCTCGACGCCGTCGCGCAGCGCGAACCCGCCGTGATCATCCTCGACTGGATGATGCCCAAGCTCGACGGGCTCGCCGTGCTCGAGCGCTTGCGCTCGACCGACGCCGAGCGCCGGGTGAAAGTGCTCATGCTCACCGCCAAGTCGCAGCAGCACGACATCGACCGCGCCTACGCCGCCGGCGCCGACGACTACATCGTCAAGCCGTTCAGCTCGCGCGACTTGATCGACCGCGTCGCGGCCCTCGCCGGCACCTGAGCGACCGCGCTGTTCGCCGGTCGGACTACTCGCCCGCGGGCGCGATCGCGGTGCGGTGAAAGTTCTGCCACGACCGCGAGGCCGTCGGGCCACGCTGGCCCTGATAGCGGTTGAGGTACTGCCCCGTGCCGTAGGGGTTCTCAGCGGGCGACGACAGCCGGAAGAAGCACAACTGGCCGATCTTCATGCCCGGCCAGAGCTTGATGGGCAGCGTCGCCACATTGCTGAGCTCGAGCGTGACGTGACCGGTGAAGCCCGGGTCGATGAACCCCGCCGTCGAGTGCGTGAGCAGGCCGAGCCGGCCAAGCGAGCTCTTGCCCTCGAGCCGCGCCGCCACGTCGTCGGGCAGCGACACCTGCTCGTACGTGGCCCCGAGCACGAACTCGCCGGGGTGCAGGATGAACGGCTCATCGGGCTTCGCCTCGACCAGACGGGTCAGCTCGGGCTGCTCCTCGGCCGGATCGATGAAGGGGTACTTGTGGTTGTCGAACAGCCGGAAGAACCCATCGAGTCGCACATCGACGCTCGAGGGCTGCACCATGCCCAGGTCGAGCGGGTCGAGTCCGATGCGGCCCGACGTCAGTTCGGCCCGGATGTCGCGGTCGCTCAGCAGCATGCGGTCAGCCTAGCGAGGGGGCGGGGTTCGCTACACTGAGGGTGCGCGAAACCGACGCCCGAGACGGGCGTCGGCGCTGGCGTCGCGGCAATGGCCAGAAATGGCCATTGATCCAAGCTCCAGCGCGCGGGGATGTAGTTCAATGGCAGAACTTCAGCTTCCCAAGCTGATAGCGCGGGTTCGATTCCCGTCATCCCCTCGGCCCACCGAAAGTTTCCGGGCACGATGCTCGACGCGCAGACGCTGACGCGTCTGCGGGGTTCGATTCCCGTCATCCCCTCGGTGTTGATGGCGACGCCGCCGCTCCTGCGGCGTCGCGGCGCTTCCGCGCGACGAGCGCGGTCGCCGCGCTCCGCGACTCGGCTCTCGTTGATCGAACTGCCACTCCTGCGGCGCAGCGCGCTCAGTCTTCGTCGGTGAGGGCGTAGCTCTCGATCTCGGCGCGCAGGCGGTCGAGGGCGGCGGGCGTGAGGCCCGCATCCCCCGTCACGGCACGCCAGCCGTCGACGACGACATCACCGAAGTTGTGGCCGTGCCGAGCGGGCACGCTCTGCCCCATGAGCATGTCGATCGTGACCTGCAGGCCCGTGACGACGGGGATCCAGAGCATCGAGGGGCTCACGTCGGGCCCGCGCTGATCGTCGCGCAGCCACTCGGGCTCTGACCACAGCAGATCGGCGGTGAGCCACGTGATGGGGTCGGTCGCGTGCTGCAGGTAGAGCACGCGCGGTTCCTCCCAGGGGCCGGTGAGGCGCTTGAGGTCGCCCGGGCGCGAGATCCAGCGCACGCGCTCGCCGCCATCGAGCACCGGCTGCCAGGCGGGCGATCCGGCATCGCGCGCCGACTGCAGCTCGCGCCAGAGGTCGGCACTCGGCGGGCTGCCGACGAAGAGCGCGCCGTCGGTGCGCTCGCGCAGCTCGTCGAGATCGGCGAAGACCTCCTGAGCACCATGCGCCCCGAGGCTGAGCCCGTACGTCACGAGACGCGGGCGGTCGTCGGCCGGCAGCCGCGACCACTCGGCGTGCACGGCCTCGAAGGTCGCGCGCGCCGCGGCGACGGGCGCGTCGGGGTCGAACAGGAACGACACCCAGCTGGGGGTGTAGGCGTACTGCACCGCGACGATCGCGGTGTCGCCCGCGTGCAGGTACTCGACGGCGTCGACCGCCTGGTCTTCGAGCCACCCCGAGCCCGTGGTCGTCGCGACCACGAGCAAGTCGCGCTCGAAAGCGCCCGTGCGCCGAAGCTCGTCGACGGCGACGGCTACGCGCTCGTCGACAGTGCTCGCGTTCTCGAGCCCCACGTACACGCGAATGGGCTCGATCGCGTCGACGCCCGTGAGGGCCGAGATCTCGGCCGCGCTCGCACCCCCGGCGATGAACGCGCCGCCGTGCCGACCCAGACCCTGCCAGTCGACCGCCGACTGCGGCCCCGCCGACCGCGTCGCGCTGCCCGGTTCGGCGAGCGCCGCGTCGGGCTGGCCGTTGCGCGACGCGTAGACCGTGTCGATCGCCGCCACGACCACGATCCCGAGCAGCAGGATGCCCGCCGCAACCACCGCTGCAGCGCCGAGCCCCCCGACGGCGGGGCCGACGAGCCGCACGAGGTGCCGGGTCATGCGCGCGACGCCGCGCCCGATCGCCACGAGCAGCGCGGCCGTGACGAGCGCACCGACCAAGAAGGCGCCGACCGCCACCGCATCGATGGGTGCGACCTCGACGAGAGCGCGCACCTCGTTCTGCCAGCCCACCGCCGCGAGCCCGACGATCACGATGACGGCGAGCGTGAGCACGAGCATCCCGACCCAGAAGACACGTCGGGCGCAGGGCGAGGGCGAGCGCACGACGCGCGACCGCACCACCCACCACACGAGGGCGCCGAGCGCGTAGCCGAGCGCGAACGCGGTGCCGCTGAGCACGCCCTGCAGCAGCGCCGGCCGCGGCAGCAGCGACGGCGTGAGCGAGAGCGCCACGAGCACGAGACCCACGAGCACGCCGCCGGGATCGAGGTGCCACGAGCGCCGGGCCGTCATGCCGTCAGCCTACGACCCGCTCGACGACGCGGGCCACGGCGCGGGCCAGGGCAGTGGCGATGACGACCAAACCGGTTTCGCGAGGGTGCCGAACACCAGGTACAGGCAAGGGGAAGAAGCGAGGAACAGCAATGGCTCGAGGGTTCGTGGCGGTGACGGCGGCGGGGGCCGCGGTCATCCATGGTGCCGCGGCTCTCACGGCTGCCGACGGGGGCGTCGGCACTGCACTCGCGCTGGCGGGAGCCGCCGAGCTCGTGATCGCGGTGGGGGCCGCGATCTCAGCTCGGTGGCTCCCCGCCGCCCGCACGGTCGCACTGATTCTTGCGACGCCCGTGCTGCTCTGGGCGACGTTGCTGCTGGTCGCCGTCACCGCCGATTCGCCGGCCCTCGCGAGCTCGCTCGCGACCGCGCCGCTGGCGGGAGCGTCGCTGCTGGGACTGACCGGTGCTGCATTCGCGGGGGCGGATGCTCGGCGCACGCGGGTGGGGGCCCGCGTGCGCCCGCTCCGGGCCGGCATCGTTCTGGCGACCGCCGGTCTGCTGACCGCGCTCGTCGTGACGCCCTCGGTCGCCGCGACCCTGCCGAGCCCGTTCGACGCGCCGCAAGACGCGGCTCCGACGATCGTGTTCGGCGACCACTCGGGGCACGTCGGCTACGACGAGTAGCGGCCTCGGGCGCTACGCGCTCGGCGCGATCGCGCGCCCGATGCCCGGCTCGGCATCGGCCATGAACCGGCGCACGTCGTCGTCGACGATGATGTCGCTCGGGCGCAGCGGGCGCGCAAGATGCAGGCCGTCGAGCGAGCGGATGCGGCTGAGGGCCACGTAGGTCTGCCCCGGCGCGAAGGCGCGCGGGCCCAGATCGACGATCGCGTGGTCGTAGGTGGAGCCCTGCGACTTGTGGATCGTGACCGCCCAGGCCAACCGCAGGGGGAACTGGGTGAACTCGGCCACGACGTCTTTCGAGACGCGCTTCGTGGCCGCCGAGTAGGTGTACCGGTACTTCTCCCACGTGGCCGGCACGACTTCGTGGCTCTCGCCGTCGACCTCGATGAACACGGTGCGGCCGATGCGCTCGACGGTGCCGAGGGTGCCGTTGACCCAGCGGGGGTGGCCGTCTCCTCCCGTGTCGTTGCGTAAGAACATCACCTGCGCTCCGACCTTGAGCTGCAGCTCTTCGTCGGCGGGGTAGCCGCCCTTCGGTCCGAACTCGCCGACGACGTCGGCGCGGGCGGTCTTGGGGTCTCCGGGCAGGCGGCGCAGGGCATCCATGTTGATGCGCGTCACCGTCGCGTTCGTCGTCGCGAGGGTCAGCACGCCGTCGTCGGGCGCCGGGCGCGCGCCGGCCTCATTGAGGGCGCGCCCGATCTCGGGGGTCACGGTGCCGTGGCGCACCGCCGTGAGCATGGCCCGGAAGTCGGCGTCCTGCTGGCGGTGGATCGTCTGCAGCTCGACGATGCGCAGTTCGGCCTCAGCCCACACGCGCGCGTCGAAGAACCACATCGAGCGGTAGTGGTCTGCGTAGTAGGCGCGCTCACCCTCGTCGCGGCCCGGCACGGGGGCGAGCTGGTACGGGTCGCCGAACAGCACGACCTGCACCCCGCCGAAGGGCTCGTGCCGGCGAGCCCGCGCCTGGCGCAGGCGGCGGTCGATCGCGTCCATGAGGTCGGCGCTGACCATCGACACCTCGTCGATGACGACGGTGTCGACCGAGGCCAGCAGCCGGCGCAGCTCGGGCGGGTCGTCGAAGTCGTGGTCGGCGATGAGCCCGATCGGCAGGCGGAAGAGCGAGTGGATGGTCTGCCCACCCACGTTGAGGGCGGCGACACCCGTGGGCGCGCACACGACGACCGTGCGATCGGTCGAGGCCACGAAGGCGTCGAGCAGGGTCGACTTGCCGGTGCCCGCGCGCCCCGTGACGAAGACGTGCTCGCGCGTCGACGCGATGAGCTCGAGCACCGCCAACTGCTCGGGGCTGAGCGCGGTGCCCGTGGTCTGCGCCATCTGCCCCGCCCTCCGTGCCGCCGACCGCTGGCCGCCACCGAAGGGCGGCGTTCCACTGTAACCGCGGCGCGCGGCAAGGGTCGCACGCGCCGCCGCCGCACGCACGGGGCGCGCGCCTAGGCTGGTCGCATGTCTCGGGCAGTGCTCGTCTGGGGAGGAGCCGCGGCCGCCATCCTCGGTCTCGGTGCCCTCGCGTTCGGTGCCGTCGTGGCGACCGCCACCCCCGCCGCGCACGTGCAGCGCTACCTCGACGCGCTCGCGACCGACGACCTCGTCGGGGCCGCGCGGCTCGCCGGCCTCGAGCCGCCGACCGCCATGCCGCTCGGCGATGAGGGTGCGCCGAGCATCCACCGCATCGTCAGCAGCACCCCCGGGCCCGACGGCACCGTCACCGTCGTCGCCGAGTACGGCGATGACACGGATGCCGTGCGCGTGCCCTTCATGCTCGTGGCCGCGCCGCCGACCCTCGGGCTCGTTCCGGCCTGGGTGTTCGCGCAGCCCCCCGTGGTCGCGCTCTCGGTCGCAGCCGATCAGCACGACGTGCTCGTCGTCGGCGATCGCCGCGTGCAGGCCGAGTCGTCAGCAGAACCCGTGCTCGTGAGTGCCTTCGTGCCCGCGCGCGTGACGGTGCGCCTCGACGAGCCGCTGCTGCGGGCCGCGCCGTCGAGCCTGCGCGCGGTTGTCGACGCCCCGCCCGCCGTGCTCGTGGTCGAGGCGACCGAGCGGTTCGAGCGCGCGGTCACCGAGCAGGTCGAGGCGCTCATGAGCACGTGCGCCGAGCAGCAGGTGCTGCAGCCGTCGGGCTGCCCGTTCGGCATCGAGATCGACGATCGCGTGATCGGCCGGCCGAGCTGGCGCGTCATCGATTCGCCGGCGCTCACCCTCGGCACGAGCGAGCGGCCCGGTGTCTGGCGGTGGCGCGGAACCGGCACCGCCGCGATCACGGTCACGGTGCAACGGCTCTTCGACGGTCGCACGAGCGAGCGCGACGACGAGGTCGAGTTCATCGTGAGCGGCGAGGTCGTGCTCGGCCCCGACGGCCCGGTGCTGACGGTCTACCCGCCCGACTGATCGCCGCGCGAGGCGCCGGTCGTCGCCCGTTGGGCGTGCCGCTGCGTCGCCCGCGCGCGGTCGGCGAGCATCGCGTTCCAGGCCTCGAGCTCGGCATCGCCGTCGCGGTCGGCCTTGCGGTCGAGGCGCGTGCTCTCGCGCTTGTCGGCGCGGCTCCAGCTCCACACCACGAGCATCGCGAGCACGAGGGTGGGAATCTCGCCGACGCTCCAGGCGATGCCACCGCCGGTCTGCTGGTCGGCGAGCGGCGGCTGGCCCCACTCGCGCCCCATCGCCCCGAACCACTCGGGCAGCAGCAGGCCGGTGCCGGTGATGAGCGAGAGCCCGAAGAAGGCGTGGAACGCCATCGTGGCGAGCAAGATGATGAGTCGGATCGGGTAGGGCGGCCGATACGGCGCGGGGTCGACGCCGATGAGGGCGTTCACGAAGAGGTAGCCGCTGAGCAGGAAGTGCAGCACCATCCACTGGTGGCCGAGGTGGTCGCTCACGGCCCACGAGAACAGCGGCGAGTAGTAGAACACGAGCAGCGAGACCGCGAACACGACCGAGGCGACGAGCGGGTGCCCCACGATGCCGGCGAAGCGCGAGTGCACGATCGCGAGAATCCATTCGCGCGGGCCGCTCGATCCGTCTTTGCGGGCGTGGATGGCCCGTGCCGCGAGCGTCACGGGCGCCCCGAGCACGAGCATCACGGGAATGCCCATGCTGAGCACCATGTGGCCGAGCATGTGGACGCTGAACAGGAACTTTTCGTACACCGCGAGCCCGCTGCTCGTCACGACGACGAGCGTGATCATGCCGAGCGTCCACAGGATCGTGCGGTGCACCGGCCACGCGTCGCCGCGGCGGTGCAGGCGAACGACCCCGGCGAGGTAGAAGAAGGCGCCGAAGCCGGCGAGCAGCGCCCACAGCAGGTTGAGATCCCACTCGGTCGCGAGGCGCCACGCCTCGAAGGCGGGCGGCAACGGCGAGCCCGTGAGGATCTCGGCGGGGCTCGGGTCGGCGAGCTCGTCGACGGGCACCTGGGGCACGGGCGTCGCCGTGCGGGCGAGCGCGGTCGCAAGGCCCGACGCCGCACCCATGAGGGCGAGCTCGGCGCTCACGATGACCCAAAAGGTCGAGCGCGGCCGCTGCTCGCGCTCGAGGCGCCCGATGAGGCGCCGCCGATAGGCCGCACCGAAGGCCCCGAGCCCGATGAGCGCCGCGACCTTCGCCGCGACGAGGGCGCCGTAGGGCGTCGCAAGGGCATCGAGCCCCCCCATGCGCAGCTGGGCGCTCACGAGTCCCGAGCTCGCGACGACGATGAACGCGACGAGCGCGATCGTCGAGTAGCGCGCGAGCACGACGGGCAGGCGGTCGGCGAGGGCGCGACGGGCGAGCACGATCGTGAGCAGCCCGCCGACCCACATCGCGGCGAACACGCTGTGCAGGTAGACGGCCGTGACGGCGGCGTCGTGGTCGGCCGTGCCGCCCGCGTGCCCGGTCTGGGCCACGGGCCAGAGCGCCGCGACCGCGACGACGAGCACGGCGACGAGTACGGCGGGGCTGCGCACGGCGAAGCACAGCACGGTGACGACGGCGGCCATGAGCGTCGTGGCGAGCCAGGCCTGCCCCAGTTCGCGCGTACTCAAGAAGTTCGAAAGCAACGCGCCGAACTGCGGATCAAGCGTCACCGGCTGGGCGTAGATGGCGAGGAAGGTCAAGAACCCGGAGGCCGCCGACGCGACCGTCCAGAGGGCAGCGGAAGCGGCGGCCACGTCGAGCGCGCGCCCGTGCTCGGCGCGCTCGGGGGCGAGGGCCAGCACGGCCAGCAGCAGCCCGCCGATCGCGCCGGCGGCGCCGAGGGTGGCCGCGAGCTTGGCGACGGGCAGGCCGTAGCGCACGACGGCTCCCGGATCCGCGAGCAGAGGCGCCTCGGCCCCGCCACCCACGACGAGGCCCACGAGCAGCGCGATGAGCGCACCGGCGCCGAGCGCGACACCGCCCACGAGCCCCCACGGGAGGAGGGCGGCGCGGGGAGGCGCGGGGGCGGTGATCGTCACCCCTCCAGGCTAGGCGACCGTGCTGAGTGGCGACGCTGAACGAGCACCCCCGCGAACGCACGGAGGGCGGCCCCCGTCATCGGGGAACCGCCCTCACCGCGCGCGAGCGCGGGCGTTCGTGGAGCTGCTGCCTACTTGGCGGCGGCCTTCAGCTTGCTGCCGGCGCTGACCTTCACGCCGTACGACGCGGCGATCTGGATGGCCTCGCCGGTCTGGGGGTTGCGACCCGTGCGGGCGTCGCGGTGGGTGCGCTCGAAGGCGATCCAGCCGGGGATGGCGACCTTGGTGCCGCCCTTGACGGCGCCGGAGACGACCGAGAAGAGGCCGTCGATCGCGCGGTTCACATCAGCCTGGCTCAGGCCCGACTCAGCGGCGATGGCCGCGACAAGCTCGGAACGGTTCATGGTGTCCTCCTCGGACCTCAACAGTTTGGTGGAGATGGCTCTCGGTCGTGATCTGACCGCGAACCGCCTCGACGGTACCAGCACTCCCGCGAGTTTCCGGGCATTTGCGCGCGAGGCGCGGCAACCCGTGATGGTCGGCGCACACAGGAGGAGGGGGCGCCCGATCCGGGCGCCCCCTCCTCGAGGCAGTGCGTGGTGCGAGCGGGTGCTACCAGCTCGACTTGGTGATGCCGGGCAGCTCGCCGCGGTGCGCCATGTCGCGGAACCGCACACGCGAGATGCCGAACTTCGTCAGCACACCGCGCGGGCGGCCGTCGACGGCGTCGCGCGAACGAACGCGCACGGGCGAGGCGTTGCGGGGCAGCTTCTGCAGGCCCTTGCGCGCGGCCTCGCGCGACTCGTCGGTGCCGTTCGGGTCGACGAGCGCCTTCTTCAGCTCGAGTCGCTTCGCGGCGTACCGCTCGACGACGACCTTGCGCTGCTCGTTGCGCGCGATCTTGCTCTTCTTGGCCATGACTTAGCGCTCCTCGCGGAATTCGACGTGCTTGCGGACGACCGGGTCGTACTTCTTCAGCACGAGGCGGTCGGGGTCGTTGCGACGGTTCTTGCGGGTCACGTAGGTGTACCCGGTACCGGCGGTCGACTTGAGCT
Source organism: Microcella sp. (assembly GCF_046296455.1). Lineage (GTDB taxonomy): Bacteria > Actinomycetota > Actinomycetes > Actinomycetales > Microbacteriaceae > Microcella. The sequence continues at coordinate 107,559 of NZ_JBKBLF010000005.1, forward strand.
TGATGATCGGACGGACGTCCTGCTGCTTGGCCACTAGATCTTCTCCCCACGAGCGAGCAGGTCTTTCACGACGGCTTCGATGCCACGGGCATCGATCGTCTTGATGCCCTTGGCCGAGAGCGTCAGCGTGACGTTACGGCGAAGCGACGGCACGAAGTACGTCTTCTTCTGGATGTTCGGGTCGAAACGGCGCTTGGTGCGCCGGTGCGAGTGCGAGATGTTGTGGCCAAAGCCGGGAACGGCTCCGGTCACCTGGCAGACGGCTGCCATGGTTCCTCCAATATGTGGCTACCGTACGGCGAGCGCCGTACCCAAGGTCACTTGTCGGCACGCAGACACCCGTGCTTCCCGCCGAATGACGCTGGCGAGACGAGAGCGCGTACAAGACGGGCGGATGGCCGCCCGACACAAACCCCTAGCCTACGACGAAAGGGGGTCGGCCTGCAATCTCGAGCAGGCCTCGCACAGCCCGAAGACGTCGACGACGTGCTCGGCCCGCGTGAACCCGTGCTCGCCCGCGATCTGACGGGCCCACTCCTCGACCGCGCGGGCCTCGATCTCGACCGTGAGCCCGCAGTTGCGGCAGATGAGGTGGTGGTGGTGGCTGCCGGGCGTGCAGGCGCGGTAGAGCGCCTCGCCCTCCTGCTGCAGCGAGTCGGCCTCACCCTCGTCGGCCAGGTCGGCGAGGGCCCGGTAGACCGTGGCGAGCGCAATGCTCGAGCCCGCATCCTTCAATGCCCCGTGCAGGGCCTGCGCGCTCACGAAGCCCTCGCGCTCGGCGAGAGCCGTGCGAACGGCCTCGCGCTGCCACGTGTTGCGCTTCATCGCAGCGCTCCGGCCCGCGCGCCCGCGCGCGCGCCGATGATGCGGCACACCACGTAGATCGCGAACGAGATGGTCGTGATGTAGGGGCTGATGGGCAGCGAGCCGCCGATGGCCAGCAGAATGCCGCCGACGGCCGAGACGAGCCCGAAGACCATGCTGAGCACGGGCACCATGACGGGCGAGCTCGAGACGCGCAGCGCCGCGGCCGCCGGGGTCACGAGCAGCGCCATGACGAGCAGCGCGCCGATCACCTGCACCGATACCGCGACGGTCAGACCCAAGAGCGTCATGAACAGGATGCTCAAGGCCCGGCTCGGCACGCCCCGAGCGCTCGCCACCTCGGCGTCGAGGCTGTCGAAGGTCAGGGGGCGCCAGACGATGAGCAGCGCGACGAGCACGACGACGCTGATGCCGATGAGCAGCCCGAGCTGCGGCAGGTCGACGCTGATGATCTGGCCCGTGAGCAGGCCGAACTTGTTGCCGCTGCGGCCGGGGTAGAGGGCGAGAAAGAGGATGCCCAGGCCGAGGCCGAAGGGCATGAGCACGCCGATGATCGAGTTGCGGTCGCGCGCCTTCGCGCCGAGCACGCCGATGAGCCCCGCGGCGATGAGCGAGCCGACGATCGAGCCGGCCACGACGTTGAGGCCGAGCAGCAGCGCCGCGGCGGCGCCCGCGAACGAGAGCTCGCTGATGCCGTGCACGGCGAAGGCCATGTCGCGCTGCATGACGAAGACGCCGATGAGCCCGCCGACGACGCCGAGCACGGCCGCGGCGATGATCGAGTTCTGCACGAGGGCGAGCAGCTGCACGTAGGTACCGGGGTCGACGGTGATCATGCCGTCACCTCGTGGTGGTGCTCGAGCTCGGGAACGCCCACGACGACGACGCGCCCGTGCGACCGGAACACCTCGACCGGGGTGCCGTACAACCGGGTGAGCACGTCGCTGCGCAGCACCTCGTCGGGCGTGCCCACCGTGAACCGGCCCTGCGCGAGATACAGCACCCGGTCGACCATGCCCAGCACGGGGTTGATGTCGTGCGTCACGAAGACGACCGCGGTGCTGTGCTCGCGCCGTCGGGCGTCGATGAGTTCACTCACCGCGCGCTGGTGCTGCAGGTCGAGGCTCATGAGGGGTTCGTCGCACAGCAGCAGGGTCGGGTCGTCAGCGAGGGCCTGCGCCACCCGCAGCCGCTGCTGCTCGCCGCCCGAGAGGCTGCCGAGCGGCCGGTCGGCGTAGGGCTCGGCGCCGACCGAGGCGAGCAGGGCATCCACCTTCTCGCGGTCACCGCGCGTCGAGATCGGCGGCCCCCAGCGGGTGCCGTTGACGCCGAGCGCGACGAGGTCGCGGCCGCGCAGCGGGGTTCCGGGCGCGGCGATCTTCTGCTGCGGGATGTAGCCGATGCGACGGTGCCCGCGATGCGCGGCGTGGCCGCCCACGAGCACGGTGCCCTCGTCGAGACGGCGCTCGCCGAGCATCGCGCGCAGCAGGCTCGTCTTGCCCGTGCCGTTGCCGCCGAGCACGGCGATGAACTCGCCGGGATGCACGTCGAGATCGAGGCCGCTCCAGAGCTCGCGGTCGCGCACGCGGAGGGCCCCGCCGCGGATGCTGAGCACGGGGCTCGGCGTCGCGGCGGGGCCTCCCGCTGCCGGGTCTGTCGTCACGCGGCGAGCGCCGCCGCGACCGCTTCGATGTTCGTGCGCATCCACGACACGTAGTCTTCCCCGTCGGGCAGGGTTTCGACGAACGAGACCACGGGAATCCCCGCCTCCTCGGCCGCCGCGCGCACCCGCTCGGTCTCGGGGCTCGCGGTCTGCTCGTTGTAGGCAAGCAGGCGCACCTCGCCCGAGGCGATGAGGTCGAGCACCTGCTGCAGGGCCAGCGGCGGCACGTCGGCGCCCTCTTCGATCGCCTCGCTGAACTCCTCGGGCGTCTCGTCGTCGAAGCCGAGCTCGGCGAGCAGGTAGGCGGGCACGGGCTCGGTCGAGGCCACGACACCGCCGCCGAGGCTCGCCGCGGAATCCTCGAGCAGGGCCTCGAGCTCGTCCAGCCGCTCGTCGAACGCGGCGAGGTTCTGCTCGAAGACCGTCGCGTTGTCGGGGTCGAGCGCGGCGAGCTCGGTCGCGATCGCCGCGGCGACGTCCTCCATCATGTGGATGTCGTACCAGACGTGCTCGTTCGTGCCTTCGACGTGGCCGTGGCCGTCGTCCTCAGCGGCCTCGTCGTCGGAGTGCGCCTCTTCCTCATCGGAGTGTGCGTCCTCGCCCTCCTCGAGCAGGCCCGCGACGACGACGGCGCTCAGCACGACGGCCTCGGTGCCCGAACCCTCGACGAGCACGTCGACGAAGGGGTCGTACCCGCCGCCGTTGCCGATCACGAGGTCGGCGTTCGCGATCGCAAGCTGGTCTTGCGCGTTGGCCTCGTAGCTGTGCGGGTCGATGGTGGGCGAGTCGATGATGCTCGTCACGGTGGCGGCGTCACCCGCGATCGCGGCGGCGATATCGCCGTAGACGTTGGTTGAGGCGACGACCGAGAGGCCGGTCGCCTCGGGGGCCGGGGCGGCGCACCCCGTGAGGGCGGCGCCGGCGGCGGTCGCGACGAGCAGGGCGGTGAGAGCGCGGCGGGTCGAGGTCATGGCACGATGCTAGGTCTTATCGAGAATGATTGTCAAAACGATTCTCAATAAGGATCGGCTGGGGCCGAGGTTCAGGATGCTCCACTACCGTCGCCCGCATGTCGAACCGCCGCGCGATGCTCACCATGACGGGGCTGCACCGCGCGCTGCTGCGCCTCACGGGCGGGCGGCTCGGCAGCGCGCTCGGGGGCATGCCCGTCATCGAGCTGACCACGACCGGACGCAGCTCGGGGCTGCCCCGCACCGCGATCCTCACCGTGCCGCACCGTGAACCGATGCGCGCGGGCCAGCCCGACGAGCGTCTCGTCGTCATCGCGAGCCGCGGCGGCGACGACCTGCAGCCCGCGTGGTACCTCAACCTCGTGGCCGAGCCGCTCGTGCGGGTGGCGAGGGTCGGCGAGCATCCACAGCCGTATCGGGCACGCACCGCCGACCCCGACGAGCGCGCCCGATTGTGGCCGCTCGCGGTCGCGGCCTACCGCGGGTACGCCGAGTATCAGCGCAAGACCGAGCGCGAGATCCCGGTCGTGATTCTCGAGCCGACGGGCGCCGGCGATTAGTCGAGCAACAGCGCCGGCTCTTCGATGACGCTCGCGACATCGGCCAGGAACCGGCTTGCGACATCGCCGTCGACGACGCGGTGATCAAACGAGCCGCCGATCGTCGTCACGAAGCGCGGGCGCACTTCACCGTCGACGACCCAGGGCTTTTGCTTGATCGTGCCGAGAGCCACGATCGCGACTTCACCGGGGTTCAAGATCGGCGTGCCAGTATCCATGCCGAAGACGCCGATGTTCGTGATCGTGATCGTGCCGTCGGCCATGTCGCTGGGCTGCAGCTTGCCGTCGCGCGCCGTGTTCGTCATGAGCTCGATCGACTGAGCGAGCTCGCGCAAGCTCAGGTCTTGCGCGTTCTTGATGTTCGGAACCACGAGCCCGCGGGGGGTCGCGGCCGCAAAACCGAAGTTGACGAAGTGGTGCACGATGATCTCGGCATCCGTCCACGTCGAGTTGACGGTGGGGTTGCGGCGCACCGCCCAGATCATCGCCTTCGCCATGATGAGCAACGGCGAGACCTTGATGCCCGCGAAGTCGGGGCTGGCCTTGAGGCGCTTGACGAACTCCATCGTGCGGGTCGCATCGACGTCGACGAAGACGCTCACGTGCGGCGCACTGAACGCGCTCTTGACCATGCCGGCGGCGATGGCCTTGCGCACGCCCTTGACGGGGATGCGATCTTCCCGCTCGTTCGGCCAGGCGGGCGTCTGGATGTTGCGGAATACGCTCGCCTGCTGCGCGTGCCGGATCACATCGTCGCGCGTGATCTCGCCCGCGAGGCCCGTGGCCGTGACGGCTGCGAGGTCGACGTCGAGGTCTTTCGCGAGCTTGCGGATGGGCGGCTTGGCGATGACGGGGCCCGAATCGGCCGCGGGCACCGAGGCGAGGCGGGGCGCCGCGGCCGGAGCGGCAGCCGCCGGCGCGGGGGCCGCGGTGCGCCCGCGCGTGCGGCGCGAGGCAACGTGCCCCTTGGCGCCGTAGCCCACGAGTACGGCGCCGGGCTTCTCAGCCTCGGCCTCGCTCGCGATGCTGGATGCCGTATCGGCCACGCCGGGATCGGTCGCCTCGCCGGCGTCGGCGCCGCCGTCACCGCGCACCGTGATGATGGGCGTGCCGACCTCGACCGTCTGGCCCTCCTCGACGAGCAGGGCATCGACCGTGCCGGCGAAGGGCGAAGGCAGCTCGACGAGCGACTTGGCCGTCTCGATCTCGACGAGCACCTGGTTGATGGTCACGGTGTCACCGGGCTTGACGCGCCACGACACGATCTCGGCCTCGGTCAGGCCCTCGCCGACGTCGGGCAGCGGGAACTCGGAGATGCTCACGATTCCTCCAGTGCGATCAGTAGGCCAGGGCGCGGTCGACGGTGTGCAGAATACGGTCGACGTCGGGCAGGTACGCGCCCTCGAGCTTGGCAGGGGGGAACGGCGTGTCGTAACCGCTGACGCGCAGCACGGGGGCCTCGAGCGAGTAGAACGCCTTCTCGGTCACGGTCGCGGCGATCTCCGAGCCGATGCTCACCGAGCCCGGCGCCTCCTGCGCCACGACGAGACGGCCCGTGCGGCGCACCGAGTCGAGCAACGGCCCGTAGTCGATGGGTGAGAGCGAGCGCAGGTCGACGACCTCGATACTCGTGCCCTCCTCCGCCGCCACCTCGGCGGCGTCGAGCAGCATGCTCACCATGGCGCCATGGCCCACGACCGTCACGTCGGTGCCCGCGCGCACGACGCGCGAGGCGTGCAGCTCGGCGCCCGGCGACTCCAGGTCGACCTCGCCCTTGGGCCAGTAGCGGCTCTTCGGCTCGAAGAACATGACGGGGTCGGTGCTCGCGATGGCCTGCTGCATCATCCAGTAGGCGTCGTGCGGCGTCGCGGGGCTCACGAGGCGCAGGCCCGCGGTGTGGGCGAAGTAGGCCTCGGGGCTCTCTTGGTGGTGCTCGACGGCGCCGATGTGCCCGCCGTACGGAACGCGGATCACGACGGGCAGCTGCAGCGCACCCTCGTGGCGGGCCGTGAGCTTGGCGAGCTGCGTGGTTATCTGGTCGAAGGCCGGAAAGATGAAGCCGTCGAACTGGATCTCGACGACGGGCCGGTAGCCGCGCATCGCGAGGCCGATCGCGGCGCCGACGATGCCCGACTCGGCGAGCGGGGTGTCGAGCACGCGATGGGCGCCGAACTGCTGCTGCAGCCCCTCGGTCACCCGGAAGACGCCGCCGAGCGGGCCGATATCCTCGCCCATGAGGATGACCTTCTCGTCGGCCTGCATCGCCGCGGCGAGGCCGAGCGTCAGGGCCTTGGCCATCGTGAGGGTCTCGGTGGGCATCAGGCACCCCCCTCGAACGAGGCCTCGTAGTCGACGAGGGCCTGGCGCTGCGCATCCATCGTCGGATGCGGCTGGCTGTAGACGTGCGCGAACATCGACTCGACCGGCGGCGGCTCGAGCGCGAGGGTGCGGGCGCGCGCCTCGGAGGCGAACTGCTCGGCCTCGTCGTGCACCTCAGAGAAGAAGGCCTCGCTCTCGCCGAGCCCGCGCAGGTAGGTCTCGAAACGGGCGATCGGGTCTCTCTCTTGCCAGTAGTGCAGCTCATCGTCATCGCGGTACTTCGTCGGGTCGTCGCTCGTCGTGTGAGCACCCATGCGGTAGGTGAGGGCCTCGATGAACTGCGGGCCCTCGCCCGCGCGGGCGGCGTCGAGGCTCGCGGCCGTGGCGGCGTAGCTCATGAGCACGTCGTTGCCGTCGATCTGCACGCTCGGAATGCCGAAGCCGCGCGGCCGGTGGAAGAGCGGCGTGCGCGACTGCACCCGCACGGGAACCGAGATGGCCCAGTGGTTGTTCTGCAAGAAGAACACCTGCGGGGTCTGGTAGCTCTGCGCGAAGACGAAGGCCTCGTTGACGTCGCCCTGGCTCGTGGCGCCGTCGCCGAAGTAGACGAGCACGGCGGTGTCGCGCTCGGGGTCGCCCGTGCCGACGAGGCCGTCGAAGCGCAGGCCCATGGCGTAGCCCGTGGCGTGCAGGGTCTGCGAGCCGATGACGAGCGTATAGAGGTGAAAGTTGCCGGTCTCGGCCGGGTTCCAGCCGCCGTGCGTCAGGCCGCGCAGCATCTTGATGATCTGCACGACGTCGAGGCCGCGGATGTGGCCGACCGCGTGCTCGCGGTAGGCGGGAAAGATGTGGTCGTGAGCCCTCGCGGCGAAACCCGATCCGACCTGCGCCGCCTCTTGCCCGAGGCTCGGGATCCAGAGGGCGAGCTGGCCCTGGCGCTGCAGGTTGCCGGCCTCGATGTCGAAGCGGCGGATGACGCTCATGGTGCGGTAGAACTCGCGCAACTGCTGCTCGGTGAGAGCATCCACATAGGGCAGGTAGGCCTCGGTGGCGTCGCTCGCGACCCGCGTTCCGTCGGGCGCGAGCAGCTGCAGCGTCTCCGGGGTGTACGACATGCGTTCCACTCTAGGCCCGGCGGTGGGGGCCGAAGTCAGAGGGTTCGAACAACCTCGCCCGCGACCGCCAGCAGAGATTCCACAGACTCGGCCTCGCCGATCGAGACACGGATGCCCTCCGGCGGGAACACCCGCGCGACGATCCCGGCCGCGGCGAGGGCCTCGCCCGCGGCGGCCGTGGCCGGCCCGGTCGGCAGCCACACGAAGTTGCCCTGCGACACCGGCACTCGCCAGCCCTGCGCGCGCAGCGCCGCCTGCACGGCGTCGCGGCGCGCGGCGAGCTCGCGCACGCGCGCGAGCAGCTCGGGCTCGACCTGCATCGCCGCGAGCACGGCGCGCTGCGCGGCCTCGGTGACAGCGAGCGGAATCGCCGCGCTGCGCGCGGCGTCGAGCACCGCGACCGGCCCGATCGCGTAGCCCACCCGCAGGCCCGCGAGGCCGTAGGCCTTCGAGAAGGTGCGCAGAATGACGAGGTTGGGATAGCGGCGCACGAGCTCGGCGCCGTCGACCGCGCTCTCGTCGTCGATGAACTCGGCGTAGGCCTCGTCGAGGATGACGAGCAGATCGCTCGGCACCGCCTGCATGAAGGCCGCGAACTCGGCGGCCGTCACGACGGTGCCGGTGGGGTTGTTGGGCGTGCACACGATGACGGCCCGCGTGCGGTCGGTCACGGCCGCGGCCATCGCGGGCAGGTCGTGCCGGGCATCCGCCGTGAGCGGCACGCGCACGCTCGTGGCGCCCGCGACGGTCACGAGGCCGGGGTAGGCCTCGAAGCTGCGCCAGGCGAAGACGACCTCGTCGCCGACGGTCGCCGCGGCACTGATGAGCTGCGCGAGCAGCGCGACGGATCCGGCCCCCACGATAACCTCGTCGGGGGTCACGCCGTGGCGCGCGGCCAGGCGCTCGCGCACGACGAGGGCCGTGGCGTCCGGATACCGGTTGATATCGAGGTCGCGGATGGCCGCGAGCACGGCCGGATGCGGGGGGAAGGGGTTCTCGTTGCTCGAGAGCTTGAAGGCCTCGGCCGAGGCCGGGCGGCCCTGCTTGTAGGCGGGCAGCGCGACGATCTCGGGGCGCAGGCGCACGGGGGCAGCGAGGGGCTCGGTCACGCGATCAGCCTACGTCGGCGCAGCCACGGGTCGGCCGCGACGGCTGTTCGCCCGCCGTTCGATTGCCGGGCGGGGCGCGAGGTGTGCATAGTTGAGGCATGGGACGCTTCCTGATCCGCCTGATCATCAACACCATCGCGCTGTGGCTGACGACGCTCATCGTCGAGGGGGTGAAGGTCGTCTCGTACGGCGCCGAGGGCGACACGGTCGCGCTCGTGCTGACCTACCTGCTCGTCGGCGCGATCTTCGGCATCGTCAACGCGGTCATCGGCAATGCGATCCGCATCGTGGCGTTCCCGCTCTACATCTTGACGCTCGGCCTCATCGCCCTCATCGTCAACGGGCTGCTGTTGCTGCTCGTCGCGTGGATCTCGAGCCTGCTCGGCTTCGGTCTGACGGTCGACGGCTTCTGGTGGGGCGTGCTCGGCGCCGTCGTGCTCGGCCTGCTGAGCTGGCTCATCGGCGTGCTGCTGCGGCCGTTCGTCGGCCGCAAGCGGGGCTGAACCGGCCCTAGTCCGCGTTCGCGCGCGGTACCCGCGTCGCCGTCCACGCGGTGCGCTCCCCGGCGCTGGTCGGCCGAGGCAGCGCATCGATCGCCGCCCGCAGCGTCGCGCTGTCGTGCGCATCCGCCGCGGCCGCCGTGCGGCGGTAGCGATCGAGGTCGTGGGCCGGCAGCATCCCCTCGATCTGCTCGTCGGCCCGCAGGCCGTCGCCGCGCACGATGACGGCGGTCGACTCGCGGCGGATGCCCGAGAGCACGGGCACGAGATCCTCCCGGTGCTCGATGACGATCGCGGGGTACTCGCCGCGCACGGGCAGGCCGCCGCTCGGCGCCCCGACGGTCACGAGGCCGGTCGTACGGTAGTCGCCCGACTCGGCGAGCACGGTCGCGATCGCGCCGCCCTGCGAGTAGCCAGTGAACACGATCGACGTCGCGCTCGTCACCCCCTCGGCGGCGAGCGCCGCCTGCACGGCCTGCACAGAGGAGGCCGGCTCGCCCGCGAGGAGCGCGACGTTGCTCGCCATGTCCCACGGCCGATCGCCGCCGAGCTCGGCGTGCACGTCGGTGCCCGCGATGTAGACCTCGACGTGCGGGCTGCCATCGGCGAGCACGTAGCGCTCGATGACGATGGGGGCGGCCGGGTCGGGGATGCGCCCGGCGCGATCGGCGAGCGAGGCCGGGGGTGCGACCGGGCGCGACTCGCCCCCGCGGCGCAGGTCGGCAGAGACGCGGTCGATGCGCACGGGGTCGACCCCGCTCGCGCCGGCGAGCGCGGCGAGCCCCACGACGGCGAGCGCCGCCGAATCGAGCCCGACGAGACCGAGCCCCGGCTCGCCGATCGCACTCGCGACGACGGGCGGTAGGCCCGCGGCACCGAGCGCGGCATCGTCGGCGAGCGAGAGGGCGTACCGCAGGGCCTCGAGCGCAGCGGGTTCGCTCAGCACCGCCGGCAGCGGCCCGGCCCCGACGGCGGTGCCGAGAGCGTCGCGCTGCTCGGCGGGCACGAGCCCCCACAGCAGGGCGGCGCGCCCGGCCGCGGTCACGAGTGCCGGCAGCAGCAGCACGCCGAGCCGCGAGAGCAGCAGGCCCGCCGCCGCGGCGGCCTGCGCGGCGACCGCCTCGACGGCGCGCGCCGTCACGGTCTCGGCCGTCTCGTAGAGGGTCGCCGCCTCGTGCAACGCACGCGCGAGCGCGGCGAGACGCTCGGCCGCCGTGCGCGTTGCGCCCTGCACCTGCCAGAGGTCGGCGTCGCGCCCCGTGCTCTCTCCCGTGCGCAGCGGGGGGATGCGCAGCACCACCTCGCCGCAGTGCGCGCTCGCGGTGCGCAGCGCGCCCGCCAGCCGCTCGAGCTCGTCGGTCGCGACGGCGGCCCCGACCCCCACGACCAGCCCGCCGCTCATGGCACCCCCGCCCCGACCGGCTCGGCCGCGGCGAGCAGGGCGGCGTGCTCGAGCTGGATGCGCACGCCCTCGAGCCGATCGGCCTCGCGTCGCAGGCGCGCCCGCTCGAGGTCGATCGCCGACTGCAGCGCCTCGCGTGCCGGACCCCACCAGTGCTCGATGCTCTCGGGCCGCGGCAACGCGCTCACGACGTCGTCGAGCCGCTGCCGCAGGTCGGCGACGAGCACGGCCTGCCGCTGCAGCTCGGCCACGGCGGCGCGCGCGCCCGCACCGCCGTGCGCACCGGGGGGCGGGCATGCGGCGGTGGCGTCGATCACCGGTGCTCCCCCCTGCCGCGCGCGAGCATCCCGCGCCGCCTCGTCGGCCCCCGAGCGTGCCGCACCGGGCGGCCCGCGCTCGCCGCCCGCGCCCGGCAGGTCGCTGCGAGCACGAGCGCAGCGGGTGTGGAGGAGGGCCGACTGGGCCACAA
>NZ_JBKBLF010000006.1:0-5417 GCF_046296455.1 Microcella sp.
TGCCGGCCCCGACGCGCGTGCGCGGTCGCACCCTCGGCCCGCGCGCCGACCTGCTCGGCGCACGCCTCGACGGTGCCGACCTGCGGGGTGCTGACCTTCGCGGCGCTCTGCTGATCGCCGCATCGCTGCGGGGCGCCGACCTGGCGGGTGCCGACCTGCTCGCGGCGGATCTGCGCGATGCCGACCTCTCGGGTGCCGATGCGAGTGCCGCGCTGTTCGTGACGCAGCCCCAGGTGACGGCCGCCATCGGCGACGCGTCGACGCTGCTGCCGCCGGGCATCCACCGACCCGATCACTGGGTCGCGACGCACCGCGACTGATCGATCATCCGGTCGAGACGGGCACCTCGATCGCGCCCGTGCGGGCCTCGCGGTCGCTGCGATCCTTGCGCAGCGCCGTGCCGCCGATGATGAGCGCGCAGGCGATGATCACGAGGTTCTTGACGATGTACTGACCCTCGAGCGTGAGGCCCCACGGGATGACCGTGAACGTCACCTCGGGCAGCAGCACGAGGGGCAGGAACGTCGCGGGCATCTGCGGGATGAGCAGCAGCAGGGCCGCGCGCGTGAGGGGCGGGAAGAGGAATGCGACGCCGATCGCGACCTCCCACAACCCGATGAGCGGAATGATGATCTCGGGCGTCAGCCAGTAGATGGTGGCCGCCACGAGGTCGTAGGCGGGGCTCAGCTCGCCAATCATCTTGAGTGCGCCGAACCAGATGAACACGATGCCCAGGGCGAGTCGGGCGAACTTGATTCCGAACGCGTCCATCGTCCAGACGACGAGCCGGTCGAAGCGCTCGAGCAGGGCGGTGATCGTGGGCATGGCTCCTCTTTCAGGTCGGTGCTTCGAAGCTAGGCGAGGCTCCTGGGCGCGGGATGCTCGCGCGATGTGCGGCGCCTGACCGAGGCGGTAGCGTGTGGCCATGACGCCGTCGATCGCCGTTCCGACCATCAGCCTCGACCGCGACCCGCAGGTCGTCGGCCGCGAGTTCGACGAGACGCTGCGCACGGTCGGCTTCTTCCAGGTCGTCGACCACGGGGTCGACCCCGCGGTGGCCGACGCGGCGTGGAACGCGGCGCGCGCCTTCTTCGACCTGCCGCTCGACGACAAGCTCGCGGTCGAGCGACCGGCGGGCGGGCTGTACGGCTACTTTCCGATGCGCAGCGAGTCGCTCGCGGCCTCGCGCGGCGAGGCGACTCCGGGCGACCTGAAGGAGTCGTTCAACATGGGGCCGGGCATCCGCCCCTCGCTCTCGCCCGTCGACGAGACCGAGGCCGCGTTGTTCACGGCGAACGTGTGGCCCGCCGCGCTGCCCGAGCTGCAGCAGACCTGGCAGGCCTACTACGCCGAGATGAGCGCGCTCGCCGACCGCTTGATGCGCGTGTTTGCCCTCGGGCTCGACCTGCCCGCTGACTTCTTCACCCCGCACATCGATGCGAGCCCCAGTGCGCTGCGTGCCATCAACTACCCCGAGCAGACGCACGCGCCCGAGCCCGGCCAGTTGCGCGCCGGCGCGCACACCGACTATGGAACCCTCACGATCCTGCGCCAGGAGGCCGGCCGCGCAGGCCTCGAGGTGCACGACGCGGCGACCGACTCGTGGGTGCCGATCCCGCCGACCGACGGTGCGCTCGTCATCAACATCGGCGACCTCATGGCCCGCTGGACGAACGACCGCTGGACCTCGACCCTGCACCGCGTCGTGAATCCGGATGCTGCGCCGGGGTCGACCGCGAGCGCCAGCCAGCGCCGCCAGAGCATGCCGTTCTTCCACAACGCCAACTATTCGACCACCGTCGAGTGCCTGCCCTCGTGCCTCGCCGCGGGCGAGCTGCCACGCTACGAGCCCGTCATGGCGGGCCCGCATCTCGCCGGCAAATCGACGAAGAGCGTGGCCCCCACCGCATGACCGCGCCCGCCATCGGCTACGCCGCCGCACTCGAGCAGCTCGACCCGCGCGAGGCCGTGCGGCTCGCGGCGCTCGCCGAACGCCACGGCTTCAGCGGCACGCTCGCGGGCGATGCGGCCCAGCCGTTCACCCCGAGCCAGGGTCAGGCGGCCTTCGTCTGGAACGTCGTCTCCGCTCTCGGCGCGCAGACGACGGGCGAGCTCGGGGTCGGAGCGCTCGCGCCCACCTTCCGCTGGAATCCCGCGCTCGTCGCGCAGGCATCCGCGACGCTCGCGAGCCTGTACCCCGGCCGCCACTGGCTCGCCCTCGGCAGCGGCGAGGCGATCAGCGAGCACGTCGTCGGCGGCTACTGGCCCGAGCCGGCCGAGCGCATCAACCGGCTGTTCGAGGCGGTCACGATCATCAAGAAGCTGTTCGCATCCGGCTCGGCCGGGCGCGATGTCAAGCACGAGGGCCGCTGGTACCAGCTGGAGTCGAGCCGCCTCTGGACGAGCCCCGAGCAGCCGCCACCGTTGCTCATCGCGACCGCCGGCCCGATCACGGCCCGCCGTGCCGGCCAGGTCGCCGACGGGCTGCTCATCGACTCGGTGCCCTACGACAAGCTCGGCATGCTCCTGCAGCGCTTCACCGAGGGCGCCCGCGAGGCGGGCCGCCGCGGCGCCGCTCCGCAGCACGCCCTGCGCCTGCACCTGTCGTGGGCGCCCACCGATGACGAGGCAATGCAGAACGCCCTCACCGAGTGGCCGCAGGCGGGCATGCGGTTCGCGAAGAGCGACATCCGCTCGCCGTACGACCTCGAGCAGATCGCCAAGCTCGTGCGCCCCGACGACTTCGACGAGCGGATGCTCATCTCGAGCGACGTCGATGCGCACCGTGCGAACATCCAGCGCTACCTCGATCTCGGCATCGAGCGCATCCACCTGCACAATGTCGGTCGCGACCAGGATGCGTTCCTCGAGCTCTTCGGCCGCGAGGTGCTGCCCCGCCTCACCCGGTGAGTGTGCCGCGCGCGGCATGTGTCGCGAACGGCACAGTGCGTGAGCGGTGCGCCCCGGAGAGGAGAATGAGCGGGTGACCGAATCGCGCCCCGCCGAGCCGCATCACGTCGACGCCGCGCGCGCCGCGCCTGAGCCCGCCGAGCTGCGCGTGTGGGGCATCCCGGGCCTGCCCGAGATCGGCACAGGCGACCACCTGCCGCGGCTCATCGCCGACGCGGCGCGTAGCGCGGGGGTCGAGCCCGGCGACATCCTCGCGGTGACGAGCAAGATCGTGAGCAAGGCCGAGAACCGCATCGTGCGCGCCGACGACCGCGAGCAGGCGATCACCGATGAGACGGTGCGGGTCGTCGCGACGCGGCCGCGCGCCGACGGCGGCACCACGCGCATCGTCGAGAACCGCCTCGGCCTCGTGATGGCCGCGGCGGGAGTCGACGCGAGCAACACCGCCGACGGCACGGTGCTGCTGCTGCCGCTCGATCCCGACGCGAGCGCCGCGGCGATCCGCGCCGCCGTCGAAGCCTGCGTCGGAGCCCCCGTCGGCGTGATCATCACCGACACGGCCGGTCGCGCGTGGCGCGAGGGCCAGACCGATATGGCGATCGGATCAAGTGGTGTGCGGCTGCTGGATGACCTGCGCGGGTCGCGCGACGCCGCGGGCAAGCTGCTCGAGGTCACGGCGCCCGCCGTGGGTGACGAGATCGCCGCGGCCGCCGACCTCGTCAAGGGCAAGGCGAGCGGCATCCCCGTCGCCGCCGTGCGCGGGCTCGCGGGGCTGCTCGACGACGACGCGCCCGGAGCGCGCAGCCTTGTGCGCCCGCTCGACGACGACATGTTCGCGCAGGGCAGCAAAGAGGCCTGGGACGAGGGCTACCGTGCGGGATTCTCGGCCCACGCTCCGGAAGACCGTGACAGAGTCGAGGAATGAGCATGACGACGACGTCTGAGGTCGGGGCGCTGAGCGCCGAACAGTTCGCCGAGCTCGGAGCGGGCATCAGGCGGGCCATGAACAGCGTGCTCGACGGCAAGCCGGATGCGGTGGATGCCGCGCTCACGGTGCTGCTGGCCGAAGGCCACCTGCTCATCGAAGACGTGCCGGGCGTCGGCAAGACGATGCTCGCGCGCGCGCTCGCGAAGTGCATCGCCGGCACGGTCAACCGCATCCAGTTCACGCCCGACCTGCTGCCGGCCGACATCACGGGTGTCAGCGTGTTCCGCCAGCAGCTCGGCACCTTCGAGTTCACGCCCGGCCCCGTGTTCGCGCACATCGTGATCGGCGACGAGATCAACCGGGCGAGCCCCAAGACCCAGTCGGCGCTGCTCGAGTGCATGGAAGAGCAGCAGGTCACGGTCGACGGTCGCACGCACCGCCTCGAGAGCCCGTTCCTCGTCGTCGCGACGCAGAACCCCATCGAGATGGAGGGCACCTACGCGCTGCCCGAAGCCCAGCGCGACCGCTTCATGGCGCGCATCTCGATCGGCTACCCCGATGCCGAGAGCGAAGCACTCATGGTTCGCGATCGCGAGCACGGCAGCCCGCTCGACCTCATCGAGCCCGTTGTCGACGTCGCGGGGCTGCGCCGCATGATCGCGACCGTGCGCGAGGTCTACGTGAGCCCCGCCGTCGAGCGGTACGCCGTCGCGATCGTGCAGGCGACGCGCGACGACTCGGCCCTGCGGCTTGGAGCCAGCCCCCGGTCGACGCTGCAGCTCGTGCGCGCCAGCCGCGCGCGCGCCGCACTCGACGGCCGCGACTTCGTGCTGCCCGACGACATCGACGCGCTCGCGACCACGGTGCTCTCGCACCGCATGCTGCTCGTGCCGCGCGCGCAGCATCCCGATGGCAGCACCGTGCGCAGCGTCGACGAGGTCGTCGAGCGCATCGTCGCGGCCACGCCCGTGCCGGTGCCGACCGCCCGAGACTAGGCCGCTGCCCGTGCCCCGGCTCACCGCTCGTGGCATCGCGTTCCTCGTGGCCGCGGTGGGCCTCGGCGTGCTCGCCTACGTGCTCGAGCGGCCCGAACTTCTGCCGATCGCGGCGATCGCCGCCGCGGCCCCGCTCATCGCGCTCGCCGCGGTGGCGAGCTCGCGACCTCGCGTGCGCGTCGGTCGCCAGCTCGAGCCCGTCGTGGCGACCGAGGGCGAGCAGGTGCAGGTGACGGTGAGCGTGAGCGGCCGGGCGCGGGCCGCCGAATGGGTCGAGCAGGTTCCCATGCAGCCCGGATTCGCGGGCCCGGGCCGGCTGCGCGAGGTCACGGCGACACGGCCCGCATCCCTCGGCTACCGCTACTGGCCCGGGCGACGAGGGCTCGCGCTCGTCGGGCCGCTGCTCATCGAAGACCGCGACCCCTTCGCCCTCGCCTTGCGGGTGACCGACACGCGCGCCGTCGTGGCGCAGCTCGTGTTGCCGACGGTGACCCCGCTGCCCGTCGGCCCCGTTCCCGACCCCTCGACCGATGCCGGGCCCCGCACCGCGGGGGCGGGCGAGCCCCGCGAGCGCGACGGACGAG
>NZ_JBKBLF010000006.1:5427-115342 GCF_046296455.1 Microcella sp.
CCCGCGGGCGGGCCCCCCCCCGCGCGCGCGCGCGCGCGCGCTGACGACGACGTCGTGACGCGCGAGTACCGCGACGGCGACGCCCTGCGCCGCGTGCACTGGCGCGTGACGGCCCGCCAGGGCGAGCTCATGGTGCGGCAAGACGAACCGCAGGCGGGCCCGCACGCGCGCCTCGTGGTCGACGCGCAGTCGATCGGCTACCGCGACACCCAGCTCGTGCGCGATCGGCAGGCCCGTGCCGCGCGCGCCGTGTCGAGCGCGACCTTCGAGTGGACGGTGCGCATGGCCGCGTCGGCCGCGGTGCACCTGGCCGAGCGCGGCTACACCGTCGAGCTCGCCACGCCCACCGAGCGCACCGCCGATGCCCCCGTCGCCGACGGCCCCGTCGGTGACGTGCTCGGTGAGCTCGCGCTGCTCGAGCTCGGCGCGCCCGCCGGCGAACTGCCCGAGCGCCCGGCGCCCGGGTCGCCGCCGGTCGTCGTGATCGCGAGCGCACCCGACGATCAGACGGTGCGGTGGATGCTCGCCCAGCGCTCGGGCCGCGCCCCGGCCGTGGCCCTGCTCGCGGGTCCGGCGGCTCCCGGTGTGCGCGCTGACGGCTTACTCGACCCCGACCCGGTGCGGGATTCGTTCGAGCGGGCCGGCTGGGCCGTCGCGCGCGTGTCGATCCGGCGCGCGCCCGACGAGGCCTGGCTCGCCCTGCTGGGCGAGCAGCTCGGCGAGCTGCCCGACTGGGCGCTGCCCGCGGTGGTGCATCGTGGCTGAGCGGTCGCGAACGGGCACCGTGCTCGGGTCGTCGCGCGGTGAGCGACGTGGGTCGCTCGCGCTTAGCGCGATCGCCCTGCTCGCGGTAGCCGCGGCCGTCACGGCGTTCGGCGCGATCCTCGACGAAGGCCTATGGGGCCCGAGCGTTCTCGTCGTCGTGGCGGCGGCGATCGCGGCGGCGGCGACGGCCCGCCGCTTCCTGCGCCGGTGGCCCGTCGTCGGGGCGAGCGCGGCAGCGCTGCTCGGTGCGCTGCTCGCGCTCACGGTGCAGTTCGCCGCCGACACGGCGCTGCTCGGCGTCGTTCCGCTGCCCGGCACGATCGCCCGGTTTCTCGAACTGATCGCGGCCGGCGAGCTGTCGATCGCCGAGCAGTCGATCCCGGCCGCCGCCGATGAGGGCATCCGGTTCATCATGGCGGTCGGCGTGACGGGTCTGGCGATCATGACCGAGGCGGTGCTTGTGCACGGGCGCCGCCCCGCGTTCATCGCTGTGCCCCTGCTGGCGATTCTCGCCGTTCCTGTCGTGCTGGCGCCCGGCGCGCTGCCGATGCTGTCGGTGCTCGCCACGGCGGCGGCGTTTCTGCTCGCGCTCGCCGTGCATCGTCCCGCCGCCAGCGGGGGAGCCGCGGCCGCCGGGCGCGCCCTCGCCGTGGCGGCGGGGGTGCTCGTCGCCGCGCTGCTCGTGCCGCCGCTGCTGCCGCCCGTGATCGCGGGTGCGGCGCTGCCCGGAACGGGCCTGGCCGGGCTCGAGGCCGGCATCAACCCCGTGCTCGAGCTCGGCGACGACCTGCGGCGCGACAGCCCCGTCACCGCTTTGCGCTACACGTCTGACGCCGACGGCGGTGTGTACCTGACGCTCTCGCACCTGGCCGACTTCGAGGGCCAGACCGTGCAACCCGTGCTCGGCGGCGCCGCGACCGACGACGACCGCGTAGGGCCGCCGACCTGGCTCGGCGAGCAGGTGCCCACGAGCACCGCGACCACGAGCATCCAGCTCGAGAACATCCGCTCGCGCTGGGTGCCGCTGCCCGCGGCGCCGCTCGAGGTGACCGGGCTCGAGGGCTCGTGGGTGGTCGACCCGCAGGGCATCACGGTGAGCGCGGTCGAGGGCTCGTTCCGCGGCGGCGAGTACGTCGTCGAGAGCCTCATCGCCGAGCCGACGCCGCTGCAGCTGCGCGAGGCGGGGGTCGATGCCGAGGGTCTCGACCGGTTCCGCGCTGTTCCCGAGGGGCTCGACCCGATCGTGGCGCGCACGGCGGCGGCGGTCGCGGCCGATGCGGCCGGCCCCTCGCCCTACGATCAGGCGCTTGCGCTGCAGCGCTTCTTCACGGGCGGCGACTTCGATTACTCAGAAGACGCCCCCGTCGAGCTGGGCTACGACGGCACGGGGGCCGACATCGTCGCCGTGTTCCTCGAAGCGCGCGCCGGGTACTGCGTGCACTATGCCTCGGCTATGACGCTCATGGCGCGCACGCTCGGCATTCCCGCGCGCATCGCGGTGGGCTTCTTGCCGGGCAGCCGCAACCCCGATGTTCCGAGCGAGTTCGTGGTGAGCACCGACGACCTGCACGCCTGGCCCGAGCTGCACTTCGACGGCATCGGCTGGGTGCGGTTCGAGCCGACGCCCTCGCGCGGTGCCGTGCCCGAGTACGCGAGCGACGACGTCCCCGCGCCGGGGGAGGAGCCCGCGGTCGACCCCGAGACGGGCGAGCCGATCGAGCCGACCGCCGCGCCCAGTGCCGGGCCCGCCGAGCCGGGGGAATCGGCGTCCCCCGAGCCCACCCCGGGCGTCGAGGGTGCGGATCCGAGCGATCTCATCGACGGCGGTAACGACGGCTCGGTCGACGGCGTGAGCGCCGCGGGGCCCCTGCAGGGCGGTGCGGATGCCCGTCCGCTCGCCGCGGTCCTCCTTGCGCTGCTCCTCCTCCTGCTGGCGGCTCCCGGTGCCGTGCGGGCCCGCCGTCGCGCCCGCCGTCGCCGGTCGCCGGATCCGCTCGACCGCTGGCGCGAACTGCGTGACACGGCGCGCGACCTCGGGCTGCCCGCCGAGGAGTCGAGCACGCCGCGCGCGCTCGCCGCCGCGTGGGCGGCCCGATGGCCGAGTGACGAGCATGCCCCGGCGCGCGCCGACGCGCTCGACCGCGTGCGCACGGCCCTCGAGCACCGGGCCTACGCGCAGCCCGGCGGTCGCGTCGATGCGCCCGAGATCGACGAGCTGCTGGGGGCCCTGCGGCGCTCCGCACCGCGGTGGCGCCGGGTCGTGGCGACCGTCGCACCCGTGTCGCTGCTCGACCGCACGCCCGCCGATGAGCGGCTGCTCGCCGCCGCGCTCACGACCTAGGCTGGGCCGGTGTCTGCGCTCGTCTCGCTCGTCGTCCCTGTGCGCGACGCCGCGAGCGCGAAGAGCCGACTCGCCGCCGACGGCGGTGCCGAGGCGCATGCCCGGCGCGCGGCCCTCGCCGCGGCGATCGCGCTTGACACCGTATCGGCGGCCCGTGCCGCGCGCCGGGTCGGCGAGCTCATCGTCGTGGGCGCGCTGCCGCAGCCGATCGAGGGCGTGCGCGTCGTCGACGACCCCGGCTTCGGGCTGCTCGTCGCGATCGGCGCCGGACTCGCCGTCGCCGACCCTGCGGCCCCCACGGCCGTGCTGCTCGGCGACCTGCCGGCGCTGCAACCGGCCGACCTCGACGCCGCGCTCGTCGCCGCGAGCGAGCACCACTGGGCCTTCGTGCCCGATGCCGAAGGCGAGGGCACGACGCTCGTCGTCGCCTCGGCGGGGCTGCCGCACTCGCTGCGGTTCGGCCCCGGTTCGGCCGAGCAGCACCGCGACGCGGGCTACGTCGAGCTCGACGTGCCCGAGCGCTCGGGCCTGCGCCGCGATGTCGACACGCTCGAGCAGCTCGCCGCGCTCGGCCGCCTCGCCGAGGCGGGCTCGGTGCTGCTCGGCCCCCGCACGAGCGCGCTGCTGTAGCCGATCAGTCGGCGGGCGGACCCTGCTCGGCCGCGGCCGGGTCCATCCAGAACGGGTCCCAGTAGTGGCCGTCCGGGTCGTGGAAGGCCCGGCTGTACATGAAGCCGAGGTCGCGCGGCTCGAAGGCCGAGCCGCCGGCCTCGATCGCGCGGGCGACGAGCGCGTCGACGTCGGCCCGACTGTCGCAGCTGAGCGCGTACTGGGCGCCGATCGCCGCGTGAGCATCCGCCACGGCGTGGCCCGGAATGAAGCTGCCGAAGAACTCGTGCGTCAGCAGCATGACGTAGATCGTGTCGCTCACGATGATGCACGACGAGCTCTCGTCGGAGAACATCGGGTTGAGCGACCAGCCGAGCGCCTCGTAGAACGCGGTCGAGCGGGCGACGTCGGCGACGGGCAGGTTGATGAAGACCATGGTGGACATGGCCCCTACTATCCTCCTGATCGCACCTCGGCGACAGTGAGGCTCAGCCGACGGCCTGTGGCGGCGTAGCCCTCGGTTCGGTGCGACTGCGCCACCGCGACACGTTCCGGGTCGGGGGTTCCGTAGGTCGTCGTGCGCTGGCGCGCGACGCGTCCGATCGAACTCGCCAGCTCTTCGAGCTCAGCAACCGTCTTCTCTGAACCGTTGTCGGCGCCCGCCATGCGGCTGATCGTCTCCTCCATGAGCGTGCCGCCCACGTCGTCGGCCCCGCCGCGCAGCATGAGCTGAGTGCCTTCGGTGCCGAGCTTGACCCACGAGGTCTGCACGTGATCGATGCGGCCGTGCAGCATGAGCCGCGCGACGGCGTGCACCGCACGGTTCTCTTGCGGCGTCGGGCCGGGCCGCGCCACGCCCGCGAGGTAGACGGGCGAACTCGCGTGCACGAAGGGCAGCAGCACGAACTCGGTGAAACCCCCGGTGTCGTCTTGCACCTTTGCGAGGGTGCGCAGGTGGCCGATCCAGTGGGGCGGAGCATCCACGTGCCCGTACATCATCGTGCTCGACGAGCGGATGCCGAGGCGGTGCGCGGTGCTGACGATCTCGATCCACTCGGCGGCGGGCAGCTTGCCCTTCGTCAGCACCCACCGCACTTCGTCGTCGAGAATCTCGGCGGCCGTGCCCGGAATCGTGTCGAGCCCCGCCTCTTTCGCCGCCGTCAAGAAGTCGGTGAACGACAACCCGGTGCGGGATGCTCCGTTCACGATCTCCATGGGGCTGAAGGCATGCAGGTGAATGCCCGGCCGGCGCTTCTTGACCTCGCGCGCGAGGTCGAAGTATGCGGTGCCGGGAAGGTCGGGGTGGATTCCGCCTTGCATGCAGATCTCGGTCGCGCCGAGCGCCCAGGCCTCGTCGACGCGGTCGCCGACCTGCTGCATTGACAGCGTGAAGGCGTCAGCGTCAGTGCGACGCTGCGCGAACGCGCAGAACCGGCAGCCCGTGTAACAGACGTTCGTGAAGTTGATGTTGCGGTTGACGACGTAGCCGATCTCGTCTCCCACGGTGTCGCGCCGCACTCGGTCGGCCAGGTCGGCGAGCGCGTCGAGGTCGGCGCCGTCGGCCTGCAGCAGTGTCAGGTAGTCGTCGTCGCTCAAGCCCGCGGGAGCATCCTCGGCCCGACGCAGCACCGCCGCGACGCCCGTGCTCACGGCGACGGATGCCCTCCGCGCCCCGCCCGCCTCGCCCGGCTGCCCGGCCGCCGCGCTCGCGCCGCGCGGCTCTCGTGCCGCGACCGTTGCTTCGCGCAGCTCGGCCCAGTCGCCGTAGATGTCGTCGAAATCGCTGCGGGTTTCGGTGCGGCGGCCCTCGGTGTCGATCTCGACGTGCAAGTCGGTGCGTCCGGTGCCGGCGCGGCTCGCCCAATCGGGGTCAGGCTCTTGCCACGGGATGCCCTGCAGCACGGCTGCCTCATCGGCGAGCCCATCGGCCCCGGCTAAGGCCCGCACGTGCGGAACGATGCGCGGGTCGAGCCACGGCTCTTCGGCGCGCACATAGTGGGGATGCGCGGTGAGGCGCTCGCGCAACGTGAACCCGGATTCGCTCGTGAGGCGCGCGAGCTCGTCGATCTGCGGCCAGGGGCGCTCGGGGTTGACGTGGTCGGGGGTCAGCGGGCTCACACCGCCCCAGTCGTCGATGCCGGCGCGGATCAGCAGGCCGAGCTCTTCGGCGTCGGTGAGGTTCGGCGGCGCCTGCACGCGAGCGCCCGGGCCGAGCACGAGGCGGCTGACGGCGACGGCGGCGATGTACTCCTGCAGCGCGAGGTCATCGGCGGCGCGCATGGCCGTGCGCGGCTTGGCGCGAAAGTTCTGGATGATGACCTCTTGCACGTGCCCGTGCCGTCGCGAGGTCGCCCGGATGGCGAACATGCCGTCGACGCGTTCGGCGTAGGTCTCTCCGATGCCGAGCAGCAGCCCGGTCGTGAAGGGGATGGCGCTGCGGCCGGCGTCTTCGAGCACCCGCAGGCGCAGCTCGGGGTCTTTGTCGGGGCTGCCGAAGTGGGCGAGCCCGCGCGTCTCGAACAGTCGCGTGCTCGTCGTCTCGAGCATCATGCCCATGCTCGGGGCGACGGGCTTGAGCCGTTGCAGCTCTTGCCAGGTCATGACGCCGGGGTTGAGGTGGGGCAGCAGTCCGGTCTCTTCGAGCACGAGGATCGCGACCGACCGCAGGTAGTCGATGGTGGAGTCGTAGCCGCGCGCATCGAGCCACTCGCGGGCAGCGGGCCAGCGGTCTTCCGGCCGGTCGCCGAGTGTGAAGAGGGCTTCTTTGCAGCCGAGCGCGGCGCCTTGGCGGGCGATCTCGAGCACCTCGTCGGGGGAGAGGAACGGGGCTTTGCCCTGAGCGGCGAGCTGGTTGGGGGTCTGCACGAACACGCAGTAGTGGCAGCGGTCGCGGCACAGGTGCGTGAGCGGGATGAACACTTTGCGCGAGTACGTGATGACCCCGGGGCGCCCCGCCTTCTCGAGCCCGGCATCCCGCACGCGGCTCGCGACGGCCAGCAGCCGCTCGAGGTCGTCGTGCCGGCAGTGCAGCAGCGTCTCGGCCTCGGTCGCGTCGATCGTGACGCCCGACTCGGCGCGCTTGAGCGCGCGCGAGATCGCGGATGCCGTGGGCACGAAGCCCTCGGCAGGGGTGGTCGTGGTCATGGATGCTCCCGGCAGGCCGAGCGACGGCGGGCACGTTGACCCCGCCGGGTCGAGCACCGCAAGCGCGGCGCCGAGCCGCGCCCCAGACCGGGCGCGAGACGTTCGATGCCTCACACCCTACCCGCGCCCCGGCCCCCGCCTCCGCCCGCGCCCCACCATGCGCGGCCGCCCGCCCGGCCGCCCGCGCCGCGCCTGGCCCGGCCGCCAACGCCGCGGCCGGTGCCGCCGCTCGTGCCGCGCTCCGTCCGTTCTCGCTCCTCCAATGCTGGAGGCTTCCGAAAGCGCGGAAGGTCCTGAACGCGAGTCGTGAAGTTCCGCGTTTCTGGAAGTCCCGGCAGGTCGCTCTCCAGACGGTGTTGAGGTCTCGGGCCGATCGTCGCCCAGACTCATCCACCTCTCGTGCGGTTCGCCCTCAGCTCCGCTCCCTCTCGGGCGACGGTTCAGGGCGAGCGTCCCCAAATGCGGGGCACGGTAGGCGGCCGGCAGCACAGCTGTGTGACGGTGCCGCGATGCTGTCCGTTCCCCACGACCCGTCGGATCCCTCTCGCGATCCCGCTGTCGAGAGCACAGCCTCGAGCACGAACGAGTTCGCAGGGTTCCGGCGATTCGAGGTCGTCCTGCGGAGGTTGGGCGGCATCGCGTCTCGACGCGAACTGCTGCTGGCGTCGGGAAGCGACGACACGACGTTCTGGTTCGCCCTCCACTACGGCTATCTCACGCGCGTCCGACAGGGATGGTACGCGGCCACGACTGTTCCGGTGGATGCGCGGGCGGCGTGGGCCGCGGGCGGGCCGCTCGCGTGCGTCAGCGCCCTGGTGCATCACGGGATGCTCGAGCAGAGCTCGATCCCCGACGAGCACCCCCTGCACATCGCGCTGCCGTCGGGCGGCCGCCGAGCCCGGGGCGCTCCGAGCGACCTCATCGTGCACTGGAGCGACCGCGATCACTCCTCGGGCACGCGGCTCGCGGTCGCGCCCGCCGTCGCGCTGCGGCAGGCGCGGCGGTGTCAGCCCGTGCTCGCGGCGCTCGCCGCGACACGGGCCGCCTCAGCAAGAGCCGCCTCGGCGAGGGCCGCTGCGGTGTCGAGGTCGCGCATCCAGAGCGGCACCGCGGCGGCGGCGACGCCGTCCGCGCGCAACCCGGCGACGAGCGGCTCGTCGGCCTCGTCGACCAGCCAGGCGTCGAGCAGGCCGCCCGCGGCCCGGGGGCCGTAGTGCCGGGCGACCGCCCCGGCATCCGTCGCCACCCCGATCGTCGTCAGGCACGCGTCGGCCATTCCACGCACGGCGGCCCCCGCGATGATCGGCGAGACGCCGACGATCGGCGCATTCACCGCCCGGACGGCGTCGCGCATGCCCGGGATGCCCAGCACCGTGCCGATCGACACGACCGGGTTCGACGGCGCCACGAGCACGACGTCGGCCGCCGCGAGCGCCGCGAGCGCGCCGGGGGAGGGGGCCGCGGCGGCGACCCCGCGCTGCTCGAACCGCAGCGCGGGCACCTGGGCGCGGTAGCGCGTCCACCACTCCTGGAAGTGCAGGTCCTCCTCCGCCCCCGTGTCAGAGGCGACCCAGACGTGCGTGTCGATCTCGTGGTCGGTCGCGGGGTGCAGGCGCACGCCGCCGAGATCCCACCGCGACTGCAAGCGCTCGACCACCTCGGAGGGGGTGAGCCCCGCGCGCAGCCAGGCCGAGCGGGCGATGTGCGTGCCGAGGTCGAGGTCGCCGAGCGTGAACCAGTCGGGCGTCACGCCATAAGCCTGCAGCTCGGCCGAGACGCGCTCGCTCTCGCCGACCCGACCCCATCCGCGCACCTCGTCGTTCTGGCCCGACAGCGTGTAGAGCATCGAGTCGAGGTCGGGCGTGATGCGCAGGCCCGCGAGCCACCAGTCGTCGCCCGTGTTGACGATCACGTCGATCGACGAATCGGGGTGCCAGCGCCGCACCGCCTCGCGCAGCCCGCGCACGAACCGCGCGCCTCCGACCCCGCCCGCGAGCACCACGATCCTCATGCCGTCAACGCTAGCGCCGTCGACTCCTGCTCATATGTGCGCGCGGGTGTTCCCCTGCGCACCTGCGCCCTAGGTTTTACTCACGCGTCACTGGGCGAAACGAGCCGGAAACGCTCGAAGCGCACACTGGCCCCAGTTCAAAGAGGAAAAGGGGAACCACCCATGACCACCATCCGCGCCGCCATCACCCAGACCACCTGGACAGGCGACAAGGAATCGATGATCGCCAAGCACGAGCAGTTCGCGCGCGATGCCGCCGCCGACGGGGCTCAGATCATCTGCTTTCAAGAACTCTTCTACGGGCCGTACTTCGGCATCATCGAAGACGCCAAGTACTACGACTACGCCGAGCCCGCCGACGGCCCCATCGTGCAGCGGTTCGCGAAGCTCGCGAAAGAACTGAAGCTCGTCATCGTCCTCCCCATCTACGAGGAGGACATGCCCGGCGTGTACTACAACACCGCCGTGGTGGTGGATGCCGACGGCACGATCCTCGGCAAGTACCGCAAGCACCACATCCCGAACCTCGACCGGTTCTGGGAGAAGTTCTACTTCCGCCCCGGCAACCTCGGCTACCCCGTGTTCGACACGGCAGTCGGCAAGGTCGGCGTGTACATCTGCTACGACCGGCACTTCCCTGAGGGATGGCGCGAGCTCGGGCTCAACGGCGCCGAGCTCGTGTTCAACCCGAGCGCGACGAAGCCCGGCCTCTCGAACCGCCTGTGGGAGCTCGAGCAGCCCGCCGCCGCCGCCGCGAACCAGTACTTCATCGCCGCCAACAACCGCATCGGTACTGAAAGCGACGAGTTCGGCGACCTCGCCGTCACCTTCTACGGCTCGAGCTACTTCGTCGACCCGCGCGGCAACTACGTCGGCGAGGTCGCGAGCCAGGATCAGAGCGAGATCGTCACGCGCGACCTCGACCTCGACCTCATCCGCGAGGTGCGCAACAACTGGCAGTTCTACCGCGACCGCCGGCCCGAGAGCTACACGGCGGTGGTGAAGCCGTGAGCACGATGCTGATCCGCGGCGGCACGGTCGTCTCCGCGACCGGCCGCGGCGCGGCCGACGTGCTCGTCGATGGCGAGACCATCGTCGCCGTGCTCGCGCCCGGGTCGACCCTGCTCGGGCACGACCTCGCGGCATCTGTCGACACCGTCATCGACGCCACGGGCAAGTACGTGATTCCGGGCGGCATCGACGCGCACACCCACATGGAGCTGCCGTTCGGCGGCACCGCCGCGATCGACACCTTCGAGACCGGAACGATCGCCGCGGCGTGGGGCGGCACGACGAGCATCATCGACTTCGCCGTGCAGACCGCGGGCCAGAAGGTGTTCGACGGCCTCGCCGCCTGGCACGAGAAGGCCGGCGGCAACTGCGCGATCGACTACGGGTTCCACCAGATCGTCGGCGGCGTCGACGACGACTCGCTCGCCGCGCTACCGAAGCTCATCGACGAGGGCATCACGAGCTACAAGATGTTCATGGCCTACCCGGGCGTGTTCTACGCCGACGACGCGCAGATCCTGCGCGCGATGCAGGTGGCCGCCGAGCACGGGCTCATGACGATGATGCACGCCGAGAACGGCCCCGCGATCGACGTGCTCGTCGCCCAGCTGCTCGCCAAGGGCAAGACCGACCCGTACTACCACGGGGTCGCGCGCGCCTGGCAGATGGAGGAGGAGGCGACGCACCGCGCGATCATGCTCGCCAACCTCACGGGCGCCCCGCTCTACGTCGTGCACGTGAGCGCCAAGCAGGCGGTCGAGCAGCTGGCCGCCGCGCGCGACATCGGGCAGAACGTGTTCGGCGAGACGTGCCCGCAGTACCTCTACCTGTCGCTCGAAGAGCAGCTCGGGGCGGTGAGCGAGCAGTACGGCGCCTTCGAGGGTGCCAAGTGGGTGTGCTCGACGCCGCTGCGGTCGAAGGCCGAGGGGCACCAAGACCACATGTGGCAGAGTCTGCGCACGAACGACATCCAGATGGTCTCGACCGACCACTGCCCGTTCTGCATGAAAGACCAGAAAGAGCTGGGCCTGGGCGACTTCTCGAAGATCCCCAACGGCATCGGCTCGGTCGAGCACCGCATGGATCTCATGTACCAGGGCGTCGTGACCGGTCAGATCACGCTCGAGCGCTGGGTCGAGATCACGTCGACGACGCCCGCGCGCATGTTCGGCCTCTACGGCAAGAAGGGCGTCATCGCCCCCGGAGCCGACGCCGACATCGTCGTCTACGACCCGAACGGCCACACCTCGATCGGCATGCCGGTCGACGAGGCCGGCAACCCCACGGGCCGCAAGCACCACATGAACATGGACCACGCGGCGTGGGAGGGCTTCGAGATCGACGGCAAGGTCGACACGGTCGTCTCGCGCGGCTCGGTCGTCATCCAGAACGACCAGTTCCACGGGCGGGCCGGGCACGGGCAGTACCTGCGCCGCGGCCTGAGCCAGTACCTGGTCTGAGTTCCGAAAGACAACAGGAAGAGCATCCATGGATTTCGGAGCAGTACTCCAGACCAACCCGCCCGCCAGCCGCACGGTGCACCTCGCCAAGCTCGCCGAGCAGTACGGCTTCAGCCACGTGTGGACCTTCGACAGCCACATCCTGTGGCAGGAGCCGTACGTGATCTACTCGGCGATCCTCGCACAGACGCACCGCGTGAAGGTCGGCCCCTTCGTCACCAACCCCGCCACGCGCGACTGGACGGTCACCGCGAGCGTCTTCGCGACGCTCAACGAGATGTACGGCAACCGCACGATTGTCGGCATCGGGCGCGGCGACTCGGCCGTGCGCGTGACCAACGGCAAGCCGACGACGCTCGCGTCGCTGCGCGAGGCGATCCACGTCATCCGCGAGCTCGGCAACTCTCGTGCGGTCGAGTACAACGACTCGACGATCCAGTTCCCGTGGAGCCACGGCAGCGAGCTCGAGGTGTGGGTCGCCGCGTACGGCCCGCTCGCCCTCAAACTCACGGGCGAGGTCGGCGACGGCTTCATCCTGCAGCTGGCCGACCTCGACATCGCGAAGTGGATGATCGAGACCGTGCGTACGGCGGCCGACAACGCCGGGCGCGACCCCATGTCGATCAAATTCTGTGTCGCGGCGCCGATGTACATCGGCACCGACTGGGACCACATGCGCAACCAGACCCGCTGGTTCGGCGGCATGGTCGGCAACCACGTGGCTGACATCGTGGCGAAGCACGGCGAGAGCTCGGATGTGCCGAAGGCGCTCACCGACTACATCGCGGGGCGCCAAGGCTACGACTACAACAGCCACGGTAAGGCCGGCAACGACCATGTCGACTTCGTGCCCGACGAGATCGTCGACCGCTTCTGCGTGCTCGGCGACGCGAAAGAGCACATCGACAAACTCGAGGCCCTGCGCGACCTCGGCGTCGACCAGTTCGCTGGCTACCTGCAGCACGACAACAAAGAAGAGACGCTGCGCGTCTACGGCGAGCACGTGATTCCTGCGATGAAGGGCAATAAAGCCGCCCGGGTGTGATGTTCGGGATGCTCGCCGCGAGCATCCCGCCGAATGGCGAATTGCTCTTCGCACCTTTAGGAAGCTCTAGTCAACGGTTGTTTGCTTTTGCTGCAGTTGACGCCAAGCATCGTCAACTGCTTTGGACACGCTCGCAACGCTCGGCGGGAAAATCCCCGAATAGGGCCCTCGTATCGGTAGGTGAACCGACGTGGAATCGGCGAAGCCGATCGCTAGTTCCGGCGTGCTTCCTGGGCTGAAGGAACGGTCGGTCACTTCGAGCTTTGTCACTTGCGCGCCATTCGCGAGGGCCTCAAAGGTCAGGTCACCCCGTGCACTCCAGCAAACGACAGCAGTGCCGCTCCGAGTATCGAAGGCTAGCCAGGTCTCGGGGCGAATCTGATCGGTCGACAGTCCGGTCTCAAGTTGTTTGCTGTCAATTTGTCCCAGCAGCACGAGCTCAATGTCTTGGGCGCCGGCGGCTTCAAGTAGTCGGATCCGGGAGGCGCGATATCGAACAGTCCTGACAACAGTCCAGACGATGAACGCGGACCAGATGATGGCGAAAGCTGCCCACATAGCCGCGTCGCCCCCGGAAAGCCGGCCGCTGGGCCAGTCGGGGCTTGTGCGTGTGGTGAGTACCAACGCTGGAAGGGTGAAGAAGGGAAAGGCGAAGATGGCAGTGAGTGGATGTCTGATCACAACTCCTACCTCCCTCGCCTGACCATTGTTGGGATGATGACAGTCTGTCAGGCCCGCTCTGCGTGCTGCTGACTAGCTAGTCTGACCGCGTGGGGGAAGCATTCGTCGCAGGAGTCGCGGTCGGTACCGTCCTTGTGGTGCTCATCACGGCCGCGCTCGGTGCCAGTAGCGCCGTTTTCGGTGCTCGCGTCATTGCAGACGGGCGTCGCTACTGGGTTCGCGGCGACGCGGGGTTCCAGCGTTGGCTTCAAGGGGAGACCGGGCGGTCGATTGGCTACGGGCGCCAGATGCTCCTTGTGCTGAAGGAAGACGGCGTCGAGTTGTTCGTGCCGCACCGAGTCGAGCCGGTCTGGGTTGCCGACTACGAGTCTGTGGCGCGCATCAGCACCGAAAAATTCCGATCTCGGTCTGTTCCCGGGACGAGGGCTGTCAGGATCACCCTCGACGATCAGGGCAGCTTTGCCGTGCGTCCGGAGAAGCTCTGGCTACCAGCACGGTTCGCCTCACCTTCCCTCGTCGACGAACTCGCCCACGACCTCGCGGTGCGCGTACGAAGCGCAGAATCCACCGCTGACGCTGATTGATCGCGCAAAGTCGCGTGCTCGGGATGCTCGCCGCGAGCATCCCGCCCCCCTCCCAGCCGCGCTGCCGCACGATAAGGGCATGACGTTCGAACCCACGCGTGAAGCGGGGCTGGCCCGGCTCGCCGACTTCGCGCCCCGTGCCGGTCGTGCCTACGCCGCCGAGCGCAACACCGACCGAGGCCCGCAGGATCGCGCGAACGTTTCCACCCTCTCGCCCTGGGTGCGGCACCGCCTCGTGACCGAGCGCGAGGTCGTCGAGGCCGTGCTGCAACGGCACTCGCTCGATGCGGCGGGCAAGTTCGTGCAGGAGGTCTACTGGCGCACCTACTGGAAGGGCTGGCTCGAGCTGCGGCCGAGCCTGTGGGCGCGCTACACCGCGTCGGTCGTTCCGGCATTCGACGCCCTGAGCACCGCCGAGCGCGCGACCTACGACGACGCCGTCGCCGGCCGCATGGGTATCGAGGGCTTCGACGACTGGGCGCGCGAGCTCGTCGAGCTCGGCTACCTGCACAACCACGCGCGCATGTGGTTCGCGAGCATCTGGATCTTCACGCTGCGCCTGCCCTGGCAGCTCGGCGCCGACTTCTTTCTGCGCCACCTGCTCGACGGCGACCCGGCCTCGAACACGCTGAGCTGGCGCTGGGTCGCGGGACTGCAGACCGTCGGCAAGACCTACCTCGCCACGACGCAGAACATCGAGTTCGCGACTGAGGGTCGGTTCCGGCCGCGCGGGCTCGCGACGAGCGCCCCGGCGGTCGACGACGACGCACCCCTTCCGGCCCCCGGCCCGGCGTCGCGGCCCGAGCCGCTGCCGAGCGGCCGCGTCGCCCTGCTGTTGCACGAGGACGACCTGCACGCCGAGAGCCTCGAGCCGATGATGAGCGTGGCGGGCGCCGAGGTCGTCGCGGTCGCGAGCCCGGCGGCGGGGGAGGCGCGCTCGACCCTTGCCGATCCCACGCCAGCACTCGTGGCGGGCTTCACCGAGGCCGCGCTCGCCGACGGCCGCGCACGCGCCGGCGCGCACTACGGGGTCGAGGCCAGCGCGCTCGACGGGATCACGGCATCCGCGATGCTGCCGTGGCTGCGCGCCCACGACGCGACGGCGCTCGTGACCCCCTACGCCCCCGTCGGGCCGGTGCGCGACCGCCTCGACGGCCTCGAGCGCGACCTCGCCGCCGAGGGCATCGCGGTCTCGCGCATCCTGCGACCGTGGGATGCTCGCGCGTGGCCGCACGCGACCCGCGGGTTCTTCCCGTTCCGCGAGCGCATCCCCGCTCTTCTGCGCGATGAGCAGATCGGTGCCGAGTGGCGATAATGGGCAGATTCCCGTTCCTTCGACTCAAGGACTGATACCCATGACCGACACGCTGAACCGGTCACACACCTCCGCCCCCGCTGCCGACCCCGCCGATGGTGTGCGGGCCTACGATCTCGACCGCGAGTACGTCTTCCACTCGTGGAGCGCGCAGGGGGCGCTCAAGCCCTTCGTCGTGGCAAGCGCCGCGGGCTGCGACGTCTACACCTACGACGGCGAGACCTACCTCGACTTCTCGAGCCAGCTCGTCAACACCAACATCGGCCACTCGCACCCGAAGGTCGTCGAGGCGATCCAGCGCCAGGCGGCGCAGCTCGCGACGGTCGCCCCCTCGCACGCCGCCCTCGTACGCGGCGAGGCGGCGCAGCGCATCGTCGAGAAGGCGGGCCCGGGCTTCGCCAAGGTCTTCTTCACCAACGGCGGCGCTGACGCGATCGAGAACGCCATCCGCATGGCGCGCCTGACCACCCACAAGCACAAGGTGCTCTCGACCTACCGCAGCTACCACGGCAACACGGGTGCTGCCATCGCGGCGACCGGCGACTGGCGCCGCATGCCCAACGAGTACGCCTACGGCCACGTGCACTTCTTCGGCCCCTTCACCTACCGCAGCGAGTTCCACTCCGACAGTGCCGAGCAGGAGTGCGAGCGCGCCCTGCGACACCTCGAGCGCACGATCGTCGCCGAGGGCCCCGGCACGATCGCGGCGATCTTGCTCGAGTCGGTGCCCGGCACCGCCGGCATCTTCGCGCCGCCCGTCGGCTACCTCGAGGGCGTGCGCGCGCTCGCCGACAAGTACGGCATCGTCTGGATCGCCGACGAGGTCATGGCGGGCTTCGGCCGCACGGGCGACTGGTTCGCCTGGCAGAACGAGACGATCAACCCGAACCGGGCGACCCCCGACCTCATCGCCTTCGCGAAGGGCGTCAACTCGGGCTACGTGCCCGTGGGCGGCGTGGTCATCAGCCCGAGCATTGCCGCGGCCTTCGACGAGCGCGTCTTTCCGGGCGGGCTGACCTACAGCGGGCATCCCCTCGCGATGGCCTCGATCGTCGCCTCGATCGATGCCATGACCGACGAGGGCATCGTCGAGAACGCCAAGATGATCGGCGAGCAGCACCTCGGCCCTGCGCTGCACGCGCTCGCCGAGAAGCACCCCATGATCGGCGACGTGCGCGGCCTCGGCGTGTTCTGGGCGCTCGACCTCGTCGCCGACCGCGCGACGCGCGAGCCCGTCGGCGCCGACGTCATCGGCCGCCTCAAGGCCGAGCTCATGGCGCGCAAGGTGCTGCCCTTCGCGGCCGACAACCGCATCCATGTCGTTCCGCCGTGCATTGTGACTCCCGACCAAGTCGCAGTCGCCATGCAGGCATATGACGGCGCTTTCACGGCGGTTGCGCAGAACTAGCGACGTACCGTGGCAACGGCCGCGGGCACCCCTTGCGATCGGGCGGGGGATGCTCGCGGCCGTTGCTCGTTCGCCGTACCCGGCGCCACCCTCGTCTGAGGTGTGCGCCAGCATCGCCGCGCAGCGCTGAGCCCTGCACCCCGGTAGACTGGGGCGCCATGCCTTCCGCCCCGAACCCCTACCGCGTGAACGTGCGCGACCTCATGCACCGCCCCGGCGAGATGCGCGAGAAGCAGCTGACGTTCGGCGCGCCCGAGCAGCTCGGCGCTGCCGCGGTCATCGTCGCCGCGGGCACCGAGCTCGAGCTCGACCTGCGCCTCGAGGGTCTGCACGACGGAATCCTGGTCTCGGGCGAGGTGCGCACGACGGCGGCGGGCGAGTGCGTGCGCTGCCTCGACCCGGTGACGGTACCGGTCGAAGTCGAATTCCAAGAGCTTTTCGCGTATTCTCGTGACGAGGCGTACGACTACCAGGTTCACGATGATCACGTGGATTGTGAACCGGTGGTTCGAGACGCTGTGGTGCTGTCGCTCCCGTTCCAGCCGGTGTGCCGCGAGGATTGCCCTGGTCTCGACCCCGAGACCGGTGAGCGCCTGGCGGATTCCGGTCCGCGGGAGCCCCGCGCGGTCATCGACCCGCGCTGGGCGGCGCTCGAGGGCCTGGCCCTCGACGATGACGGCGGCACGAGCACCACGAGCTAGGGCGAAACGCCCACCCACGAACCTCACCGGCACGCGCGCGCGCCGGTCTGACAGAGAGAAGAACCACCATGGCTGTTCCCAAGCGGAAGATGTCGCGCTCGAACACGAACTCGCGCCGTTCGCAGTGGAAGGCGTCTGTGCCGACCCTCGTGAAGACCGTTGAGAACGGCAAGGTCGTCTACAGCCTTCCCCACCGCGCCAAGGTGGTCGAAGACTCCGCCGGCACGCCCCTGTACATGGAGTACAAGGGCCGCAAGGTCGCCGACGTTTAATGACTCTGTCGGCATGATGCCGTCAGTCGATCGTTCTGAGCTCGAGCACGCCCTCGGGCTCGCGATCGACCCCGAACTGCTCGAGCTCGCGCTCACGCACCGCTCGTGGGCCTACGAGCACGGCGGTGTGGCCACGAACGAGCGCCTCGAGTTTCTCGGCGACTCGATCCTCGGGCAGGCCGTCACGGTCATGCTGTACACCACGTACCCCGATCTGAGCGAGGGCGATCTCGCCAAGCGACGAGCCTCTCTCGTCTCGTCGGTCGCGCTCGCCGAGGTGGCGCGCTCGATCGGCCTCGGTGATCACCTCAAGCTCGGCAAGGGTGAAGAGCTCACGGGCGGGCGCGAGAAGTCGTCGATTCTCGCCGACACGGTCGAAGCACTCATCGGCGCCGCCTATCTCGATCTCGGCGGCGATGCCGCGACCGCGCTCGTGCTACGCCTCGTCGACCCGCTGCTGGCCGACCCCGATCGCTTCGGTGCGGCGATGGACCCGAAGACATCGTTGCAAGAGCTCGCGGCGCATCTCGGCCTGGGGCTTCCGGTCTACCTCATCAGCGAGCACGGCCCCGACCACTCGAAGGTCTTCACGGCCACGGTGGTGCTCGCCGACGAGCACATCGCCACGGGCGAGGGCACGAGCAAGAAGCAGGCCGAGATGGGTGCCGCGCTCGAAGCCTGGACGACCCTGCAGTCGCGGCGCTGAGGCGCGGACCCGAGCCGTGCCCGAGCTTCCTGAAGTCGAGGTCGTGCGCCACGGCCTGCAGCCCGCCGTCACGGGCGCGACCATCACGGCCGTCGAGGTGCTCGACGAGCGCTCGCTCAAGCGCCACGACGGGCCCGCCGAAGACTTCGTCGAGCGACTGACGGGCGCCCGGCTGCGCGGGGCGGTGCGGCGCGGCAAGTTTCTCTGGCTGCCGATCGACAACATCGTGGATGCTCCTGCCGATGCTCTTGTCGCCCACCTCGGTATGAGCGGGCAGGTGCTACTGCGCGACCCGGCGGCCGAGGCCGCGGCGCTCACGCGCATCCGGTTCTCGCTGACGCATCCGGTGCACGGCCCGCTGCGGGTCGACTTCGTCGATCAGCGCATCTTCGGCTCGATGGCGGTGGATGTGCTGCTGCCGACGCCCGATGGGGCGGCGGCGGGGTACGGGCTGCCGTTGGCGAGCATCCCGAGCCAGGTGGCGCACATCGCCCGTGACCCGCTCGATCCCGCCTTCGACGAGCGGCTGTTCTTGCGCCGGCTCGCCGCGAAGCGCACGACCATCAAGCGCGCGCTGCTCGACCAGACGCTCGTGAGCGGCATCGGCAATATCTACGCCGATGAGTCGCTGTGGGCGGCGCGCGTGCACTACGACCAGCCGACCGACACGCTCTCGACGCGGAAGGCGCGCGAGCTGCTCGCCGAGGTGCGCATCGTGCTGCGCCGCGCGCTCGACGAGGGCGGCACGAGCTTCGACGCGCAGTACGTCAACGTCAACGGCGCCTCGGGCTACTTCAGCCACTCCCTGCGCGCCTACGGGCAGCAGGGCAAGCCCTGCGGTCGGTGCGAGCGCCCGATCGTTCGTGAGCAGTTCATGAACCGCGGCTCGCACTTCTGCCCGCGGTGCCAGCGCATCCGCGCTCCCCGCTCGGCGTCGGCATGACGCGGCGCGGCGATCTCGCGATCGTGCTCGACGCGCTCGTCGCCGCCGAACCCGAGGCCGCCATCGCGCACTGCCGAGCGATGCGCACCGACCTCGACGACACGACCGACGGCTATGTGCTCGCGCTCGAGAGCTTCGCGTGCTTCATGGCGGCGCGCTTCGACGAGGCTGCCGAAAGCGCAGAAGCCGCGCTGCGGCACTGCGCGCCCGACGACGCGGTGCTGCGGTCGACCGCCCGGGCAGCGCGAGCGCTCGCCCACGCGGGCCGCCCGTTCGAGCAGGGGCTCGCGGCCGGGTGGTCGGGCACCGCGCCCGCCGTCAGCGCGAGCGGCGACCCTCTGCTCGACGCCGTGGCCGATCTGCCCGAGCTCGAGGCGGCGGCGCACGGCGTCGACGCCGATCTCGTGCTCTTCGCGCGGTACCTCGTGGCCGAAGCGGCGATCGCGAGCGCTCGGCTGCTCCTGGCCGAGTCAGCGCTCGCGGCCGCGCCGCCTGACCTCACTCGATTCCTCGTGCGCGATGAGGTCGCGCACCCCTTCGGCCTCGTGCTCGGAATCCTGCGCGTGCGGGTGCTCACCTTCCGCGGGCGCGTGGCCGAGGCCATCGAGGCGATCGCACAGCTGCCTGCGAGCACCGGGGTTCTGCTCGTGCAGTTGCGGTCGGCGACCGAGATCCTCGTGCGGGGCAACGCCGCCGAGCGCGCGCAGGTGCGGGCGCTCGCCGATTCGCTCGTGGCCGAGAGCCCGGTGCCGCGCGACTACCTCACGCGCGGGTGCTTCGTGCTCGCGGCGTTCGGCCTCGTGGCCCTCGGCGACGTGCGGGCATCGGCGCGCTTCGCGCTCGCCGCGGGAGGCGACCTGGCCGTCTCGCGGCTCACGACGGTCGACCGCGCGCTGTGCCTCGAGCTGCTCGTCGCCGCAGCGGCCGACGAGGGCGATCCGGATGCGGCCGAGGCGTGGTCTGCGCTCGCCCGCCCGCTCATCGACGACCCCATCGCAGCCTCGACCGTGTACCGCATCTTCGCCCGCACGGCGCTGCTCGCGGGCGAGCCCGACGCCGCGCTCGCGGCGGCCGAGCGAGCGCTCGAGCTCGCGAGCGCCGAGGGCCGCGCCGTCGAGGCCGCCGAAGCCGAGGTGCTCGCGGCCCGCGCCCGCCGCGAGGCGCAGCAGGTCGACTCGGGATCGGCACGCCTCATCGCCCTGGCAGCGGCGTCTGAGATCACGGGGCACCGGGCCGCCCGCAACGCTGCCGTGCGCGAGCTTCGGGCATCGGGCCGACGGCTGCCGCCCGTCGCCGGCGCGGGGTGGAGCGGGCTCTCGGCACGCGAGCGCGAGGTGGCGGTCATGATGGCCGACGGACTGCGCAACACCGAGATCGCCGCGGCGCTGCACCTCTCTGAGCACACGGTGCGCGGGCACGTCTCGCGCGTGCTCGCCGCTTTCGGCGCCGCGACCCGGTTCGTCGTGGCCGCGCGCATGGCCGAGCTGTTCCCCGGCGACGTCGCGGTGCCGGTCGCCCCGCTCACACCGCAGCTCAGCGCCGTCGCCGTGCGGGTGGCCGCGGGGCTCGGCAACGCCGAGATCGGCCGCGAGCTCGGGCTGGGAACCAAGACCGTCGAGAAGTATGTGGCCGAGATCCAGCGCCGCTGGGGGGCCGGGTCGCGCGTCGCGATCGCGCGGCTCGTGCGCAGCATCCCGGGCCCCGGCGAATAAGCCGCAACCCCACTGTCGTGCGATCGCCCCCGCCAGCATCATGGCGCTATGGCCCGCTCACCGCTCACCGTCCTCTGTTCGTTCGCCCTGCTCGGCACGCTGGCTCTCGCGGGCTGCTCGACCGCGGCCCCGGCTGAAGGCCCCGCCGACGGAGGCTCGACCGACGGCGCTGCCACCGACGGCGGGGGCGCCGCGCTCGACTGCTCGGCGGCGACCACCGAGGGCTACGACCTCTTCCTCGACCCCGCGCTCACGGTCGAGCCCGTGCTCGACGTCTACCCCCTCGAGGCGGGCGACACGATCTCGTTCACCTACGCCGCGCACGACGACGCTGCCTTCCCGACCTACGGCTGGCTCTCGACCTACATCACCTCTGAGGGCGATGTCGCGCCGTCGAGGGGGTCGTTCTTCTTCGACGAGGAGGGCGGGGTGTTCACCTTCGTCGGCCCCGAGGCGGTCGCGGGCATCGACGGTGGCCCGTACACCGGATTCCTCGACATCGAGGTGACCGTCGACACGACCACGACCGTCATCGGCCGCATCTGCGTGCAGTACGCCCTCACCGAGTAGCCCATGTCGGGTGACGCTCGCCGGCCGGTGCTCTCTCGACCGTGGTTCGCCGCGGTCGCGATCGTCGTCGCGCTGAGTCTCGTTGTCGCTGCCGGAGTCGTCGCACTCGTCAGGTTCGGTTCGCCGTTCGATGCGCCGCTCTCGCAGGCCGAGCGCGCCCCGAGCGCGTTTCCGCTCAGCCTCACCCCGGTGTCGTCACCGGCGGTCGATCGCGGGGGCACGATCGCGGTCGAGATCGCGGGTCAGTCGCCGCAGCCGATCGAGCTCGTCGAGCTGTGGGATGGCGATCGCCTGGTCTTGTCGATCCACGACCTCGAGTCGACCGAGATCGCCGACGGCTCGTTCGTCCTCCTTCTCGAGCTCGACCACGTTCCGACTGTCGCCGGAGACCGGCCTTTGCTTGCCCGCGCCATCACGGCGTCGGGTGAGGCGGCCAGTTCGGCCGTGTTGCCGACCTCGGTGCTCGACCTGCCCGTCGACCTCGGTCTGCAATCGCAACTCGTCGCGGGGCTGGATGCTCCGCCTCCCGTCACTCGCCTGCGCGCGGCCCCGGGCGACACCCTCGAGTCCATCGCGGGTCGACTCGCGGTCGCCCCCAGCGAACTGCTGCCGAGTGTTCGCGTGGCGTCGGTCGACGAGACCCTGCCCACCGGAACGCCCGTGATG
Source organism: Microcella sp. (assembly GCF_046296455.1). Lineage (GTDB taxonomy): Bacteria > Actinomycetota > Actinomycetes > Actinomycetales > Microbacteriaceae > Microcella. Next base: position 27,372 of record NZ_JBKBLF010000006.1, read on the forward strand.
GCACCCGTGGCCGCGGTCTCGATCGCCGACGACCCCACGCAATACCGACTCCCGCCGAGCGACTGGCTCACCCGCATCACGGCGGCCCTCGACGGTTGTGACGTGGTCGTGACGGCCACGAATCCCGACGAGGAGCTCTGGATCTACGGCGGCCCCGAGCAGCGCAAGCTCGGCGAGGCGCGACCGGGCGAACCCGCGCGGCTCAGCGGTCTGCCGGTCGGACTGCTGACCCTCGTGGCGTTCCTTCCGCGCGTGACCGATGACGTGAGCGGGATCAACGGGCCATCGCTCCCCGTCTCGATCACGGTTCCCGAGGAGTGCGCCGACCTCGGATGGTCGGGTGACGCGATCATCGTCAACGGCGCGCTCTCGGCGTCGATCGACGTGCCCGACCCCTACCTCTACGTGTCGATCGACCGCGGGCCGTGGCAACGGGTTCCCGCCGCCGAAGGGCAGTTCCTGCCCTCGAGCGTGGCAGCCGACCTGCGGTCGTTCCTCTCCGTCGAGCAGTCCGATCAGGTCGACCTCGAGCTCTGGCATCGCGACGGCACGGAGGCCGTGCAGGTGGGGGCGGGCCTGTTCTGCCGGGCGAGCATCCAGCCGCCGACGACGGCGGGGTCGACCGCCTCGGGTGGTCCGTGCCAGCCGGTCGGCGCGACCGCACCGGGAACAGCCGCGCCCGCGCGCGGCCTGACCCTGACTGCCTCGCTCGAGGGCGGCTCGGGTGCCGGCGCCTACCTCAGTATCCTCACCGACCCGCTCGCCGAGCAGCAGGTCAATCTCGCCGTCGACGCGCCGGTCACGCTCACGATCGAGAGCCGTGATCCGGCCCTGCGCACCGCGCTCGTGCAGGTGTCGATGTCGCCGATCAGCAGCGCCTCGACGGGGCTGCCGACCCCGGGCGTGCTGCGCACCATCACGGTGCCTCTGACGCCGTCGGCCGCGGGGTCGTCGGGCACGACGACGATCAGGCCATGGCAGTGGCGCTCGCTCAAGGTCGACGACGACGGGGGCCTGCTCGACGACGCCGGGTCGCTCGTGCTCGACGATGCCGTCGCGGCCTCGCTCGCCGCCGCCGCTCTCGCCGCCAACGACGGTCTTGTGACCGATCTCGCCGTGCGCGCCCTGGCCGTGGCCGACCAGAACGGCACGGGCAGCGAAGGCTACGCCTCCCGATCCGTGGCGATCGACATGACGACGACGGAGCCGTGGACGGACGAGACGGCGCCGCAGCTGGTCGACCCCCTCGTCGAGTTCCGACCCGGCATCGCGCAATCGGCGACGAACCAGGCCTACCAGGGTGCGTGCTTCGATATCCAGAGCTACCCGCCGGCCGACGTCTGGCTCGCCGAGCCGTGGTCGGGGCCGCTCGCGACGACGCCCGCCGGCACCGTGTATCCGGGCGCCCCCGAGCCGGGCGACACCGTGTACTCCGGCGGCGACGCCGCCCGCAGCGACCTCGCGCTCGCGCAGATCTCGTACCCGACCGACGAGTGGATCTACTGCGAAGAGGCGCGCACCGACTTTCGCAACAGCGCGGTCGTCGCGATCTATGCCGCCGAGCAGGATGCGAAGCCCAAGTGCGGCTTCGTCTGCGTTCTGCAGACCACGCTCATGGGGGCCTTCGTCGGCTTCTTGGTCGGCGGGCCGGCCGGTGCCCTCGTCGGAGCATCGATCGGGCTCGGCGCCGGGCTCGTGAGCACGGTATCGCCGGGGGTCTACGAGGCGCTCACCGAGCTCTGGGACACGGTCGCCGGCATCTACAACGCGATCTACACGACCGCGATCGACGTGCTCGATGCCCTCAATCCGGTGTGCCTCGCCGCCGGGGCCGCATCGGATCAGGCGGAACAGGCCTGCGACGCGGTCACGAACCTCGCGGTCGCGGTGGCCTTCACTTACGCCACGGGCCTGCCGCCCCAGCTGCCGATGCACGAGAACATCGCCGCGGTCGCCTCGGGAGACATGACGGCGCTGCTCGTGGTCGCGATGGACTACGGCCTCGCTCAGTTCGGCCTGAGCTGCGACACCTTCACCGTGCCGGCCGACACGGCCGATACCGTGACCGCCGTCGCCGAGCTCTACGGCGATCCCGACGTCGATGCCACGCTCGGTAGCGCCACCGCCCCCGACGGCTCGCTTTCGGCGTGCCAGGCCTTCGCGAGCGTGCTGTACGCGACGGTGCGACGCGGGCTCGAGACAGAGCAAGGAAAGCTGATCTCGAGCGCCTATCGCGTCGGCTACATCCCGGGGCTGGTCTACCGGCCCGTCGGGGACTCCCCGCCGACGATCGTCGTGACGGGCGGGGTTCCCGGCGCCCTGCCGAGCGGCACGAACTGCCCCGTCACGGCCAACACGACGCTCGTCATGAACGGACGCGCCTACGAGCTCGCTCCCGCGATCGAGCAGGCCGTCGTGCGCCGAGCCGCGGGGTACGAGCAAGTGGCGGGAATCACCTCGGTCTGGGCGGCCACCGTGCCGCTGCCGGCGCTGCCCGACTGGGATTTCGCCTCCGGCCCCCCGGCCCCGCTGGTGCGGTCGATCAGCCAGTCGGCGCCCAATGCGCCCTACCTCACCGTGCAGGTCGACTCACCGTGCTTCGGCGAGACGGTCACGTTCACCCGCGCCCGGTTCGGCTCGGGCCCGCTCGCGTTCACGACCGACGCGCGAGGCGTCGCCTACTACTACCCGCAGCACGGATTGACGGACACGCCGTGATCGCCGCCCTGCTCGTCTCCCGCGTCGCCATCGGCACCGCGGTCGTCGGAACGCTCGCGCTCGGTGCCGCGATCATCGTGCCCGCCCCCACCGCACCGGCCAGCGTGTGGTTCGACCAGCCGCTCGACGGCTCGGTGCTCGTCGAGGGCGAGCACAGCATCCGGATTCATCTGCGCAATGATGCCTCGTTGCTGCGTCTCGTGATCACGCGCGACGGGGAGCAGGTCGGTGCTCCCGGTGACGACACGCTCGAGCGCGTGGTTGACGCGCCGGGGCGCGGGGCCTGGATGGGGGAGTTCTCGTGGGACTTCACCCCGGGAACGTACGAGCTGCAGCCGCTCCTCGGTGTCGACGACGCGCTGCCGTCGGTCACGATAACCGTGGTGGGCGACATCGCCGAAGTGCCGACTCCGGGCGCCTCCGACCCGACGCCGAGTGCCTCGCCGACACCCACGCCAACAACGACCCCCACGGCGACGCCCAGCACCGAACCCACAACGGAGCCGACGACGGCGCCCAGCACGCCCCCCACCCCCTCGCCGAGCGCTCCGCCGGCCCCGGTGTTCGCTGGATCGGTGTCGCGCGTCGCCGGCGCGACCGACTGGAACAGCACCTTCACCGGGTCGGGAATCTCGCCCGCGGGCGCGATCGTCAACGTGCAGGTGAACGTGCGACCCGGCGACACCGGCTCGTTCAGCGGGTGGGTCTCAACGCCCTGCATCACCTCGGGCAGCGGTACGGCGCCATTCTCGTGCACAGTCGCCAATCATCAGATCCAGACACCCGAGCGGGTCGGCGCGTACGCCCCGCCCTACCTCGTTGTCTACCGCCTCGAGGTCGTCTACCAGGGCGCCACCTACTACGGTTCGGGCGGCAACTGGACGACCCAGGTGCGCGTCGGCTAGGCCCCGGCCACGAGGTCTTTGCGCCAGGCGCCCTCGTACACGAAGGGCACGAATCCCAGCGCCTCATTGACCGCGAGCATGTGCCGGTTCTCTTCGGCGTTGTAGGTGATGATCGAGGGATGCCCGGGCGACACCTGCTCGAGCCACAGCACGTTCGCGGCCTTGAGCAGCATGCCCAGTCGGTGCCCCCGGTGCTCGCGCAGCACGATCGTGTCCTCCTGGCCGAGGGTGCGCTCCCGCTCAGCCGGCGCGGTCATCTCGGTGAACCCGACGAGCGCGCCTGACGGCACGTGCTCGACCGCCGCGACGATCGAGGTGCGCGGGCTCTCGGCCTCTTTCGCCTCGTCCTCGAGCAGCCGCTCGACCGTCCACGGGTCTTCGGGCTCCTCGAGCCCCGCGGTCGGCGCGTCGGTGCTCATGCGGGTCAGCAGGTGCGCGATGCCCTCGCGCCACGCGGGCGGGGTCGGCCCCGCCCAGGTGTGCACGCGGTAGTCGGGGCCGGCGGCGGCCCGCGCCGCATCGTGGGCAGCCTGCAGCACGTCGCTCTCCAGGGGCAGGGCCAGTCGGCTGCCGCGCTCGACCTGCTCGAGCGTGTAGCCGAGGCCCTGCAGCAGGCGCACCTCCGGGGTTCCCGCGGGCACCGAGCCGAAACCCGTGGGGGAGGGGATCCGGATTCCCCCGGTCTTCCACGAGGGGGCGTAGACGATCGCGCGGGTCTTGCCCTCGCTCAGCGCGATTCCCTCGAGGTGCTGGGCGAGGGCCTCCCCGACGCCCTGGCCCCGAGCATCCCGCAGCACCTCCGCCATGAGCCAGACGGTGTCGGCCGCCTCCTCGGTGCGGGTCTCGTAGATGCCGCGCGCCACGAGCCTCCCGTCGAGGCGCGCCGCGAACATGCGCTTGGGCTCGAAGGTGGTCTTCTGCCAGCCGGGCAGCAGCTCGGCTGCGGTCGCGGTGAGATCGTCGGTTCCGGAGTCGTCGCGCCAGACGGTGTTGCGCACGTCGACGCACGCGAGAAACTCGGCCGCGTCGGGCGCGTCGAGCGAGTCGGGGATCGTGACTTCGGCGACGGTGATGGTGGTCATGAGGCATCCTCCTGGTGGTGGCCAGCCCGCCAGACTAGCGCCGCGCGAACCGATACGGTAGCCCTGACCGGTTTGCGCCGTGCGACGGTCGACATCGACGACCGTGCCGGGAAGGGGGGCAGCGCGTGCACCTCAAGAGCCTCACCATTAAGGGCTTCAAGTCGTTCGCGCAGCCGACCACCTTCCAGTTCGAGACGGGCGTGACCTGCATCGTCGGGCCCAACGGATCGGGCAAGTCGAACGTCGTCGACGCCCTCGCCTGGGTCATGGGCGAGCAGGGCGCCAAGACGCTGCGTGGCGGCAAGATGGAAGACGTCATCTTCGCGGGCACGACCACGCGCGGCCCGCTCGGCCGCGCCGAGGTGCAGCTGACGATCGACAACGCCGACGGCGCCCTGCCGATCGAATACAGCGAGGTCACGATCTCGCGCACGCTGTTCCGCAACGGCGGCAGCGAGTACGCCATCAACGGCACGGCCTGCCGCCTGCTCGACGTGCAAGAGCTGCTGAGCGACTCGGGGCTCGGCCGCGAGATGCACGTCATCGTCGGCCAGGGCCAGCTCGACGCCGTGCTGCACGCGAGCCCCGACGACCGGCGCGGGTTCATCGAAGAGGCCGCCGGCATTCTCAAGCATCGCCGCCGCAAAGAGAAGACGGTGCGCAAGCTCGAGGCCATGCAGGCCAACCTCACACGCTTGAGCGACCTCGCCGGAGAGATTCGCCGGCAGCTGACCCCGCTCGGGCGGCAGGCCGAGATCGCGCGTGAGGCGCAGACCATCGCAGCGATCGTTCGGGATGCTCGAGCCCGCCTCCTGGCTGACGAAGTGGTCACCCTGCGCACCGCGCTCGCCGACCACGCCCGCAGCGAGAGCGAGCGCACGAGCGAGCGCATCGTCGTGCAGAGCCAGCTCGACCAGACCCGCCTGCGCGTGCAGCGCATCGAGGCCCAGCAGGTGGGCGACGCGGTCGACGAGGCCCGCCGCGTGGCCTTCGACCTCGAGCAGGTGCAAGAGCGCGTGCGCAGCCTCTCGAGCCTCACGCAGCAGAAGCTCACCCTGCTCAGCCAGCAGGCCGAGCTGCCGGGCATGTCGACGACGATCACGCAGTCGCAGGTGGACGAGGCGCGGGCCGAGGCGGTCGCGCTGCGCGTGGGCGTCGCGGCGGCCGAGGCGCTCGTCGGCGAGGTCGCCGCCCGCACCGCCACGGCGCGCGCGACGCTCGACGCCCTCGATGAAGAGATCGCGGCGCAGAGCGCGCTCGTCTCGCAGCACGACCTGCAGCTCGCGGCGCTCGCGAGCCGCGTCGACGTCGCCCGTTCGACGCTCGCGGCCGCCCGCGGCGAACTGCTGCGCCAGCAGAACGCGCTCGAGGCCGCGGTCGCGCGTCAAGAGGCGACGCGGGCCGAGCTGGCTGCCCTGCCCGAACTCGACGAGGGCGACGGCACCGAGCAGTCGCGGGCCCTCGACGCGGCGCTCGCCGAGGCCGACGACAGCGTCGCCGCGCTGAGCGCACGCAGCGACGTCGAGCGCGACGCGCTGCACGCGCTCGAGCGCGAGCGCGACGCCCTCGCCGCGCGGGTCAGTGCGCTCTCGCAAGCCGTCGATTCGGGCGACGCCGCGACGGGGCTCGTCGGCTCCGCGGGAATCCGCGGCCTCGTCAGCGATCACCTGCAGGTGCGCAGCGGTTTCGAGGCCGCGATCGCCGCGGCGCTCGGCACGCTCGCCGAGGCGGCGCTCGCCGACGACCTCGACGCGGGCCTGCGCGCGCTCGAGCGCGCCCACGCCGCCGAGGCCGGTCGGGTCGACGTCGTGCTCGCCGAGGTGGCGGGCCGGGCATCCACCCCCCTCCCGGCCGTTGCGGGGCTCACGGCCGCTGTCGACGTCGTGACCGCCCCGCCCGGGGTGCTGTCGTTGCTCGCGCGCACCGTCATCGCCGACGACCTCGACGCGGCGCGGGCCGCCTGGCCGGCCGTCGCGGCCCTCGAGGCCGCCGATTCGATCAGTGTCGTGACCCGCGCGGGCGACGTGCTCACCCGCTCGGTGCTGCGCGGCGGATCGGGCGCGGGGCGCAGCCGTCTCGAGCTCGCCGCCGAGCGCGATGCGGCCTCGACCGCGCTCACCGAGGTGTCGACGAGCATCGAGCGCGCGCGCGGAGCCCTCGACGAGACCCGCGCGGCCCTCGGCGCGGCGAAGCAGGCGGCGATCGCCGCTCTCGCCGCCGTGCGGGATCAGGATGCTCAGCGCGCCGCCCGCAGCGAGCGGGTCTCTCGAGCGCGGGCGCAGGCCGAGGCCGCCGAGGCCGAAGCGGCTCGGCTCGCCTCGGGCGTGGACTCTGCTCAGGAGTCGGTGCGCGAGGCCGAGTCCGCAGTCGAGCGCGCTCAGGCCGAGCACGAGGAGTTCGCCGGCCGGCCGCGCCCCATGCTCGACGCGTCGGCGCGCGACGCCCTGCTGGCCGACCTCGAGGCGGCGCGCTCTGCCGAGCTCGAGCGGCGCATCGAGCTCGAGACGGCGCGCGAGCGCGTGCGCGCGGCCGTCGAGTCGGCCGAGCTGCTCGACAAGCGCCGCATCGCCGAGAAGGCCGCCGCCGACGAGTCGGCGCGCCGCGCGGTGCTGCGGCAGCGGCAGGTGCAGCGCGCCACCGCCGTGGCCGCCGCCCTGCCCGCCGTGCAGGCGTCGATCGACCGATCGGTCGCCGAGGCCCGGGTCGCGCTCGCGCAGCGCGAGAGCGAGCGCGCCGCGCAGAACGACGAGCTGCTCGAGCTGCGCCGCACCGAGGGCTCGCTGCGCGAGCGCCTCGCCGCGATCACCGAGGGTGTGCACGGCCTCGAGCTGCAGATCTACGAGAAGAAGCTGCACCTCTCGCAGCTGCTCGAGCGCGCGGGTGACGAGCTCGGACTCGTCGAAGAGGTGCTCGTGGCCGAGTACGGCCCCGACGTGCCGGTTCCCGACGACGACGCGCTCACCGAGGCCGCGCGGGCGGTGGCCGATGCGATCGCGGCCGAGGCGGCCGCGCGCGTCGACCCCGACCCCGATGCGCCCGCCTTCGACCCGACGTCTGACGAGGAGGCCGCGCGGGTCGCGGAGATCGTGGCGCAGGCCGCCGCGCATCCGTTCGCAACTCAGGCTGACGGTGCCGAAACCGGACCCGACGGCGCACATTCCGGTGCACAGCCTGAGGTGCGAACAGAACCCGCGGGCAAGCCCTTCGACCGCAGCGAGCAGCAGGCCCGGCTCGCGCGCGCCGAGCGCAAGCTCAGCCAGCTCGGCCGCGTCAACCCGCTCGCGCTCGAGGAGTTCGCGGCGCTCGAGCAGCGCCACAAGTTCCTCACCGAGCAGCTCACCGACCTCGCGAACACGCGTCGCGACCTGCTGACGATCATCGACGAGGTCGACGCGACCATGCAGACGATCTTCGCCGCGGCCTTCGCCGACACGCAGGCCGCGTTCGACGTGGTCTTCCCGATCCTCTTTCCGGGCGGCACGGGCAGCCTCACGCTCACCGACCCCGAGAACATGCTCACGACGGGCATCGAGGTCACGGTCAAGCCCGCGGGCAAGAAGATCGAGCGGCTGAGCCTGCTGAGCGGCGGCGAGCGCTCGCTCGCGGCCGTCGCGCTGCTCATCGCGATCTTCAAGGCCCGGCCGAGCCCGTTCTACATCATGGACGAGGTCGAGGCCGCCCTCGACGACGCGAACCTCGGCCGGCTGCTTACGATCTTCCGCGACCTGCGCCAGAGCTCGCAACTCATCATCATCACGCACCAGAAGCGCACGATGGAGATCGCGGATGCGCTCTACGGCGTGAGCATGCGGCAAGACGGTGTGAGCGCCGTCGTCGGGCAGCGCGTGCAGGCGCCCGACGAGCGCGCGAGCTAGTTCACCAGGGCGCGACACCGTTCCTCCCAGACGCCTCCCGGGCCCTGACGTGCCCCCTCCCAGACGCCTCCCGGGCCCTGACGTGCCCCCCTCCCTCACGCGCTCTGCGCGGGCCGAGCCAGGGGGCACGCCTCCGCACGCTCCCGAATCCAAGGAGTTCCCGGCGACGTCGCTCTCGAGACTCCTTGGATTCGGGAGTGTGCGGAACCCGTCTCCGTCTCAGGGCTCGGGCAGCGTCGGATGGTGGGCGCAGAACACCGAGCGGGGAGGTGCTGGAATGAGCCCGACTAGACCGAGATCGTCGGCAGCGCGGGTTCGCCGCGGCTGAGCCGCAGCGCGGCGGCGGGCAGCTCGGCGACCGCGGCCGCTCGGTGCTCGCGCGCCGCAGCGACCCCCGCCGGCCCGAGCCAGAGCGCATCGGGCTCGCCGTCGGTCATGAGCGTGACGGTCAGCGCGCGCGCGGTGAGGTCGGGCGGAGTGGCAGCCTCGGGCATCCCGTCGCGGTCGTCGTCGACCACGATGCGCTCGGCGACCGCGACGCCGTCGCGCAGCAGCCGCTCGGCCCGCTTGGCCCCGCCGATCGAGGCCTTGCCCGTCGAGGCCTTGGCCACGGGCATCCATTCGCCGTCGCTATAGCGGTGCGCGACGAGCTTGTAGACGAAGCCCGCGGCGGGCGATCCGGATCCGGTGACGACCGAGGTGCCCACGCCGAACGCGTCGACGGGCGTGCCGCGCAGGGCCGCAATCGTGTGCTCGTCGAGGTCGCTCGTCACCGTGATGCGCGTGCCCGTCGCCCCGAGAGCATCGAGCTGCGCTCGCACCTCGCGCACGAGAGCGGGCAGGTCGCCCGAGTCGAGGCGCACCCCGCCCAGGCCCGTGCCGGCGACGCGCACGGCCGTTTCGACGCCCTGCCGCACGTCGTAGGTGTCGACGAGCAGGGTCGTGCCGACGCCGAGGGCGGCGACCTGCGCGCGGAAGGCCTCCTCTTCCGAGTCGTGCAGCAGCGTGAAGGCGTGCGCCGCCGTGCCCATCGTCGGAATGCCCCAGGTGCGCCCCGCCTCGAGGTTCGAGGTCGCGCTGAAGCCGGCGATGTAGGCCGCGCGCGCCGCGGCGACGGCCGCCGACTCGTTGGCGCGGCGCGAGCCCATCTCGGCGATCGGATGCCCGTCGGCCGCCGCGACCATGCGCGCCGCCGCCGTCGCCACGGCCGAGTCGTAGTTCAGCACGCTCAGCACGACCGTCTCGAGCAGCACGGCCTCGGCGAAGGTGCCGCGCACCGTCAGCACGGGCGCGCCCGGCACGTACACCTCGCCCTCGCGGTAGCCCTCGACCTGGCCCGTGAAGCGGTAGTCGGCGAGAAACGCGAGCGTGGCGTCGTCGACGACCCGCTCGTCGGCGAGCCAGTCGAGCTCGGCCTGCCCGAACCGGAAGGCAGTGATCGCGTCGAGCACGCGTCCGGTGCCGGCGAGCACGCCGTAGCGCCGCTCGCCCGGCAGCCGCCGCCCGAAGACCTCGAACACGCAGTCGCGCCCCGCGCGCCCCGAGCGCAGGGCGGCTTCGACCATGGTCAACTCGTAGCGGTCGGTGCGCAGCGCGGTCGTCACGCGCCCAGCCTAGGCGCGGCCTCGCGCAGAATGCCCCTCGCGCATCGGCCGAAACAGTGGAATGCTCCGTTCATGGACGACTACCTGTGGGTGCTCAAGGGCAGCGAGCTCGACCTCATGCGCGAGCTCGAGCCGAAGCGCATGAACGCGCTCGATGAAGACGAGCTGCTCGAACTGCACCGCCGCGTGCGCCGGGCCCGCACCAAGCACGTCACCAACCACCGTCGCGGTGCGGCTCGAAAGGTCACGGCCACCGGCTCGCGCGGCAAGGCCGAGTTCAAGACCGCCAAGAGCAAGCTGCGCGCCGAGGCCTTCGAAGAGGCCCTGGCGATCGTGAGCGAGCGGCTCGCGACCGTTGCCCACGAGACGGCCGAAGAGCTCAAGCGCGAGCGCCTCGCCCGGGCCCAGGCCGGCCGCGGCACCGGGCCCGAGTCGATGACCTCGCACGAGGGCGGCGTCGGCGGTGCGGGGCGCGCGCGCAGCCACCAGGGCACGACGGGCGGCGCCAAGCGAGACGCCTCCACCCGCTCGCAGGGCGCCAAGCGTCAGGCGAAGCGCGACGGTCGCTGAGCCGCTCGGCTCCCTCCCGGCTCGCGCGGGCTAGCCTGCCCGCATGACCGCCCCGACCCGCTGGCTCACCGCCGAGCAGCTCGGCCCCGCCTTCGACGACGGCGGGCCGATCGTGCTCGTCGAGAGTACGGCGGTGTTCCGGCGTCGCCCGACCCACCGGCAGAAGGCGCACCTCTACCTCACGGCGCTGCGGCACCGCGCGCGCGAGCTGGGTGAGCGGGTCACGTTCGTGCAGGCGAGCAGCTTTCGCGCTGCGCTACAGGATGCGGGGCTCACGGGCGAGCACCTCGAGGCGATCGACCCGCCGTCGTGGGCCGCGCGGCGCCTCGTTCGCGAGCTCGGAGCGAGCATCCTGCCGTCGCGGGGCTTCGTGACGAACGAAAGCGACTTCGCCGATTGGGCCGCGGGCCGAAAGCCGACGCAGCTCGTGATGGACCGCTTCTACCGCGAGGTGCGCGAGCGCACCGGAATCCTCATGACCCCTGCCGGTCCCGAGGGCGGCCAGTTCAGCTTCGACGCCGACAACCGCCAGCCGCCGCCGAAGGGAGCCGCGACCCTGGGCCTGCCCGCGCCGTGGCAGCCGGTCGAGGACGACATCGATGCCGAGGTGCGTGCCGAGCTCGACGGCCTCGAGGCGGAGGGCGTGCGCTTCCTCGGCCGCGACGGCCCGCGCCTGTTCGCGGCGACGCGCGCCGAGGCGCTCGCCGCCCTCGACGACTTCGTCGAGACCCGGCTGGGCGACTTCGGGCCCTACGAAGACGCCATGATGCTCGGCGACGACACCATGGCGCACGCGCGCCTGAGCGTGCCCATGAACCTCGGCCTGCTGCATCCGCTCGAGGTCGTCGAGCGCGTCGTCGCCGAGTACGCGGCCGGGCGGGCGCCCCTGAACAGCGTGGAAGGCCTCGTGCGGCAGCTCATCGGCTGGCGCGACTGGGTGTGGCACCTCTACTGGCACCTGGGGCCCGACTACACGCGACGTAGCAATGCGCTCGCCGCACACGAGCCGCTGCCCGCGCACTGGTGGGCACTCGACGGGTCGGCGACGGATGCCCGCTGCCTCTCGCACACCCTCGACACGGTCGGCGGCACGGGCTACGCGCACCACATTCCGCGCCTCATGGTGCTCGGCAACGCCGCCCTGCAGCGCGGGTACGACCCGGCCGAGCTCACCTCCTGGTTCCAGGGCGCGTTCGTCGACGGCACGCCGTGGGTCATGCCGGCGAACGTCGTCGGCATGAGCCAGTGGGCCGACGGGGGAGTCGTGGCGACCAAGCCCTACGCCGCGGGCGGTGCCTACATTCAGCGCATGTCCGACTTCTGCGGGTCGTGCCGCTTCAACCCCAAGGTGCGTGTCGGCCCGGACGCCTGCCCGTTCACCGCGGGGTACTGGGCGTTTCTCGACCGGGTCGAGCCGAGCATTCGCGGCAATCACCGCATGGCGCAACCGCTCGCGGGGCTGCGGCGCCTCGCCGACCGTGAGCAGGTGGTGCAGCAGGAGCGCGCCCGAGGCGCGCTCTAGACTGGCGGGCGTGAGCAGCGCGCCGATCGGAGTCTTCGACTCAGGGGTGGGCGGCCTCACCGTGGCCCGCGCGATCATCGACCAGTTGCCGCGCGAGCGCCTGATCTACGTCGGCGACACGGCGAACGGCCCCTACGGCCCGCTGCCGATCGCCGAGGTGCGCGAGCACGCCCTGCGCATCATGGACGAGCTCGTCGACCAGGGCGTCAAGGCGCTCGTCATCGCCTGCAATACCGCGAGTGCCGCGATGTTCCGGGATGCCCGCGAGCGGTTCGAGCAGGGCCACGGCATTCCCGTGGTCGAAGTGATCCAGCCGGCCGTGCGCCAGGCTGTGCGCCGCACCCGCACCAAGCGCATCGGCGTGATCGGCACCGCGGGCACGATCCGTTCGGGGGCCTACGCCGACGCGTTCGTCGCCGACCCCGAGATCACGCTCACGAGCGTCGCGGCACCGCGATTCGTCGAGTTCGTCGAGGCCGGCGTCACGAGCGGCCCCGAGCTCTTCGCCGTCGCCGAGGAGTACCTCGCGCCGCTCAAGGCCGCCGACATCGACACGCTCGTGCTCGGCTGCACGCACTACCCGCTGCTGGCCGGAGCCATTCAGTACGTCATGGGCCCCGAGGTCTCGCTCGTCTCGAGCGCGGAAGAGACCGCGTACGACGTCTACCGCCAACTCGTGGCCCACGGCCTCGAGTCCACGGCGACGGATGCCCCGCACCACATCTTCGAGGCCACGGGCCCCGACACCGAGCGCTTCCGGTCGCTCGCCCACCGCTTCCTCGGCCCCGAGATCGGGCATGTCGAGGCGTTTCCCACCGGGACGATCCCGGCTCAAACACTGAAGGGCTCGTCATGACCACGATCGCCGAATCCGCCGGCCTGCGCGCCGACGGCCGCACAGCATCCCAGCTGCGCCCCATCACGATCGAGCGCGGCTGGAGCGCGCAGGCCGAAGGCAGCGCCCTCATCAGCTTCGGCAACACCAAGGTGCTGTGCACGGCGAGCTTCACGAACGGCGTGCCGCGCTGGCTGACCGGCAAGGGCAAGGGCTGGGTCACGGCCGAGTACGGCATGCTGCCCCGCTCGACGAACGACCGTATGGACCGCGAGGCCGTCAAGGGCAAGGTCGGCGGCCGCACCCACGAGATCTCGCGCCTCATCGGCCGCAGCCTGCGCGCTGTCGTCGACATGAAGGCGCTCGGCGAGAACACGATCGTCATCGACTGCGACGTGCTGCAGGCCGACGGCGGCACGCGCACGGCCGCGATCACAGGGGCCTACGTCGCCCTCGCCGACGCGATCGAGTGGGGCCGCGAGCGCGGCTTCATCGCCAAGAAGGCCGTCGCCCTCAAGGATTCGGTGAGCGCCGTGAGCGTCGGCATCATCGACGGCACCCCGCTGCTCGACCTCGCGTACGTCGAAGACGTGCGGGCCGAGACCGACATGAACGTCGTCGTCACGGGCTCGGGCCACTTCGTCGAGGTGCAGGCCACGGCCGAGGGTGCGCCGTTCGACCGCGCCGAACTCGACGCCCTGCTCGACCTCGCCCTCGGCGGTTGCACTGATCTGGCGGCGCACCAGCGTGCTGTGCTCGGGGCCTAACCGCGTGCGAGTCGTCGTCGCGACGCACAATGCGCACAAGGTCGCCGAGCTGCAGCGCATCCTCGGGGCCGCCCTGCCGAGCCTCGAGCTGCTGCCCTACGACGGCCCGGCCCCGGTCGAAGACGCCGACAGCTTCGCGGGCAACGCGCTCATCAAGGCCCGCGCCGCCGCGGCGCACACGGGGTTGCCGGCCATCGCCGACGATTCGGGCGTGAGCGTGGATGCCCTCGCCGGCGCCCCCGGCGTCGACAGCGCCCACTACTCGGGTGAGCGCGACGACGCGGCCAACCTGCGGCTCGTGCTCGAGAACCTCGGGGACGCGTCGAATCGTGCCGCCCAGTTCACGTGCGCCGCGGCCCTCGTCGACCCGCTCGAGGGTCAGGGCACCCCGTTCGAGCACGTCGAGCTGGGGGTGTGGCCCGGCACGATCGCCCGCGAACCCGCGGGAGTCGGCGGCTTCGGCTACGACCCCATCTTCATCCCCGAGGGCCTGAGCGTCACGAGCGCCGAGATCAGCGCCGACGAGAAGAACGCCATCAGCCACCGCGGGCGGGCCTTCGCGGCACTCGCGCGGGTGCTGGCCGATCGGTACAGCGGCTCCTAGGCTGGCGGCATGACCTCGTCGCCGATCGCCCGTACGGTGCCCCGCACCACGGTCGACGCCGCCGACGACTACCTCAAGACCATCTACTCGCACACCGAGTGGCAGCCCGACCCGATCACGCCCAACCAGCTCGCAACCCGGCTCGGGCTCGCCCCCTCGAGCGTCACCGAGATGGTCAAGAAGCTGCACGCCGCGGGTCTCGTCGACCACCGGCCCTACGGTCCGATCACGCTCACGCCGGCGGGCGAGCAGCGCGCCCTGGCGATGCTGCGTCGGCACCGGCTCATCGAGACCTGGCTCGTCAACGTGCACGGATACGGGTGGGACGAAGTGCACGACGAGGCCGAGGTGCTCGAGCACGCCCTGAGCGACCGGCTGCTCGATGCGATCGACGCGCAGCTCGGGCGACCGCAGCGCGACCCGCACGGCGACATCATCCCTGCGGCCGACGGCACGCTGCGGCGACCGGATGCTGTGCGCCTCGACCAGGCGCCCTTCGGCTTCGCAGGTCGCGTCGTGCGCATCAGCGATCGCGACCCCGACGTGCTGCGCGTACTCGACCAGCTCGGCATCGAGCTCGACGAGCCCGTCTGGGTGGGCCAGTCGCCCGAGGGCGGCGCGGGCGTCGCGATCCTGCGCCGCGCGGGCACCGAGGTCGTCGTCTCGCCCGCCGTCGCTGGCTCGGTGTGGCTCGAAGCGCGCCCCGAGATCTAGTATTTCGGCGCGCCGAAATCTCGGTGCTATCGTCGGAGCGTGACCGATTCCGCGCCGCGCGACCCCCGCGTGACCGCCGCCCGCACCGGTCTCGTCATCGCCCCCATGCTGGGCCCGGCGATGGTCGCGGGCGTCGCCTACCTCGACCCCGGCAACGTCGCGGCCAACATGACGGCCGGGGCGCTGTTCGGCTACCTGCTCGTGTGGGTCGTCGTGACGGGCAACATCATGGCCTGGCTCATCCAGTACCTCTCAGCGAAGCTCGGCATCGTCACGGGGCTGAGCCTGCCCGAGGCGCTCGGGCAGCGCTTTCGGCGGCGTCCGGCCCGCCTCGCGTACTGGGGTCAGGCCGAGCTCGTCGCGATGGCCACCGACGTCGCCGAGGTCATCGGCGGTGCGGTCGCCCTGTACCTGCTGTTCGATCTGCCGCTCGTCGTCGGCGGCGTCATCACGGGTGTCGTGTCGATGCTGCTGCTCGTGGTGCAGAGCCGGCGAGGCGGCGTGCGCATCTTCGAGCGCGTCATCACCGGGCTGATCCTGATCATCGTCATCGGCTTCTGCGCGGGGCTCGTGATCGGCCCGCCCGACCCCGCGGCCGCCGCAGCCGGCCTGCTTCCGCGGTTCGACGGTACCGAGAGCGTGCTGCTCGCGGCGAGCATCCTGGGCGCCACGGTCATGCCGCATGCGATCTATGCGCACTCGGCCCTCACGCGCGACCGCTTCGGCCAGGTCGCCGCGGGTGCCGAGCGCACGACGGTGCTGCGGGCGACACGCATCGACGTGACGATTGCGCTCGCGATCGCCGGTTCGGTCAACGTCGTCATGCTGCTCGTCGCCGCGGCCAACCTGCAGGGCGTCGAGGGCACCGACACGCTCGAGGGCGCGCACGCGGCGCTCGGCGCAGCCCTCGGCCCGGCCGTCGCCCTGCTGTTCGCGATCGCGCTGCTGGCGAGCGGGCTCGCCTCGACCTCGGTAGGCGCCTACGCGGGTGCCGAGATCATGAAGGGGCTGCTGCGCGTGCGCATCCCCCTGCTCGTGCGGCGCGTCATCACGATCATCCCGGCGCTCGCGCTGCTGGCCTTCGGCGTCGACCCGACGCTCGCCCTCGTGCTGAGCCAGGTCGTGCTGAGCTTCGGAATCCCCTTCGCGCTCATTCCGCTCGTGCGGCTCACCGCCGACCGCGCGCTCATGGGCGAGTCGGTCAACCGCCGGCGCACGACGGCACTCGCGATCGTGTGCGCGGGGCTGCTCATCGCGCTCAACGTGACGCTGCTCGTGCTGCTGGCCCTCGGCGGCTGAGCACGACGGGGGGAGTGCCTACTTCTCGTGGCGGCCCTCGTGCGCGGCCTCGTCGACCCAGATCTCGACCTCGGGAACGGGCTCGCCGGCCGCGGCGGCCTTGGCCTCCTGCCGCTTCTCCCACTGCTCGCGACCCAGGTGCCAGGCGATGCCCGCCACGGCCATGCCGATGACGACGAGGAACACGATCTCGATGTACTCGGTCACGATCTCGGCGACGCCGGGAATGTGGGCGGCGCCCCAGCCGATGAGCGGAAGCCCGACGCCCCACAGGAACGCGCCGAGCACGTTGAAGAACAGGAACTTCTTGTAGGGCATCTTGCCGACGCCGGCCGCGACCGGCGCGATCGTGCGCACGACGCCGATGAAGCGGGCGATCGTGACGGCCCAGCCGCCGTAGCGGGCGAAGAAGTACTCGGTGCGCGCGACGCTCTTCTTGCTGAAGAAGCCCGCCGACTTGCGTTCGAAGATCGGCGGCCCCGCCTTGTAGCCGATGTAGTACCCCAGCTGATCGCCCAGCACGGCGGCGATGAAGATGCACAGCACGACGAGCCAGATCGGCTGGGGGATCACGCCCGTGAAGGTCAGGATTCCCGTGATGAGCAGCAGGGTGTCGCCCGGCAGCAGAAAGCCGATGAGCAGCCCGGTCTCGACGAAGACGATCGCGCACACGAGCAGCAGGCCCCACTGGCCGGCTCCCGTGATCCAGGCCTCGACGTCGAACAACCCGAGGTCCATGGGCATCATGCGGCGGCTCCGTCGATCGTGGGGAAGGTCGCATCAGGGTACCCCGACAACCTCGTGCGGAAGGAGGGACTTGAACCCTCACGCCCGAAGGCACAGGAACCTAAATCCTGCGTGTCTGCCATTTCACCACTCCCGCGAGTGCCGCCAGTCTAGAACCGCGGCATCACGCGCGCCCGATGGCGTGCAGGGCCGCCCAGACCTCTGCTCGCGCGGGGAACGCGTCGAGGTCGCGCTCGAGCAGCTCGGCAGCGCGCCGCAGGCGCGCGCGCACCGTATGGCGATGGATGCCCAACCGCAGCGCCGCCGCCTCGGCCACCGCATCGCACCGCAGCCAGGTGCCGAGCGTTCCCACGAGGTCGTCGCCCGTGAGGGCGTCGTGCTCGAGCAGCGGCTGCACGAGCGCGGCCGGATCGCCGGTGTCGCGCGGCACGGCCAGCGGTGGGGGGGATGGCTCGCTGGCGACGAGCGCCGCCTGCACGGCCGAGCGCAGGGCCGCGAGGCGCCCGGCGGTCTCGGCCGCCTCGGCGACGAGCGCGTCGGTGTCGGCGACCCCGGCGAGGCCCGCGAGCGCGACGACGCTCGTGACGACCGCCCGCTCGGCGTCGTCGTGCGACGAGCCGGGGCCGATGACGAGCACGCCCGTGAGTGCGGTCGCGGCGCCGACGGTCTGCAGGCTCCAGTCGTCGACCGTGCGCGCGGCGCGGCGACCGGCGCGCAGCATGCCGAGCGCTTCGTCGAGCACGGTCGTCGGGGGCGTCGAGCCGAGCACGTCGCCGCTCGCGCCGACGATCCCGGCCTCGGCGCCGATGCGGCGGGCGAGCTCGGCGACGACGGCGGCGAGACCCGTCGGGCGCAGGGCGGCGACGGCGATGGCGCGCTGCGTCTCGAGCGTCCAGCGCACGCGCGCGTAGCGCTCGTGCGCATCGAGGTCGGCGACCGCGCGGGCCACGGCGATGAAGGGCGTGCGGTAGGGAACTTCGAGCAGGGCGAGGCCGTGCGCGGCGCAGGCCTCGGCGAGGGCATCCGGCGTGCCGTCGCGGATGACCTCGGTGCCGAAGCCGACGGCGGGAACCCCCGCGTCGGCGAGGCGCGCGACCCAGGGGGCGATGTCGTCGTCGCTCGCCCACTGCGTGCCCGTCGTCAGCAGCGCGTCGCCGGGGGAGAGGAAGGGGGTCGGGTCGGCGAGGTCGCTCGAGTGCACCCAGCCCCAGGAGCGGGCTCGGGCCGCGTCGTCGGCCCAGACGAGCCGCAGCTGCAGCTCGCGGCGGGCGAGCACGGCGTCGAGCGTGACGGGCATGCGCGGGTTCCTTACATTCGGGAGTCGCGGAGAGTGACGCGCCGACCCTATCCTCTGCGTGTACGTGGTGTCGAGCGATTCGGGCCGGGCTGTACAGCGCGTACACGCCGCGCGGGCCGACGCGGCCCTACTCTTGCGGCATGAGCATGACGATCGACGCCCCCGCTCTCATCGGCGGGCCGAGCCTGCCGCAGCGCCGCGAGCTCGTGACGAGCATCCCCGGCCCCAAGAGCGAGGCCCTCATCGCCCGCAAGCAGGCCGCGGTCTCGGCGGGCGTCGGCACCATGATGCCCGTCTACGCGGCCGCGGCGGGCGGCGGGGTGATCGTCGACGTCGACGGCAACTCGCTCATCGACCTCGGCTCGGGCATCGCCGTCACGAACGTCGGCAACGCCGACCCGCACGTGACCGCCGCCGTCATCGAGCAGGTGCAGCGCTTCACCCACACGTGCTTCACGATCACCCCCTATGACGGCTACGTCGAGGTGGCCGAGGCGCTCAACCGCCTCACCCCGGGCGACCACGCCAAACGCACCGCGCTCTTCAACTCGGGCGCCGAGGCGGTCGAGAACGCCATCAAGATCGCGCGCTACTACACGGGCAAGTCGGCCGTCGTCGCCTTCGACCACGGGTACCACGGCCGCACGAACCTCACCATGGCGCTCACCGCCAAGGCCATGCCCTACAAGGCCGGTTTCGGCCCCTTCGCGCCCGACGTCTACCGCGCGCCGATGTCGTACCCCTACCGCGACAGCCTGAGCGGCGCCGAGGCCGCCGCGCGCGCCATCCACGTGATGGAGCGCCAGATCGGCGCCGACCGCCTCGCGGCCATCATCATCGAGCCCATCCAGGGCGAGGGCGGCTTCGTCGTGCCCGCCGCCGGGTTCCTGCCCGCACTGCAGACGTGGGCCAACGAGAACAACGTCGTCTTCATCGCCGACGAGGTGCAGACCGGCTTCGCTCGCACGGGCCAGATGTTCGCGAGCGAGCACGACGGCATCGTGCCCGACCTCATCACCCTCGCCAAGGGCATCGCGGGCGGCCTTCCGCTCGCGGCCGTGACCGGCAAGGCCGAGATCATGGATGCTCCGCACGCGGGCGGCCTCGGCGGCACCTACGGCGGCAACCCCATCGCGACCGCCGCGGCCCTCGGTGCCCTCAAGGCCTACGACGAGCACGATCTGCTCGGGCGCGCGCTCGAGCTCGAGGCGATCATCCGCGACGAGCTCAGGACCCTGCAGGCGCGCGACGGCCGCATCGGCGACATCCGCGGTCGCGGCGCCATGATGGCGATCGAGCTCACCGACGCCGACGGCAACCCTGACGCCGCCCTGACCGGGAAGGTCGCCAAGCACTGCCACATGAACGGCGTCATCGTGCTCACGTGCGGCACCGACGGCAATGTCATCCGCCTGCTGCCGCCGCTCTCGATCGGCGACGACCTGCTTCGGGAGGGCATCCGCGTCATCGGCGAAGCCCTCGAGGCCCACTAGACCACCAGCACGACCCCATCATCCGCGGATCCGCCACCACCGCATCCGAACACCAGCGAAAAGGGAACCCCATGATCACCGAAGCCGAACTGCTCGCGAAAGTCCCGCGCGGCCTCTACATCGACGGGCAGTGGATCGACGCCGAAGGCGGCGCGACCATGACCGTCACCGACCCCTCGACGGGCGCCGTGCTCGCCGAGATCGCCAGCGCCTCGGTCGCCGACGGCAAGCGTGCGATGGATGCCGCGGCCGCCGCCCAGGCGAGCTGGGCCGCGACCGCGCCCCGCGTGCGTGGCGAGCTGCTGCGCAAGGCCTGGGAGCTCGTCATCGAGCGGGCCGACGAGTTCGCCCTGCTCATGACGCTCGAGATGGGCAAGCCGCTCGCCGAGTCGCGCGGCGAGGTCACCTACGGCGCCGAGTTCTTGCGCTGGTTCAGCGAAGAGGCCGTGCGCATCACCGGCCGCTTCGGCGAGAACCCCGAGGGCACGGGCCACATCGTCGTCTCGCACGCCCCCGTCGGGCCCTCGTTCCTCATCACGCCCTGGAACTTCCCGCTGGCCATGGCCACCCGCAAGATCGCGCCCGCGATCGCCGCCGGCTGCACCTCGATCATCAAGCCCGCCGCGCTCACGCCGCTCACGACGATGTACTTCGTCAAGACGCTCGAAGACGCGGGCCTGCCGAAGGGCGTCGTCAACGTCGTCACGACGGCCAAGTCGGGCGCGCTCTCGGCCGAGATCATCGCCGACCCGCGCCTGCGCAAGCTGAGCTTCACAGGCTCGACCGAGGTCGGCCGCGTGCTCATGAAGCAGGCCGCCGACGGAATCCTGCGCACCTCGATGGAGCTCGGTGGCAACGCCCCCTTCGTCGTCTTCGCCGATGCCGACCTCGACAAGGCCATCGACGGCGTCATGCTCGCCAAGTTCCGCAACATCGGCCAGGCGTGCACGGCCGCCAACCGCATCCTCGTGCAGCGCGACGTGGCGGAGGAGTTCAGCCGCCGTGTCACCGAGCGCGTCGCGTCGATGAAAATGGGCCGCGGCACCGAGGAGGGCGTGCAGATCGGCCCGCTCGTCGACGACAACGCGGTGCAGGGCTCGCACGAGCTCGTCGAGGACGCGGTCGCGCGCGGTGCGACCGTCACGACCGGCGGGCAGATCCCCGACCGCGACGGCTCGTTCTACCCGGCCACGGTCATCACGGGTGTCGTCGCGGGCACGCGTCTGCTGACGGAGGAGATCTTCGGGCCGGTGCTCGCGATCGTTCCGTTCGACACCGAAGACGAGGCCGTCGCGCTCGCCAATGCGACCGAGTACGGGCTCATCTCGTACGTGTACACGCAAGACCTCGCGCGGGGCATGCGAATGATCGACCGCCTCGAGACGGGCATGATGGGCCTCAACGCGGGCGTCATCTCGAACGCCGCGGCGCCCTTCGGCGGCGTCAAGCAGTCGGGCATCGGCCGCGAGGGCTCGCTCGAGGGCATCGACGAGTACCTCACCACGAAGTACACCTTCGTGCCGAAGAGCTAGGTATCGTGACCGTCGGGCGCTCGCCCGACGGCATCCTCTTCCGCTGCCGGGCGCTGTGGTGGCCGCCCGGCAGCGGATCTCTTCCCCTATGCCCCAGATCTGGGCCAAAAGGGCGCCTTGGTCGCTCGCATCGCCCACTTGGGGCTGAATCTGGACCGCGCGCGCAGCGCCAGCGCTCTAGCCGAGCTGGTACAGGGCGAAGGCCAGGGCGAAGCCGAGCGCCGACCACAAGCCGGTGAACGAGCGGTCGGCCGCGAAGGCCTCGGGAATCATCGTGTTGGCGACCATCGCCAGAATGCCGCCCGCGGCGATCGTCGTCACGACCGCGACGAGCTCGGGCGGCGCGCCGGCGAGCAGGGCGAAGCCGAGCATCGCCGCGACTCCCGAGATCAGCGCGATGCCGCCCCACACCCCGAACACGTACCGCGCGCTGCGGCCCTCGTGCTTCATGCCCGCCGCGCTCGCGAGCCCTTCCGGCAGGTTCGACACCGCGACAGCGACCAGCAGCGGGATGCTGACCGCACCACCCTGCGCGATCGACAGCCCCAGCACCAGGCTCTCGGGCACCCCGTCGAGCAGCGCCCCGATGGCGACGGCGATGCCGACGCTCGCGCTCGCGGCGGCCGCGGGAGCCGCGTGCACCCCGGGTTCGCTCTGCAAGGCCACGGAGCGTTTGCGCGCGCGAGCACCCCGGCGCGCGAGGGCGAGGTCGGCGAGCACGTAGGCGATGGCGCCGACGAGGAACCCGCCGAGGGTCGGCAGCAGCCCGCCCACGGCGTGTGCCTCCGCGACAAGTTCGAACGCGAGCGTCGAGATGAGCGCGCCCGCGCCGAACGCCATGACGCCGGCCACGACCCCGGTCGGAACCCGCACGATCCAGCCGATCGCGGCGCCGAGCACGAGAAAGCTCGCGGCGGCGAGCCCCACGGCGCCAGCGGCGAGTGCGTCGAGCATGCGCGCCTCCTCCTCGTGGGTCGCCCGCAGGGGCGGTCGCGCTCAGCCTAGGGCGCGAACGGTTGTGGAGAGTCGCGCCGCCCAGTCGCGCCCCATCACCAGAATGACCCGCATGTCAGCCGCCCACAGCCTCATTACCGAGCGTGTGCGCGAGCGGGTCCGAGCCGAGCGCCTCGACCTCAGCGCCGACCCCACCGCGGCCGAGCGCCTGGTGCGCGACGAGCTGCGCGTCTACGCCGAGCGCTCGCTCGCGGGCAGTCTGCCGAGCCTCGGCGATGAGCAGGCCGCTCTCGGCCGCGTGCTCGCCGACCTCACCGGCTACGGCCCCCTGCAGCCCTACTTCGACGACGCCGAGGTCGAAGAGATCTGGATCAACGCCCCCGACGCCGTCTTCATCGCCCGCGCTGGGGTCACCGAGAGGGTGGATGCTCCGCTCACCGACGAGCAGGTGCGCACCCTCGTCGAGCGCATGCTGCAGAGCACGGGCAGGCGTGTCGACCTGAGCAGCCCCTTCGTCGACGCGAGCCTGCCCGATGGCTCGCGCCTGCACGTCGTCATCCCCGACGTCACGCGACAGCACTGGGCCGTCAACGTGCGCAAGTTCTCGCAGCGCATCGGCAGCCTCGCGCGCCTCGTCGAGCTCGGCTCGCTCACGCCGCTCGCCGCCGAGTTTCTGCGCATGAGCGTGCTCGCGGGCAGCAACATCCTGGTCAGCGGCGCGACCCACTCCGGCAAGACGACCCTGCTCGGCGCGATGCTCGCGAGTGCACGCGCCGCCGACCGCATCGTGACGGTCGAAGAGACCTTCGAGCTCGACCTCTCGGCGGGCGACGTGGTGGCGATGCAGTGCCGCACGCCCAACCTCGAGGGCACGGGCGAGATCACCCTGCGGCGCCTCATCAAAGAGGCGCTGCGCATGCGCCCCGACCGCCTCGTGGTCGGCGAAGTGCGCGAAGCCGAGTCGCTCGACCTGTTGATCGCGCTCAACTCCGGCTTGCCGGGCATGTGCTCCATCCATGCGAACAGCGCGCGGGATGCTCTCGTCAAGCTCTCAACCCTTCCACTCCTGGCGGGCCGCAACATCGACTCGGCGTTCGTCGTGCCCACCGTCGCGAGCGCGATCGACCTCGTCGTGCACTGCGAGATGGTGCGGGGCGGCTCTCGCCGGGTGGCGGAGATCGTGGCGCCGACGGGTTCGGTCGTCGCCGGGGCGATCGAGGCCGAGTCGATCTTCACCCTCCGTGACGGAGCGCTCGTGCCGACCGGCTCGCTGCCCGCGCGCGCCGAGCGGTTCGCGGGCGCGGGACTCGACCCGAGCATGCTGTTGCGAAGCGGGACGCACCCCGCCGAGCAGAACGATACGCGCGGCCCCCGCTGGAGCGACCGCGCGGAACCGGAGAGCGAGTCGCGCGCATGACCCTCGCCGTCGGGTTCCTGCTCGCGGCCGGGGTGCTGCTCGTGGCCTCGCCGTGGCTGTGGCCGCGCCGCGAGAGGTCGAGCACCGCGCGCGATCCGCTCGCCCCGCTCGCCGATCTGCTCGCCCGCGCGGGCGTCGCCTCGGTCTCGCCGTTCGTGCTGCTCGGCGTCGTCGCGATGGCGGGCATCGCCGGAGGAGCCCTGACCCTGCTGCTCGTGCCCGTTGTCGCGCTCGCCCCCGTCGCCGGGGTCGTCGCGGCGGCCGTGCCGCTGCTCGTGCTGCGCGGTCGCGCGGCCGCCCGCCGTCGGGCTCTGCGTGCCGTCTGGCCCGACGTCGTCGACCACCTGCTCTCGGGCGTGCGCGCGGGCCTGAGCCTGCCGCAGGCGATCGCGGCGCTCGCCGATAGCGCGCCGGAGCCCGTGCGGGCGCCGTTCCGCACGTTCCGCCGCGACTACCTGCGCACCGCCCAGTTCACCGAGTGCCTCGACGCGCTCAAGGCGACGCTCGCCGACCCGGTGGCCGACCGCATCGTCGAGACCCTGCGCATGGCCCGCGAGGTCGGCGGCACCGAGCTGCCGAGCGTGCTGCGCTCGCTCTCGCACTACCTGCGCGCCGACGCCGCCGTGCGGGCCGAAGTGGATGCGCGGCAGTCGTGGGTGCGCACGGCCGCGCGACTGGGCGTGGTGGCTCCGTGGATCGTGCTGCTCATGCTCAGCACGCGACCCGAGGCGGCGGCGGCCTACAACTCGGCCGGGGGAGCCGTGCTCGTCGTCGGCGGCCTCGCCGCCACCCTCGTGGCCTACCGGCTGATGATCGCCCTCGGGCGGCTGCCCGAAGAGGGGCGGTGGTTCCG
The DNA here is from genome assembly GCF_046296455.1 of Microcella sp. GTDB lineage: Bacteria > Actinomycetota > Actinomycetes > Actinomycetales > Microbacteriaceae > Microcella. The sequence continues at coordinate 52,160 of NZ_JBKBLF010000006.1, forward strand.
GTGACGCCGGTGCTGGGCGAAGCGCTGCTCGCGGGCGTCGGACTCGGCGCGGGCCTCTGGCTGCTCGTCTCGGCGTCTCCCCGCCTCGGGCGGCCGCGTCTCGCGTCGCGGCTCGCGCCCTACCTCGTCGACGTGTCGGCCGAGGCGCGGGCGATGACGGCGGCGCGTCGGTCCGACCCGCTGCCGGTGCTCGGCGTGCTGCTCGCCCCGGTGGTGGAGTCCGCACGCGGCGCGCTCGACGCCGTGCTCGGCGGCGAGGCGATCATCCGCACCCGGTTGCGGCAGTCCGGCTCGGCGCTGACGGTGCAGGGCCACCGCACCCGGCAGCTGTTCGGGGCCCTGGTCGGCGCGGCGTCCGGCATCGCCCTTGCCATCCTCGTCGCGCGCGACGGCGTGCCGTTCGTGCCCGCCGCCATCGGAGCGGTCGCGGCCGGCGGCATCGGCGGCATCGCCGCGGTGGATGCCCTGCTCGCGCACGCCGCCCGCCGCCGCTCGGCGCGCATCGCGGAGGAGTTTCCGACCGTGGTCGAGTTCCTCGCCCTCAGCGTCGCGGCCGGCGAGAGCATCCTCGAGGCGCTGCGCCGCGTCGCTCGCACCGGGTCGGGTGAGCTGGCGGGTGAACTCGATCGTATCGTGCAGCGTGCCGCCGCGGGTCAGCCGCTCGCGGCCGCCCTGGCCGAGCTGCGCGACGACCTGGCCGTTCCCGCCGTCAGCAGGTTGATCGACCAGGTGCTCGCGGCCCTCGACCGCGGAACCCCGCTCGCCGAGGTGCTGCGCGCCCACGCCCTCGATGCGCGCGACGAGTCGAAGCGGCGCCTGCTCGAAGCCGCCGGAACGCGCGAGGTCGCGATGCTCGTGCCCCTCGTGATGCTCATCCTGCCGGTCACGGTGCTCTTCGCCGTGTGGCCCGGCCTCATGGTGCTGCAGCTCGGGTTCTAGCACGGTCCTGAGCTCGTCGTGACGTGGCCGCTCCGATCTGGCACTTCAATCGAGTTTGTGATCGATGACCAACGGCGGCTGACGAGAACGATCGTCCGTGAGATATCTCTCGGTACGCTGAACGTCCTTAACCGGGCTCGGCTCTCTTCAGGTTGACCAAGGATGTGGGCGACAGTGCCTCGAGAATGCATGAGGACTGTTGGGGCGGGAACGCACCGCTGACGGCATAAAACCTCGGCAGGAGTTGAGTCCGCTGTTGCCACCAAAGGGGAGCCGAAGCCTTCTCGCTAGCAGCCATGCTCTCTACGGTCGACGTGTTTCTGAAAGTGCCTCGATTAGTCCTTGGCAATACCAGCACGGGGCCCATAAAATCGGGACCGGCGCCCCAAATTCACAACCCCGATGGAGCTTCTGTGGCTGGCAAGACTCGAACGGTACCCATCATTGTCGGGGCCGCTGGCTCTTTGGTGGCGATTGCGGTGGCTGCTGTTGCTCTTGTCCCGCTTCTAGGAGCTGCGCCGGATGTACAGCCGGTGGTGGTCGATCGCCCTGACTTGGACACCGGTTCGGGTGCAGCTAGCGACTCTCCACAACTTGCGTTGGCCGCCACGCTCTCCGCTGTAGCGGGCCCCGACGAGAGCACGCAGAAGTTTGTCGTCTCGGCGGATGCCCCCTGGACGACTTTTCCGGATCAGGCGACGAACCCGGACGACTTGTATGTCTGTTCTGAGGCGCAATTGTCTTGGCTTCGTGAATACGGGCTGCCCGCCTGGGACACAGTTTTCGTCTCGTTCACCAACACCGATTCTTCGGGTGCTTCATCGACGGTGAAGGACATCCGAGCTGAGGGTGAAGTCGACACGCGACCTGCGATCGTAGTGGAATGTCCGTCCCCGATCGGCGGAGAATCTCCCCTGCAAGTTGGACTGCTGAAGCTTGAAGATGGCACGACGGCGGTGTTTGATGAGAAGTTCCTTGAGGGCGGCGGTCAAGCCTTCGATGATGGCGTGTACGGAGAAGCTGGCGCTCCGGTGCTGTTCAATCTTGCTCCGGGCGAGACCGCTCAACTAGTCCTGAAGATCAATGGTGACGGCATCTTCTCAGGCGAAATCCGCGGAACGGTCGCCTCCGATGCGGCGGATTCGTATGTTGTTCTGGCCGAAGGTTTCGGACAGGACAAGGCGGCGGTGCTTTCGGGCCCCGACGTGTTCACCCTCATAATTTTTCGGGGCTACGTCTGCCTGCGTGGGAGTGATTATGACCCGTTCGTAGACCCTTTTGATAGTGAGAATGCTTGTGTCTTTCAGGATGTGATTAATCACGTTGACTCGCTTCAATAAGTCCCCGGCCATGGAGTCTGTGCCTAGTCCTGGATCGACTCCCCATTCAGCCAACAAGAGCCAGTGGCTGAAGAGGGTGGCGGGAACCCTGGCTGCGCTGGCCACCATTGCATCACTTGTGGTGGGTGTCATATCGATCATTCCCATCCTGACAAACGATTCGTCGGGGGTCGGTACGTTGGAATCGACCGGTCGCGTTGTCAGTCAGGGCGTTTATGCGGTTGAACCTGGGGATCTTGTGGATTTTCCCTCTGGTGTCGACGTCGGCTGTGATCCGTCGCAACGAGCGTGGCTTGAAGAGATGGGGGAATCGGTCCCCAGGACAATTTTGGTCGAGGTGCGAAACGTCGCCTCAGAGGGCGCCATTGTCGCAGTGACTGAGGTTCGCGCTGAAGGGCGCTTTTCCGAGCCCGAACAAGCAGTTGTGCTGGTCGAGTGCTCGCCGTGGGATCAGGCCGGCAGTGGAAAACCAGCGCTCCTCGAGCTGTCGGACGGGACCATCGCGACCTTCGACAACAGTATTGATGGGCGCCTTCAGGGGGGGCTTCCGGATTCGCCAATTGCCTACAATCTGGCTCCGGGCGAGACCGCGCAGTTCCTACTCACTGTCTTCGGTGCCCAGGACTTCAGCGGTGAGATCGTGTCAACCGTCACAAGTGGACGCGAGCGAGTGAGCCAGCCAATAGAGATCGACGGGCTCGATGAGCTTCGCATCCCCGGGTCGAGTTTGAGCGCGGGGACTTACCTGACCGTGGTTGATGGAAAGCTGATTTGCGCCCGACCTGGGCTCCGTGCCGACGAGCCGGTATTCGAAGAGTTCGACGTCTGTCTCGGCGACTGAGAAAGAGGATTTTCTCAGCAGTGGGGAGATTGTCGGCAGTGGAATACCGATCGCGCAGGCCGGACACGAGCGTCAGGGGACACATCTTCTAACCCGTATTGCGAGTTGTTGACCCGCTTCATATTGATGACCTCATTGCTGAACGAGCATCGCCACTTCGTGTTGTGGACACGTCAGATTCTTGGACCCGGAAGCCGCCACAATCTCCGACATGCGCAGAATCCTCGACTTTCTCGACCGAGCGAACAGCGATCGCGGCGACGTTCCGGGCTGGGTGCTGATTACGTTGATGACCGCCGGCTTGGTCATCCTCATCTGGGCGCTCGCCGGGCCGGCGCTGCAGGGCGTCTTCCAGCAGGCGATCGACCGCGTCACCGGTTTCTGACGCCGGCCCTCGCCGATGGATGCCGTGCACGCGCGCCTCGCGAACGACCGCGGCTCGGCCGCCGTCGAGTTCGTGCTCGTCGGCGTGCTGCTCACTCTCGTCACGCTGAGCGTGCTGCAGGTGGCGTTCGCCCTGCACGTGCGAACGACGCTCATCGACGCCGCAGCCGAGGGGGCACGGTACGCGGCGCTCGCCGACAGCTCCCTGCCCGCGGGCATCGAGCGCAGCCGCGAGCTCATCGTCGCGGCCCTGGGCGAGGGTTACGCGCAGAGCATCTCGGCGGGTACGGGAACATACGCAGGGCATCCCGTCGTCATCGTCACCGTGCGGTCGCCGCTGCCGCTCATCGGCATGGTCGGCATCGACGACACCCTGGAGGTGAGCGGGCGTGCGGCCCTCGAGCCCCTCCGATAAGAGCGCAGAACGCGGTGATGGATGCGGTGACCGCGGCTCGGCCTCGCTCGAGTTCCTCACCGCGGGCCTGCTCATGCTCGTGCCGCTCGTCTACCTGATTCTCACGATCGGCACCATCCAGTCGACGGCGCTCGCCGCTGAGGGAGCCGCCCGCCAGGCCGCCCGGGTCTTCGTGCAGGCGGACTCCACGGCCGCAGGTTCGGCCGCCGCCAAACGTGCCCTCGCCATCGCCCTCGCCGACCACGGCCTCGAGGCGACGGCGTCGAGCATCGCGATCACGTGCGAGCCGCGGCCCGAGCGCTGCCTCACCCGTCGCGGCTGGGTGACCGTGCGCGTCGAGGCGAGCGTGCCGCTGCCGCTCGTGCCGCCGCTGTTCGACCTGCGCGTGCCGCTCTCGATCCCCATCGAGGCGAGCGCGACCCAGCAGGTCTCGCGGTTCTGGGGCGCCGGGTGATGCGGCGCCGCGTGCTCTGCGGCGGCCCGCGGCACGGCCTGCGCGACGACCGCGGCTCGACGCTGCCGCTCATCGCGGGTTACGGCACGCTCGCCCTCGCGGTCGTGCTGCTCGTCACTGCCGCGACCTCGCTGTACCTCGAGCGCAAGCGCCTCTTCACCCTCGCCGACGGCGCCGCGCTCGTCGGCGCCGAGTCGTTCGACCTTGACGACGTGCGGGTCACGCCCGAGGGCGTTCTGCGCCCGCGCCTGACCGATCAGCAGGTGAAGCAGGGCGCGCGGCAATACCTGGCAGAGGCACCCGCGGGCGGCCTCGAGAACCTTCAACTCGTCGCCGCCAGCACGCCCGACGGCGTGAGCGCCCGGGTCACGCTGGCCGCCGATTGGCGGCCGCCCGTGCTCGCGATCCTGCTGCCCGAGGGCCTGCGGCTCGAGGTGACGGCGACCGGCCGTAGCGTCTTCGACTGAACCCGGGGGCAGAAGGGGCTACGAGCCCGGCGGTGCCTCGGCGAACTGATCCATGACGGTTCCGAGCACGTTGGCCGCCTCGGCCGCACTCTGTTCGAGCTCGTTCGACGCGATCCCGACGTCGACGAGATCGCCGCCGATCGCGGCCCGTGCCGACACCACTTCACCGTCGGGGCTCAGCCACCACAGCACACCGTCGGCCGTGCGGCGCTCCTGCCAGAAGTCGGTGAGCCCGGGTCGTTCGGTCTGCTCCACGCCCGCAACCCACGATGCCCCGTGCAGCGCTGAGACGCTCACGATCGCGTTCTGTGTGACCGCGGGAAGCCCGAACGAGCACGCAGTCGCATCGGCGAGCTCAGCATCCACCTCGCCGCCCGTCGCTCCTGAGACGCCGAGAGCGTCGATGACAGCAGCGCCAATGGTGGCGCACAGATCGGTACTGCCGCGCGCCGGAGTAACCCAGCGCTGCTCCTGCGGACCGGCGTCGGCGAGCCGCGCGAGAATCAGGTCAAGTCGCTCCGCGGTGCCAGCTACGAGGGCCGGCTCGCCCGCGAAAACCCCGACGCTGTCGCTGACGACCATCATGACGAGGGTGCCGTCGGCGAAGGCCCACATCGTGCACACACCAGCACCCTCGTCGTTCCCGAAGCAGTTGCGGCCCGAGTCTTGCGCTGAGGCAAGGTCGACGGGAGCGGTGAGATCCGCGAGGCTCAGGCCGTAGGTGGCGCGCGCGTCCGCCTGAACGTCGGATCCGCCGATCGGAACCACCAGCACCTTGACGCCATCGGTGACGTCATCGAATCCACGGTCGGCCTCAGCGGCCCACCGGCAGCTGAGTCCGCCGCGGTGCACGACCAGAACGGCACTGAACAGGCCAGGAACCATCGTCTCGTCGCGCTGCACCTCGAGAGGAGTGCTCACGAGTTCTTGCGCTTCGTCGAGGCTCAGAAGGTCGGCGCAACCGGCCGCGAACAGCGGGTTCGGGCGCAGGGCGGGTTCCGTCGTCTCGGCCGGGGTCTCGCTCGGCTCGACCACGGGGCTCGCCACCCGCGCCGGTTCGGCGACGCACCCGGTCATGACGAGGGCGATGAGCGCAAGAGGGGCGATGAGGGTGAAGCGAGTCATCCTCGAACGGTAACCCACCGCAGCCTCGCGCCGGTGCAACGGTTCCGCATCGGTCGGCGCGTGCCGCGCGGCCGACGAGCGGTAAGCGTGTGGGGCGGCAGAATGACTGCGTGAGCACCGAACGCCTCGAGAAGCCCGTGACCTACATCAGCGTCGACATCGAGGCGGCCGGTCCGAGCCCAAGTGGGTACGCGATGCTCTCGGTGGGTGCGTGCGTGGTCGATCCTGTCAGCACTGATGCTCCCGACGCTGAGCCGGGCTTCTATATCGAACTGCAGCCCGACCGCGAGGGAGCGGTCGACTCGGCGATGAGTGTCGGGGGCTTCACGCTCGACGGATTGCGAGCATCCGGAACCGCCCCGGCGGTCGCGATGCGGCAGTTCGCGGACTGGATCGAGGCCGTCACCCCCGCCGGGCACCGCCCCGTCATGGTCGGCTTCAACGCCGTCTTCGACTGGATGTTCGTGGCCGACTACTTTCACCGCTATCTCGGCCGCAACCCCTTCGGCCACTCGGCGCTCGACATCAAGGCCCTCTACCTCGGAGTCACGGGCTCGAGCTGGCCGGGCACGAGCATGAACTTCGTCGCCGAACGCTATGGGTTGAGCATCACCCTGACGCATAATGCACTCGACGACGCGCGCGATCAGGCGGCCCTGTTCCGGGCCGTGCGCGCCGAGCGTGACGCCCGCGTCTGACCCCACCTCACCCCCGAGAGGCCCTGCGATGACGCTCCAGACCGAACCCCCTGCCGACGACGACATCGCGCGCATCCGCGAATCGGCCGCGCGCCTCGGCGTGCAGCTCGATGAAGAGGGCGCCCTGCAGTGGCTCGCGGCTATCGCGGCCGATGCCGCGAGCGACGACCACATCGTCACGCACGAGAGCGGCACCTTCGGGCACCGCGTCAGCATGCTCGACTTCACCCCCCGCGACCTCGAGCGGTTCCGGCGCATCGGGCAGGTCGTCGAGGTGACGGGGCCGCCCGAGATCGCCGAGAGCGCGCTCGCGCTCAGCGGCTCGGCGGCGCAGTCGAAGATCCAGTCGTTCCCCGGTGACTGCGACTACTTCCAGCGCCTCAACATCAAGGCCGCGTCGCGCGAGGAGGCGTGCCGCATCATGGCCGACCTCATGCGCGCGGCGGCCCGGCGCACGTACACCGGCGACGCCTTCCAGTTTCTCGAGGGCAAGCTCGGCAGCTACCCCGTCGACTGCGAGCACAACGGCGTGCCGCGAAAGCACGGCAGCCCGATCACGTGGACTCCGGCCGAGATCGAGGCCGAGCGCATCGAGCTGACACTCGCCGACGGCACTGTGCAGACCCTCACCTGGTACGAGGCCGCGCTCGACCCGGGCTGGTGCAAGCTCGATTGGGTGGTCACCGACCCGCAGCGCAAGTCGCTCTCGAACGCGAGCAACGTCATCGACGTGACGTGGGAGGCCCCCGACGGCGAGATCATCGCGCTCGACGGCTACCTCGACGCCTACTTTCAAGAGGTCTACCTCGAGGCCGACGATCTGCCGACCTTCACCAAGGTCGTGCAGCACGTCAGCGACGACGCCCTCGACGAGTACGTCGAGCGACTCGAGGAGGAGGTGCGCAAGTACCTCACCAAGCAGGTCAACTACGGCAAGGCCGCCAAGCGCATGTACAACATCTTCCGGCTCTCGGGCCGGCACATCGATGCGGCCTACGTGCGCGAGCTGTTCGACGAGCCGGCCACGATCCTCTACCAGGTGTGGTCGCTTATCTCGACGCTCGACAACGCCACCCAGCCGGGCACGAGCATCCCGATCGACGCCGTTCGCGACCAGGCCGACGCGCTCATGCTGCAGGTCATCCAGATGCTCGACGGCGACGAAGAGGCCGAGATCGTGAGCGCTCTGCTGAGCCTGCGCCGCACGCTGGAGGATCAGGACGCGGGCGAGCGCCGAACGGCCGACGTCGAGGCGGCGCAGAACCGCGTCATCAACCTCGTCAACACCTTCTTTCGTGACAAGCTCGAGGGCGTGCCGACCATTCGCGAGTACATCCGCGCCATGCAGGGCGAGCCCGCGTGAGCGCAGCGCCCGAGGTTCTCGTCGTGCTGCACGACGTCGACGACAACCTCAACGAGCTCGCCGCGCCCCTCGCCGAGGCCGGCTTGCGCATCGTGACGTGGGACGTCGAGCGCGACCCTGAGGGCGCTCCGCCGCTGGATGCTCTCGACCGCTTCAGCGGCATCGTCTCGCTCGGCGCCTACGCCGGAGTGCCCGACGAGCCCAAGCACCCCTGGATGACGCACGAGAAGCGCGTGCTCGAGCACGCCCTCGCGACGGGGATGCCCGTGCTGGGCCTCTGCTTCGGCTCGCAGCTGCTCGCTGCCGCCGCTGGCGCGCCCTTCAAGCCTTCGCCGGTGCCCGAGCTGGGGTGGACGAGCGTGCGCCTGACCGACGAGGCCGCGAGCGACCCCGTGCTGGCGCCCCTCGTGTCGTCGGCCGCGCGCGGCGCGGGCGGGGCCGACGAGGTCGAGGTGTTCCACTACCACTTCGACAGCTACGAGCTGCCCGAGGGCGCCGTGCTGCTCGGCGAGACCGACGGCATCGTCGAGGCGTTCCGGGTGGGGGAGTCGGCGTGGGGCCTGCAGTTCCACCTCGAGGTCGGTCTTGCGACGCAGCTCGCCTGGATCGCCGGCGGGCGCCGCGTCTACGAGCGCGAGGGCGTCGACCCGACCGAGCAAGAGCGCTTGAGTCACGAGAACTGGCGGCTCTACCGCGAGCAGGCGCACCAGGTCGGTGCGGCGTTCGCGGCCCAGGCGCTGCGCTACGCGCAGCGTGGCTGAGACGGTCTGCCCGTCCCGTCGATGAGCGGCGGCAGCGCGGCGCAACCTGAGCGCCCTCTGCATGCTCCCAGAGAGCCGACGTAGCGTTGCCCTCATGACCGACCTCGCGGGTGCCTCCATCATCGTTCTCGGCGCGACGGGCGGCCTCGGCCGCGAGTTCGCCCACCAGCTCTCCGCCGCAGGCGCGCGCCTCACGCTGACGGGCCGCTCGATGCTCGCGCTCGACGACCTCGGCATCGACGGCGCCGCCCTCATCCCCGCCGACCTCACCGACGCGGGCGAGGCCGAGAAGGTCGTCGCCGCGGCGAAGCACGCGCACGGCCGGGTCGACGGTGTCATCGTCGCCTCGGGGGCCGTCGCGTTCGGTCCGCTCGTCGACACGAGCGATGAGACTCTCGAGGCGCTGTGGGCCATCAACGTGCTCGCCCCCATGCGCGTTCTGCGCGCCGCCGCTCCGGCCCTCGCCGAGAGCGCCGCGGCGGGCGGCTCGCCGTTCGTCGTCTCGATCAGCGGCGTCGTCGCCGAGACCCCCACGGCTGGCATCGGCGCCTACAGCGCGGTCAAGTCGGCCCAGGCTGCGGCGCACCAGGTCGCCGCGCGCGAACTGCGTCGTGCGGGCATCCGCGTGCTCGATGCGCGCCCCGGTCACACCGAGACCGAGCTCTCGAAGCACCCGCTCGCGGGCGAGCGACCTGCGTTCCCCGTCGGCTACGCGCCCGCCGCGGTCGTCACCCGCATTCTGGATGCCGTGCGCGCCGACGAGAAAGACCTGCCGTCGAGCGCGTTCCAGGGCCTGCCGACCGCGCAGGCGGTCTAGACCGGGTCGGTCGGTCCGGTCGGTCCGACCTCGCCGGTCGGGCCGACTTCGCCGGTCGGCCCCGTCGGACCGGTCGGGCCGATCTCGCCAGTGGGACCGGTGACGCCGGTTACTCCGGCGTCGCTCGTGCTGCCGGTCGGGCCGGTCGGTCCGACCGTGCCCGTGGGACCGACCGTGCCCGTCGGGCCCGTCGCCCCCGGCAGCCCCTGATCGCCCGTCGGCCCCGCACTGCCCGTGGGACCGGTGGGTCCGACGCCGCTGCCCGAGCCCGCGGGCCCCGTAGCTCCCGCTGCTCCGTCAGCGCCATCGGTGCCGTCCGCACCGTTGCGGCCGTTGAGGCCGTCGCGACCGTCCTCGCCGTTCACGCCATTCGTGCCATCAGCACCGTCCGTGCCGTTGGTGCCGTCGCGACCATCGTCACCATCGGCCCCGGCAGGTCCCGCCGGGCCCATGGGCCCGGGCATCAGCAGGTTGACGCCGGTCGTGAGCGCCGCGGTGGCCGCAGCGGTTCCGAGCACTAGCAGAACATCGCGACGACTCGGCATGAACGACTCTCTCTTTCGGGTGCGCTCAGCCTAGCTTCACGCCGGCGTCGGGCGCGGGTTTTCTGCCGAGGCGAGGTCTGACCGCATGAGCTGCAGGTGGTCGCGGTGCTCGGCAGGCACGCCGTCGAGGGTCAGCAGCCGCTCGACCTCGGTGCGTGCGAGCGCACGATGGCCGATGCGCCAGGCTGCGTCGGCGCGCTCGAAGGCCGCCGCCCAGCGGTAGACCTCGGCGTCGACGAACAGGGTGTCGTCGGGCAGCTCGAGGGCCGCGGCCGCACTGGCGAAGACCCACGCGGCATGGTGCTGGCGCAGCAGCCGGTGGCGGCGGGCGAGTCGGTAGAGCGGTTCGGCGCGCTCGGGGCGAGCATCCCATGCCCGGATCATGGCGTCGGTCGCTGTTGGCGAGGCGATCGCCTCTTCGATCAGGGCCGCCTGGTAGAGCGACCAGAACACCTCTTCGGCCCAGCCGCCCATGGTCGCGCGCCGTCGGTACTGCTGCAGGGCCAGCTCGCGCTCGCCGGCGTCTCGATAGGTCTGCGCCAGGTAGAAGACCGTGCGGCTCGAATCGGGGTGCTCGAGCAGGTCGAGGCCGAGCAGGGCGGCGTCGCGCTCGAGCTTCACCTGGTGCGACGAACCGTCGGCGACGTGCGTGATGCGCAGGCCGTCGAACCACTCGGTTCGATACGGAGCGGTGCTCGAGAGGTGCTCGTGCGTGCGCCCCACGTAGTGCCACGGGCGGCTGCCGCGCACGAGGTAGGGCATGCGGTACGAGACCCCGCCGTTGACGGGCACGAGCGCGGCATCGGCCGAGAAGGCCGCGAGCTGCTCGGCCAGGTCGGCGTCGGCATCGACGATCATGTCGGCGTCGAGCAGCAGCAGCCAGTCGGCCCCGTCGGTCGCCCAGTCGACGAGCTCGGAGCGGTTGTGCCCGAAGTCGACCCACGTGCTGCGCCGCAGCTCGCCCGCAACCCCCGCGAGGGAGGTCTCGATGAGCGCCACGGTGTCGTCGGTCGACCCGGTGTCGATGATGCGCCACGAGTCGATGAGCGGCAGCACGGAGGCGAGGGCGCGCTGGATGATCGGCGCCTCGTCGCGCACGATCATGGCCAGGCGCACGCCCGTTCCCCTCACGCGGTCACCCCGATCGGCCGTCGCACGGGGTCGAGCCGCTCGAGCACGCCCGCGATCGGCAGGCGCGCCAGCCAGGCTTCGCGGTCGGCCACGCCGAAGGTCATGAGAAGGTCGCCGCCCTCGCGGGCGGCTCCCGCAGCGAACTCGACGCCGAATCCGGTGAGGCGCAGTCGAGGCGACGCCCGAGCGACGAGCCCGTCGCCGCCGATGGTGACGAAACGGTGCAGGTAGGCCCGACCGGTGGGCAGCAGGTGGCTCTCGTGCACCACGAACAGGGTCTCGCCATCGTCGAGGTCGACCGGGCCCGCCCCGCCGCGGGTACTCGGTCCGAGGCCGCTCGATCCGCGCTCATCGAGATCGGACGTCCCCGTCGCGGGGTCGATTGTGATGATGCGCAGCGGGTCCCACGAGTACACCGCGCGAACGGCACCCGATATCGGCCAGGGGATCCAGTTCTTCTCGTGCCGGCCGGGCCGCGGGCTGTCGACGAGCACCTCGGCGACGACGTCGTCGCCCTGCGGCACGAGCAGCGCGATGCGGCAGACTCCCGATTCGTCCACATCGCGCACGGTCGCGAGCCCGCAGATGCCCGCCTCGCCGGCGAACAGCCGCACGTCCTCCCAGCCCTGCACGGGGAATGACGAGGGGGTGCGGTCGGTATGGATCTGCAGCGGACGAGGTTGTCGACTCTCGCCGTCGACCAGGTCGATGAGCACGGTCTGCGATCGGATCACGGTGTCGGGCATCTCGTAGCGCCCAGCGTCGGTCAGGCGGTAGTTGGCGCTGCGCACCCCAATCGTGGTCGTGCCGGCGGTGCGCACGATCGACGGGTTGAAGCGCGACCACCCCGGTTGCACGGGCGGCGTCAGCGGCTCGAGCGTGACCGCGGGGGCCCACTGCGCGAGCAGCGGGGGAACGGTCGCCATGCGGGCCACTGTAGCGCCGCATCCCGCGAGCCGTCGGTCGCGGGGCTCAGCGGTCGCGCGGCAGGTAGCGTGGGATCATCCAGGCCAGCATCCCGCCACCGACGAGACCGAGCACGCCCAGCACGCCCGCGCCGACCGCGAGCGAGAAGGCCGCGGTGAGCCCGGCCAGCAGCAGGGGAGCCCCGGCTCCGCCGGCATCCAGAATCAAGCGCCACGCGCCGAGGAAGAGCGCGGGGTCGGTGCGGCCGGCGAGGTCGCTGCCCATCGTCATCAAGATGCCCGCACCGATGCCGTTCGCGAGCGCGAGACCGATCGCGACGCCGACGAACCACGCGACCGGGTCGGCGGCGGCCGCCGAGAGCGCGAGCACGATGAACCCCACCCCGAGCCCGAGCGTCGACGGCACGGCCGTGTAGAGCCGGCCGAAGCGGTCCATGAGCCAGCCGCCCAGGTAGAAGAGGGCGAAGTCGACCGCGGCGGTGGCGCCGATGATCGTCGCCGTCTGGGCGTCGCCGAGCCCGATGCTCACGGCCCACAGGGGCAGCAGCACCTGCCGGCTGGCGCGCAGGGCCGAGACGGTGAGCGCGGCGAGCCCGAGCCGAGCGAGAACGTCACGGCGCGCGCCGATCGTGCGCAGCACGTCAAGGGGGCGCACGGCCGGGCGTTCGACCTCGGGGTCGCGACGCAGCAGGCCCTCGGGGTCGGGCAGCAGCAGGAGGCTCGCGGCGACGCCGACGAGCGTCGCGATCGCGAACCAGTAGACGGCCCCGGTCTCGCCGGTGAGCGTGATGATGAGCGCGCCGACGAAGGGGCCGATCATGAGCCCGAGCCGAAACACCCCGCCGAGCGTCGACAGGGCACGCGCACGGTAGGCCGCGGGAACCGCGGTTGTCAGCAGGGCGTGCCGGGCCAGGGCGAAGACCGCGGCCGAGGCGCCCAGCACGAGCATTCCGAGACCGAGCAGGGCGACCGTGGGGGCGAGCGCCGAGATCGCAATGCCCACCCCGGCCGAGCCCAGGGCGCCGAGCATGGCCGCCCGTTCGCCAAGGCGCGCGACGATCCAGCCCGCGGGAAGGTCGCCGAGCAGCTGGCCGACGAGCAGCAGCGCCGCCACGAAGCCGGCGGCGGCGAGATCGGCCCCGACCTGCGCGGCGAGCGAGGGGATGAGGGGGATGATCGCGCCCTCGCCGATGGTGAACAGCAGCGTGGGCAGCAGGGCGGGCGCGACGATCGACCGCCAGCGGAACTCGGGCTCGGGCGTCGACATCTCGCCGTTCAGCGTACGCGCCCGCGGGTAGGCTGGCTGGCGACATGATCGATCTGGACTTCGCCGAGCGCATCGCCGCCGCCCGCAGCACTTTCGCCGACATCCGCGCCGTCGTCGACGTCGAGCGCCTCGAGGCCGACATCGCCGCGCTCAACGAGCAGGCGGGCGCGCCCGACCTGTGGGACGACACGGCGAACGCGCAGAAGGTCACGAGCGCGTTGAGCCACCGGCAGAGCGAGCTCAAGCGCATCACCGAGCTGCAGGCCAAACTCGACGACCTCGACGTGCTCATCGAGATGGCGCGCGAGGCCGACGACGCCGACGCAGCCGCCGAGGCGGCGAGCGAGCTCGACGGCATCGAGAAGGCGCTCGCCGAGATGGAGGTGCAGACGCTGCTCGACGGCGAGTACGACGCGCGCCCCGCGGTCGTCACGATCCGCGCCGGGGCCGGCGGGGTCGACGCGGCCGACTTCGCCGACATGCTGCTGCGCATGTACCTGCGCTGGGCCGAGCAGCACAAGTACCCCACGACGGTCATGGACATCTCGTACGCCGAAGAGGCGGGCATCAAGAGCGCGACCTTCGAAGTGGATGCGCCCCACGCCTTCGGAACCCTCAGTGTCGAGGCGGGCACGCACCGCCTCGTGCGCATGTCGCCGTTCGGCGCCGCGGGCAAGCGGCAGACGAGCTTCGCCGCGGTCGAGGTGATTCCGCTGCTCGAAGAGAGTGCCGAGATCGAGGTGCCCGAGTCCGACATCCGGGTCGATGTGTTCCGCTCCTCAGGCCCCGGCGGGCAGTCGGTCAACACGACCGACTCGGCCGTGCGCATCACCCACCTGCCGACCGGCCTCGTCGTGTCGATGCAGAACGAGAAGAGCCAGATCCAGAACCGAGCGGCCGCGATGCGCGTGCTGCAGTCGCGCCTGCTCATCATGCAGAAAGAGCAGGAGGCGGCGACGAAGAAAGAGCTCGCCGGCACCATCACGGCCAGCTGGGGCGACCAGATGCGCTCGTACGTGCTCGCGCCGTACCAAATGGTGAAAGACCTGCGCACCGAGCACGAGGTCAACAACCCCTCGGCGGTCTTCGACGGCGACCTCGACGGCTTCATCGCCGCGGGCATCAAGTGGCGCAAGCAAAAGCCCGTCGACTAAGCCGCGCCGCGCCCGTAGAGCGCTCGCCATGGTGAGCATCAACATCGTCGAGATCCCCGCCCGCCGCCTCGAGCAGGCGCTCGACTTCTACGCGACCGTCTTCGCGATCGAGCTCGAGCTGACCGAGATCGACGGCCAGCGCATGGTGTTCTTCCCCTCTGACGACCCGACCGGCCCCGCGATCGCGATCACCGAGGGCGACGACTACCAGCCGAGCGGGGAGGGCATCCGCCTGTACATCACGGTCGACGACGTCGAGGCCGTGCTCGCGCGGGCGGTGGATGCGGGGGGCGAGATCGCGGCAGAGGTCGACGTCGTCGAGGGCTGGGGCGCCTACGCGGCGTTCCGCGATCTCGAGGGCACGGTCATCGGCATCACGCAGCCCGAGGCCGGCTAAGCGCGTTCTGAGAACCGTGCCCCCGCGGGTGTCGCACCCGCTTGTCGTGCGGCGCGCGGCTTACGCTGACCCTCGATGATTCGATTCGACGAGGTCTCTAAGGTCTACCGCGGAACGGCGAGGCCGGCGCTCAACGGCGTCAGCCTCGAGATTCTCAGCGGCGAGTTCGTGTTCCTCGTGGGCGCCTCCGGTTCGGGAAAGTCGACGTTCCTGCGCCTCGTGCTCAAAGAAGAGAAGCCGTCGGCCGGAGCGATCCACGTGCTCGGGCAAGATCTTGGCCGCATTTCGAGCCGCAAGGTGCCGTACTTTCGCCGGAACCTCGGCGTCGTCTTCCAAGACTTCCGCCTGCTGCCGAACAAGACGGTCTTCGACAACGTCGCGTTCACGCTGCAGGTCATCGGCAAGAGTAAGGGTTTCATCCACGAGGCGGTTCCCGACGCCCTGCAGACCGTCGGCCTCGATGGCAAGGCGCAGCGGTTTCCGCACGAGCTCTCGGGCGGCGAGCAGCAGCGCGTGGCGATCGCCCGCGCCGTCGTCAACAAGCCCGCGATCATGCTCGCCGACGAGCCCACAGGCAACCTCGACCCCGAGACGAGCGCGGGCATCATGGCGCTGCTCGAGCGCATCAACGCCAACGGCACGACCGTCATCATGGCCACGCACGATGCGGGCATCGTCGACCGCCTGCAGCGCCGCGTGATCGAGGTCATCGGCGGCCGCATCGTTCGCGATGAGCGCGGGGGCGGCTACAAGACGCAGGCGACCCCGATCGTGAGCCAGGGCTTCGGCCTGACGCCCACCGCGGCTCCCCTGAGCACCGGGGGGCAGTCGTGAGGCTCGGGCTCGTGCTCGGCGAGGTCGGTCAGGGCCTGCGCCGCAACCTCAGCATGGTCATCTCGGTCGTGCTCGTCACGTTCATCTCGCTGACCTTCGTCGGCGCGGCGATCCTGCTGCAGATGCAGATCACCCAGATGAAGTCGTACTGGTTCGATCGGGCGCAGGTCGCGGTCTACATGTGCACCGAGTTCTCGACGGTCGGCGGCTGCGACCAGCAAGCCGCCACCCCCGAGCAGGTCGCGCTCGTCGAGGCGCAGCTCGAGAGCGAGACGCTCGCCCCCTTCATCGACACCTTCTACTTCGAGACCCAGCAGCAGGCCTACGAGAACTTCCAAGAGCAGTTCGCGGGCGACGCGGTGGCCGACCTCATCACGCCCGAGCTGCTGCCCGAGGCGTTCTGGGTCAACCTCATCGACCCGACCCAGAGCGCGATCCTCGCCGACGCGCTCGGCGGGCTCGCGGGGGTCGAGAGCATCGTCGACCAGCGCAGCTACCTCGACCAGATCTTCGACATCCTCAACGCCTCGAGCCTCACGGCCATCGGTATCGCGGCCCTCATGCTCGTCGCCGCCGCGCTGCTCATCGCCACGACCATTCGGCTCAGCGCGTTCTCGCGCCGCCGCGAGATCGGCATCATGCGCCTGGTCGGCGCATCCAACCGGTTCATCCAGACGCCGTTCATCATCGAGGGGGTCGTCGCGGCGCTCATCGGATCGGTGCTCGCGGGGCTCGCCGTCGTCGGACTCGTGCAGTTCTTCGTGCAGGGCTACCTCGCCGAGACGCTGCCGCTCACCTCGTTCGTCGGGCTGTCGGATGCCCTGCTCGTGGTGCCCATCCTGCTCGGTGCGGGCGCCCTGCTGGCGGCGCTCTCGGCCAACGTCGCCATCACCCGATACCTGCGCGTCTAGCGTTCGCGACCTCGGCCGGTATGCTGGAGGGCTGCGCTCGAGGTGAGCGCAGCATCCACAGGCCGATCGCGCAGGAGGTGAACCGTGCCGAAGGAGAAGGGCGAGAAGGTCGTCGCGACCAACCGCAAGGCGCGGCACGACTACACGATCGAAGACACCTACGAAGCCGGCCTGGTGCTGAGCGGCACCGAGGTGAAGTCGCTGCGTATGGGTCGGGCGAGCCTCGTCGACGGCTACGGCTTCATCGACCGCGGTGAGGCATGGCTCGACGCCGTGCACATTCCCGAGTACACGCAGGGCACGTGGACCAACCACCCGCCCCGCCGCAAGCGCAAGATGCTGCTGCACAAGGCGCAGATCATCAAGATCAGCAACAAGGTCAAAGAGGGCGGTTACACCCTCGTACCCCTGCGCATCTACTTCAGCGACGGGCGCGCCAAGGTCGAGCTCGCCGTCGCGAAAGGCAAGAAGGAGTACGACAAGCGGCACGCGCTGCGCGAGCGGCAAGACAAGCGCGAGGCCGACCGCGCCATGCGCACGCGCAACCGACTCGGCGACTAGCGCGCGAGTACCGCGGACTACTCCTGCGGAGCGGGCACCGCGCCGGTCAGCTGCGGGTCGCGGTGGAACATCGGCCACGACCCGATGTCGTCGACCGTTGCACCATCGCTGCCGGGAATCGAGTAGTGCCGCACGATGCTGCGCAGCTGCACTCGACCCGACACCATCTCGCCCACGTAGCCGGCGATCGTCACCCCGACGGTTCCGTCAGAGCGCTCGGTGACGAGGGGCGAGTTCTGCAGCCCGATGCCGTTGATGCTGTGAACGATCTCGCCCGTTCGACCGTCGAGGATCCGCAGCCCGCTCGTGGTCGGAACGAGCACGCTCTGGTAGCCGTTGCCGAGATCGGCCGTGACCACCGAGCCGACCACGCCGCCGGTGACGCTGGTTCGCCAGATCGTGCCGCCGGTGGGGCCTTCGAGAGCCCAGACGCTCGTGCTCGACGAGCTCACCCGGGCGGCGATGACGACATCGAGCGAGCCATCGCCCTTGATGTCGGCGAACGCCGGGCTCGACGCGGTCGAGCCGTCGAGCTGCTTGCGCCACACATCGCCGCAGCGGTCGTTGATCATGAAGATGAACTTCGTCGCGGTCTGATTCGGGTAATAGGTTCCGGTGCCGAAGGCGATGCCGGTCTCACCGTCGGCGAGCACCGGTCCGACCGCGGGCGACGACTGCACGACCTGGTTGGTGCGCCGCTCGCAGACGAGGCCGCGGTTGGGGTACTTCTCGCCGGCGCGACCCGTGGGCTTGAGAATGCGCAGGGCCCCGCCGTTGCCGTACGTGCGGTAGTACGACGTGCCCGCCGTCGAGTCGGCGCCGGTGATGACGTAGTCGCGCCCGGTGCCGTACAGGTCGTAGAGGGCGGCCGTTGAGAAGGTCGAGTCGGCCGCGACCCACCAGAAGCCCGAGATGTTCTTGCCCGACTCGGTCGCCAGCGCGTAGTGCAGCTGCCCCATCGTGGGCGCGTAGGCGTCGAGCGTCGACGGACCGCGCAAGTGGCCGAGCGATACCGAGGCCTTGACGCCGCGCGTGCCCGCCTGGGTCGGGTGGGCGCGCGGAGTGACCTTCCACATCACGGCGCCGGTGTTCTTGATCTTCCAGATGCCGCCCTTGCTGGGGCTCGCGCTGCCTCCGACCCCCACGTAGACGCGGGCGGTGTCGCCGCTGCCCGAGACGGAGGGGGTCGAGTCGACGACGATGCCGCCCGTGCGCACCGGCCAGCCGCTCACCCACGAGCCGTCAGAGAGGTGCAGGGCCCAGATGTTGCCCGCGCGGTCGCCCACCACGACAGCGGGGCCGCCGTTGTCGAGCGTCACGACGTTGGGCGATGAGGTGGCGATGGGCTTGCCGAGCGTGCCGCCGCGGCGCTCCCACTCGAGGCACAGCGTGTCGCCGCACGCGTTGGCGGCGGGCGCCACGGCCGTGGTCGACACCGCAGCCTGCGGCGTCGCCGCCGTCTCGACCGCGGTGGCAGGGCTGATGCCCGCGGCCAGCACGAGAGCGGCGCCGACCGCCGTCGCCGCCATCGAACGACGCGTCTTTTTCGGTGCCCGAACCACGTGGATCCCCCCTGCGCATCCCCCCGGATGCGACTGAGGTCAGGGTACCGCCGAGCAGGCCTCGGCACCCACCCCCGAAGGGGGTGCATTGTTCGCTTCGCGCATACCGCTCGGGCGGCTCAGGCGCTGAACCGCGCGTCGACGGCGACCTCGATCGTGATGGGCTGCGGGCGCAGCGCGAAACCGCCGCCGCCGGCGTCCATCGCCATCGACATGGCCTTCTCGAAGCGCGGCTGCGGCATCGGGCCGGGTGCCGCGCCGTCGAGCATGCCGGGGTCGGCGAGGGCGACCGCCACGACATCCGACCGGCCGACCGCCGCGGCCAGCGCCTGGGCCTTGCCGAGCGCGTCGCCGACCGCGAGGGTGCGGGCTTCGGACTGCGCGGCCGAGAGCCGGGCATCCGTCAGCGACCATTCGAGGCCCTCGATCGTGACCGAGGGATGCGCCGAGAGCGCGTCGACGAGCGCGGCGACGGCAGCGGCCTCGGCCGTGAGGGTCGCCCGACCCGCGGCCGCGGCCCGGTGCACGAGCGGTGCCTGGCTGCCGTCGTTCGTCCAGGGGCGTTGCGCGCTCACCGTCACCTGGTCGGCCGACCACGCGAGCACGGGGCCCGACCGCGCATCGTGCCGGTCGGCGAGCATGCTGCTGATCGTCGCGAGCGCCGCGCTGACCGCGTCGACCACCGGCGCACGGTCGGGGCCGTCGGCGGCCACGGTGAAGCGCAGATCGGCGCGCTCGGGCTCGAGCTCGATGCGGGCGGTGCCCTGCACGGTGAGGGTGAGGGGGGTCATCATGGGCCTCCTGTCGGCGGTGACGTATACTGTAGGGCTACGCCGAGAACGGCGTCTGATCGCCGGGCCTCGAGCCGCGGCCCCCACAACTCCACAGTGCGTGACAGCGACCCGCCCGGGTCGGGTTCTCCTCGCGAGAACCATGCCCGGGTGACCGAGGGGATGATCGGTTTCGACATCGCCTGCGAAACGGTGAGAAGCGGGTCGAGGATGCAGGGTTATCTCGTTAACGATCTCTGCAAACAACAGGTGCCAATGCTAAGCGCACCGACTTCGCTCTCGCCGCCTAGGCAAGAGTAGTTAAGTCCGTCAGCCCGGGTTCGTCTCCGCCCCGGTCGCTGGCGTCATGAAGGAGACTTGCTGCGTGCCTGCGTCTCAGGTGCACGCGGGACTTTCACTGAGGCTGGGCTCGTCGACCTAGGGGTCTGCAACAAAGGTCGGAGCCGAGCAGAACGATTCAGCAGACTACGCCCGTAGAAGGCTCCGGCTCACAGCGATGGACGGGGGTTCAATTCCCCCCATCTCCACCGCGAAGGAACGCTGTCACGCACTGTTGGACCAATCCGGTGCGATTCGCTCTGCCAGACTGGGCGGATGCGCACCCTGCTCAACATCATCTGGCTCGTGCTCTCGGGCTTCTGGCTGTTTCTCGGCTACGCCCTCGCGGCGCTCATCATGTTCGTGCTCATCGTCACGATCCCGTGGGGCATCGCCGCGTGGCGTATCGGCGTGTACTCGCTCTGGCCGTTCGGCAAGACCGTTGTCGATAAGCCGACCGCGGGCGCATGGTCGGTCATCGGCAACATCGTGTGGGTGCTGCTCGCGGGCTTCTGGCTCGCGATCGGCCACGTGACCTCGGCGATCGCGCTCGCGATTACGATCATCGGAATCCCGTTCGCGTGGGCGAACCTGAAGATGGTGCCGGTGGCGCTGCTGCCCCTCGGCAAAGACATCGTCGACCAGCGGTGAGCCTGCGGCACTCGCTGCTGGCCCTGCTCGTCGTCGTCATCTGGGGCGCGAACTTCGTCGTCATCGACGCGGGGCAAGAGGATGTCCCACCCCTGCTCTTCCTCGCCCTGCGCTTTCTCGTGGTGTGCGTACCGGCGGTCTTCCTGCTGAAGCCGCCCGGCATCGGGTGGCGGCAGCTGCTTCTGGTGGGCGGATTCCTCAGCCTCGGCCAGTTCGCCCTGCTCTACCTGGGGCTCGCGCTCGGCATGCCGCCCGGGCTGGCATCGCTGCTGCTGCAGACCCAGGTCATGTTCTCGATCGTGGTCGCCGCGCTGCTGCTGCGCGAGCGCCCCACGCGCCGTCAGCTCATCGGTATCGCGATCGGCATGCTCGGTCTGGCCCTCGTCGTGGTCGGCCACTCGCAGTCGGCGCCGTGGATGCCGCTCGTCGTCACGCTCGCAGCGGCCCTCGCGTGGGCGATCGGCAACGTGCTCGCCCGGCGCGCGCAGGCGAGTTCGGGCCTCTCGCTCGTGGTCTGGTCGGGACTCGTCGTGCCGCTGCCGGCCCTCGCCCTCTCGCTCGTCGTCGACTCGCCGCCCGTGGTCTGGCAGGCGCTCACCAACCTCTCGTGGGTGGCGATCGGCAGCACGGTCTACACCGCGGTGTTCGCGAGCCTCATCGGCTACGGCATCTGGAACTCGCTGCTCGCGCGGTACCCGACGAGCGCCGTCGTGCCGTTCACGCTGCTCGTACCCGTCGTGGGCATCCTCGCCGCCTGGCTCGTGCAGGGCGAGGTGCCGACCACGACCGAGTTCATCGGCGGCGCCATCATGCTCGCGGGGCTCGCTGCGGCGGTGCTGCAGCCCCGGCGTCCGCAATTCTCGACGCTGAGTAAACAAAACTTGACATGATGTAACAACTGCTTTACCTTCGAGTGTGTCAAGGATTCTTGACACCGACCGAAGGGAGGCCGTCATGGCCGAGCACGACATGGGCTTCGAAGAGAAGATCGCGTGGGCCGGGGTGATCGTC
This sequence comes from Microcella sp., assembly GCF_046296455.1. Taxonomy (GTDB): domain Bacteria; phylum Actinomycetota; class Actinomycetes; order Actinomycetales; family Microbacteriaceae; genus Microcella. The sequence goes on from NZ_JBKBLF010000006.1 coordinate 73,823, forward strand.
TCGATCGTCCACTTCACGATCTACCTCAGCGTGCTGCTGACGCGCGCCGCCACGACCCCGATGCCCGAGACGCCGTACATCGACGCAATGCTATGGAGCATCGGCGCGTCGATCGTCGTCATGATCATCGTCTCGATCGTCGTCGCTGTCACCACGCACCGCGACGGCCACGAGATGGATATCCGCGACAAGCAGATCAAGGCGCGCGCCGAGTTCACCTCGCGCGGCCTGCTCATCGCCGCCGCGCTCGCCGCGCTCATCTTCGCGATGCTCGAGCTCGATCCGTTCTGGATCGCGAACGTGCTCTACCTCGGCTTCTTCCTCTCGGCGATACTCGAGACCGTCACGAAGATCGCCCTGTACCGCGGGGGAGTGCCGGCATGGTGAAGCCCACGCGCGTCGCGAACAGCATCCGCGCCCTGCGATTCGCGGCCGGCGAGATGACGCAGGCCGACCTCGCCGAGCGGGTCGGTGTCACCCGCCAGACCATCATCGCCATCGAGCAGGGCAAGTACTCTCCCTCGCTCGAGGTCGCCTTCCAGATCGCGCACGCCCTCGGGGTGCGTCTCGACGAGGTCTTCAGCTACCCCACCACCACCACCAACGGAGAATCCGCATGACCACCACGACCGCCACGATGACCGCCATCACCCAGCACGCCTACGGCGGCACCGAGGTTCTCGCCGTCGGGCGGGTGCCCGCACCGACGCCGAAGCCCGACCAGGTGCTCGTGCGTGTGCACGCCGTCAGCCCCGACTCGGGCACCGTGCACCTCTTGACGGGCGACCCCTACGCGGTGCGCCTGGCCCTCGGGCTGCGCCGACCGCGCCAGACGGTCATCGGCCTCGCCTTCGCGGGAGTGATCGAGCAGGTCGGCAGCGAGGTCACCGGGCTCTCGGTCGGCGACCGCGTGGCCGGCACTGCGTGGGCGGCGTTCGCCGAGCTGGTCGTCGCCGCTCCGGCGAAGATCGCGCGCATTCCCGACGGGGTGTCGATGGTGGATGCCGCGGCTCTGCCGGTCTCGGCCTCAACAGCCCTGCAGGCGGTGCGTGACAGCGCCCGCGTGCAGTCGGGCCAGCGCGTGCTGATCATCGGCGCGGGCGGCGGGGTTGGATCGTTCATGGTGCAGCTCGCCGTCGCCGAGGGCGCGCGGGTCACGGGAATGGCGAGCGCGGGCAAAGCCGCGTTCGTGCGCTCGCTCGGAGCCGAGCAGGTCATCGACTACCGAACGACTCCCGACCCTGCCGATTGGGGGCGCTTCGACGTCATCATCGACGCGGCCGACGGTCGGGCGCTGCACGTGCTGCGTCGTGCGCTCACCGAGCGGGGCACGCTCGTGATCGTCGGCGCCGACAAGGCCGGTGGCCGGTTGCTGCGCGGCACCGACCGTCAGCTGCGGGCCGTCATGCTCGACCCCTGGGTGCGTCATCGGCTCACCGCCGTGATGCAGCGCGAGAACAGGGCCGACCTCGAGACGCTGCTCGGCATGGTCGACGACGGCCGTCTCTCATCGTCGATCGACGAGGTCGCCGGCATCGACGGAGCGATGGCTCTCATCGACCGCCTCGCGGCACAGCAGACGCGCGGCAAGGCCGTGATCGCGCTGCTGCCCGAGCTGCTGCGCTAGTCGGTGACGCCCTCGAGGGTTCCCGTCACGGGACCCTCGGGGTCGTAGATGACGCACAGCACTTCGCGGTCGCCGGTGGCCCAGCTCTCGGCGGTGGGGTAGTAGAAGCTGAAGTCGAAGCGCGACTCGAGGTAGGGCTCGCCGACGAACTGCTCGAACGCCGGCAGGCACAGCGCTTCGGCCTTGTCGACGACGATGTCGTCGCCGGGGTACTGCGATTGGCCGAGCAGGTGCGCCGAGTAGATCTCGCTGTCGTGCGGTTCGTCGCACGGCACGGTGGGCACTGTCTGCACCTCGCCCGTGGCCGTACCGTCGTCGAGGCAGTCACCCACCTGCAGGGCGAAAGCGTCGGTCTGCTCGTTGGGCTCGATGATTCGCCCGTCGTCGTCGCGCACAGGTTCATCCGCCGGCACGAGTGGCCCGAAGGCGCTGCAGGCGCTGAGCGCGACCACGGCGGCGCCGATCACGAGGATCGCGATCGGGCGCCGCCGGGTCGACAGGGTCATGATGCGGATGCTCAGCGACCGATGTTCTGCAGTGAGCCCGTGACCTGGCCGGCCTCGTCGTAGATCGTGCAGAGGATCTCGCGGTCGCCACCGGCCCAGCTGCCCTCGGTGGGGAAGTAGTAGCTGTAGTAGTAGATCGAGTCGGCGTACTCGGTGCCCGTGAAGCCCGGGAAGGCTTCGAGGCAGGCGGCGTCTGCCTCGGCGATGACCGCCTCGCTGCCGGGGAAGGTGTCGCCCTCCATGATGATCGAGGCGTAGATCTCGCTGTCGTGGGGCTCGTCGCACGGCACGGTCGGGATCGTCTCGACCGTCTCGGAGGCGGTCGCGTCGTTGAGACAGTCACCCACCTGCAGGGTGAAGACGTCGGTGTTGTCGTTGCCCTCGACGACCTGGCCGTCGTCGTCGCGCGTGGCGGTTCCGCCGCCCGTGAACTGGTCGAGGATGCTGCACCCGCTCAGGGCGATGCCGGCGGCGGCGATGGTCACGATGGTGAGTGCACGCGCCCAGGGCGCGGAGGAGACGATGGTCACGGGGGCTCTTTTCGGCTCAGGGTGGAGGGGTGGATGAGGGCGGGCGCTGCGGTGCCCGTTCTCGAGTGCGAGCCTACTCAGGCTTGAGCCGTCGCAACACCTCATCGTGCAGCAGTCCATTCGTGGCGAGGGCGCTGCCATGCCACGGCCCCTCTGCGCCGTCGACCGAGCTGAACCGCCCGCCGGCCTCTTCGACGATGGGCTGCAGTGCCGCCATGTCGTAGGGCTGCAGGTCGAACTCACCCGCGACATCGATGGCGCCCTCTGCCACGAGCATGTACGACCACATGTCGCCGATGGCTCGAGCTCGCCACACGGCGCGGGTCAGGTCGACGATCTGCGGCAGGCGCCCTGCGTCGTCCCACCCCGGCAGGCTGTTGTAGCTCAGCACGGCATCGGCGAGCTCGCTCACGCCACTGACGCGCAAGCGGCGGGGTGCCGCGCCCCGAGCGGCCGCGTGGGCTCCGAGGCCGCGGGCCGCCCACCACCGCTGGCCGAGGGCGGGTGCGCTCACGACGCCGACGACGGGCACGCCGTCGATCGCGAGGGCGATGAGGGTGCCCCAGATGGGCACGCCCCGCAAGAAGTTCGCCGTTCCGTCGATGGGGTCGATGATCCACTGGCGGTGCGCACCGCTGCCCGAGCCGGCCGCTGTGCCGTACTCTTCGCCGAGAACGCCGTCGGCGGCGCGCTGCGCGCTCAGTCCCTCGCGAATCACCCGCTCGACGGCCTGATCGGCGTCCGTGACCGGCGTGCGATCGGGCTTGGTGGTCACCGTCAGATCGACCGCGCGAAACCGGTCGAGCGACACGGCGTCGGCCCGGTCGGCGAGGTCGAGGGCGAGCGCGAGGTCGGCAGCGAGGTCGGTGTCGGCGACGCCGCGCGGGTCGTCAGCGGGCGTACGGGATGCGGGGCTCACGGTCTCAGCGTATCGGCGCCGGTTCGCCCGCTCGGGGTCATGAGCGTCGTCAGCAGGCGCTGCAGCGAGTCCAGCCGCTCGGCACCGTACTCGCCGAGTTCGCCGGCCGCGGCCCGCTCGACGAGTTCGCAGTCGGGCGCGTCGGGCAGGTGGGTGCAGCCGCGCGGGCAACTCGCCCCGATCTCGGCCAGATCGCCGAACGAGCGCAGAATATTGTCGGGGTCGACGTGGCCGAGACCGAACGAGCGCACGCCTGGGGTGTCGATGATCCACCCGCCGCCGGGGAGCCGCAGCGACACGGTGGAGGACGAGGTGTGGCGGCCACGGCCGGTGACGGCGTTGACGACGCCGGTCGCGCGCCGGGCATCCGGAACCAGGGCGTTGACGAGGGTCGACTTGCCGACGCCCGAATGCCCCACCGCGACGGTCGTGCGGTCGCGCAGCATCGCGCGCAGCTCGTCGACGGGCGGAGCGTCGGAGCGGCTCGTGACGACGCGCAGCGCGAGCCCGCGAAACTGCGCGAGGAACGGCGCGGGGTCGGCGAGGTCGGACTTCGTCATGACCAGCAGCGGTTCGATACCCGCGTCGAAGGCCGCCACGAGGTAGCGGTCGACCAGTCGGGGTCGCGGTTCGGGGTTCGCGGCGGCCACGACGATGAGCAGCTGGTCGGCGTTCGCCACGATGATGCGCTCGACGGCATCGGTGTCGTCGGCGCTGCGGCGCAGCAGGGTGCGCCGTTCGTGGATGCGCACGATGCGGGCGAGCGAGCCCTCGGCCCCGCTCGCATCGCCCACGAGGTCGACCCGATCGCCCGTGACGATCGCATTCGTGCGCAGTTCGCGCGCCCGCGTGGCGATGACCTCGCGCTCGACTGAGCCGCCCTCGTCGACGAGGCACAGGTAGCGGCCCCGATCGACCGTGACGATGCGGCCGACGACGGCGTTCTCGTGGGCGGGGCGCTGCTTCGAGCGCGGGCGGTTGGCTTTGGGGTTGGGCCGCGCCCGGATGAGCGACTCGTCGTACTGCTCGTACGGATCGTCGTCGTCGGGCGGCAGCCAGCTCACGGAAGCCCTGCCGGATCCGCGCCGCCCGACTGGTCGAGCATCGCGCTCCACAGCTCGGCGAACTGCGGCAGCGTCTTCGCGGTCGAGCCGATGTCGTCGACCCGCACACCGTCGACGGCGAGCCCGATGATCGCTGCGGCTGTGGCCATGCGGTGGTCTTCGTAGGCGCGCCACGGCCCGCCGTGCAGCGGGCGCGGCTCGATCGCGAGCCCCTCGGCGAGCTCGGTCACCGCGCCCCCGAGCGCCGTGATCTCAGCCGCGAGGGCGGCAAGGCGGTCGGTCTCGTGCCCCCGCAGGTGGCCGATGCCCGTGATCGTGCTCGGGGTGCTCGCGAGCGCGGCGAGCGCGACGATCGCGGGGGCGAGCTCGCCGCCCGTCGAGAGGTCGAGGTCGACGCCGGGCACGGTCGAGCCGCCGAGGAGTCCGGCGCCGCCGTCGACCACGAGCGTCGCGCCGTCGCGCCGCACGCTCGCCCCGAAGAGCGGCAGCAGCGACTCGAGATCGGCGCCGACCTGCGTGGTCGCTCGCGGCCATCCATCGATCGTCACGGTCCCACCGGCGACGATCGCGGCGACGAGAAACGGTGCGGCGTTCGAGAGGTCAGGCTCGATCGCGAGCTCGCGGCCCGCGATGGGCCCGGCGGGCACGACCCAGACGCCGGGCTCGGGGCTCTCGACGACCACGCCGCGGTCGGCGAGCGCGGCGATCGTCATCTCGATGTGCGGCATCGAGGGCAGGCGCTCGCCCGTATGGCGCAGCACGAGGCCCTCGGTGAAGCGCGGGGCGGCGAGCAGCAGCCCCGACACGAACTGGCTCGAGGCCGAGGCGTCGATGGCGACCTCGCCGCCGCGAACGGCACCTGTGCCCCACAGGCTGAAGGGCAGGGCGCCACGACCGTCATCGTTGACGTCGACGCCGAGCGCGCGCAGCGAGTCGATCGTCGTGCGCATGGGGCGGCGCCGGGCGCTCTCGTCCCCGTCGAATGCGACCGGGCCGAGCGCGAGTGCGGCCACGGGCGGCAGAAACCGCATGACGGTGCCCGCGAGCCCGCAGTCGATCGCGGTGCTGCCCGAGAGCTCGGTCGGGGGAGTGATGCGCAGATCGGGGCCGTACTCGCCGTCGCCCGCGACCTCGTCGATCCCGACGCCGAGCGACCGCAGGGCCTCGATCATGAGCATCGAGTCGCGCGAGTGCAGCGGCCGGCGCAGCAGCGAGGGTCCGTCGGCGAGCGCTGAGAGCACGAGCTCGCGGTTGGTGAGGCTCTTGGAACCGGGCAGGGTGAGCCGGGCATCCAGCGGCGAGGTCGCCCGGGGGGCGAGCCACTCGTCGTCATGGCCGAGGCCGGCGGAGACGCCCGTCAGCTGCTCGTCGCCGTAGGACGTGAACCGAGCTCCGGAATAGGTGAAGACCTGCATCGGTTATCAGGGTAACGGCACCCGCTGGTGCCCGCCGCCCCGCACGAGAGGAACCGCATGACGACGCTGCTGCTGGATGCTCCCGTCGCGGGCCCGGCGCAGGCGCGCTCGCTAGACTCGCGCGTGATGACCGAGATGACCGACGAGCTCGCCGAGCGCCGCCGCCTGTTCCAAGAGCAGGCGCTGCCGTTCATGGACCAGCTGTACGGCGCCGCCATGCGCATGACCAAGAATCCGGCCGACGCCGCCGACCTCGTGCAAGAGACCTTCGTCAAGGCCTTCGCCGCCTTCGCGCAGTTCGAGCAGGGCACGAACCTCAAGGCCTGGTTGTACCGCATCCTGACGAACACGTTCATCAACGTGTACCGCAAGAAGCAGCGCGACCCGTACCAGGGCACGATCGACGAGCTCGAAGACTGGCAGCTCGGCGGGGCCGAGTCGGCCACGTCGACCACGACGCGTTCGGCCGAGGCCGAGGCGATCGACCGCATGCCCGCGAGCGCGGTGAAAGATGCGCTGCAGTCGATCCCCGAAGACTTCAGGCTGGCGGTCTACTTCGCCGACGTCGAAGGCTTCTCGTACCAAGAGATCGCCGACATCATGAAGACGCCCGTCGGAACCGTCATGAGCCGCCTGCACCGCGGCCGACGCCTGCTGCGGGAACTGCTGGCCGATTACGCACGGGAGCGCGGCATGACCGCCCCGGATGCGGCCGCCACGACGAGAGGGAGCACGCGATGACCGACTGCGGCTGCGACAAGGCGAAGCAAGAGCTCGAGGAGTTTCTGCACAACGAGCTCACCCCCGAGCAGTGCGGCGACATTCGCGAGCACCTGGCGAACTGCGACGACTGCTCGGCCGAGCACCTGGTGGGCATCACCCTGACCACGAAGGTCAAAGAGGCGTGCCAAGAGAAGGCGCCCGACGAGCTTCGCAGCCTCGTGCTGGGCGCCATCTCGACGCTGGATGCGCGCTAACTAGCTCAGCGCGGCATCCATGATGTCGGCGTGCTCTTGCGCGCTGCGCTTGCTCGAACCCGTCGCCGGCGAGGCCGAGGCGTGCCGCGAGACCACCCGCATGGGGCGCATGCCGCGCTTCTGCGCTTCGAGCGCCAGGAACGGCCAGGCGCCCTGGTTCTCGGGCTCGTCTTGCACCCACACCACCTCGGCGTTCGGGTAGCGGTCGAGCACGGTGCGCAGCGATGCCTCGGGCAGCGGGTGGAACTGCTCGAGGCGCACGAGGGCGACCCCGGTCGTTCCCCGCTTCTCGACCTCGGCCTTGAGGTCGTAGTGGATCTTGCCGGCGTGCAGCAGCACCCGGCGCACGGCGCCGGCATCCACGATCGTCGCGTCGTCGATGACGGGCTCGAAGCGGCCGCTCGTGAAGTCGGCGACCTCGCTCGTCGCTCCGCGCAGGCGCAGCATGGCCTTCGGGGTGAAGACGATGAGCGGGCGCCGCGGGCGGGCGTAGGCCTGGCGACGCAGCAGGTGGAAGTACGATGCGGGCGTCGAGGGCCGCGCGATCGTCATGTTCTCTTCTGCCGCGAGCTGCAAGAACCGCTCGATGCGCGCCGACGAGTGGTCGGGGCCCTGGCCCTCATAGCCGTGCGGCAGCAGCAGCACGACGCTCGAGCGCTGGTTCCACTTCTGCTCGGCCGACGAGATGAACTCGTCGATGATGGTCTGGGCGCCGTTGGCGAAGTCGCCGAACTGGGCCTCCCACAGCACGAGCGCGTCGGGGCGCTCGACCGAGTAGCCGTACTCGAAGCCCATCGCCGCGTACTCGCTCAGCAGCGAGTCGTAGATCCAGAACTTCGCCTGGTTCTCGCTCAGGTTGGCGAGCGGCAGCCACTCCTGGCCGTTGACGCGGTCGTGCAGCACCGCGTGGCGCTGCACGAAGGTGCCGCGGCGCGAGTCTTGCCCGGCCATGCGCACGGGCGTGCCCTCCATGAGCAGCGAGCCGAGGGCGAGCAGCTCGCCGAAGCCCCAGTCGATCTGGCCCTGACGGCTCATCTCGACGCGCTTCTTGAGCATCGCCTGCAGCTTGGTGTGCACGGTGAACCCGGCGGGCGGGTTGTCGTGCGCGTCGCCGATGTGCTGGATGACCGCCGCATCGACACCCGTCGACTCGGGCTCGCCCGCCAGGTCGTCGGTGTCGGGAGCCGGCGTGCCCGTGACGACGGGCATCGAGCCGGTCTGGGCCGCATGCGTCTCGGCGAAGGCGACCTCGAGGCGGTCTTGGAAGTCGCGGTGCGCGGCCTCGAACTCTTCTTCGGTGATGTCGCCGCGGCCGACGAGGGCCTCGGTGTAGAGCGTGCGCACGCTGCGCTTGGCCTCGATGAGGTTGTACATGAGCGGCTGGGTCATCGAGGGGTCGTCGCCCTCGTTGTGCCCGCGGCGGCGGTAGCAGACGAGGTCGATGACGACGTCGCGTTTGAACTGCTGCCGGTAGGCGAAGGCGAGCTCGGCCACGCGCACGACGGCTTCGGGGTCGTCGCCGTTGACGTGGAAGATCGGCGCCTGGATCGTCTTGGCGACGTCGGTCGAGTAGATCGACGACCGGCCCTCGCCGGGGGGCGTCGTGAAGCCGACCTGGTTGTTGACGACGACATGGATCGTGCCGCCCGTGCGGTAGCCGCGCAGCATGCTCAGCTGCAGGGTCTCGAGCACGACACCCTGACCGGCCATGGCCGCATCGCCGTGCACGAGCACCGCGAGCGTGCTGAAGGCGCCGTCGTTCTTGCGGTCTTGCTTGGCGCGCACGATGCCCTCGAGCACGCCGTTGACGGCCTCGAGGTGCGAGGGGTTCGCCGCGAGGTAGACCTCGATCTGCTGGCCCGCCGCCGAGGTGAACACGCCCTCGGTGCCGAGGTGGTACTTGACGTCGCCCGAGCCCTGCACCGACTTGGGGTCTTGCGTGCCCTCGAACTCGCGGAAGATCTGCCCGTAGGTCTTGCCCGCGATGTTGGCGAGCACGTTGAGGCGGCCGCGGTGGGCCATGCCGATCGCGACCTCGTCGAGCCCTTGCTCGGCGGCGCCCTGCAGCAGCTCGTCGAGAAGCGGGATGACGCTCTCGCCGCCCTCGAGGCTGAAGCGCTTCTGGCCGACGTACTTGGTCTGCAGGAAGGTCTCGAAGGCCTCAGCCTGGTTGAGCTTGCCGAGGATGCGCATCTGCTCGTCGTGCGTGGGCTTCTGGTACGGCTTCTCGAGGCGCTCTTGGAACCAGCGGCGCTGCTCCGGCTCCTGAATGTGCATGTACTCGATGCCGACCGTGCGGCAGTAGGTGTCGCGCAGTACGCCGAGCACCTCGCGCAGCAGCATCGAGCGGCGGCCGCCGAAGCCGGCGGTGACGAACTCGCGGTCGAGATCCCAGAAGGTCAGCCCGTGGCTCGAGATGTCGAGGTCGGGGTGGCTGCGCTGGCGGTACTCGAGCGGGTCGACGTCGGCCATGAGGTGGCCGCGCACGCGGTAGGCGTTGATGAGCTCGTGCACCCGTGCGGTCTTGTTGATCTGGTCGGCGAGGTCGACGTGGATGTCTTGCGCCCAGTGGATCGGGTCGTAGGGGATGCGCAGGTCGGCGAAGATGTCTTCGTAGAAGCGGCGCTCGCCGATCAGCAGCTCGTGCACCTTCTTGAGGAACTCGCCCGAGCCGGCACCCTGAATGACGCGGTGGTCGTAGGTGCTCGTGAGCGTGATGGTCTTGCCGATGCCGAGGTCGGCGAGGGTCGCCTGCGACATGCCCTGGAACTCGGCCGGGTACTCGAGGGCCCCGGCGCCGATGATGGCGCCCTGGCCCTTCATGAGGCGCGGCACCGAGTGCACGGTGCCGATGCCGCCCGGGTTGGTGAGCGAGATGGTGTTGCCCTGAAAGTCGGAGGCGGTGAGCTTATTGTCGCGCGCGCGCTTGACGACGTCTTCGTAGGCGGCGATGAAGTCGCCGAAGCCCATGCCCTCGCAGCGCTTGATGCCGGGAACCAGTAGCGACCGGGTGCCATCGGGCTTCGGCAGGTCGATCGCGATCCCTAAGTTGATGTGGGCGGGGGTGACGACCACGGGCTTGCCGTCGACCTCGTCGTAGAAGACGTTCTGGCTGGGGAACTCGCGCAGGGCGCGCACCATGGCCCAGGCGATGAGGTGCGTGAAGCTGACCTTGCCGCCGCGCGCGCGCTTGAGGTGGTTGTTGATGACGATGCGGTTGTCGATCATCAGCTTCGCGGGGATGGTGCGTACGCTCGTCGCGGTCGGCACCGTGAGGCTCGCATCCATATTGGTGGCGAGGGTCTTGGCCATGCCCTTGAGGGGCGTGACGATGTCGTCGAGCTCGCCGTCGCCGTCGGCGTCGACAGGCAGCGTCGTGGCGCCGGTCGCGGGCGCGGGGGCCTGCGCGGGGATGGGCGTGGGCTGCGGCGCGATCGAGGTGGTGCGCGCGACGGGCTGGCTGCCGGTGGCGGGCACCGCGGCCGAGGGCACCGATGCGCTGGGCACCGACGCGCTGGGCGCCGAGGCCGGGGCGGCCGCGGGGGCGGGCACCTCGACGGGCGTCGCCTCGGCGGCGGGGGCGGTGCTCGAGGCGGCGGTCGTCGACTGGTGGTACTTCTCGAGAATCGGCCACCAGGAGGGGTCGACTGCGTTCTTGTCGACCTTGTACTGCTCGTAGAGTTCGTCAACGAGCCACTCGTTGGCTCCGAATTCGCCCGCGGCGTTGCCGTCAGGGCCGACTCCGGTCACTTGGCTTGACACAGCCGACCGCCCACTTTCGCTTCACATCGATTGGGTTGGCACCGGCGGAGCCCTCGCTGGCACCGCCCGCACAAGCTTAACCGCTCCTGCACGCCGGTTTCGCCCTCGCGGGGGGCGAGTAGCGTTAATTCGTGCGATTCTTCCGCGAGCCTCCCGCCCATGACCTCACCTACAGCGACGTCTTCCTCATGCCGCAGCATTCCGCGGTCGGCAGCCGGCTCTCGGTGGACCTGACGGCGGAGGACCCGACGGGGCTGCGCATCCCCATCGTCGCCGCGAACATGACCTCGGTGACGGGGTCGCGACTGGCCGTCGCGCTCGCGCGCCGCGGCGGGCTCGCGGTGCTGCCGCAAGACGGATCGCCGCAGCAGCTCGACACCGCGATCCGCGCCGTCAAGGGCGCCTCGACCCTGCTCGACCCGCTCGTGCTCGTCGGCCGAGCGCACACGATCGCGGCCGCGCGGGCGCTCGTCGCCGACGTTCCCGGCGCCCTGCTGACGATCGTCGACGCCGAGGGTGTGCCCGAGCGCAGCATCCCGGCCAGTGCCCTGCGGTACGCGCTGCCCGACTCGGTCATCGGCGACCTCGTTGCGCCGAGCGTGCCCTCGATCGACGACGACGACGTCACCGAGCCGCGCGCGGCGTTCGCTCTCATCGACGCGGCGGGCGTCGAGGCCGTGGCGGTGCGCCACCACGGGCGCATCATTGGCTCGCTGAGCGCGCGCAGCGCCGTGCGGGCGACGATCTACCCGCCGGCGGTGGATGCTCACGGTCGGCTGCGCGTTGCGGCGGCGGTCGGCGTCACGGGCGATGCGGCCGCGCGGGCCGCCGCCCTCGTCGAGGCCGGCGTCGACGTCATCGTCATCGACACGGCGCACGGCCACCAGCAGCAGGCGGTGGATGCCGTGCGCGCGGTCGCCGCCCGCGACCTCGGCGTGCCCATCGTCGCCGGCAACGTCGTCACCGCCGAGGGCGTGCGCGATCTCGTCGAGGCCGGGGCGCACGTGCTGAAGGTCGGCGTCGGACCGGGTGCCATGTGCACGACGCGCATGATGACGGCCGTCGGCCGCCCGCAGTTCTCGGCCGTGCTCGACACGGCGGCCGCCGCTCGCGAGCTCGGCGCGCACGTGTGGGCCGACGGCGGCGTGCGCTACCCGCGCGACGTCGCGCTCGCTCTTGCGGCGGGTGCCTCGGCCGTCATGGTCGGCTCGTGGTTCGCGGGCACGCTCGAAGCACCCGGCGAACTCGAGGCCGACGAGCAGGGGCGCTGGTTCAAGAGCAGCTGGGGCATGGCCTCCACCAAGGCCGTCGAGCAGCGGTTCCAGCGGCTCGACGCCTTCGAGCTCGCGCGCAAGCGGTTGTTCGCCGAGGGCATCTCGAGCTCGCGCATCTATCTCGACCCCGAACGGCCCTCACTCGACGACCTGCTCGACATGATCACGTCGGGGCTGCGGTCGTCGATGACGTATGCGGGGGCATCCACGCTGCGCGAATTCCACGAACGCGCCGTCGTGGGCACGCAATCGGCGGCCGGGTACGAGGAGGGCAAGGCGCTGCCGGTGAGTTGGTGACTGATGCTCGCCGCTAGTGTCGTCGCATGATCGGAGCTTGGACTCGACTTGAAGAGCCTGAATACAGCTCGGTCTGGGGTGCGTTCGACAAACAGTTCGAGTTCACACCGACAGGGGGTCGACCGCTCCAGGCGATACGCGATCCAACCCCCTCGGTGACTTTCGACATTCGAGGAATCTCGGATGCGGTGGCTGCGGAGGTCGAAGCCTCAGCGCGCCGAGCGTTCATTTCCGACTTCGGTTCCGACATCGAGGTGCTAGTCCTCGATTGGCAGCACGAAGCCTTCCGGGTCCGTCCAGGGCAAGAGGCACCGGCAGCAGTCGGAGCGGACGGATATCCGTTGGTGCCATCGGTGCTGCCAGACGGCGACTACTACATCCACACGACTATCGACCTGGAGAACGGAACGTTCGGACACCCTTGGGAACCGTCGCTCTGCGTGTTCGGACCGAAGCTCACCTTCTCCCTCGGCAACGATCTTCGCGCCGTGCTGCCTGTCCTGCGCGAAACAGGTGTGTCTTAAGTCGACAACAGCTTTGCCGGTTTCATGGTGAGCGCACGGCTCGTGATTGGCTAATGCAATGGGAGCCGTCACACCCGAGGCAGCAAGAATGGCCGAGATTGTCGCCGCGAATGCGAAGTCGCTTCGAGACATCGGTTTCAGGAAAAGGCGATACGGATTCAATCGGCCTCTCGACTCGGGCCTCGTGCATGTGGTGCATTTTTGGCAGGCACCTCGGGAACCCCCAGCCTGGACGGAGGTCCCTGGACTCCGCGAGCGTCGTTACGGGACTTTCCGACTGGACTTTGGCGTCTATGTGCCTGAAATGAACCGCAGCCACGTGCCCCGCTCTGAGTGGATTAATCAGTATGACTGCTCCGTCCGCGCCACTATCGGCCAATTAGTCACGGGGGAGTGGAAGGACCTGTGGTGGGATCTCGATGCAGCAGACGCCGAGGAAGTCGCGCGAGGCGCATTGTCTGACTTTGGCCTCCCGTGGCTGGACTCCTTTCCGGATCAGGAGTCCATCGTCAGTGCCTTTAGGACCGGCGGTATCGCGGCGTTGTGGGGATCGCCGGCCACGCCACTCGATATTGCAACGCTCCTAGCAAACCTCGGTAGGGATGGCGAAGCGCGCGTAGTCGTTGAGTCCTACGTCGTGAAGCCAGTGCATATCGGCCACGCCGAGTACCTGAGGGGGTGGCTCAATCGCTCTGGATACTCTGACCTAGTGCCTCTCGTTTCAACTCGCACGCCTGACGTCGATTGAGTGCACTGAACTGACGAGAAGGCTGTCCGTTTCGCTTTGGTCGCGATGGTGTCGTGGTGAGCTCCCAGGCGCGAGCGAGCCTCAGCCCTCTATAGTGGTGGCGTTATGGAGCCTCCTAGTACGGGCGAATCGCCCGCCCCTGACGAACCCAGCCATAGACCCTCGCCGATGATCGGGGGCACGCTGTGAGCGCCGAGTGGATCGGCGTGCTCGCCGGCCTGCTGCTGACCATCGGCACTGGATTCTTCGTCGCGAGCGAGTTCGCGCTCGTCAATCTCGACCGTTCTGAGCTCGAGGCGCGCCAGGCGCGCGGTGAGAAGCAGCTCGGCCCCACGATCGCGGCGCTCAAGATCACGTCGACGCACCTCTCGAGCGCGCAACTGGGCATCACCCTCACGACGCTGCTCACCGGTTTTCTCATGGAGCCCGCGATCTCGAGCATGCTCGCCGACCCGCTGCGTTCGATCGGGCTGCCCGAGGGTGCCGTGCCCGTGGTCGGCTCGATCATCGCGATCGTGCTGGCGACCCTGCTGTCGATGATCGTCGGCGAGCTCGTGCCCAAGAACTTCGCGCTGAGCCTGCCGCGCCAGACGGCCAAGGTCGTCGTGCCCTTCCAGTGGGCGTTCACGACCGTGTTCCGCCCGGCCATCGCCTTCCTCAACGGCTCGGCGAACGCCATTCTGCGCGCGATGGGCGTCGAGCCTAAGGAGGAGCTGAGCGGTGCCCGCACGGCCGAAGAGCTGGCCTCCCTCGTGCGCCGCTCGGCGAGCGAGGGCCGCCTCGACCGCGACACCGCCACGCTGCTCTCGCGCACGCTCGCCTTCTCGCAGCACACCGCGCAAGACGTCATGACCCCCCGTCCGCGTGTAGCCGCGGTCGAGCGCGGCGACAGCGCGCAGTCGGTCATCGAGCTCGCCCGCACGACCGGCCACTCGCGGTTCCCCGTGATCGACGAGTCGATCGACGACATCGTTGGCATCGTGCACGTGAAGCAGGCCGTCGCCGTACCGCGCGACCGCCGCGCCGAGGTGCCCGCCTCGGCCCTGCAGAGCGAAGCGCTGCGCGTGCCCGAGACGATGATGCTCGACACGCTGCTCGCCGAGCTGCGCGGGCGCGGCTACCAGATGGCGATCGTCGTCGACGAGTACGGCGGAACCGCCGGGGTCGCGACGCTCGAAGACCTCGTCGAAGAGCTCGTGGGCGAGGTGAGCGACGAGCACGACCGCGCGCGCGTCGACGTCGTGCGCTCGCGTAACTGGCTGACCTTCCCCGGAATCCTGCGCCCCGACGAGCTGGCCGATCGCGCGGGCGTCACGGTGCCCGACGACGGCCCGTGGGAGACCGTCGGCGGTTTCCTCATGGCGGAGCTCGGCCGCCTTCCCGAGGTGGGCGACACGGTCGAGATCGCCTCGGGCACCTTCCGCATCGAACGATTGGATGGCCGCCGCATCGACCGCGTGCGCTTCACTCCGCTCGCCACGGGCGAGATCACCCTGCCGGCCACGGCTGTCCGCGCCGCTGCGACGAGCACCGAGGCGGGTGAGTCACGATGACCGAATCCGACTGGTGGGGCATCGCCTGGCTGTTCGTGCTGCTCGCCGGCAACGCTTTCTTCGTCGGCTCGGAGTTCGCGGTGATCGCCGCCAAGCGCTCGCAGATCGAGCCGCGGGCCGAGGCCGGCTCGCGCGCCGCGAAGACGGCGCTGTGGGCCATGGAGCACGCCACCCTCATGCTCGCCACGAGCCAGCTCGGCATCACGATCTGCTCGCTGCTGATCCTCAACGTCTCCGAGCCCGCCATCAAGCACCTCTTCGAGATTCCGCTCGGGCTCACGGGCCTCAGCGCGGAATGGATCGCCGGCATCGCCTTCACGATCGCCCTGCTGCTCGTGACCTACCTGCACGTGGTGTTCGGCGAGATGGTGCCGAAGAACCTGTCGTTCTCGCTGCCGACGCGCGCGGTGCTCATTCTCGCGCCGCCGCTCGTGCTCGTCTCGCGCATCTTCTCGCCGGTCATCCGCAGCCTCAATGCGATCGCGAACGGCGTGCTGCGCCTGTTCCGTGTCGAGCCGAAGAACGAGGCCGAGAGCGCCTTCACGCTCGAGCAGGTCGAGACGATCGTGCGCCAGTCGACGCGCGAGGGCGTGCTCGACGACACGACGGGCGCCCTCGCCGCGGCGTTCGAGTTCACGACGAAGGTCGTGAGCGACATCGCCCTGCCGATGGATGCCCTCACGTCGCTGCCCGACGACGCGAGTGCCCTCGACGTCGAACGCGCGGTCGCCCAGCGCGGGTTCAGCCGCTACGTGCTGATCGACGACGCGGGCGAGCCCACCGGCTACCTGCACCTCAAAGACGTCATCGACCTGCCCGACGACGAGCTCGACGACCCCGTGCCGCCGAAGCGGATTCGTCGGCTCGTGTCGATCCTTGCCACGGCCGACCTCGAAGACGCCCTCGCGGTCATGCGCCGCTCAGGTGCGCACGTCGCCCGTTCGGTCGACGCTGACGGTCGCACGACCGGCGTGCTCTTTCTCGAAGACATCATCGAGGAGCTCGTCGGCGAGGTGCAGGACGCGACGCAGCGCGGTGGGCGGTAGGCCTCAGCGGTACGCGCGCAGGTACTGCGGCGGCGTGCCGACCGGGGCGCGGTCGACCTCGACGCCGAGCTCGCGGGCGAAGCGCAGGGCGGCGTGCGGGTCGCGCATGAACTCGCGGCCCATCATGACGGCGTCGGCCTGGCCGGTGGCGACGATCGCCTCGGCCTGCGCGGCCTCGGTGATGAGGCCGACGGCGTTGACGGGCACGTCTCCTTCGCGGCGCACCGTCTCGGCGAACGGCACCTGGTAGCCGGGCCCCACCTCGATGCGGGCGCGCACGAGGCCGCCCGTCGAAATGTCGAACAGGTCGGCGCCGGCATCCTGCGCCCACGCGGCAACGGTCGCGGTGTCGTGCTCGTTCCAGCCGGCGACTCCCGAGTCGGCGAGTCCGTGCGATTCGAGCCAGTCGTCGTCGACCCAGTCGGTCGCCGAGAAGCGCACGAGAATGGGCACGTCGACGACCGCGCGCACGGCGCGCACGATGTCGAGCAGCAGGCGCGCGCGGTTCTCGAGGCTGCCGCCCCACTCGTCGTCGCGCGTGTTCGACAGCGGCGAGAGGAACTGGTGCAGCAGGTAGCCGTGCGCCGCATGGATCTCGACGAGATCGAAGCCCGCGGCGACGCTGCGGCGGGCGGAGTCGGCGAAGGCGACCACGACATCCTGAATGCCGGCAGCATCGAGCGCGCCGGGCTCGGCGTACCCCTCGAAGGCGATGGCCGAGGCCGACACGGTCTGCCAGCCACCCTGCTCGATCGGCACGGTGCCGTGGCCGGAGGCGCCGTTCGCCATGGCGCCCCACTCGGGAAAGACCGAGGCCTTGCGCCCGGCATGGGCGAGCTGGATGCCCGCCGCGGCTCCCTGCGTGTGGATGAAGTCGACCACGCGCGACCAGGCCTCGGCCTGCGCGTCGTTCCAGATGCCCGTGTCGTGCGGGCTGATGCGCCCCTCGGGGTTCACGGCGGTCGCCTCGGCCATGACGAGCCCCGCGCCGCCCGCGGCGAACGAGCCCAAGTGCACGAGGTGCCAGTCGGTGGGCACGCCGTCAGCGGCCGTCACCGAGTACTGGCAGAGCGGCGACACCCACAGCCGGTTGCGCAGGGTGAGCGAGCGGATGGACAGGGGCGAGAAGAGCGCTGAGGTCACACAGTCAGTCAAGCCCATGCCGGCCGCGCGTATTCCGAGCGGCCACGGTTTGGCGGGGATAGGGTGACCGCGTGAGCGAGCCCCGCACCATCACGACCGCCGAGGTGGCGGCGCTGCTGCGCGTGCCTGGCCCGCACGACGACAAGTACTCGCGCGGCGTGCTCGGCATGGTCACGGGCTCGACGCGCTACCCGGGCGCCGCGGTGCTCGGCGTCGAGGCCGCGCTGCGCACGGGCGTGGGCATGGTGCGGTACCTCGGCCCCGCGCGGGCCGCCGACCTCGTGCTGCAGCGGCGCCCCGAGGCGGTCACGGCCGAGGGGCGCGTGCAGGCCTGGGTGCTGGGGTCGGGCATGGATGCGGGGGCGACGGCGGTCGAGGAGGGACCCGACGCCGAGTGTGCCGGGCGGATGAGGGCGGCGCTCGCGAGCGGGCATCCATTGGTCATCGACGCGGGAGCCCTTGACGCCGTCGGCTCGGCGCGCGGCCCCGCCATCATCACGCCGCACGCCCGTGAGCTCGCGCGCCTGTCGGGTGCCGACCTCGATGCCGTGCTCGCCGACCCCGCGGGTGCCGCGCGCGCGGCCGCCGAGCGGTTCGGCGTCACCGTGCTGCTCAAGGGACACGCGACCCACGTGGTGGCTCGCGGCGGGCCGACGCTCGTCGCGCGTTCGGCGACCCCCTGGCTCGCGACCGCCGGGGCGGGGGATGCTCTCGCTGGCATCCTCGGCGCCCTCGTCGCGACGCACGCGGCCGTCGGGCCCGCCGATCCGGCGTTGCTCGCACGGCTCGGCGCCGCGGCCGCCGTCGTGCACGGGCTCGCCGCTCAGCGCGCCTCGGCGGGCGGACCCGTCACGGTGCTCGACGTGTGCGCCGCGGTGCCCGCAACGATCGCGGCGCTGCTGCGCGCGCGCTGACCGGCGCTCGACGCTGGCTAGAGCCGGTCGAGGTAGCGCGAGAGGAACGCGCGCGTGCGCTCGTGCTGCGGGTCGCCGAAGATCTGCGCCGCCGTGCCTTCCTCGGCGATGCGCCCGGCGTCGAGAAAGACGACGCGGTCGGCGATGTCGCGCGCGAAAGCCATCTCGTGGGTGGCCATGACGATCGTCGTGCCCTCGTTCTTGAGCTCGCGCACGAGGTCGAGCACCTCGGTGACGAGCTGCGGGTCGAGGGCCGAGGTGATCTCGTCGAGCAGCAGCAGCTCGGGGCTCGTCGCGACCGCGCGCACGATGGCGACACGCTGCTGCTGGCCGCCCGAGAGGCGGTCGGGGAACTCGTGGGCCTTGTCGGCGAGCCCGACGCGTTCGAGCAGGGCCAGCGCGGTCGCCTCGGCCTCGGCACGGGGCGTCTTGAGCACGCGGCGCGCGGCGAGCGTGACGTTGTCGAGCACGCGGATGTGCGGGAACAGGTTGAACTGCTGAAAGACGACGCCGATGCGCGCGCGCACCGTGTCGACGGGCACGCGCGGGTCGCTGATGTCGTCGTCGCGCAGCCAGATGCGGCCGTCGTCGATCTGCTCGAGCAGGTTGACGCACCGCAGCAGGGTCGACTTGCCCGACCCGCTCGCACCGATGAGGGCGACGACCTCGTGCTCGGCCACCGCGAGATCGACGCCCTGCAGCACGGGGGTGGAGCCGAAGTTCTTGTGCACGTTCTCAAGGCGCAGCACCGCGCTCATACGAGGCTTCCCATCTGCTCGCGCGCGCGCAGGCGGGCCGTGTACCAGTCGGTGAGCCGGATCATCGGCAGGGCGAGCAGCACGAAGAGCAGGCCGGCGAGCACGTAGGGCGTGAAGTTGAAGGCGGCCGCGGTCTCGATCTGCGCGGCGCGCACGGCGTCGACGACGCCGAGCACCGAGATGAGCCCCACGTCTTTCTGCATCGCCACGAAGTCGTTCATGAGCGCGGGCGTCACCTTGCGCACGGCCTGCGGCAGCACGACGATGCGCATGGTGTGGCCGTGGCTGAGGCCGAGCGATCGCGCGGCGAGGCGCTGCGAGGGGTGCACCGCCTCGATGCCCGCGCGGAACACCTCGCTGACATACGCCGAGTAGGTGAGGATGAGCGCGATCGTGCCCCAGAACTGCGCCGAGTTGCGCGGGAACAGCTCGAGCCCCGGAACCCCGAAGCCGATGAGGAACAGCACGATGATGAGCGGCAGACCGCGGAACAGGTCGGTGTAGCCGGTCGCGAGGGCCCGCAGCGGAAACCAGATGGGCCCGCGCAGGGTGCGGATCGTCGCGATGAGCACGCTGAGCACGAGCACGCCGATGCTCGCGAAGAACAGCACTTGAATGTTGACCCACAGGCCCGCGATCACGCGCGGCCAGGCCTGGATCGCCGTCTCGAGGTCGAAGAAGCTGCGCTGCACCTGTGCCCAGCCGGGCGTATTGATAACGGTCAGCCAGATGACGACGGCGAACACGATCGTCGAGACGAGCGACACGAGCACCGACCGCGTGTTCTGCGTGCGGCGGTACTCGCGTCGCCCGATCTCGACGTCGCTGACCGGGCGGCTCAGCCCGGGCGGGTCGTTCGAAAAGGGCACTACTGAAGGATAGGCGCGCCCGCGTCGGCACCCAGCCACTCGTCGGCGATCTCGGCGAGGCGGCCGGAGTCGCGCAGGGCATCCACCGCAGCGGTCACCGCGGCCGTGAGCGGGCTGTCTTTCGCGAGCACGAGGCCCCACTCGTCGCTGATGCCGGCGTCGGCGGGCAGCTGGCCGAGCAGCACGCCGCCGTCGAGGATGACGCCCGTGAGGAAGAACGCGGTCGGCAGGTCGACGACGATCGCGTCGACGGTGCCGTTCTGCAGGGCGAGCACGGCGTCATCGTTGGTGTTGAATGCCTGGGCGCCCGCGGTCGGGGTGATCTGCTCCTCGATCGCGGTGAAGCTCGTGGTGCCGGTCGCGGCGCCGATCAGCAGGCCCGAGAGGTCGGCGAGGCTGCCGGCCTCAGCGGCGGGCGAGCCCTCGACCGTGACGACGGCCTGCGGGGTGGCGTAGTACGGCGACGAGAAGTCGACGTTCTCGGCGCGCTCGTCGGTGATCGTGTACTGCTGCAGGTTGAAGTCGAAGTCCTTCGGGCCGGGCTGGATCGCCGCCTCGAAGCTCGTGCGCACCCAGACCACGTCCTCCGCCGCGAACCCGAGCTCCTCGGCGACCGCGTAGGCGATCGCGGCCTCGAAGCCCTCGCCGCTCTCGGGCGCGTCGTCGATGACGTACGGGAAGTAGGCGGGCTCGCCGGTGGCGATCGTGAGCTTGCCTTCGGTGACGAGGCCCGTGAGCTCGCCCTCGGCGGGCTCCTCGACGGGGGCTTCGGCGGCGGGAGTGCAGGCCGCGAGGGTCAGCGCGGCAGCGGCGAGGCCGGCCGTGAGGGCGGCGACGCGGCGCGCGCGGCGGGGGGAGCGGAACATGGTGCCTCCAGATGTCGAAGCGGGCAGCGTCACGAGGTCGTGCCGCAGAACGTGCAGGGAGTTTCATTATCGGTTGCGCCGTGTTTCGCGCGTGTATCGGCGACGAATTGTTACACGGGCGCTCGCGCCGAGCGGCACTACGCTCGACACCATGCCCGCGCCCGCCGCCCGTCTCGCGACCGCGCGCCGGTTTACTGTGACGGCCGCCGGCAGCGCTGTCTCGCTCTGGATCGCCTTCGCCGCCGTTCACCTCTGGCTCGGGTTTCTCAACCTCTACGGCCCCGGCCTGCCGATGGGCGACGTCACCTACGTCTACCTGTTCTGGGTCGAGCGCGGCGTGCTCGGCAACGAGTGGGTGGGCATCGACACCTCGTGGGTCTACCCGCTGCTTGCGCTCGTGCCCATGCTGGCCTCCTACGCCTTCGGCCCCGACCTCTACGGCACGACCTGGCTTACGATCGTCATGGTGCTCAACGCTGCGGCGCTCGTCTCGATCATCGGTGTCGAAGAGCGGGCGCGGCGCGCCGCGGTCGCCTGGTGGTGGATGCTCTTCCTGGTGCTCGTCGGACCGATCGCGCTCGGCCGCATCGACGCCATCACGGTGCCCGTGGCGCTCGTCGCCGTCATGCTCATCGCCGATCATCCGAAGTGGGGCGGCGCGCTGCTCGCGGTCGGTGCCTGGATCAAGGTCTGGCCCGCGGGTCTGCTGCTCGCTGCGCTCGTGGCCCTGCGTGCCCGCGCAGCGGTGCTCGCCGCGGCCGTGGCGGTCTCGATGCTCGTCGTCGCGGCGGGCATCGCGCTCGGCGGCGCCTCGGCGCTGCTGACGCCCATCACCGAGCAGGCGGGCCGCGGGCTGCAGGTGGAGTCGCCCATCTCGACCGTGTGGCTCTGGGCCGCGGCGGCGGGGGAGTGGGCGTCGCGCGTCTACTACGACCAGGGCATCCTGACCTGGCAGGTCATCGGCGAGGGCAGCGCGCAGGCGGCCGCGGTCATGACGCCGCTCCTCGCCCTCGCGGTGCTCGTGATCACGGCGCTCGGCGTCATCGCCGTGCGGCGCGGGGTCGACGAGGTCGAACTGTTCCCCGTGCTCGCCCTCGCGCTCGTCATGGCCCTCATCACGGTCAACAAGGTCGGCTCGCCGCAGTTCGCCACCTGGATCGCCGTGCCCATCGTGCTCGGGCTCGCCTGGCAGCGCTGGGGCGGCGTGCGGTTCACCGTGCCCGCCGTGCTCGCGCTCGCGACCGCCGCACTCACGCAGGTCGTCTACCCCGTGCTGTACGGCTCGCTGCTCGCGCTCGATCCGCGCATGCTCGTGGCACTCTCGGCGCGAAACCTGCTCTACGTCGCGCTGCTCGTCTGGGCGGTCTGGCAGCTCGCCGTGCTGTGCTGGAGGCCGCGGGTCGTCGAGCCGGTCGCGGTCGGCGCGGCTCAGGAAGGAGCATCCTCATGATCGTCGCGTTCTCGGTGGCCCCCTCGGGCGGGTCGTCGTCGGACTCGGTGCACGACGCCGTCGCGGCGGCGGTGCGCGTCGTGCGCGAGTCGGGCCTGCCCAACCGCACCTCGTCGATGTTCACCGAGATCGAGGGGGAGTGGGACGAGGTCATGGATGTCGTGAAGCGCGCGACCATTGCCGTGGCCGAGTTCGGACCGCGCGTCTCGCTCGTGCTCAAGGCCGACTACCGCCCGGGCCATGTCGGCGAGCTCGACGGCAAAGTGCAGCGGCTCGAGGCCGCGCTCGAGGTGCCCACCAACGGCTGAGAAATGTCGGTAGTCGATGGTGTGATTGCCTCATGAACGCACCCGAGGTCGCACTGGCTGATGCGCAGCGGCCCTCGACGCAGTTCGCAGACTCGCTGGTCGACCTGCTGCAGGCGGCGGCGACGCTCGACCGGGTCATCGCGTCGGCGCAGTCCATTCGGGCCGGGGTCATCGATCGCGCCCGCCAGCTGGCAGAGCTCTCTGCGGTGTCCGAGTCTGCAGAGCTGAACCGTGACGACTCGCCCTCGGCGCGACGTCAGCTCGCGCACCGAGTGCTCGTGTGCGAGGTAGCGTGCGCTCTGCGTCTGCCTGAGCGCACGGCCGAGCGGTTGATCGACGAGAGCGACATGCTCGTGACGCACCTGGGGGCAACTCACCGCGCGCTCGCCGAGGGGTCGATCAGCTACCGCCACGCCCAGGTGATCATCGACGAGGCGCACTCGTTGCCTGACGAGGCGCGTCCCCACTTCGAGCAGACCGTGCTGCCCGCGGCCGAGCGACTCACCGCCGCTCGATTGCGACCGCGCGTGCGTGCCGAGCGCGAGCGGTGCCACCCCGAGAGCATCGAGCAGCGCGTCGAGAAGTGTCGCACTGATCGTCAGGTGCTTCTCGAACCAGCGCATGACGGTATGGCGTGGCTCAGCGCGTTTCTGCCGGCAGAGCGGGCCAGCGCGATCTACGAGCGAGTGACGAGCGTGGCGCTAGGCATCAAGCGCGGCGCGCAGGGCGACGACGAACTGCGCACTCTCACGCAATTGCGCGCGGACGTACTCTGCGATCTGCTCATCGACGGCGTTGTCGATGCGACCGGGTGCGGTACCGGGGTGCGCGCAAGCGTGCACGTGACGGTGCCGGTCGAGCGGCTGCTCGGCGTCGCGAAGTCGGGTGAGACGCCCACACTCTCTGCCTCGGCGTTCGTTCCTCCTGCCGAACTCGAGGGCTACGGCCCGATCGACGACGAGACTGCTCGTGAACTGGCCGCAGGCGCACCCTCGTTCACGCGCTTGCTGCGGCATCCCGAGTCGGGGGCCGTGCTGTCGGTCGGGCGCGATCGGTACTCAGTGCCCGCTGACCTCGCGACGGCCTTGCGCATTCGTGACCGCACGTGCCGCTTCCCGGGTTGCGGTCGCTCAGCCGCCCGAAGCGATCTCGACCATACGGTCGACTGGCGGTTCGGCGGCACGACCTCGATCGACAACCTCGCGCACCTGTGCCCGGCGCACCATCAGCTGAAGCATCGCAGCGAGTGGCAGGTGTCGCAGCACGGTGGCGGAGTCCTTCGATGGCGATCACCGAGCGGCTTGACCTACGTGACTCTTCCTGAGGGCGGCCCCGCCCCGCCGTGAGGGACGATTGCAACGAAAGCTCGTTCTCTGGCCATGTCTCAGGTAGGGGCAACCAACCAGAGAGAGGTCGATCATGCACGACGACGACGTAGCGACGCTGTTGAGGCAGTCTGATCCGGCAGCGTCCATAGTGCGGACTGAACGACTCGGCGCAGTCGAGGTCGAAGCACGTAGCCGTGCCGCAGGCACGCGTATGCGACGACGGCGACTTGCCTGGATGATTCCCTCGATAGCGCTTGCTGGCGGGCTCACTGCAATCACGGCAGGAACCACGCTGGAGAACTTTGCGCTGTCGAGGCCGCCATTCTTTGGGCTTGCGCCTGATGAGCAGCGACCTGCCGTCGGGGCGCGATTCGTTCCCCAGAGCGGTCAGGACATGGGAGAACGGTGTTTGCTCTTTCCGGATTACGTCGGGCTTGAGAGCGATGAGCTACGAGTCATCACGGGAGCCATCGAGTCAGGTGCTTGGGAGGCGCCGCTCGCCGAGGCTTCCGAGCGAGCGCTGAGGGATGCAGGTGTCGCTCCTCTTTCGACTTCGGCGCGCTCCGACACGGCTCACGACGCAGAGATTGCAGAAGTCAATGTCGTCCTTCGTGAACTCAGCAAGACTCTTGTCCCGTCGCTGAACGACGACGACAAGTACCTGACCGCGTTCACCATCACGTGTCGCGAGGGTCTGTGGTGAACGGCAGCCGCGTCGCTGACGTGGACCAACTCGTACGCCGAGAGTCCGCAGATCTTCTCGCTTACTTTGCTCGGCGAGTCGAGCAGCCCGCCGACGCGGCCGACCTGTTGAGCGACACTTTGGTCGTCATCTGGCGGCGTTCACGCGACATCCCTCTCGACCCTCACGAAGCTCGGTTGTGGTCATTCGGTGTCGCACGTAAGGTTCTTTCCGGTCACTGGCGATCACGCAGGCGTCGAGCAGACGTGGTCGCCAAGCTCGGGGAAGAACTGACGAACGTGAACACGTCGTCTGACCCGGGTTCTCTGCTGGACGTTCGGTCAGCGATTGCGCGTCTTTCGGAGCTCGACCGAGAGATCGTCCGACTCGTGTACTGGGAGGGTTTCACTCTGGAGGAGACGAGTCGCCTGTTAACAATGAGTTCAGCGACGGTTCGGAGCCGCCATCATCGCGCAAAGGCGAAGCTGGCCGCAGAACTCTCCGGACAAGCGGCTCTGCCGTGACACCGTTCTTCTCACGCTGAAGCGTCCGCTCCCCCGCCTCGAATCGATTCGATAGAGTGTGGGCGAACCCGCCCGCAAGTACGCGCGGCCCCACCCCCTCTGCCGCCCAGGAGTTGCCGTGAGCGTCTCGACCGCCAGCGTGCCCATCATCGACGAGGCGACCGCGGCCGAGTACGCGCGGGCGCAGCGCGAGCACGACGAGGCGCACCGCCGCGCGCACGGCGGTGCCGACCGGCCGCCGCTCAGCCGGGCGCGGGTCTACGCGGCCCTGCTTGCGCTGGCGCTCGGCGGCTTCGGCATCGGCTCGACCGAGTTCGTCGCCATGGGGCTGCTGCCCGAGATCGCGCGCGATCTGCTGCCCGGCCTCTACGCCGCCAATACCGAAGAAGCGATCGGCCAGTCGGGCTGGGTGATCACGGCCTACGCCCTCGGCGTCGTCGTCGGCGCGCCGACGATCGCGGCGTTCGCGGGCCGCGTGCCGCGCCGCCGCCTGCTGCTGTGGCTCGCCGCGGCCTTCACGCTCGGCACTGTCGTCTCGGCGACCCTGCCGACCTTCGAGCTCGTCATCGCCGCGCGTTTTCTGGCCGGGCTGCCGCACGGCGCCTACTTCGGCATCGCGGCGCTCGTCGCGGCGAGCCTCATGGGCCCGGGCAAACGCGGGCAGGGCGTCGCCCTCGTGCTGAGCGGTCTCACCGTGTCGACCGTCATCGGCGTTCCCCTCATCACGGCCGTCGGCCAGGCTGCGGGCTGGCGCGCCGCCTACCTCGTCGTGGCCGCCCTGTTCGCCGCCACCTTCATCGCCGTGCGCATCCTCGTGCCCTGGCAGCCCGGCGACGCCAACTCGACGGTGCGTCGCGAGCTCGCGGCCTTCGGCAGCCTGCAGGTCTGGGTCGCGGTCGCGGTCGGCGCCATCGGCTTCGGCGGCTTCTTCGCCGTCTACAGCTACATCGCGCCCATGGTCACCGACTCGGCGGGCATGCCGGGCGGCGCCGTGCCCTGGGTGCTCGCGAGCACGGGCATCGGCCTCACGATCGGCAACATCATCGGCGGGCGACTGGCCGACGCGGGCACGTCGCGCGCGATGTTCCAGGGCTTCGCCGGGCTCATCGGCTCGCTCGCCCTGCTCGGTCTGGCGGGGACGACGCCCCTCGGGCTCATCGCCGGAACCTTTCTCGTCGGCTTCACGGCCTCGATCATGTCGCCCGTCATCCAGACGCGGTTGATGGATGTCGCGGGCGACTCGCAGACGCTCGCCGCGGCCCTCAACCACTCGGCCCTCAATGTCGGCAACGCCCTCGGCGCGTTCCTCGGCGGGCTCGTCGTCGCGGCCGGCTGGGGCTACCTGACGCCGGCGTGGGTCGGGCTGCTGCTCGCGCTCGGCGGCGTCGTGCTCGCGATCGTGAGTGTGGCGCTCGAGCGCCGGGCGCGGCTCACCGCCTAACGCCGCGACCGCGGCAGTGCGGGCCTAGAGGCCGCCGCCGCCGCCCGGAGCATCCACGAGGATGCCATCGGAGATGGCCTGCTTGCGCAACGCGACCTTCGTGCCCACGTCGATGCCCGCAATGCGGTACTTCTCGCGGATGCGCTTGAGGTAGCTCTTGGCCGTCTCTTCTGAGATGCCGAGCTGGTAGGCGACGGTCTTGACGGGCTCGCCCGCGCCGTAGAGCGCCATGACGCGACGCTCTTGCGCGCTCAATCGCGGCGAGCCGCCGATGTCGGCGGCGTTGAGCGCCAGGTCGAGCTCGGCCGAGATGAACGATTCGCCCGCCCGCGCGGCGCGGATGGCCTCGACGATCATGCCGGCGTCTTCGCTCTTGACGAGGTAGCCGAGGGCGCCCGCGTTGAGCGCCTCGCGCACGACGTTGGGTTCGCTGTAGGTGCTCATGAGCACGACGCGCACGTTCATCGACTTGAGGGTCTGGATCTTGAGCGAGACGGGGATGTTGTCTTTGAGGTCGAGGTCGAGCAGCACGACGTCGACGGGGAAGGCGGGGTGCGAGAGCAGGTCGGGCCATGAGGCGACGGCGGCGACCATCTCGATGTCGTCGGCCGCCTGGCGGATCCACTCGGTGAGCGCACCGAGCAGCATGCGGTGGTCGTCGACGAGGGCCAGTCGAATGGGCGTGGACTGCGCCATCGCGGTGCCTCCTGAGGTCTCGGGTGGATCGTGTTCGGTGCGGGTCGTGCTCAGTGCGGGCGGGCGGCGTCGACCGGGTTGTCGACCGTGCAGTCGAGCTCGATCACGACCGTGCCGCTCGCCGTGCTGTCACTGTAGCGCCCGACCCGGTCGAGGGCCTCCCACACACCGGGGTCGACACGATTGCGTTTCAGGCCGGTCACCTCGATGCGCACGGGGATCACGAGGCGGCCGCCCGCGGGCGAGCGCTGCGGGTCGAGCGGGCCGAGCTCGACCGTGACGGTGCGGGTCGGCGAGGCTCCCGCGGGGTCGGCGGCGAGCAACCACAGCGCCGCGAGCAGCGAGTCGCGCTGCACGTCGTCGAGCAGGCCGGCGAGGGTCGCGGGGTCGCTCACGGTCACGCGGCGACCGAGGTGCTCGGACTCGGTGATGGCGTGGAACAGCCACGTCTCGCGTCGTCCCTCGATGAGGTGCAGGCGCAGCTCGGTGGCGAGCGTGGATGCCCGCGACGAGTACACCGCCGGCAGGGGCAGCGGCGCTTCGCCCGTCGCGACGGCCTCGAGAAGCTCTTCGGCGTCGAGGTCGAGCCGCGCGAGCTCTTCGCTCGCGAGCATGCCGACGGCGAGGCGCGGCGCGGTGACGGTCGATTGCACGAGCACGCGGTCGAGCTCGCGCTTGAGCATCCGTTCGAAGCCGCTGACCAGCAGCACGCCTGTGATGCCGGGGCCGACCGCGAGCGCCACCGTGACGAGCTGCGAGGGGATCGTGACGGGCGTGAGCGGCGTCGTGAGCACGATCGAGACGATGAAGGCCACGCCGAGCGCACCGGTCGCGAGCAGCACCTCCCATCGGGATCGCAGCGTGACGATCACGAGCAGCACGAAGCCCGCCGAGATGGATGC
The DNA here is from genome assembly GCF_046296455.1 of Microcella sp. Lineage (GTDB taxonomy): Bacteria > Actinomycetota > Actinomycetes > Actinomycetales > Microbacteriaceae > Microcella. The sequence goes on from NZ_JBKBLF010000006.1 coordinate 101,946, forward strand.
GGTCGCGTTGCGCCCGATGTCGCCCAGCGGGGCGATCGCCACGAAGTCGAGCCACACGACCGCGGCCAGCGCCGCCAGGAACACGGCGTAGAGCCAGTCGGGCAGGCGCTCGCCGCTCGCCGAGATCGTGATGGTCAGACCGAGGAAGGTGACCATGAGCAGCAGCCACGCCCCGGCGACGGGGATGACCGAGGGGTACTCGTCGATGCGCAGCAGGAACAGGGCGATGCCCAGCATCGACTGCAGGGCCGCGATGATCGCCACGCCCAGGCCGAGAAAGCCCGAGCCGAGGGCCGAGGCGTGCGTCGAGGTGGGGGTGCCGCGCCGCGTCGACGATCGCGCGCCCGCGGGCCGCACGAGCCCGCCGAGCGTCGTCTCGTCGGGCGGTGTGTACCCCCGGCTCATCGCGGCACCTCGAGGATCACGGTCGTTCCGGCCCCGGGCGTCGAGAACACGCGCGCGTTGCCGCCCACGTCGTGCAGGCGCGCGACGACCGACTCGGTGAACCCGAGCCGCTCGGCGGCGACCTCGCTCGGGTCGAAGCCCACGCCGGCATCGGTCACGACCGCCCGCAGCACGTCGTCGCCCTGGGTGATGGTCACGTCGGCCTCATCGACGCCGGCGTGCCGCCGCACGTTCTCGAGGCATTCGGCGAGCGCGAGCAAGAACGCGTCGAGCACCTCGCTGGGCAGCAGCACCTGCCCGCTGCCGTGCCAGCGCACCGAGAGCCCCATGCGCAAGAACCGCTGCTTGACCGACTCGAGGGTGGTGCCGAGCGGGGTCTCGGCGACGGGCTCGAGACTGTAGACCCCCGAGAACTGGGGCATGGGCGTCGACCCGAGCCGCAACTGGCGCAGCAGCCGAGCGTCTTCGCCGGCCTGCTCGCGCAGGGCCGCGGCCGTGACGCCCACGCCCGAGTGCGCGAGCAGGGTGAGCGTGGCGAGCACGGTGTCGTGCAGCAGCCGAGCGCTCTGGCGCCGTTGCGCCTCGGTCTCGCTCGCCTGCCGCTCGAGGTGGTGTGCTCGGCCGATGTTCTCGATGCGGCGCACGGCCCGCTGCACGCCCACGGTCACCCAGAGGCCGATGATGAGCGTGATGACCCAGCCGGCGAGGGTCGCGATCGCCGAGGTCGAGAAGAAGGTGCTCGTGGGGCCAGCCGTCGCGACGAGCAGGCTGCTGACGAGTGTGCCGCCGGCCCAGAGCAGCCATCGCCCGGGGTTCTCGCTCAGCACCATGCCGACCGCGCCGAGCCCAGCGGCGCCGAGCGGCGCGAGCGAGGTCGAGAGCGCGAGCGACGTCGACTGCCCCCACGGCAGCTGCGCGAGCGCGAGGGCGCCGCAGCCGAGCACGATCGTGAGGGCGACCCAGCCGATGTGGTCGCTGCGGCCGACCATGATGAGCGACCCTGCCTGGCCCGCGAGCAGGATGAGCACCGAGGGCAGCACGTCGGGGTCGACGACGCCGGGCAGCGCCAGGCACACGGCCGCGATGATGACCCCGCTGAGCCCGAACGCGCGAGCCGCCGACTGGAGCAGCCGTCGGCGCTCCTTCTCGATCAGCTCCATGGGCCTCAGTCTGGCACCCGAACGGGGTACAGGCCCTACAGCTCGCACGCGCGTCGGAACGCGTCGTAGAGCCCGGCGCGCGTGGCCGAGTCGGCCGCGATCGTCACGGTTCCGGGCACGCCATCGAGCACGACGTCGATGCGGAACAGCGTGCCCTGCTTGTCGTCGGCGAGCGCGTGAGCGTCGCATCGCGCCGGGGTGAGCAGAATCGGGATGCTGACCGCCGCGGCGCCGTCGCCCGTGCCCGTCGGCAGAGGCGCGCGCGTCACCCGACGGCCGTCGCTCGACTGCACGAGCCCGAACAGCACGGTGTCGCTGAGGCTGACGAGCTCGACCCCGGCCTCGCCGGCGCCGGACCGCGGCGCGATGTCGAGCAGCAGCCCGATGAGCGCCCCGTCGTCGCGCGCCGGGTCGTGGCGCACCGTGAGCTGCACCCGCTCGGCCACGGCGGCGGCGAAGCACTCGGCCGCCACCCACTCGGCCCACTGCCCGATGCGGTCGACGGTCGGCACCGCGACCTCGGCGGTGCTGCCGTCGATGAGCTGCACGACGAGCACCGCCTGAGGCGGATCCGGATCGCCGGCGGGGCACGCTGCGGGGGTGAGGGTGAGGGCGAGGTCGCGGGTCAGTCCCGGGCCGATGACGGTCGTGCGCTCGCGCACGATCGGCTGTTGCAGTGCGGGCGACTCGAGGCGCGTGCCGACGATCGTGAGCGGCACGGGGCCGTCGTTGCGCACCGAGAGCTGCATGCCGCCGCGCGACGGATCGATGCGCGAGCGGTACACCTCGGCGGTGACGGCGACATCGGCGGCCGTGACCGGCCCGGGCAGGGCGATCGAACCGGGGTCGGCGGGGTCTGCGGGCGAGCATCCGCTCAGCACCGCCGATGCGACGACGAGCACGGCGGCCACGCACGGGGCGAGGAGGGCGCGGCGGCGGGGCATGATCGCCTAGTCGGCGAGCAGCGCCGCGATCGGGGGCCCGACGAGGTCGTCTTCGATGAGGAACGCGTCGTGCCCGAAGGGCGAGGAGATGACGATCGCCTCGTCGCCATGCACGGTCGAGGGAAGGTTCGCGGCGAGCACCTGCTGCTGCTCGACGGGGAACAGTCGGTCGCTGTCGATGCCGAGCACGAGCGTGCGCGCGGTGACGACGCTCAGCGCCTCGGCGAGCGTGCCGCGACCGCGGGCAATGTCGTGCGAGTTCATGGCCTCGACGAGCGTGATGTAGCTGCCCGCGTCGAACCGCCGGGTGAACTTGTTGCCGTGAAAGTCGAGGTAGCTCTCGACGGCGAAGCGCCCACCGTGACCGAGCGGGTCGAGCACGCCCTGCCACGAGCGCTCGAAGCGGTCGTTGAGCTCGCTCGGCGATCGGTAGTTGAGCAGCGCCATGCGCCGGGCGAGCGCGAGGCCGCGGTACGGGCCTTCGGGCTCGTCGTAGTAGTCGCCGTCGCGGAACAGCGGATCCATGCGGATCGCCTCGAGCTGCACCGAGTTGAGCGCGATCTGATCGGCACTCGAGACGGCCGGGGCGGCGAGCACGGCGAGCCGTTCGACCCGCTCGGGATGCTGCACCGCCCACTCGAGCGCGTGCATGCCCCCCATCGATCCGCCGACGATCGCGGCGAAGCGCTCGATGCCGAGCGCGTCGGCGAGCATGACCTGCGCCGCGACCTGGTCGCGGATCGTCAGGTACGGGAATCGCGAGCCCCACTCGGCGCCGTCGGGCGAGAACGACGAGGGCCCCGTCGAGCCCTGGCAGCCCCCGAGCATGTTGGCCGCGATCACGAACCAGCGGTCGGTGTCGATCGCGAGCCCGGGGCCGACGATGCCGCCCCACCACCCCGCCGTGGGGTGGCCGGCACCCGGGCGCCCCACGACGTGGCTGTCGCCCGTGAGCGCGTGCATGACGAGCACGGCGTTGTCGCGCGCGGGCGACAGGGTGCCCCAGGTCTCGTAGGCCAGGCGCACGTGCGGCAGCCGCGAGCCCGACTCGAGCTCCAGAGCCCCGAGCGACTGGAACACGCGGTCACCCGGGTCATCGCCCTCGCGCCACGCGCCCGTCGTGGGCGGGGTGCCCAGCATCGAGCGCCGGTTGGCCTCGGTGATGAACGCCGAGGGCACCGTGTCTTCGCTCGTCTGCCAGTCCATGCTGGTGCCCATTCTGTCGCAGACGCGGCCGTGCCCCCGCCGTATGTCGGCGGGGGCACGGCGCGCGATCGACGGGATGCGCGCGATCAGACCGCCGCGTTGGCCGCGACGACCGCGCGCGCGGCCGCGAAGCCCGCCTCGAGGTCGGCGATGATGTCGTCGATGTTCTCGAGCCCTACCGAGAGCCGCACGAGTCCGGGCGTGACGCCGCTCGTCAGCTGCTGCTCGGGCGTGAGCTGCGAGTGGGTCGTCGAGGCCGGGTGGATGATAAGGCTGCGCACGTCGCCGATGTTGGCGACGTGGCTGAAGAGCTCGACCGAGTCGACGAGCGCGCGACCCGCATCCACGCCGCCCTTCAGCTCGAACGAGAGCACCGCGCCCACGCCCTTCGGCGCGTACTTCTGGCCGGCCGCGAACCAAGGGCTCGACGGCAGGCCCGAGTAGCTGACGCTCGCGACGTCGGGGTGCGACTCGAGCCACTGCGCCACGGCCTCGGCGTTCTGCACGTGCCGCTCGATGCGCAGGCTCAGGGTCTCGATGCCCTGGATCAGCTGCCAGGCGTTGTCAGGCGAGATCGCGGCGCCGATGTCGCGCAGCAACTGCACGCGCGCCTTGATGATGTAGGCGATGCCGTCGCCGAGCACCCCGGTGTAGCTCGCCCCGTGGTACGAGGGGTCGGGCTCGGTGAGTCCCGGGAACGTCGAGGTGTTCTTCGACCAGGCGAACTTTCCGCCGTCGACGATGACGCCGCCGAGCACCGTGCCGTGGCCGCCGAGAAACTTCGTGGCCGAGTGCACGACGATGTCGGCGCCGTGCTCGAGCGGGCGCACGAGGAACGGCGTCGCGATCGTGTTGTCGACGATGAGCGGCAGGCCGTGCGCGTGCGCGACCTCGGCGACCGCGGCGATGTCGAGAATGTTGACCTTGGGGTTGCCGATCGTCTCGCCGAACAGCAGCTTCGTGTTCGGGCGGATCGCGGCGGCCCACGCGGCCGGGTCGTCTTGGTTCTCGACGAACGTTACCTCGATGCCGAGCTTCGCGAGCGTGTAGGTGAAGAGGTTGTAGGTGCCGCCGTAGATCGACGACGACGACACGATGTGATCGCCCGCTTGCGCGATGTTCAGCACGGCGTAGGTCGTCGCGGCCTGACCCGACGACAGCAGCAGGGCCGCCGTGCCGCCCTCGAGCGCGGCGATACGCTGCTCGACCACGTCTTGCGTGGGGTTCTGGATGCGCGTGTAGATGTTGCCGAATTCGGCGAGCGCGAAGAGGTTCTTGGCGTGCTGCGCGTCGTTGAACGTGTACGCGGTCGTGCGGTACACCGGGGTGGCGCGCGCGTTCGTGACCGGATCGGGGTGAGCGCCCGCGTGGATCTGCAGGGTCTCGAACTTCCAGCTGGCGGTCATGGGGGTCTCCTCGTGGGTCGGTGGAACGCCTCGAACGGTACGCCCGGCCCGCGGGCACCGGCAACGCCGTGCGACACACGCCGTAACGTGCTGCAGCGGCTCAGCGCTCGCGATCGCGCCGCGAGCCCGTGGGGTCGGTGCGCGAGGGCTGGATGCGCAACGGGCCCGTGCGCGCATCCAGATCGGGGCGGAACAGCCAGCGGGGCCGCGGTTCGACGAGCGGGCGGAAGAGCCGGCGCACCGGCCTGCTCGCGAGCACGATCGTCAGCAGCAGCGAGAAGACCACGAGCGCGATGAGCCACGGCCAGTCCGAGCGCTCGTCACCGCCGATGACGCCGCTCTCGCGAATGGGGTAGAGCACGAAGCTGTGCAGCAGGTACACGTACATCGTCGCCTGGCCGAAGGGCGTGATGGCGATCGGGCGGCGTGGAACGAGCACGAGCACGGCTGCCGAGAGCAGGGTGGCGAGCGCGATGAGCGCGAGCCGAACGAGACCCGCCCACCACTCGTCGTGCCCGAGGTCGCGGTACGAGTCCTCGTAGAAGAACCAGAAGCGCAGGTCGATCGCGCGCCACACGTCGATGAACGCGATGAGCACGGCGAGCCAAAAGCCGAGCACCGCGACGGCGATCGAGCGCACGAGCACCGTCGGCGGGTCGGCGAGCCGCCAGCGGTCGACCACGCCCCACTCGTGCAGCTTCCAGCCGAGCACGAAGAACGGCAGGATGCCGATCGCGCGCGAGAGCGAGAACGTCGAGTCGACGTTGCCGAAGTAGCCGACGCCCACCGAGAAGGCGATCGACCACACGAGCGGCCACCGCACGAGCGCCAAGTAGGGCAGCACGAGCCGGAAGATGCCGAGCGCGAGCAAGAACCACAGTGTCCACGACGGCCGGGTGGGGTTGAGGGTCCAGTTGTCCTCGACGACCGCCTGCACCGCCGTCCAGATGGTCTCGAAAATGACGTAGGGCAGCACGATGTCGGTGATGACGCGGCGCATCTGTCGCTCGTTCGGCGGGCCCGGCTTCGAGAAGTAGCCGCTGATGATCGCGAACAGCGGCATGTGGAACGCGTAAATGAACAGGTAGGTCACGAGCGCGGCGTCGGAGTCGGAGATGAGCCGCTGGATCGCGTGCCCCGTCACGACCAGGGCGATGGCGATGAACCGAGTCGTGTCCCACAACGGCACGCGCGGGCGCGCCGAGGTCGATGAAGCCCCCATCGCTCCACGTTAGCCCGGCCCCTCGGCGGGTAGCGTGTGACCATGACCCCCTTGACAGCAGTCGTGACCGGTGCAAGCTCGGGAATCGGGGCCGCAACAGCCCGTCTGCTGCGCGCGCGCGGCTGGCGCGTGGTCGCCGTCGCCCGGCGGGCCGACCGGCTGGCGGCGCTCGCCGCCGAGACCGGGTGCGAGACCGTCGTGGCCGATCTGACCGACGCGGCGGCGGTGGATGCCCTGCGCGAGCACGTCGCCGCCACCGGCCCGATCCACGCCATCGTCGCCGTCGCGGGCGGCGCGATCGGCACCGATTCGGTCGAGTCGGCCGACGCCGCCGACTGGATGCGCATGTTCGACATCAACGTGCTGAGCGCGCAGCGGGTCATCAGCGCCCTGCTGCCCGCGCTGCGGGCCGGCGCGCGCGAGCGTGGTGTCGGCGACATCCTCGCCATCACGTCGACGGCCGGCCAGATCGCCTACGAGTCGGGTGGCGGGTACAACGCCGCCAAGTTCGCCCTGCGCGGCATGATGCACGCCCTGCGCCTCGAGCTGGCGGGCGAGCCGCTGCGCGTCATGCAGGTGGCCCCGGGAATGGTGCGCACCGACGAGTTCGCGCTCAACCGCTTCGGGGGAGACTTCGCGAAGGTCGATGCGCTCTACGAGGGGGTCGAGCACCCCTTGACGGCCCACGACATCGCCGAGCTCGTCGTGCACGCGCTCGAGGCGCCCGCGCACGTCAACCTCGACGAGCTGACGGTGCGCCCCGTGGCGCAGGCCGCGCAGCACAAGATCGTGCGCCGCCCGCTCGCGGTGCGCGAAGACTAGGGGCGAACGCTCGTCGTCGGCTGCGCATCCGGCTCGGCCGCCACGTCGCCGAAGGCGAGCCGGGGCACGACGAGCAGCGCGGTGGCCGCGACGAGCGCCGCACCGCCGCAGATCGCGAACACGATGAGGTAGCCGAGCAGGCTCGACGCGGTCTCGGTGACCGCCTGGCCCGCGGCGAGCACGAGCACGACGGCGAAGACGGCGCTCGCGAAGGCACCGCCGATCGTCTTGGTGGTGTTGGTGAGTCCCGTCGCGATGCCGGTCTGCCCGAGCGGCGCGGCGGCGGCCGCGGCGGCGGGCAGTGCCGCGACGAGAGCGCCCGAGCCGATGCCCGCGACCACCATGTTGAGGGTGACCCCCACGGCGGTCGTGTTGTTGACGAGGAACGCCAGGTACCCGAGCCCGACCGTCACCGAGGCGGCGATGAGGGCGAGACGCGGCGTGAACCGGCGCGAGACGACCGGGAAGAGCAGGGCGCCGATGATCATCGCCACGAGGTAGGCGCCGATGATGTACGAGCGCTCGGCGGCGTCGAGGCCGAGCCCGAAGCCGTTCGCGGGGTCGGTGCCGGCGAAGGTGCTGAGCGGCGCCTGCGCGCCCAGGATGCTGATGCCGACGAGGCCGGCGGTCAGCTGCACGGGCCACATGGTGGGCTGCCGCAGCACGCGCAGGTCGATCGCCGGGTCGGGGTGCCGCAGCACCCAGCGGCCGAAGGGGTAGAGCAGCAGCAGGCCGAGCAGCATGAGTGCGTACACCCACCACGTGGCGGGCCCGTTGATGCGCAAGAAGGTGAGCCCGGAGGTGACGGTGAGCAGCGCGATCGTCAGCAGCACGAATCCGATCGTGTCGAGGCGGCGCCCGGGCTGCGGGGTCGATTCGGGCACCCCGAAGAGGATGACGAAGAACGCGACGGTCACGGCGATCGCCGGGATCATGAGCGTGAGCGTGACGTTCTCGTTGAACGCGGCGAAGACCCTGGCACCGCCGAGCGCGCCCACGATGGCACCGGCCTCGAGCGCCACGACCAGGTACCCGGCCGCGCGGCGCGTCTGCGAGGCGCCCGTGTCGCTGCGTCGGCCGCGGTCGAAGATGAGCGCGACCTCGAGCGGCAGCCAGACGACGTAGAAGCCCTGCAGCGCCCAGGCGGCCAGGAACACCCAGAACGAGTCGGCGAACACGAGCCACCAGCTGGCCCCCGCCGTGAGCACGGTCGAGATGAGCAGCACCTTCTTGTGGCCGATCATGTCGCCGAGCTTGGCGAGCACGGGCACGACGAGCGCGCTCAGCAGCAGCTGCGCCGCCTCGAACCAGTTGAAGTCGGCGTCGCGAATGCCGAGGTACTCGACGAGGTCGCTGATGAGCGGCACGTAGTAGCCCTGCAGCACGCCGCTCACGAACTCGACGAAGAACAGGTAGCCGACAAGGCCCATCGTGATGGCGCCGGCTTTTCCGCGCAGGGGGGAGGGGCTGGTCGAGGCGCTCGCGGGCTCGGTCATTCCGCGATGCTAGCGCGCGGCGGGGCGCGGTAGCGTGCTCGCATGAGCGAGGGGCGGGCAGGCATGGCGCCCGACTGGGCGGTCGCGCTCGCGCCTGTCGCCGACCGCATCGACGCCCTGCTCGCCGCGCTGCGTGCCGAGGCCGCGGCGGGGTTACCCTTCCTGCCCGCCGAGCGCGACGTGCTGCGGGCCTTCGCCCGGCCGCTCGGCGAGGTGCGGGTCGTGATCGTGGGGCAAGACCCGTACCCGACGCCGGGCCATGCCGTCGGGCTCAGCTTCGCCGTCGACGCCGCCGTGCGGCCGCTGCCGCGCTCGCTCGTCAACCTATACCGCGAGCTGCACGACGATCTCGGCATCCCGGCGGCCGAGCACGGCGACCTGAGCGCCTGGAGCGATCAGGGCGTGCTGCTGCTCAACCGCGTGCTGACGGTCGCCCCCGGGCGCGCGGGCGCGCACCGGGGGCGCGGCTGGGAGGAGGTCACGGCCTGCGCGCTGCGGGCTCTCGGCGCGCGCGGCGGGCCGCTCGTCGCGGTGCTGTGGGGCCGGGATGCTGCGGCTGCGGCGCCGCTGCTGGGCCGGGTTCCGGTCGTCGCGAGCGCGCATCCCAGCCCCCTGTCGGCCCATCGGGGCTTCATCGGATCCCGCCCGTTCAGCCGCGTGAACCGGCTGCTCGCCGAGCAGGGGGCGCCGCCGATCGACTGGCGCCTGCCCCCGGCGGCGACCGTAGACTGACGCGGTCGGAATCGGGAACGAGGCGCTGAGAGAGGGGGCGGGATGCTCGAAGAGGAGTACGAGCGCCGCCGCGCCCTGCCGCCCCACCTGCGCAAGCGCCCCGAGCCCGAGGCGCCCTTCGCGTTCACCGTGCGCGAGGCGGTCGAGCAGGATCTTCCCGACGTGCGCGAGATCTACAACCACTACGTGGCCAACTCGACGGTGACCTTCGACGAGTCGCCGTGGAGCCTTGCGGCGCTGCGCGAGAAGTTCGCGAAGGTGCGCGAGCTCGGCTACCCGTTCCTCGTGGCGGTCTCGCCCAACGGGGTCGTGCTCGGCTTCGCCTACGTCTACCCGTGGAAGGAGAAGGCGGCGTACCGCTTCACGGTCGAGAACTCGATCTACCTCGGGCCCGCGTCGACGGGCAAGGGGCTCGGCACGGCGCTCATGCGCGAGCTGCTCGATCGCGCGAAGGCCGCGGGGGTCAAAGAGGTCATCGCGGTGATCGCCGATCGCGGCGCGGAGGGCTCGATCGCCCTGCACGAGCGCTACGGCTTCGTGACGACCGGCTCGATGGGGCGCGTCGGCTTCAAGTTCGGCCGCTGGCTCGGCGTCGTCATGATGCAGAAGTCGCTCGGCCGCCGCCGCTGAGCGGCGTGGCGAGCGCGCAGGCTACTGGTAGACCTCGCCCGCGACCTCGGTCGCGAGGGTGACGGCCTCGTTGTAGAAGACCTCGCCGCCGAAGGTGCTGATGACCGAGATCCAGCTGTCGTCGGTGATGACGTTGTAGATCGCGGGCACGACGCCCTCGTCGCCCTGCTGGCTGTACGTGACCGCGCCATCGTCGGTCGTGGCCTCGTTGAGGCCCTGCGCCGTGAGGTCGTTGACGATGCCCGCGCGGTTGGCCGCGGTGATGGGCGCGACGCTGATGAGCAGGCTTGAGAGGTCGACGCCGTCTTCGGCGTAGACGCAGCTGATGCCGCCCGCCAGCTGCTCGGGGGTCGGGTCGAAGAAGTACTCGTCGCCGTACACGCCGCCGGGGCCGCCCAGCAGTTCGAGGTTCTGCTCGGCGAAGGCGTCGAGGCGCGACTGCGGCAGGATCGTGGTGCAGTCGGCGGGCATCGTGAAGAAGACCGGCTCGGGTTCGGGCTCGGTGGTCTCGACGGCGGTGGGGGTCGGCTCGGGGGCCTCGGGCTCGGTGACGGGCTCGGACTCGGGCGCGCACGCGGCGAGACCGCCGATGAGAACGAGAACGGCGGTGCCGACGAGCAGGCGCTGCGCGATCATGGTGCTCCTTCTGTGGTGACCGGACCAGACGGGGTGCGCTCCGCGAGCGGCCCCCGGCGGCGAATCTAGCAGTCGATGCCTCATGTTCCCGGGCCGCGCGGGGCGCTGCGGGGCTTCGGGCACCCTTCGTTGTCGAATCGATACGCGGCGGCCGCCGCGCCCTGTCGCCGTAGGCTCGCAGGGTGTTCGAACTCCACCACCTCAGCGCGCTCGAGCAGGGGGAGTGGCTGCGGCGCGGGCGCATCAGCCCTCGCGAGCTCGTCGAGCACTACCTGGCCCGCATCGAGCGCCACAACTCGGCGGTGGGGGCGTTCACGGTCGTCGAGGCCGAGCGCTCGCTCGCTCGCGCCGATGCGCTCGAGGGTCTCGTCGCGCGGTCGGCGCCGCTGTGGGGCATCCCGATCGCCGACAAAGAGCTCGTGCAGCGCGCGGGGCAGCGCACGACCTTCGGCTCGCGGCTGCGCATCGACCACGTGCCCTCGAGCGACGACGAGCTCGTGCAGCACCTCGACGCCGCCGGCGCGATCAGCCTGGGCGCGACCGCCGCACCCGAGTTCGGCCTGCCCTCGTACACCGAGAGCCGCGTCGCGCCGCCCGCGCGCACGCCTTACGACCTGAGCCGAGGCGCGGGGGGCTCGAGCGGTGGTGCAGCGGCCGCCGTCGCCGCGGGCCTGCTGCCCGTCGCGCCCGGCAGCGATGGCGGCGGCAGCATCCGCATTCCGGCAGCCGCGTGCGGGCTCGTCGGGCTCAAGCCCTCGCGCGGTCGGGTTCCCGCCGGCAGCGGTCTCGACCGCCTCGCGGGGCTCGTGGTGCCGGGACCGATCGCGCGCACGGTCGCCGACGCGGCCCTCGTGCTCGATGCGCTCGTCGCCGCGGCGCCCTGGCCGTTCGCGACGCGCGCCCCCGTCGACCCTCCGCTCGCCTCGGGCCGCGAGCACCCGCACCAGGGCCCCTTGCTCGGGGCGGCGGTGCGCGGCGAGGGCCGCTACCAACTCGGAGTCATGACGAGGTCGCCGTGGGACGAGTACACCGACATCCTGCTCGACCCCGAGGCGCGGTGGGCGCTCGACGAGGCGATCGCCACCTTCTCGACGCTCGGGCACGGTCTCGACGAGCTCGCGCTCGAGCCCGAACCCGACTACGGCGCGCACTTTCGCACCGTGTGGATGGCGAGCGCAGCGCCAATCCCCGCGCGCACGCCCGACGAGCTCGCGCAGCTTGAACCCCTCACCGCCTGGCTCGTCGAGCGCGGGCGCGCGCTGCCCGCCGAGCAGCTCGTCGGCGCGCTCGCCTGGCTCAGCGGCTTCGAGCGCCGGGTGATCCGCCGACTGTCGACCGTCGATGCCGTGCTCACGCCCGCACTCGCCATGACGCCGCGCCCGCTCGGCTGGTACGACGCCGAGGATGCTGAGCGCAACTTCACGCAGCAGGTGCAGTACACGCCGTACACGAGCTTCGTCAACGTGGCCGGGCTGCCCGCGCTGACCCTGCCGGTGGGGCTCACGCCGTCGACCTCGGATCAGCCGGGGCTGCCCATGGGCGTGCAGCTCATCGGCCGCCCCGGCGGCGAGGCCACGCTGCTGGCGCTGGGCGCCCAGTTCGAGCGCGCGCGGCGCGGGGCGAGCATCCACCCGCCGCAGTGGTGAGGAAGCGCGGTGGTGAGGAAGCGCGGTGGTGGGGAAGCGCAGTGGTGAGGGGCGCGCAGCGGCGCGCTACGGCAGCAGCTGGGCGAGCGCGTCGCTCGTGAGCGTCGCCGAATCGCCGCCCGAGAAGTAGCTGCCGATCCAGAACCCGTCAGCGAGGATGTGGGTCTCGTTGTACGAGCCGATCTCGGAGTCGACCTCGATCTCGAACAGCGTGCCATCGACGACGTATCCGGCCGCGGTGAACGCGTCGATGAGCGTCGTGCGCGTGGCCTCGTCGAGCCGGGCGATCGACGTGGTCGAGCCGCTCTCGGTGGCGGGCAGCACCCACGTGCAGCTCACGCGCTCGGGGATCGCGCTGAGTATCGCTTCGATGCTGTCGTCGGCGGTGCCCCAACCACCCATGCCCGGCCCGCTGACGTCGCCGAGCAGGCTGCGCCCCTCGCCCGTGAGGCTCGCGACGACCGCGTCGGAGTAGATGGTGTCGCAATCGGGCAGCGCGATCGGCTGCGGCGTCGACGTCGGCGTGCTGCTGGGCTCGGCGCTGCTCGCGGTCGGTGCCGCACTCGGCTCGGCCGCGGGCGTCGGGGTGCACCCGACCATGACGAGCGTCAGGAGCAGCGTGGCGGTCAGCAGCAGTGAGCGTCGCATGGCGTCAGGCTAGTGCGCCCGTCGTCGCCTGCGTATGAGTAATCACCGGTAGCCGCCCTTCTCGAGGCCCGCCTCAACCTCGAAGCGGTTGTGCCGGGCATCCTGCCCCGCCGCGAGGTAGAGCGGGATGAAGGCGAGCCCGTACTTCTTCCACTGCGCGCGGTGCACAGCCTCGTGCTCGAGCACGCTCTCGCGAAGATTGTCGCGCGTGAGGTAGGCGGCGCCGATCGTCGTGCCGCCACGCCCGAAGGCCCAGCGCGGTAGCCCTTCGCACACGATGACGCCCCCGCGCCGCGAGACGCGGAATCCGCCCAACAGGGCACCCCACGTGACGCCGACGGCCGTCGCGAACCAGTAGCCCGGCCGCGCGACGACGGGGTGCAGCCCGATCGCGCGCACGGCGCGGGTGCGGGCGAGCCGGTGCGCAATCCCGCGACGGGCGCC
>NZ_JBKBLF010000007.1:0-111341 GCF_046296455.1 Microcella sp.
GTTGGACGAACCTCTGGTGTGTCAGTTGTTCCGCCAGGAGCACCGCTGATTAGCTACGTTCGGGATGGATAACCGCTGAAAGCATCTAAGCGGGAAGCCGGCCTCAAGATGAGACTTCCATGCCTTCGGGCGAGAGGCTCCCAGCCAGATTACTGGGTTGATAGGCAGGATGTGGAAGAGGGGACTAAAGACCCTTGCAGCTGACCTGTACTAATAAGCCGATAACTTGACAACACCTCTTCTGAGGAATGAGATTTGTGTTGCTCGCGTCCACTTTGTGGTTCTCGATTTACGGTCGAGAACTACGCACAGACTCAACACTGTGAGAACAGTGCTTGGCTTGTCTGTCCGTAAACGATTGATAAATCAATAGTGTTTCGGCGGCCATAGCGAAGGGGAAACGCCCGGTTACATTCCGAACCCGGAAGCTAAGACCTTCTGCGCCGATGGTACTGCGAGGGCGACCTCGTGGGAGAGTAGGACACCGCCGGACTTCTTTGTGAGATGGCCACCCAGCAATGGGTGGCCATTTCGCGTTAACGCAGTACATTCTTGAGCTCAAGGAGTCACCATGGCCGAACGGCCCGATCGCCCCTCGCGCGACGACCGCGCCCCTCGCAGCGGGGGCCCGAAGCGCGACGCCTCGCCGCGTCGAGATGGTGCTGCGAAGCGCGATGGTGCTGCGAAGCGGGATAGTGCGCCGAAGCGAGATGGTGCGCCCACGCGTGATGGTGCGCCGCGTCGGGATGGCGCGGCGAAGCGCGATGGCGCGCCGCGCGGCGACGGTGCACCGAAGCGGGAGGGCGGCGCGAAGCGCGAGGGTACGGGGTACCGCGGTCCCCGCCCCGCCGGCGCGGGTCGCCCCGAGCGACCGAACCGGCCCGAGGGCGACAACGATCGTCCGCGGCACGATGACCCGGTCATCCGCGAGGGTGTGACGGGCGCCGAGCTCGACCGCATCGCGCGCAACGAGCTCAAGACCTTAGCCAAAGAGAACGCCGATCGCGTTGCGCAGCACCTCGTGATGGCGGGCCTGCTGATCGACGAGGATGCGCCGCTCGCGCACCGGCACGCTCAGGCGGCCGCGCGCCGTGCAGGCCGGATCGCGCTCACGCGCGAAACCCTCGCGATCACGGCCTACGCCACGGGCGACTTCGCGCTCGCCTTGCGCGAACTGCGCACCTACCGTCGCATCTCGGGTTCGAACGAGCAGCTGCCGCTCATGGTCGACTGCGAGCGAGGCCTCGGCCGCGCCGAGAAGGCGCTCGAGCTCGGTCGCTCGGTCGACCGCCGCACGCTCAGCGTGCCGACGCGGGTCGAGCTCGCGATCGCGATGTCGGGCGCTCGCCTCGACCTCGGGCAGACCGAGGCGGCCTTGACCGAGCTCGAGATCCCGCAGCTCGACCCCTCCACGGCGTTCAGCTATAGCCCGGCGTTGTTCGACGCGTATGCGATCGTGCTCGACGAGCTCGGTCGCACCGATGAGGCAGAGACCTGGGCGCGCCGCGCTGACGTCGCGGCCACCGCGCTCGCTTCGGCAGGGGCCGACGACGGCGACGAGACGATCGAGATCATCGAGCTCGACGACGACGAAGGCGATGAGGCGAGCAACGCGGAGCCCGCGTCGGGGCGGTCGGAGTCCGACGGTGACCGGTAGCGAGCATCCCACCCCCCTCGCGGGACGCGATGCGCTGCTGCTCGACCTGGACGGTGTCGTCTACACCGGGCCGGGGGCGATCCCGCATGCCGTCGAGAGCATCGTGCGCGCCGCGGGCACCGTGCGCGTCGGGTACATCACCAACAACGCCTCGCGCACCGACGAGTCGGTCGCCGCGCATCTGCGGGAGTTCGGGCTCGCGGTCGAGGCGGCCGATGTCGTCACGAGCCCGCAAGCGGCGGTGCGCATCCTGGCGACGCTCGTCGACCCGGGCGCTCGTGTGCTCGTCGTGGGGGGAGACGGCCTCGTGAGCGAGGTCGAGGCCGCCGGCTTTCGAGTGACGCGCTCGGCCGACGACGGGCCCGCGGCCGTCATCCAGGGATTCGCGCCGCACGTGGGCTGGGAGCACCTGGCCGAGGCGTCGTTCGCGCTGCACACGGGCATCCCCTGGGTCGCGACGAACACCGACTGGACGATCCCCGTTGCGCGCGGGATCGCCCCGGGCAACGGAACGCTCGTCTCGGCCGTGCACCTCGCGGTCGGGCGCCTGCCGGTCTTCGCCGGAAAGCCGGAGACCGCGATCTTCGAGGTCGCGCGCGAGCGCTTCGGTGCGAGCAACCCCCTCGTCGTGGGCGACCGCCTCGACACCGACATCATGGGCGGCAAGCGGGCCGGGCTCGCGACGGCGCTCGTACTGACGGGCATCGACCGCGCCAAGCAGGTGCTCGCGGCCCCGCCGACGATGCAGCCCGATTACATCCTGGGCGACCTGCGCGAGCTCTTCGAGCCCTACCCGGCGATCGCGATCGAGGTGGATGCCGACGGCGTGCGCACGGCGGAGGTCGGGCAGGCGGTCGTGCGCATGAAGCAGCACGTCGTGCGGGTCGCACGCGCGGGCGATGATGCCCTCGACCTGCTTCGCGCGGCTGCCGCGGTGATCTATGCCTCGGGATTGCAGATCTACGGTCTCGATGTCGATGAGCAGCTCATGCAGCTCGCGGTATCGTCGTGACCATGACCGACGGCGAGTTCGCGCCCGAGCCCGACGAGGCCCTGCTCTCGCGGCTGGCGCTCATCGACGAGCGCCCCATCGAGAGCCGTGCTGCCGCGTACCGCCAGTTGCACGACGAGCTGCGGCAGCAGCTCGAGGCGAGCGACGGCGACTCCGCCCGATCGGCGTGATGACCGACGTGCCCGAGCCGGCCGACGACGTCGAGCCCGGGCCCGCCGAGCGGCAGGCGCCCCCGAGCGCGCGGCGGCTCGACCTCGAGCTCGTGTATCGCCGACTCGCGCGGTCGCGAACCGCGGCGCGTGCGGCCATCGAGGCCGGGCGCGTGACGGTCGACGGGCGCGCGATCGTGAAGCCTGCGCATCCCGTGCCCGAAGCGGCGGTGATCGCCGTCGATGGCGACGACCGGTACGTGAGCCGTGCTGCCCTCAAGCTCGTCGCCGCCCTCGATGCGAGCGGCATCGATGTGCGCGGGATGCTCGCTCTCGATCTGGGTGCCTCGACGGGCGGCTTCACCCAGGTGCTGCTCGAGCGCGGCGCCCGCCAGGTGATCGCGCTCGATGTCGGGCACGGACAACTGGCGCCCGAGCTGCGCGCCGACCCCCGCGTGGTGGTCGTCGAGGGTGAGAACGCGCGCGCACTCACCGCCGAGCGCCTCGCCGCGGTGAGCGGCGTCGCCGAGCGACCCGACATCGTCGTGGGCGACCTGAGCTTCATCTCGCTCACGCTCGTGCTGCCGGCGGTGGTCGCGACCGTCGGAACCGGGGTGCCCGTCGTGCTGCTCATCAAGCCGCAGTTCGAGGCGGGCCGGCTGGGTATTCGCGAGGGCATTGTGCGCGACGCCGCGGTGCGCGACGACGCCATCATGGCGGTGCTCTGGGCGGCGAGCGATGCGGGGCTGAACGCGAGCCATCTGCTCTCCTCCCCGATCGTCGGCACGGGAGGCAACCACGAGTATCTCGTCGTCTTCGGGGCGGGTGTCGGGGTGCATCCGACAGAATGGAGGGCGCGAGCCGCCGAGCTGGCGCTGGCGCACGTTCCCGACCGCACCGTTCCCGACCGTACCGTTGTTGATCACCCGCAGAAGGGGTCATCGTGACCGACCGCCGCATCCTCGTCGTCGCCCACACCGGGCGGCCCGAGTCGCTGGGCGCCGCCGTCGATGTCGTGCGACTGCTGCGGGCAGCGGGCGTGCATCCCGTCGTCGACGCGGAATCGCGCGACGACCTCGCCGCCGCCACGGGCGAGGGCGAGCTGCTCGTGCTGGGCGACACGGCCGAGGTCGGCGAGCTCGAGCTCGTGATCGTGCTCGGTGGCGACGGCACCATCTTGCGCGCGGCCGAGCTCGCCCGCGGCGGGTCGGCGCCCCTGCTGGGCATCAACCTCGGGCACGTGGGGTTCCTCGCCGAGAGCGAGCGCGACGACCTCGCCTCGGCGGTGGGCCGGGCGCTCGAGCGGGACTACCTCGTGGAAGAGCGCATGACGCTCGCCGTACGGGTCAAGCTCGGCGCCGAGGTCATCTACGAGACCTGGGCGCTCAACGAGGCCACGGTCGAGAAGGCGAGTCGCGAGCGCATGCTCGAGGTCGTCATCGAGGTCGACGGTCGGCCGCTGTCGAGCTTCGGCTGTGACGGCGTCGTCATGTCGACGCCGACCGGGTCGACGGCCTACGCGTTCTCGGCGGGCGGCCCTATCGTCTGGCCGAGCCTCGATGCCCTGCTGCTCGTGCCCCTCAGCGCGCACGCCCTCTTCTCTCGGCCGCTCGTGGTCGGCCCCAACAGCTCGCTCGCGGTTGAAGTGCTCGATCGCACGCAGGGGGTCGGGGTGCTGTGGTGCGACGGGCGCCGTGCCGTCGACCTGCCGCGCGGCGCCCGTGTCGTCGCACGACGATCGTCGACGCCCGTGCGCCTCGCCCGCCTGCACCCCGGCCCGTTCACCGACCGGCTGGTCAACAAGTTCGCCCTCCCGGTGCACGGCTGGCGGGGTCCCATCGACGAGGAGGGCCGCGGCGCGTGATCGAAGAGATCTCCATCCGCCATCTCGGGGTCATCGGCGAGGCGCGCCTGCCGCTCGGGCCGGGCTTCACCGCGCTCACGGGCGAGACGGGCGCGGGCAAGACCATGGTCGTCACGGCGCTCGGACTGCTTCTGGGAGACCGTGCCGACACCGGGGCGATCCGCTCGGGCTCGGGCCAGGCGCTCGTCGAGGGCCACTGGCACGTCGACGAGCACGGGCCCGTGGCCGAGCGCGTGCGCGACGCCGGGGGAGACCTCGACGGCGGCGCGCTCATCCTCAGCCGCTCCATCTCGCAAGAGGGCCGCTCGCGCGCGGTCGTCGGCGGGCGCTCGACGCCCGTCGGCGTGCTCAACGAGATCGGCCAGCAGCTCGTCGTCGTGCACGGGCAGAGCGACCAGATCCGGCTCAAGTCGGCGACGGCGCAGCGCGAGGCGCTCGACCGCTTCGCCGGGCCCGAGCTCTCGACCGTGCTCGGGGACTACCAGGAGGTCTTCCGGCGCTGGAACGACGCCCAGGCCGAGCTCGACGCGCTGGTCGCGGAGCGCGACCGCCGCGCACGCGAGGCGGAGGACCTTCGTCTGGCGATGACCGAGATCGAGGCGGCCGCCCCGCGTCGAGCAGAAGACGTGGAGCTCGCCGAGCGTGCCGACCGGCTTACTAACATCGAAGACCTGCGGCTCGCCGCCGCGCAGGCGCACGAACTGATCTCGAGCGAGAGCCTCGATGAGGCGCGGGATGCGCTCTCGCTGCTCGACAGCGCCCGACGCACGATCGACCGCGTGTCGGGGCACGACCCCGAGCTCGTGCCGATCGCCGAGGCCATCGCCAATGCCGGCTTCGTCGTGGGCGAGCTCGCCACGCAGCTCTCGTCGTACCTCGCCTCGCTCGACAGCGACGGCGGGCGTGAGCTCGAGACCGTGCAAGAGCGTCGCGCCGAGCTCGCCGTGCTCATGCGCAAGTACGGCCCCTCGCTCGACGAGGTCATCGACTACCTCGACTCGGGTAGCGGTCGGCTCATGGAGCTCGACCACGACACCGACCGCATCGAGTCGTTGCGCGCCGAGGTCGACGCCGATCGAGCCCGCGTCATGATGCTCGCCGACCGACTGAGCGACCTGCGGCGGGTGGCGGGCATCCGGCTGTCGGAGCGCGTGACGGGCGAGCTCGCCGCGCTCGCCATGGGCTCGGCGCGCATCACGGTCGAGGTCACCCATCGCGAGGAGTACACGGCGAGCGGCCGTGATGTCGTCGCCATCCTGCTGCAGCCGCACCCGGGCGCCGAGCCGCGCCCGCTCGGCCGCGGTGCGTCGGGCGGCGAGCTCTCGCGCGTCATGCTCGCGCTCGAGGTCGTCATCGCGGCGACCGACCCCGTGCCGACCTTCATCTTCGACGAGGTGGATGCCGGCGTCGGCGGCGCGAGCGCCATCGAGATCGGGCGGCGTCTCGCGCGCCTCGCGCAGACCGCGCAGGTCATCGTCGTCACGCACCTCGCGCAGGTGGCCGCGTTCGCGACGAACCACTTGCGGGTCGTGAAAGACAGCGACGGGCACGTAACCGCGTCGAGCGTGCAGCAGCTGCAGGGCGATGAGCGCATCGCCGAGATGGCGCGCCTGCTGAGCGGCCTGCCCGACAGCGAGTCGGGGCTCACGCATGCGCGCGAGCTCATCGAGACAGCGCGCGAGCTCGTCGGCTGAGCGGGAACGCGCGCCCCGATCGGCTGAGGCGACCGCGGACGAGCGCCGCGTCGGCGACGCGCGCCTGAGGATCGTCGCCGGGGCGCTCAGTCGCCGATCGGGATGCTGGTCTGCTGCGCGGAGCCGTCGCGCTCCTCGAACCGCACCGCCAGGGTCACCGCCCCCGAGCCGACGCCGTCGGGCACGCCAAGCACGTGCGTCGTGGGTCCGAAGTCGGCGGTGCACACCCGCCCGGCCGGCAGCGGCCCGAAGACGAGCGACAGCTGGGCCTCATCGACGAGGGTGAGGGAGGTCGCCGGCGGCGGGCAGCTCGAGCTTCCCCACGTGATGACCCGCAACGATTGCCGCTCGGGCCCCCAGAACGCGAGCGGCTCGCCGCTCTCGAGCGCGTCGGGCGGCAGCGTGATGTCATCCGGCGCACCGCGCAGCGTCTGCACGGCGATCGTCGCCGGTTCAGTCCAGGGCCAGAGCTCTGCCGTGCTCAGGGTGGGGTCGGCGGCGCCGAAGGCGTCGAGAAAACGCGTGATCTCAGCGGTGTACGGGCCATCACCCTGCCCCCACCCCTCGGGGGTGGGGAGCACGTGGGTACGCGGCGCGAGGTCGTCGGTGCAGGCATACGCGGCTCCTTGCCGCAGCTCGATACCGACGGTTGCGTCGTCGAGCACCGTGACCGCGGTGGCGATGAAGGGGCAGGCCGAGCTGCCGTAGCTCACGATCGTGATCGTCGCGCGATCGTCGGCGAGCCAGCCGATCGGCTCGCCGCGCCATCCCTCGTCCCAGAGCGGCTCGGCGATCGGCGCATCGGCGGGGAACCCATGCTGCTCGGTGAGCGCAACCGAGACGGGCGCGCCGCTGAGGCCCGCGCATCCACCCAGCACGACGGCCACGATCGCGACCGCGGCGATGCCGGATGCCCGGCGCAGCATCCTCAGACCCGATCGGGGCGCGCGCACGCTCATGGCCGCCACTGTACGCTCACGGCGTTGCGCGCGTCGAGACCGAGCGGGCCTCGCGTCGGATACGATAGAACCCCGTGGCGGACACTTCAGATTCTGGTTCAACCGGTCGCATCACCAAGCACATCTTCGTGACCGGAGGTGTCGTCTCGTCTCTGGGCAAGGGCCTCACCGCCGCGAGCCTCGGCAACCTGCTGACCGCGCGCGGCTTGCGCGTCGTCATGCAGAAGCTCGACCCGTACCTCAACGTCGACCCGGGCACGATGAACCCGTTCCAGCACGGCGAGGTCTTCGTGACCGACGACGGCGCCGAGACCGACCTCGACATCGGGCACTACGAGCGCTTTCTCGACATCAACCTCGACCAGGCCGCCAACGTCACGACCGGCCAGATCTACTCGCAGGTGATCGCGCGCGAACGCCGCGGCGAGTACCTCGGCGACACCGTGCAGGTGATTCCGCACATCACCGACGAGATCAAGCGCCGCATGCGGCTGCAGGCGCAAGACGAGCAGCAGCCCGACGTGATCATCACCGAGATCGGCGGCACGGTCGGCGACATCGAGTCGCAGCCGTTCATCGAGGCCGCGCGCCAGGTGCGCCACGAGCTCAGCCGCCGCAACGTCTTCTTCGTGCACGTGAGCCTCGTGCCGTTCATGGGCGCGAGCGGCGAGCAGAAGACCAAGCCGACGCAGCACTCGGTCGCGGCGCTGCGGTCGATCGGTATTCAGCCCGACGCCCTCGTGCTGCGCAGCGACCGGCCCGTATCGAGCGCCAACCGCCGCAAGATCGCGCTCATGTGCGACGTCGACGAGGCCGCCGTCGTCAACGCGGTGGATGTTCCCTCGATCTACGACATCCCCTCGATGCTGCACAGCCAGGGCCTCGACAGCTACATCATGGACCAGCTCGACCTGCACGCCGGCGAGGTGCAGTGGGATCGTTGGAAAGACCTGCTCACGGCCGTGCACGAGCCCAAGCGCGAGGTCACGATCGGCCTCGTGGGCAAGTACATCGACCTGCCCGACGCCTACCTGAGCGTGACCGAGGCGCTGCGCGCCGGCGGCTTCGCCCACCAGGCGAAGGTGCTCATCCGCTGGATCGCGAGCGACGAGTGCGAGACGCCCGAGGGCGCCGCCAAGAACCTGGCCGACCTCGACGGCATCTGCGTGCCCGGCGGCTTCGGCGTGCGCGGTATCGAGGGCAAGCTCGGCGCTCTGCGCTTCGCGCGCGAGAACCGCATCCCCGTGCTCGGCCTGTGCCTCGGGCTGCAGTGCATGGTCATCGAGTACGCGCGCGACGTCGCGGGCCTGCCCACAGCATCCAGCACCGAGTTCGACCCGGAGACCGAGTTCCCCGTCATCGCGACGATGGCAGAGCAGGTCGAGATCATCGCCGGGGGAGACCTGGGTGGCACGATGCGCCTCGGGCTGTACGAAGCCGCGCTCGCGCCGGGCTCGATCGTCGAAGAGCTCTACGGCGCGCCCGTCTCGCACGAGCGCCACCGCCACCGCTACGAGGTCAACAACGCCTACCGCGAGCAGATCGCGGCGGCGGGCCTCGTCTTCTCGGGCACGAGCCCCGACGGCACGCTCGTCGAGTACGTCGAGCTGCCGCGCGACGTGCACCCGTTCTACGTTGCCACGCAGGCGCACCCCGAGCTGCGGTCGCGGCCGACGAACGCGCACCCGCTGTTCCGCGGGCTCGTGGATGCGGCGATCGAGCGCCAGCGCGCCTCGAAGCTGTTCGACGACGAGACGGGCGAGGTCGGGCTGGTCGCCGCTGCGTCCGCCGGCACCGAGGCGGGCGCGCCCGAGTGACCGAGGCGGCGGCGGGGCCCGACGGCACGGACCGCCCGGCCGAGTCTGTCACGGCGCCGTCGCTGCGCGACGAGGCCTTCGGCGTCGAGGTGCTGCAGAGCGACGTGGCCTTCGCGGGCGTGGTGTGGGATATCCGCCGCGAGCGCTTCGCCTACGGCGAGGGCGCCCTCACGCGCGAGTTCATGGAGCACCCCGGCGCGGTGGCCGTGCTGGCCGTCGACGCCGCCGATCGGGTGCTGAGCATCCAGCAGTACCGCCACCCCATTCAGATGCGCAACTGGGAGCTGCCCGCGGGGCTGCTCGACGTCGAGGGTGAGCCGCCGCTCGAGGCCGCGCAGCGCGAGCTGGCCGAAGAGGCCGATCTCGTCGCTGCCGACTGGCAGCCACTCATCACGATGCACACCTCGCCGGGCGGGTCGGACGAAGTGATCCACGTCTTTCGCGCGACGGGCCTCTCGGCGGCGCCCGAGGTCTTCGATCGAGGGGCGGAGGAGGCCGACATCGTGCTGCGCTGGGTCGCGCTCGACGAGGCAGTGGATGCTGTGCTCGCCGGTCGCGTGCACAACGGCATCTTCCAGGCCGCCGTGCTGGCCGAGCACGCCCGGCGTTCGCGGGGCTGAGCAGTGTCGGCACTCGAGCGCGCAGCGCCCACGGCGCTCGAGCGGGAGGTCGAGCGCTATCTGCGGCACATCGCGCTCGAGCGCGGGCGCTCGGTCAACACTGTCGCCGCCTACCGCCGTGACCTCGCGCGCTACCGCGAGCACCTCGCCGCGCGCGGCGTCGACGAGGTGCGGGCGATCGGCGAGGCCGACGTCGCGGCGTTCGTCGCCGCCGTGCGCGACCCCGGGCAGCCCGTCGAGGGGGAACGCCCCGCGGGCGTGAGCGCCTCGAGCGCCGCGCGCATGCTCTCGAGTGTGCGCGGGTGGCACCGGTTCCTCGCCGAGGAGGGGCTCGTCGACCGCGATGTCGCGGCCGAGCAGCGTCCGCCGAAGCAACCCAAGCGCCTGCCGAAGGCGATCACGATCGACGAGGTCGAGCGCCTGCTCGAGGCCTGCGGCGGCGACGACCCTCTCGCGCTGCGTGATCGGGCCCTGCTCGAGCTGCTGTACGCGACGGGTGCGCGCGTGAGTGAGGCTGTCGACCTTGACGTGGACGACGTCATGGGCGACGGTTCGGCCGCGGCCGGTGGCATCGCGGTCGGCGATGCCGTGCGGCTGTTCGGCAAGGGCCGCAAGCAGCGCATCGTGCCGCTGGGCCGCTACGCGCGCGAGGCGCTCGAGGCCTACCTCGTGCGGGCGCGGCCGCTACTCGCGCCGCGGGGGGCGGCGACGCCCGCGCTGTTCCTCGGGGCCCGCGGCGCCCGCGTATCGCGGCAGAGCGCCTGGCTGATCATTCGGGATGCCGCGGCGCGCGCATCCCTCACCGCCGAGCTCTCGCCGCACACCCTGCGGCACTCGTTCGCAACCCACCTGCTCGAGGGCGGTGCCGACGTGCGCGTCGTGCAAGAGCTGCTGGGGCACGCGAGCGTCGCGACGACCCAGCTCTACACGCTCGTGACGGCGGATGCGGTGCGCGAGGCCTGGGCGACCGCCCACCCGCGCGCGCTCTAGCCGGTTCGGGTCAGGCCCGCAGCGCCGATCACTCGGTCGAGGCGGTCTGCGCCGAGATCTCGCCCGTCGTCGACCACGAGACGAGGTTCGTGCGCCCCTCGCGCTCGAACTCGAGCAGCATGCCGCGACTGCCGAGGTCGGCGAACGCGACGCATCGGCTCTCGCGCTGCACGCCGTCGGCCACGATCGCCAGGCAGGCCACGCGATCGGGAGCATCGGCAGCCCCGCTGCTCTCGCCCTGCTCGATGGGGCGCACGGGCACCGCGGTGTAGGCGGCGACCCACTCGGTCTGCGGCGTGACGGTGGGCCCGCCGACCTCGGCCGTGTCGCGGATCAACGCCGGCACGGGGAAGATGCGGCGCAACTGCTCGACGGCCAGGCCCGTCTGCTCGATGAGCGGCTGCTCGGTGAGGTAGCGCAGGTCGTCAGCGGTCTCGGTGATGTCGAGGAACACGCCCTCGATGCCGGGATCCATGGCGCGCCGCTGCGCGTCGGTCATGAGCACGTCGAGTTGCGCGCGACCGTGCGGGCCCCAGTCGACGTCGTACTGGCCGCCGATCCCGAAGAGCGTCATCGAGGCCCCGGCGGCCTCGAACTCGCCGCGATCGAGGCACTGCCGGTCGGCGATGACCGGCGTCTGGGCGGCGCGGTCGAACTCGGCGATCGCGAGGCAGACCAGGTCGCTCGCGGGCTCGTCGCGGATGACGCGGTACGCGATGACGGTGCCGTACTCGATCGTGCCGAGCACGCGCGGACCGAGAGACACGGTCTGGCCCTGCCGCAGCAGCAGCGTCAGGTACTCGCGCTCTTCGGCCGAGTCGTCGCGATCGAAGACCGCGAGCGAGCTCGCCGTCGCGGGCTGTGTGTCGAGCAAGGGCGGCAGGGCCACGCCGGCGATCACGGCGAGCAGGGCTCCGGCGCCGACGATCGCGGCGACGCGCCGGCCGCGAGGGCGCGGCTCATGGTCGGCCGGCCCCGTGGGGTCGGTCGAGGACTGCGCATCGACGATCGGTGCCGTCGAGGTGATCGCGCCGTGCCCCAACGGGGAGGCCCGTGCCGCAGGTGTCAGCACGGCCCCGGCGCCCGCGACCGCTCGGGCCGCCGCGTCGCGCTCGATCGCACGCCGCTCGAGCTCTTCGGCGGCGCTCTGGGCGCGCGCCGCCTCGGCGTCGGTGCCTGGTCGCCCGTAGGCCCACCGGGCCAGTCGCGCATCGTCGGCCGTCGAGAGATCCTCGCTCATGACCCTCAGTCAAGCACCCCGAAGCCGCCGCCGGCAGCCGACTCCTGCAGCGCGACCGTGTCGTCGGGTCGCCACTCGAGGCCGAGGCTCGAGGCGGGGGTGCGCGACTGCGCTACGAGACCCGCGCGTTCGAAGGCCTCGCGGCCTGCGCACGTGACGCTCGCGCCGAGCTGGCTGGCGGCATCGGCCTCGCGCGCGAACAGGTGCCCGCAGTACGACCAGAGCCCGGTGATGGGAGAGGCGACGAGCGCACCCACGGCATCCCAGCTCGGCGTGGTCGACAGCACGCGCACGAGCAGCCGGTCGTCGGGATATAGGGTGCGCAGCAGTGCGGCGAAGGCGAGATCGTCGTCGCGCAGGGCATCCGTGAAGAAGGCATCGGCGGCGATCGAGCGCGGAGCAGCCGTCGCAGCGGAGTCGGCCGCGACGACCGAGACCGTCGGGGCACCGGTCGGCCCCCACCGCACGATGTAGCGGCCCGAGCGCCCCGTGAGGCTCGCCTGCAAGCCCGACCGCTCGACGCTCTCGCGCTCGCGGCAGAACGGCGCTCCGAGGGCGCGGTCGGCGACGGCGATGAGGCACACCTCGTTGCGGGGGCGTTCGTTCGGCGCCGTTCTGACCACCCGGTACGCGACGATGCGGGCGCCGTCGCGTTCGGCGATGACGCGCGGTGCCACGCTCAGGCGCAACCCCTCTCGCTGCAGCTGCTCGCCGAGGGCGACCTCGCCCGCGGTCGCCGCGGGGGCGAACACGTCGAGCGACGAGGGGGCCGGCGCGACGGGCGCGGTCGGCAGACCCGTCGTCACGACCGTGAGAGCCAGGATGCCCGCCGCGCCGATCGCGATCCCGCGACCCCATCGCGGCCCGGTCGCCCGGTCGAGGCGGGGCCGATCATCGGCACCGCGCGCGCGATCGCGGGCCGCGAGCTGCGGGGCGGTCGCCGCCGGCTCTCCGCTGCGGGCCGGCAGCTCGGCCGCACGCCGCGCGAGCTCGCGAACGGCGGCGGCCGCGCGTGCCCGATCGGCGGGCGTGTCGGTGCGGCCGAACGCGAGCCGCTCGAGCTCGCTGTCGAACAGGTGCGTCACGACGTGCTCGAGCGCCGCATCCTGGCGGGATGGCGGGCGGTGCTCGTCGGGCGACATCGACACGAGTACCAGTAAACCCCGTGGGGCTCGTCAGTCGGCGGGCCGCAGCGTGTCGGACCGCTGCGGTCCGTCGGCACCGATGCTGACCTGCCAGGCCCGCCCCTCGGCCGTGACGGTGTACTGCAGTCCGTCGCGGCGAACCGTGTCGAGCGGGGCGCACACCTGGGTCGGCCCCTCATCGGGCAGGGTCGAGGTGACGCAGAACACCGGCCCGGCATCCTCGGTGCCGCCCTGTACGACGAACGCCACCGTCGTGACGTTCGGGGCGTCGTCGGCCGGGGTGAAGATCGGCACAATGGCGGGGCCGAGCAGCAGCTGCTCGGGGTCGTCGATCAGCGGCGCGGCATCGGCCTGCGAGGTCGGCGACACCATCCAGTCGAGCACGCTCTCGGCTGCGCCGACACCGTCGGGCGACGCGACCTGCTCGATGCGGGGCCCGCCCTGCGGCCCCCACGTGACCACCTCGAAGCCCTCACCGCCCTCGATCGGGCCCAGGGGCAGCGTGAGCCCCTGGCTCGTCATGCGCTCGGGCAGGGCGCAGCCCGCGTTGATGATGCCGCGGCTCAGATCGACCGACTCGCCGCTCACGACGATGCAGTAGGGGTCGTAGGCCGTGCTGCGACCGTCGGCCACGGCCGCCGAGCGAAAGACGATCGCCACGAGGCCGTCGCCCAGCTCGACCACGCGCGGGCTCTCGGTGATGACCGAACGCAGACCGCTCTCGAGTCGCTCTTGCCACTCGAGCTCGTCGCTCGTCGGCGCGCGATCGAACATCGCGAACGGGCCGGGCTCGGGCAGGGTGAGCGCGACGGCGCCGGCTCCCACGGCGAGCAGGGCGGCGATGAGGCCCGCCTGGCCCGTGCGCAGCATCCGGTGCCGGTGCCTCGCGGCGAGATCCGGATCTTCCACGCTCGATTCCGCATCGGCATCGCCGGGGCGTGCACCGGGGCCGTCACCCGCGCCGTCACCGGGGTCGGCGCCGGGATGGGCGGCGGCCTCGTTCGCGGCGCGGGCGAGCTCGGCGCGACGGGCCAACTCGCGCAAGGCGGAGTCGGCCCGCTCGCGATCGGTGGCGTCGCTCTGCCGGCCGAAAGCCCAGATCTCGAGCTGCCGGTCGTCGGCGTCAGCGAGCCCGGCGTCAGCGAGCCCGGCGTCAGCGAGCCCGGCGTTCGTGACCTCGGCCTTCGCGACCGCGGCATTCGTGACCGTGGCGCGCGATCGCTCTGGCGTCGGCGGGTCGTCGGTCATGAGCGTCAGTCAAGCACGCACCCCAGCGCCTCAGCGGTAGGACGCGAGTGTCATCGCGATGGCCTCGTCGATGGGGGTGGCGTGAACGTCGAGTTCTGCGGCGATCGCGGTGCTGTCGACGATGAAGTCGGTCTCGAACTCGTAGGCCATCTCGACGACCTCGCGGATGGTGCGGTCGCGCAGGCCAAGAAGGCGGAAGATCCAGGTCGGCGTTCCCGCGATCTTTCCCGTCGTACCGGCGAGGCGGAACGCCGTCTGCGCCATCTGCCGCGAGGTCTGCGGGTGCGGGTCGTTCGGCAGGTGCCAGACGCGTCCAACCGCGCGCGGGTCGGTGCCCAGCACCGCCAGCCCCTCGCCGATGTCAGGAATGAAGGTGTACGAGTGAACGAAGTCAGGCGAACCATAGAGGCGCGCGGTGCCCCCGGCGAGCACCGCGTCGAAGACGAGATCGCCGAAGGGTGACGCTATGCCGCCGCCGGGGCCGAAGTAGTCAGATGCCCGGCCGGTGGTCACGCGCACGCGACCGCTCTCGTGCGCCTCGCGCAGCTGCTCGGCCATACCGTTGCGCAATCGACCTTTGCGCGTGTGGGCGTTGAGCGGCGACTGCTCGGTGAGCGGCGAACCATCGGGGCGGCCGTAGCCGTAGACGTTCTCCATGCTCACGAGCAGCGCCCCGGTCGACTCGGCCGCCGCGAGCACGCCGTTCTGCAGCGCGGGGAACAGCTCGGTCCACTCGTGGTACTCGGGGTTCAAGCACTGGTAGACGACGGATGCGCCCGCTGCGGCCCGCCGCGCGAACTCCTCGTCGCGCGCATCCCCCGCGAGCACCTCGACACCGGCCGGGGCGTCGCCTGCGGGGTACCGGCCCGAGCGGTTGACCATGCGCACCGGCAGGTCTCGGCGCCGCAGCGAGTGCATCGTGGCGCGGGCCACGGGGCCCGTGCCGAAGATCACATGGAGGTCGCTCATGAGGTCGCCGATTCGGTCGAGCCGGCGGTCACCGGCGTGCGGTCGAGGGTCACGGCGCCGAGAATAGCGACACCGAGCGTCGCGATGAGGGCTCCCGAGGCACCGAAGACGGCGTACTGCCGCTCGACGTCGATGCCGGCGAGGGTCGTGACGACCCAGCCGAGGCCCCACAGCAGGGTGACCCCGCCGGCCCAGAGCGCACGGCGAGCGTCGCGCGGCAGGGCGAGGGCCTGCGCGGAGCCGAGCAGGGCGCCTGTGAGCAAGCCCTGCACGGCGAGGGCGGGCAACGTCGTGCCGTGGCCGACGAGGGTCGAGCCGGCCAGCAGCCCGAGCGCGCCGCCGACGCCGCTCGCCAGCAGCCAGGGCAGGGTGCGTGCCCGGCCGCGCAGACCGAGCAGCTGGGCCGCGCCGACGGCGAGGCCGACGACGAATCCGCCCCCGAGCGCCGGCAGGGGAGCGTCGATCGGTCCGATGACGGCCGTGACGAGCAGACCCGAGAGCGGGAAGGCGGGGAGGACGAGCAGCCAGCGGAGGGCATCCCGAGCAGGATGCGAGCGCGGCGAGACCGGCGAGATCGCGGGCGATGAGGGGGAGGACATGGGTTCCGATCGATTAGTGCACGCTGTGCAGAGTTGTGAGTGGTCGATACTGTACAGTGTGAAGTGATCGCGAGCAAGAGCGATCGTGACGAGGGGGCAGTCATGGCAGCACCGGGACCGGTTCGACGGCTCAACGAGCGCATGATCATCGACGCCGCCTTCGGTGTCGTGAGCGACCACGGCTTCGAGAAGCTGTCGATCCGCCGGGTGGCCGCCGTGCTCGGCGTCAGCCCCAACGCGCTCTACACCTACGTGCCCGACCGCGCTGGGCTGCTGCGCAGCATGGTCGAGCGGGTCATGGGCTCGGTCGATCTGGGCGTGCTCGAGATCGCGACGCTCTCACCGGCCGAACGGCTCGTGGAGTTCGCGGTCGCCATGCGGCGCACGCTACTCGGGCATCCGGGCGGTGCCGCGCTCATCATGACCGGCCCGATCGACGGCCCGCAGGCTCTGCGCCTCAACGAAGGGCTGCTGCGAACGCTCACCGAGACGGGGCTCACGCTCGACGACGCCGCGCGGGGCGCCTACGCGCTGCAGGTGCACGTGCTCGGCACGGTCATGCTCGAAGCCGCCGACGGCGGAGACGGCGAGCCCGAGCGCGAAGAGTCGCTCGCCCTCGAGCGCCGCGCCGCGCTCGATGCCGTCGACGCGAGCGGCGTTCCGCTCACCGCCCAGACGGCCGACATCGTCGCGCGCTACAACACGACGGGCCAGTTTCGCTGGGGCGTGCGCCGGCTCGTCGACGGGATGCTCGTCGCGGGATGAGCCGCACCCGGGTCGCACCACCACCGCTCGGAGCGCCGCCCGGCGCTCGCTCGCCCGGTCACTAGACTGGGGCGCTATGAGCGGCGACAACGACAGCGGAGCGGAGCTCGCGGGCTTCGACGAGCTCATGCCCGGCCCGACGGGCCGTCCGCTGCGCGACTTTGCCGAGCCGAAGAAGCTCAGCAGCCACGGCCCGGCGCGCATCATCGCCCTGTGCAACCAGAAGGGCGGCGTCGGCAAGACGACGACGACCATCAGCCTGGGAGCGGCGCTCGCCGACTACGGCCGCAAGGTGCTCGTGATCGACTTCGACCCGCAGGGCGCGCTCTCGGCGGGACTCGGCATGCAGAGCCACGACGTGCCGACCGTCTACGACCTGCTGCTGGGCCGCGAGAAAGACGCGCGCAAGGCCGTGCAGGCGACCGCGACCAAGAACCTGCACCTCATCCCCGCCAACATCGATCTGAGCGCGGCCGAGGTGCACCTCGTCAACGAGGTGGCGCGCGAGCAGATCCTCGCGCGCGTGCTCGCGCCCATTCGCGACGACTACGACGTCATCCTCATCGACTGCCAGCCGAGCCTCGGCCTGCTGACGGTCAACGCGCTCACAGCCGCGCACGGCGTGCTCATCCCGCTCGAGTGCGAGTACTTCGCGCTGCGCGGCGTGGCGCTGCTCGTCGAGACGATCGACAAGGTGCGCGACCGCCTCAACCCCGCCGTGCAGCTCGACGGCATCCTCGCCACGATGTACGACGCCCGCACGCTGCACAGCCGCGAGGTGCTCGAGCGCGTGGTCGAGGTGTTCGGTGAGAAGGTGCTCGAGACGGTCATCGGCCGCACCGTGAAGTTTCCCGACGCCTCGGTCGCCGGTGCCCCCATCACGAGCTTCGCGCCCGAGCACCCCGCCGCGGCCGCCTACCGCCAGCTGGCCCGAGAGCTGATCGCGCGTGGCCAGGTCGCCTGAGTCGGCGGCCGGATCGGCGGGGGCGGCGGGCACTGCGGGGGCGGCGACGATCGATCCGGATGCCCCTGCCGCCGGTTTTCGCGTCACGCTCGACGACTTCGACGGCCCCTTCGACCTGCTGCTGAGCCTCATCACCAAGCGCGAGCTCGACATCACCGAGGTGAGCCTCTCGGTCGTGACCGACGAGTTTCTCGCCTACCTGCGCGCGATGGACAACGACGGCAGCGTCGACCAGCTCGACCAGGCGAGCGAGTTTCTCGTCGTGGCCGTGACGCTGCTCGACCTCAAGATCGCGAGCCTGCTGCCGCAGGGCGAGCTCGTCGATGCCGAAGACGTCGCGCTGCTCGAGGCGCGCGACCTGCTGTTCGCGCGCCTGCTGCAGTACCGCGCGTTCAAAGAGGTCTCGGCGTGGTTCGCCCGCAGCATGGCCGAGGAGGGCGAGCGCCACGTGCGCTCGGTGCGGCTCGAAGACCAGTACCGCGAGACGACCCCCGAGCTGAAGTGGACTCTGAGCCTCGACGACTTCGCGGCCCTCGCCCTGCTGGCGCTCACGCCGAAAGAGATCCCGGTCGTCGGGCTCGACCACCTGCACGCGCCGCTCGTGTCGATCCGCGAGCAGGCGGCGCACGTCGTCGCCCTGCTGCGCCAGGGCGAGCCCGTGACCTTCCGCCAGCTCATCGCCGGCGCCGACGCCAAGGGCGTCATCGTGGCGCGCTTTCTGGCCTTGCTCGAGCTGTACCGCCACGCGGCCGTGGGCTTCGAGCAGCTCGAGCCCCTCGGCGAGCTGACGGTGCGCTGGACAGCCGAGAACTGGACGGACGAGAACCTCGTGAACCTGGGGAACGATTATGGCCAGTGACCGCATGACGACCGATGAGCCGATCATGGATGCGGCGCCCGGCACGATCGAGGCTGGCAGCGACGAGGCGCCCGCGCGCGGCATCCCGCACGGCGTCGACGTGGCCCGCGCGCTCGAGGCGATCTTCATGGTCGTCGATGAGCCGCAGAGCGTCGTCGGTCTCGCGAGCGCCGTCGGGCGACCGGTGAAAGAGGTGCGGGCGGCGATCGCCGAGCTCGTGGCCGACTATGACGGTCTCGCCGTCGATGGCCGGCCCGCGGGGCCGCGGCGCGGCTTCGAGTTGCGCGAGGTCGGCGGCGGGTGGCGCATCTACGTGCGCAGCGAGCTCGACGAGGTCGTGCGCGACTTTGTGCACACGCAGAACCCCTCGAAGCTCTCGCAGGCTGCGCTCGAGACGCTCGCCGTCATCGCCTACAAGCAGCCCATCAGCCGCGGGGCGATCGCGTCGATCCGCGCCGTCAAGGTCGACTCGGTCGTGCGCACGCTGCTCGGGCGCGGGCTCATCACCGAGGCCTTCACCGACAGCGAGACCGGTGCGATCCACTACGAGACCACCGATCTGCTGCTCGTGCAGCTGGGCATCAACTCGCTCGACGAGCTGCCCAAGATCTCGCCGTTGCTCGACGACGGCAGCGAAGGGTTCGACGATGTCCGATAGGCACAGTGCTGACAATCGCGCCGATCGTGACCTCGTGCCTGATGTCGTCATCGACTGGTCCAGCAACCAGCGCGCGGGCGACAGTGCCACGAGCGAGCGCCTGCAGAAGGTGCTCGCCGCCGCGGGCGTCGCGAGCCGACGGGTGTGCGAGAACCTCATCGTCGCGGGGCGCGTGACCGTCAACGGCGAGGTCGTGACCGAGCTCGGATCGCGCGTCGAGCCCGCGACCGACCTCGTCGCGGTCGACGGCGTCGCCATCCAGCTCGACACGACGAAGCGCTACATCATGCTCAACAAGCCGACGGGCGTCGTGAGCTCGATGGCCGACGAGAACGGCCGCCGCGACCTGCGCGAGTTCGCGCGCGAATACGACGAGCGGCTGTTCAACGTGGGCCGCCTCGATGGCGAGACGAGCGGGCTGCTGCTTCTCACCAACGACGGCCCGCTCGCCAACGTGCTCGCGCACCCGCGCTACGGCGTCGAGAAGACCTACATCGCGAAGGTCACCGGCTCGGTGCAGGCCTCGACGCTGCGCACGCTCAAAGAGGGCATCGAGCTCGACGACGGCCCCATCGCGGTCGACGCCGCCCGCGTGCTCGGTGCGCCGAGCCAGGGCCACTCGATGGTCGAGCTCACCCTGCACTCGGGCCGCAACCGCATCGTGCGGCGCATGATGGCCGCCGTCGGGCACCCCGTCGTCGAGCTCGTGCGCCGCCAGTTCGGCCCGCTGCACCTCGGCACGCTCGCCTCGGGCCAGATGCGCGAGCTCACGGATGCCGAACGCGGCGCCCTGCTCACGATCGCCCGGCAGCACGAGCAGGCCGGCCCTGCCGCCGCCGAAGACCCCGACGCCGACACCGCCGCGCCCACGCGCGCCCCGCGCGCCCCGCGGAGCACCTCGTGAGCGACCGCCGCCTGCACGAGCACGTGCACATCATCGGCGCGGGCCTGCTCGGCACGAGCATCGGCCTCGCCCTGAGCGAGAAGGGCGTCGACGTGACGCTCGCCGACCAGTCGCCGACGGCCGTGCGGCTCGCGGTCGACTACGGGGCGGGCCGCGCTCCGCGCGCCGACGACCGACCCGGCCTCGTCGTGGTCGCGGTGCCGCCGGATGTCACGGCCGCGACGGTCGCGCAGGCGCTGGCCGAGCATCCCGATGCCATCGTCACCGATGTCGCGAGCGTGAAGGGCAGCGTGCTCGCCGAGCTGCACGCGCTCGGCGCCGACGTCAGCCGCTACCTCGGCACCCACCCGATGGCGGGGCGCGAGCGCGGCGGGCCCATCTCGGCACGCGCCGACCTCTTCCTCGGCCGGCCGTGGGTGCTCGCGGGCCACGAGGGCATCAGCTACCGCCGCGCGGGCGCGATCGAAGACCTCATTCTCGACGTCGGCGCCGTGCCGATCGAGATGAGCGTCGACGAGCACGACCGCTCGGTCGCGATGGTCAGCCACGTGCCGCAGCTCGTCGCGAGCGCCATGGCGGCACGGCTGCGAACGGCCTCGAACGGCGCCGTCGGCCTCGCCGGCCAGGGCGTGCGCGACGTCACGCGCATCGCGTCGAGCGACCCCGGACTGTGGGTGCAGATCCTCTCCGCGAACGCGGCACCGGTCGCCGAGATATTGCGCGGAGTGCGCGACGACGTGGATGCCCTGCTCACGGCCCTCGACGACCCCGAGGCGCCCGGCTCGCGCCGTGCCCTCGCCGAGCTCATCGCGGCGGGCAACGCCGGGGTCGCCCGCATCCCCGGCAAGCACGGCGACGACCGCCGCTTCGCGCAGCTCGTCGTCATGATCGACGACACCCCCGGCCAGCTCGCGCGCCTGCTGACCGAGATCGGCGAGCTCGGCATCAACATGGAAGATCTGCGGCTCGAGCACTCGCCGGGCGCCCCCATCGGCTTCGCCGAGGTCTCGGTGCTGCCCGAGGTCGAGCAGCGCCTCATCGACGAGCTCTCGGCGCGCGGCTGGCGCATCGCGGGCGCGAGCTGAGCATCCACCCCTCACACCCCCGAAAGGACCTTCTGTGAGCGACATCATCGTGGCCGTCGACGGCCCCGCCGGCAGCGGCAAGTCGAGCGTGAGCCGCGAGGCGGCCCGTCGGCTCGGCTTCGCCTACCTCGACACGGGGGCCGCATACCGCGCGCTCGCCTGGCACTGCCTCGACGAGGGCCTCGATGTCGAGGATGCCGCGGCGGTGGCCGAGCGGGTTGCTGCGTTCGACTACGCGATCGGGATGCAGCCCGACCACTACTTCGTGCGCGTCGGGGGAGAGGACATCACTCCCGACATCCGCGAGCCGCGCGTGACGGCCGTGGTGAGCGCGGTCGCGCGGGTTCCGGAGGTGCGCGCGGGGCTCACGGCGCTGTTCCGCCGGCTCATCGCCGAGTCGTCAGAACCCGGCGTGATCGTCGAGGGCCGCGACATCACGACGGTCGTCGCGCCGGACGCCGCCGTGCGGGTACTGCTCACGGCCTCACCAGAGGCTAGACTGGCCAGAAGGTCGGCGGAGCTGAGCGCCGTGTCGACCGAGGCGACCGCGCAGCAGCTGGCCTCGCGGGACGCCCAGGATTCCCGTGTGGTCGACTTCATGAACGCCGCCGAGGGAGTCACGACTCTCGATTCCACCGACCTCGACTTCGAGCAGACGGTGCAGGCGCTCATCGACACAGTGCGTGCGGGGGCCTGAACTCAGGGTCTCGCGCGAAACACACGCCGCCCGCGGGCGGCGGAACAAGTGGGAGGATCCCATGACCGAGAACCCTGTCAACCCTGAGCTGTCTGGCGACGACGCTGCCGAGCGCGACGCGATTCGCGATGCCACGCGCAGCACTGCGCGCGACGCATCCGGCGCGTCCGACGACGCCGAGTTCGCGAACGCCGAGGCGGCCGAAGCCGTCGCCGCGCGGCTCGCCGAGCTCGACGACGACCTCGCCGCCAAGCGCGCCGACGCCCTCATCGCGGGCCTCGCCGCCTATGAGCTCGACGACGACGACCTCGAGCTGCTCGAGGGCGCCGAGCTGGGCGAAGACGGCATCATCACGATGCCCGCTCTGCCCGTGCTCGCGATCGTCGGCCGACCGAACGTCGGCAAGAGCGCGCTCGTCAACCGCATCATCGGCCGCCGCGAGGCCGTCGTGGAAGACACGCCCGGCGTGACCCGTGACCGCGTCACGTACAAGGCCGAGTGGAACGATCGCAAGTTCACCCTCGTCGACACCGGCGGCTGGGAGCCCGACGCCTCGGGCATCAACGCCTCCGTCGCCGCGCAGGCCGAGGTCGCCGTCGACCTGGCGGATGCTGTGCTCTTCGTCGTCGACGCCATGACCGGCCCGACCGCGACCGATGAGTTCGTCGTCAAGATGCTGCGCCGCTCGAAGAAGCCCGTCATCCTCGCCGGCAACAAGGTCGACGATGCGCGCCAGGAGCCCGAGGCCGCCGCGCTGTGGGGCCTGGGCCTCGGCAACCCCTGGCCCGTCTCGGCCCTGCACGGCCGCGGCGTCGCCGACTTGCTCGATCACGTGCTCACGGTGCTGCCCGAGGTCTCGGCCGTGGCGAAGCAGGAGTTCGGCGGCCCCCGCCGCGTCGCCCTGCTCGGCCGCCCGAACGTCGGCAAGTCGAGCCTGCTCAACAAGGCGGCGCGCGAAGAGCGTGTCGTCGTCAACGAGCTCGCCGGCACGACGCGCGACCCGATCGACGAGCAGATCGAGCTCGGCGGCAAGGTGTGGCGCTTCGTCGACACCGCGGGCATCCGTCGTCGCGTGCACCTGCAGCAGGGCGCCGACTTCTACGCCTCGTTGCGTACGGCCGCGGCGCTCGAGAAGGCGGAGGTCGCGGTCGTGCTCATCGACGTGACCGAGCCGCTCAGCGAGCAGGACGTGCGCATCATCGACCTCGTGCTCGAGTCGGGCCGTGCGCTCGTGCTCGCGTTCAACAAGTGGGACCTGCTCGACGACGAGCGGCGGCGCTACCTCGAGCGCGAGATCGAGCAGGACCTGCACCACGTGGCGTGGGCGCCGCGCGTCAACATCTCGGCGCGCACGGGTCGTCACCTCGAGAAGCTCGTACCGGCTCTCGAGGTCGCGCTCGAGTCGTGGGATACCCGCATTGCGACCGGCAAGCTCAACGCCTTCGTGGCCGAGCTGACGGCCGCGCATCCGCACCCCGTTCGGGGCGGCAAGCAGCCGCGCATCCTCTTCGCGACGCAGGCCTCGACGCGCCCGCCGACGTTCGTGCTTTTCACCACTGGATTCCTCGACCCGCAGTACCGCCGCTTCATCACGCGGCGCCTGCGTGAGGTCTGGGGCTTCGAGGGCACCCCCATCCAGGTCAATATGCGAGTTCGCGAAAAGAGGCAGCGCTAGGCGCTGCCTGCCGAGGCCATTTCTGGCCTCGGCCGCGAACTCGCCGCGATCCGTCCCGCGCGTCAGGGTAGGAGGCAGCGCTCAGCGCTGCCCGCGAGGGCCATTTCTGGCCGTCGCGCCTGACTCGCCGCGATCCGTCCCGGATCGCGGGCGGGAGAAAAGGCAGCGCTCCCCGCGGCCAGCTCTAGGCTGACCCCATGCCCTCGATCTCCGCCGTCTGCATGGTGCGCGAGCTGCGCGCCGACAAGCCCGGAACCCGCTCCGTGACCGCGATCGACAAGCGCGCTGTCGAGGGTGCGGTGCGCGTCGACGACTTCGGGCTCGTCGGCGATGTGCAGGTCGACCGCAAGCACCATGGCGGGCACGACAAGGCGCTCTACCTCTACAGCCAGTCCGATGCCGACTTCTGGGCCGAGGCGCTCGGGCGCGAGCTGCACCCCGGCTGGTTCGGAGAGAACCTGCGGGTCGACGGTCTCGACGTGAACGCCGCCCGCATCGGGGAGCGCTGGCGCATCGGCGAGGGCGCCAACGCGATTGAGCTCGAGTTCACGATGCCGCGCACCCCGTGCCAGACGTTCGCGCGCTGGGTCGGCGGCGATGACGCGCAGGGCTGGGTCAAGCGCTTCGCCGACTCCCGACGGCTCGGGGCCTACGCACGCGTCGTGCGCCGCGGAGCCGTGCGGGCGGGCGACCCGATCGCGGTGCTCGCGGTTCCCGACGTCGCGCCGACGATCGCGGGAGCCTTCCGCCCCGAGTAGGGCGGTGCTATCGCAGCCCGCGGGGCCGCGCGAACTCCGTCACGACGCCGGGATGCCCGAGCGGCATCGCGAGCACCGAGTCGGGCGCGCGCGCGGCGAGGTCGGCGAACCCGGCGGCCGCGAGCAGCTCATCGTCGAGGTGCAGCAGCTCGGCCTCGACGAGCGGCCACGGCGCGTGCGTGTTGCGGGCGTGGATGGTGCGGCCGAGGTGGTGCTCGTGAAAGCCCCAGCGCGCGGTGAGGAAGCGGCTGAGCGCGGTATCTACGGGCGCGGTGCCGGGACGGGCGTGGATGCGCGTGCTCGGGCGCGAGCCCGTGTGACGGCGCCCGCGGTACTCGATCGTGGTGTCGTCGACGCGGCGTTCGGCGCGCAGCCACTGGTACGGCAGCCCGAAGAGCGCGCGGGCCGCGAGCACCGAGGGCAGCTGCTCGGCATCGAGCGACCGGAACACCACCCCGCGATTGCCCGCCGCGTCGACGGAATACGTGCGCACGTTGATCTCGATGAACGTGCCGAGCCCCGGCACGGGCGGCAACGGCAGGAAGGCGTGCTCGCTCAGCACGAAGGGGATGAGCCCGACCCAGGCGTCGCCGTGCTCGTCGACGTCGGGGCGGGTGCCGGCGGGCAGCATCGGGGCGACCACCGCGGGGTCGACGCGCCAGTGCACGAACACGATGTCGCTCCAGCGCTGGCGGATGACCGCGCGGCCCGGCAGCGGCGGCGCGATCGCGGTCATCATCACGCTCCCATCATCCTCGCTTAGCCTGAACCCACCATGACGCACGATCCGCTCTCGAGCACGCCGCCGCCCCTGCCCACGGGTGCCGCGCGCGATCCCGGCGATGCTTGGGTCGAGGGCGACAACGGTCAACGCTACTGGGGCCGCTTCGGTGCGGCGGGTCTGCTGGCGTGGCACCCCGAGGCGGGCATCCTGCTGCAGCACCGGGCCGTGTGGTCGCACCACGGCGGCACGTGGGGGCTGCCGGGGGGTGCCCGCAAGCAGGGCGAGTCGGCGGTGGACGCGGCGGTGCGCGAGGCGGGCGAGGAGGCCGGCGTGCCGGCCGACGCCGTCGAGCCGCTCTTCGAGAGCCTCTTCGACCTCGGCTTCTGGTCGTACACGACCGTCGCCGTGCGGGTCGTGCGGCTCTTCGCCCCGATCGTCGCCGACGCCGAGAGCGTCGCCCTGCGCTGGGTCGCCCTCGACGACGTGGATGCTCTGCCCCTGCACCCCGGATTCGCCGCGAGCTGGCCGGCCCTGCGCGCGCAGCTGCCCGAGCGCTAGCCCGCTGAGCCCTTAGTCGCCGCCGCCGCCTCCGCCGCCACCCCCGCCGTCGCCACCGGCACCGGCACCGGCACCGATATCGCCGTAGTCGTGATGCACGATGATCGCCGGGTTGTCGACCCCGGGGTGGGCATCGAGAGGGCGGTGACGCTCGGGCGGGCGCCGCCGGCGCAGCACGAGGCCGATGACGACCGCCGCGACTCCGGCCGAGATGAGCACTCCCGACCCGATGACGAGGTCGGCCTCAGGCAGCAGTGCAATGCCGACGACGATCGCGATCGCGCCGATGATGATCAGAAGGCGGTCAGTGTTCGCACCGACCGTTGCTCGCGCGGTGTGTCGAGTCCCCTGGTTCATGGCGCCATCGAACCACATGTCGACCGATCCTCGCATCAGGCCGCGGTTCAGGGGGTGTCGTGCTCGGCCGTCTCGAGCCGCTTGAGCGCTTCGAGCGCGTCGTCGGCCGCATCGCGGAACGGGTGCAGCACGGTCGAGACGGTGCCATTGATGAGGGCCTGGCGGTAGAGGTGCGCCTGGCCGTCGGTGTGCACGGTGACGGCGATCGGGCACGTCGCGCCCGCGCGACGCAGAGCTGCGGCGAGCACGAGGTTGGTGTCGACGTCGGGCACCGTCGAGATGATGAAGCGCACGCCCTGCAGGGGCAGGGTTTCGGGGAACTCCGGGCTGCGGGCATCGCCGAACACGACGTCGACGCGATCGGCGAGCTGAGCATCCTGCAGCCGCACCTCGGCAAAGGGATCCCACTCGACGAGCAGTACCCGGCATCCCTCGCCGACGAGCTCGCGGATGAGCTGGCTGCCGAAGCGGCCGTGCCCGAAGACGATCGCGTCGTAGTGCTCGCCGCTCGCGGGCGCCTCAGCGCGCGTCACGCGCCGCTGCACGCGGTCGAGGAGGGGTTCGAGCCGCGTGGCGATCGCCTCGGAGTGGGGGATGAGGTAGCTCGAGCCGGCGATCGTGATGAGGGCGACGAGGGTGATGAGCCCGACGATCTCGTCGTCGACGAGCCCGATATCGCGCGTGAGGGCGATGAGGATGAGGCTGAACTCGCTGATCTGCGCGATCGCGAGGCCGGCGAGGAAACCGACGCGGGCCGGGTACCCCATGAGGCTCATGATGCCGATCATGATGATCGGGCTGCCGACGAGCACGAAGATCGAGAGCGCGATGGCAAGGGGTACCTGCGCCCCGATCGCACCGAAGTCGAGCTCGGCGCCGAGCACGATGAAGAAGAACAACAACAAGAAGTCGCGTAGGCCGCTGAGCGAGGCGTGCACCTGTTCGCGGTAGCGGGTGGAGGCGAGGGCGAAGCCGGCGAGGAACGCGCCGACCTCGATCGAGAAGCCGAGTACGTCGGTGAGGGCGGCGACACCGATCGCCCAGGCGACGCTCCACACGATGAGCAGCTCTTGGCTCGTCGCGACGCGGTCGAGCAGCCACGGTAGCACCCAGCGCATCGCGACGCCGATGCCGACGAGCAGGCCGCCGCCCCCGAGCAGGATGCGCAGCGCTTCGGCGCCGATGTCGAGGCTCGCGCCGTCGGCCGCGCCCGAGCCGAGGCTTGTGAGCACGATCATGACGACGATCACGACGATGTCTTGCACGATGAGCAGTCCGAGGGCGACGCGGCCGTGCAGCTCGTCGAGTTGCCGCTGATCGCTCAGCAGCTTGACGACGATGATCGTCGACGAGAACGTGATCGCGACGCCCACGACGGCGGCGGCGACGAGGTCGAGCCCGAACAGCAGGGCGATGCCGAAGCCGACGACGGCGGTGACGGCGATCTGCCCGAGCCCGGTCGCGAGGGCGACGGTGCCGACCGAGCGCACGAGGGTCACGTCGAGCTTGAGCCCGACCAGGAACAGCAGGATGGCGATGCCAATCTCAGCGAACAGCTCGAGGGCTTCTGCCTCGTGCACCCAGTCGAGCGCGCTCGGGCCGACGATGATGCCGACGACGATGAACGCGATGATGAGCGGCTGCCGGGCGCGGTGCGCGAGGAACGCGACGGTCGCGGCGAGCACGAGGATGAGCCCCGTGATGCCGAAGGTGTCGAGCTCGAGCGCCATAGCCCCACGCTACCGGCCGGGGGTCGCGGGGTCAGCGCTGTTCCGGCTGGGCTGCTCGGGTTAGCGCTCTGCGGGCCGGGCGAGCAGGGGCATCATGCGCTCGGTGACGAGCGGCGCGATCGGCAGGTCGGCGAAGTGGTCGGGATGCACCCACCGCAGCTCGGCGATCTCGGCACCCGCGCCGATCGCCTCGGCGGCGGCGGGCTCGAGCGCCGCCACCCGGAACACTTCGGCCTCGACGAGCATGCCTGCCTCGTTGGCGGCGGGGGCGCGGAAGGTGCCGAGCGGGTGCAGGGCATCCGGTGCGATGACGAGCCCAAGCTCTTCGTGCAGTTCGCGCGCGAGGGTCTGCGCGCCGGTCTCGCCGGGCTCGTACTTGCCGCCGGGCTGCATGAACACCGTCGTGCCGGCCTTGCGCACGAGCAGCAGCCGGCCCCCGCTGTCGACGATGAGTGCCGCCGCCACCCGGATGATGTCGGTCACTGCGTCGTGCCCCCGGCGACGTCGAGGTCGCCGTCGTGGCCCATCCGGTCGATGACCGTCGTGATGGCGATGCGGATGCCGCGCTCGAGTTCATCGAGCGTGAACTGCGGCCCGCCGCCGAGCTGGGGCGTCGCGGGAACGTGGATGAATCCGGCCCGCAGGCCCGGTCGGGCTGCCGCGATGCCCATGAGCTCGTAGAACACATGGTTGCAGACGTAGCTGCCCGCGGTGAGCGACACGTCGCTGGGGATGCCGGCGGCATCCAGGGCATGGGCGATCGCCTTGACGGGCAGGCCGGTGGTGCGGGCGGTCGGGCCGCCGTGCTCGATCTCGGCGTCGCGCGGTTGGGCGCCGTCGTTGTCGGGGATGCGCGCGTCGGCGAGGTTGATCGCGATGCGCTCGGGCGTGATCGCCTGGCGGCTCTCGGCGAGCCCGAGAGCGATGACGATGTCGGGGTCGTGGGCCTCGATCGCGGCGGCGAGCAGGGGAGCGGCGCGCGCGAACGACACCGGCAGCACTTCGCCGACGAGCCGGCAGTCGGGATGCCCGAGCTCAGCCAGCCGCCGTACGACCTCGCCGCTCGGGTTGACGGGTGCGTCGGCGAAGGGTTCGAACCCCGTGACGAGCACGGTAGGCAGGGTCGACGGCGTCATGCGCCCAGCCTGTCACGCCCCGTCATTCAGTGCGTCGAGCAGCGCCCGACTGCGTGTCGGCATCTCTCGCACGGTCCGCCCTGAACCGTCGCCCGAACCCCCGCCGTCATCGTCGGGCGGTACGAGCAGGTAGCGCGGGCCATCGCGGCGGATCTCCCAGCCGTTGTTGTGCGCGAGCAGGTGGTGATGTCGGCAGAGCAGGATTCCGTCGGCGACGTCGGTGCGGCCGCCGTCGCGCTGCCAGTGCTCGATGTGGTGGGCCTCGCACCAGGAGGGTGGGCGTTCGCAGCCGGGCCAGCGGCATCCGCCGTCGCGTGCGGCGAGGGCGATGCGCTGGGCGCGAGAGAAGAGGCGCCGCTCG
Organism: Microcella sp.; assembly: GCF_046296455.1. Lineage (GTDB taxonomy): Bacteria > Actinomycetota > Actinomycetes > Actinomycetales > Microbacteriaceae > Microcella. The sequence continues at coordinate 29,195 of NZ_JBKBLF010000007.1, forward strand.
CGCCCGAGGTTCAGGGGCTGGCCGGCGGCGTCGGCCGCGCCGTCGACCGTCAGCGTCACGGTTCCGGCGCTGCAGGCGATGCGCTCGACCGTCGCAATTGAGACGGCGTCGGGCTGGCCCTCGAGGAAGCCACGTCCGCTCCGCTCGTCGAGCGCCCGCCCAGCGACGATCACCCGGACGCCGACGGGCGCATCCCCCAGCAGCTGCGAGGTGTCGGCCGCGACGCCCTGTCGCAGCAGCTCGGCGATCGTGTCGCTCGCCCGCTGCTCGGGCGTGCGGTCGTCGGCGGGGTCGGGGGCGTCGGGGCCAGGGCGGCCGACCGCACCGTCGCGCGCGCCGTCGACCGCACCGTCGACAGCACCGTCGACCGCACCGCCGGGCGAGGCCTCAGCCTCGAAGCTCGGCACCGCCCGCTTCGGCGACGTGACGCGGTCGAACACATCGCTCACGATCGCGTAGGTCTCCGGATCGAGCACCCAGTGCGCGTAGCCCATGCCGTCGGCGCGGCGCCCGAGCCGGAACGACCGCTGCGCCCGCCGCGCCGCCTCCCGCTCGGGAAGGCCCAGCAGGTCGAGGTCGTCGCGCATCGCGCGTGCCTCGCGCGCCGCGCGGTCGGCATCGAGTTCGGCGACGCGGGGCAGCAGCTGCTCGGCCGCGGCGTCGAGCATCTCGGCCGTGAGCGCGGGGGAGGGCGACCCCAGGCCGAGCCGCACGGCATCGGCGACGGCCACGCTCACGCGCCCCTCGAGCACGGCGGCACCGAGCGCTGATCCAGCCCCATCGACTCCGTCGCCGGCAGCGAGGTCGCCACCCGGCCCTTCGGCGGAGGCTCCCGCTGCGGCCATCGCCGACCCGACCCGCACCGCCGTGCGGGCATCCGCCACACGCGTGCCCGTCGTGACGCGCACGAGCTCGTCGGGCGTGCGGTGGCCCGTACGCTGCGCGAGGCCCTGCGACCCCAGCTCCGGAGCCGACCGCCGCGCGATCTCGCCCGCCAGGAGCGAAACGTGCAGTTGCGCGAGCCGAACCTCGTCGGCCGCGACGCGCGTGAGCTCGAGCAGGGCGTCATCTCCCAGGGAGCGGTAGAGGTCGAGCTCGCGGGGGACGCGCGCGAGAGCATCCACCGCCGCGGAGAGCGCGCCGCCGACCGCGTGCCCAGCCGACGCGTGCCCAGCAGAGCTGTGCCCCTCAGCAGCCTGCCCATCAGGATCGTGCGGCGCGTCCGCGACGCCGGGTGGCGCGACGAGCATCGTCATCATGACCCCACCCCTCTCGCCGTCAGACTCGATCTCGATGATTCGAACATACATTCGACTACCGATATCGGGGGCGGAGTATCCACAGGCCAGGAAACAGGCCGAGAAATCAGCCCCGCGGCGACTCTGGAGCAGGAGGAGCAGGAGGCGAAGGACGATCAGGCGCATCAGGAGGCGCAGCCCCATCACCCGGCGCCCGCCCCGACCCCGCGAGCGAGAAGAACACGACCCCGAGCCCGAGAAACGTGATGCCGAGCGCGATGTTGTCGGGCATCGTCACCGTGAACACGACGCCGACGCTGAAGAAGGTGATGCCGCTGGCCATCCAGGCTCCGCGCGCGCCCGCCGACCCGCTGCGGTCGGGCCCAGATTCTGACGGCGGATGCTCGCTCACGCTCCCCACGATAACCGCCGAGCATCCCGGGCGGGCGTAGCATCACGCCCATGACCCCCGCGCGCCGCAACCGCCTCGTTCTGCTGGTCGTGAGCATCTCGCTCATGACGGTCGTGTCCGCGGTGAGCGGCCTCAACGTCGCGCTGCCGAGCCTCGCCCGCGCGACGGGCGCGAGCCAGACCGAGCTCACGTGGATCGTTGACGCCTACACCGTCATCTTCGCCGGCCTGCTGCTCGCCTCGGGGGCGATCGGCGACCGCCTGGGCCGCAAGGGAATCCTGCTCGTCGGCCTCGCGATCTTCGGCACCGCCGCCGCGGCCGCGGCCTTCGTCGAGACCCCGAGCGCCCTCATCGCCCTGCGCGCCGTCATGGGCATCGGAGCCGCCGCCATCATGCCGACGACCCTCTCGGTCATCACGACCACCTTCCCCGTCGAAGAACGAGGCAAGGCCGTCGGCGTCTGGGTGGGCGTCGCCGGCGGGGGAGCCGCGATCGGCGTCTTCGTCGCGGCCGTGCTGCTGCAGTGGTTCGAGTGGCCGTCGTTCTTCTGGCTCAACGTCGGCCTCGCGGCTGCCGGCTTCGTGGGCACGGCCCTGGTGGTTCCCAGGGGGCGAGACGAGCATCCACCCCGTTTCGACGGCCTGGGCGCGGTGCTGAGCCTGCTCGCGGTCGGCGGCATCGTCTTCGGCATCATCGAACTGCCCGAACGCGGCGTGGATGATCCGCTCGCGCTCGGTGCGCTCGCCGTCGGGCTGGCCGCCCTGGGGGCGTTCGTGCTGTGGGAGTGGCACGCGCCCGCCCCGCTGCTCGACCCGCGCCTGTTCGCCGTGCGCGGCTTCGGCATGGGCAGCCTCTCGCTCTCGGTGCAGTTCTTCGCCGCCTTCGGCTTCTTCTTCGCGGCCCTGCAGTACCTGCAGTTCGTGGCCGGTCTGAGCCCGCTGTGGGCGGCGGCGTGCCTGCTGCCGATGCCGTTCATCCTCATCCCGCTCGCGCGCGTCTCGCCGCGCCTGGCCGAGCGCTTCGGATACCGTCGCGTCGCCCCCGTCGGCCTCCTCCTCATCGCCGCCGCCTTCGTCGTATTCGCCCAGCTCGAGGTCGAGCTCAACTACGCCGTCTTCGGCACCGGCATCGTGCTCTTCGCCCTCGGCATGGCCCTCTCGGGTGCTCCGTCGACCACGGCGATCACCCAATCCCTGCCGCCCGGCAAGCAGGGTGTCGCTTCTGCGGTCAACGACACTGCTCGCGAGTTCGGCAGCGCTCTCGGCATCGCCGTGCTCGGCAGCATCCTCACGGCCACCTACAAATCGGGCATCCAGGATGCGATCGCGGGCCTCCCGCCCACGATCGCCTCCGCCATCGAATCCTCGATCGCCTTCACCCAATCCCCCCGAGTCGCCGACTTCGGAGCGGCGGCAGCCCCCATCATCGCCGCGGCCAAAGACGCCTTTCTCTCCGGGGTGACCACGGCCCTCCTGACGGCGGCGTGCGTGCTCGCGGTCACAGCGATCATCACGGCGACCTTCGGACCCCGACGAGGAGCGGAGCGCTCGCAACTTTCATAAAACGTTTGCTAACATTCATTTTATGAAAGTAAAGCCGTCCGCGCTGTTCCCGCTCCTGCGCTCTGACACGCAGGGGCAGCTTCTCGCTGCACTCGAGCTGAGCGATCGCGGCGAGACGGCGACCGACCTTGCGCGCCTCGTTGGCACAAGCTTGCCCACGGCCACACGCGAACTCGGCCGCCTGGCCGACGCCGAACTGATCGCTGTCGAGTCGGTGGGTCGCCGAGCGGTCTATCGGCCCAATCGTCACCACCCGCTGAGCGATGCGGTGCGCCAGATCGCACTGTTCACCTACGGCCCGCATCCGGTCGTCGCCCGCGAGCTCGCGACCGTGCCAGGAATCGCCGAGGCTGCGATCTTCGGCTCGTGGGCAGCGCGTCGCGCGGGCGAGGCAGGCCCCCCTCCGGGCGACATCGATGTGCTCGTCGTCGGCGATCCTGATCGTGATGCCCTGTACGACGCCCTCAGCCGCGCCGAGGCGGCGTTGCGTCGTGAAGTGAACGCCACCGTGCTTGCTCCCGACGCGTGGGCGGCTGTGGATGACCCCTTCGTGTCGACCCTGCGTGCGCGACCATCGGTCGACCTGGCAGTCGACACGAGGGGCACCGGATGACGTGGGAGCAAGGCCGAGCGGTCATCGAGCAGTTGCTCGAGCGTGGTGAGCTCGAGCGCGTCGTCGCCAACGCTGCGTTTGCCGCCGCGTCGCTCGAGCTGTGCGAGAAGCACATCACCACGGCTCAACTGGCGCTCGCGAACGATCCCGTGGCAGCGCTGTCGATCGCCTACGACGCGGCGCGCAAAGCGCTCGCCGCTGTGCTGCTGGCGCAGGGCCTGCGACCGACGCGTCGCGGTGGTCACATCGCCGTGACGGATGCTCTCACCGCGCAACTCGACCCACCCAGCCGCATCGGCCGCCAGGTCGACCGCATCCGCCGCCTGCGCAACGACAACGAATACCCCGACGTCACTACGTCTGTCGCCACAGCCGCCGATGCCGCCGACGCCATCACCGTAGCCACGGACGCGCTGAAAGCAGCCCGGCTCGTCCTGCCCCACCTGACACCCTTCTGACTCCTCCCCGATCCTTCCGCCGCTCCCCGCACGTGTCACGCCCCCGCCCCCAACGCGCTAGACTCTCTCTTCGTGCCCACGGGCACAGCCACGGGCTGTGGCGCAGCTTGGTAGCGCACTTGACTGGGGGTCAAGGGGTCGCAGGTTCAAATCCTGTCAGCCCGACTGAACGAAAAGCGGGGGCGGCGGAGTAGGGCCCCCGTTTAGGTGACCCGGGGTGGGGGCGGCCGGGGGGGCAAAACCACCCCGCGCCCGCCCCCCCGGGCGCCGCCCCGCGCCGGCCGCCGCGCGCAGAACACCCAGACGCCGCCCTGTGTGATTCACCAGCCCCCGGCCGAGCAACCTCTCTACCCTCGCGCTCATGCGAGTCGGCGTCTACATCGATGGGTTCAACCTCTACTACGGGGGTCGCGGCATGTGCGGCCGCTCAACGGCAGGCTGGAGGTGGCTCGATCTCCGTTCGATGCTGACAGCCGTCATTGCAAAGCACGCTCCATGGCAGTCCCCGACCGAACTGTCGATCACCTACTGCACGGCGCGTGTCAGCGGCGCGAGCAATCCTGTGGGGCAGCGGGAGCAAGACGTCTACCTTCGTGCCCTTCAACACTCAGGATCAGTCGACCGGTTGAGCTTCGGCAATTACGTCGTACGCATCGCGACAGCACCACTCGCAACTGCTGGCCGCACCGGGAGGCCGGTGATCGCCTGACCGGTGTGGCCTCTGATGGTCCAGGATGGAGAGGGATCCGACGTGCCCGACGCACGCTTCATGGCGTCAGTGGCGCGGCGCGAGGAGAATGGTTCGGACGTGAACGTGGCCTCGCACCTGTTGATCGATGTTCTCGGGGGAGCGGTAGACGCAGTTGTGGTGGTTTCGAACGACAGCGATCTCGCTTTCCCGGTCTCTCACGTGCGTACTGAGGTGTCGGTCGGCCTGATCAACCCGACGAAGGGCTATCTCGCTGGCAAGCTTGCTGGCGATGCAACTTCAGGCGCAGGCCGCCACTGGTGGTATCAGTTGACGGCCGACGACTGGCGTCGCCACCAGCTACCCAACACGATCGGTAGTCGCATCGAGAAGCCCCACCAATGGTGACCGCGATGCCGCTCTGCTAATCTCTACCCACACCACCCGGCCCCTCTGGGGCCGGGTTTTCTCATTCCCCGAAGCTGTCCGACTTCTGGCGCAGCGTGTCAGAATTCCGGGCTGAAGGTGTCAACCCTGTCCTCCCACTACCCCCGCCTCCGTCGCCCTGATGTAATCACCCTCACCACAGAGCGGAGCAACCCATGCGCTACATGATCCTCATCCACTCGAACGAGGCTGCCGAGGCGGCCTGGGCCGACGGACTCCAGCAGTCTCTCTACGCCACCCACGACGCGATCATCGCCGACCTGGTCGCGAGCAAAGAGTTCATCGACACCAACGAGCTCGACACCGAGAACGTCACGGTGATTGGCCACCACCACGGCCAGCCCATCACGACGCGCGGCCCCTTCACCGAGGGCACCGAGTTCGTCGGCGGCTACTACATCGTCGATGTCGCGAGCCACGAGCGCGCGGTCGAGATCGCCGGCCGTTTCGCCGAGGCGAAGCATTCGCCGATCGAGGTCCGACGCCTGATGCACTCGGAAGAGGCCAGCTGATGCGATACCTCCTGCTCATCGTGAGTGACCCTGCCGCCCCCGCCTACGTCCCCGAAGAAGACAACATCGAGCAGTGGGTGGCCGACCTCGAGCGCCGCGGAGCCGCCATCGTCGGCGACCGCCTGCGCCCGCCCTCCGACGCCACGACGGTGACGGTGCGCGACGGCAAGACGATCCTCACCGACGGCCCCTTCACCGAGTCGAAAGAGTGGATCGCCGGCTTCGACCTCATCGAGGTCGACAACCTCGACGAGGCGCTCGAGCTCGCGGCCGCGCACCCGATAGCCCGCTTCGGCCGCGTCGAGGTGCGCCCGCTCTGGCCGCTCGAACTGGGCGCCTAGGCAGAGCAGCACCGAAACGATCAGGCGATGGATGCCCGCACCCGGCCCTGAGAAGGCCCCGAGCGCGACGACCGAGGTGAGCGCGACGCTCGCCGAGGTCGTCGCCTCGGAGCGCCTGCGCATCGTCGCAACCCTGATCCGCCTCACCCACGACTGGGATCTCGCGGAGGACTCCTTCCACGACGCCGTCACCCGCGCGCTCACGACGTGGCCCGAGCGCGGAATCCCCGACAACCCCGGCGCCTGGCTCACAACCGTCGCGAAGAACGCGGCGATCGACGCCATCCGCAAAGCGAGCACCGAGCGGAAAGCCACTGAGCGCCACGCCCACGAACTCACCGACACCCCAGAGGAGGAGACGACGATGCTCGACGACACGATTGACGACGACCGCCTCCGCCTCATCTTCACCTGCTGCCACCCCGCCCTCGCGATGGAATCCCGCGTCGCCCTCACCCTCCGCACCGTGCTCGGCTTGAGCGTCGCCGAGACCGCGCACGTCTTCCTGGTGAGCGAGCAGACCATGCAGAAGCGTCTGGTGCGCACGCGCGCGAAGATCCGCAGCGCGAACATCCCCTACCGCGTGCCGCCGCCGCACCTGCTGCCCGAGCGCACCGCGGGGGTGCTCGCCGTGCTCTACCTGCTTTTCACCGAGGGCTATTCCTCCGGTAGCGGATCAGACCTCATCCGCCCTGCCCTCGCCGACGAGGCGATCCGCCTTACGCGCCTCGTGGCGCAGCTCATGCCGCAGCAGCCCGAGGTGCTGGCCCTGCTCGCCCTCGAGCTCTTCCAGCATTCGCGCGCGGCCACGCGCCTCGACGCTGCCTCAGACCTCGTGCTGCTCGAAGACCAAGACCGCTCCCGCTGGAACGCCGCCGCGATCGCCGAAGGCTCCCGGATGCTCGCCGCAGCCGAGCAGACCCTCCAGCACCTCGGCACCCTGCCCGGCCCCTACCTGCTCCAGGCCCAGATCGCCGCCGAGCACGCGACCGCTCCGACGGCCGCGGCGACGAACTTCGCCCGCATCGCCACCCTCTACGCCCACCTCAGCCAGGTGGCTCCGTCGCCCATCGTCGACCTCAACCGAGCGATCGCCGTGGCGTTTTCCGAGGGCCCGGATGTTGGCCTCGCCCTCCTCGACACCCTTAACCTCGACGCGCAACTGGGGGAGTACCACCTCCTGCACGCCACCCGCGCCGACCTGCTCCGCCGCCTCGGCCGGCCGACGGATGCTCTGCCGCACTACCGCCGAGCCCTCGAGCTCGCCCCCTCCAACCCCGAGCGCCGCTTCCTCCAGCGCCGACTCGCAGAGTTCGGTTTGGCTTGGCCCTCGACTGCGACAGCCGATCACCAGCTGGAGATAACCCCGTCGGCCTCACTATTTCAAAGCACAGTTCCCTCATGCTCGGGGAGATAGCAGGTCAATCGAAGATTCACTCGTGAAGCCTTGCGAGCTGGTCTACGGACCAGAATGGCGTCGGTCAGCGGATCTGGGTAGACCTGACATACGAGATGAGGCGTTCGTTCGGTCTTGGCAGCCCGCGCATCACTGCTTCCTGGGGGCGGCCAATGTCTTGCCCCACTTGGTCTCGATCCCACGGCGGTAGCCGAGTACGGTGAACGGTGCCAGACTTGAGTTCCAGTCGACTGGGCCACTCGAGCTTCAATCTCAAACGGTATCCAAAGTGAGGACGCGCCTTGACACCCAAAGTCTTCTTCGGCTACCCCGAGAAGCCGCGTGGGCAGGCGGAAGTTATGCGGAACTTCGCTAAATCGCTATCAGCGGACCTCGGCGTGGAGGCCCAGACTTGGGAGGATCTGCAGGTAGACGGCCGCCTAGTTGTGTCGGAAGTCCTGCGTCAGATTGACGAGTCGACCATGACCGTCTTTGACTTGACGTTCCCCAATCCGAATGTGCTCTTCGAGGTGGGTTATGCCATAGCCCGCGGCAAGTCCGTTTGGCTGACTCTCGACTCCACGAGTGCGTTCGCAGATAAGGCCTGGCGCGACCTAGCTATCCTCAGCGAGATCGGTTACACGCCCTATAGAAACAGTTCCGAACTGATCGATCGCTTCAAGCTGCAGACCCCTCTCCTGAAGCTCGTACCTCTCTACGACTCGCTGATCGAGGGCTGGTTGCCTGACCAAGACGTTGCGAAGGACGGTTTGTTGTACTGCACCACCTTCGAGCCCTTCGAAGCCGCCAATCGACTTGATGCTTTCGTGGACGGGCGCCAGAAGCTAGGCGTCAAAGTGGCAGTCGCAGATCCATCCGAGTCAGGCTCGACGCCCCTCCGGTGGTTTGTCGAGGAGATGGCCCAATCCGCCGGTGTCATGATCCACTTTGCGGGTGCTGAACGCAACAGGTCCCTCATTCACAACAATCGTCACGCACTAGTAGCCGGGTTCGCACTGGGCATGGAGTTGCCAGTGCTGATGTTGGCCGAGTCCGGATTTCGTTCGCCTTTCGACTTTGAGTCTGCGGTGACGATCTACGAGACGTCAGAAGAGTGCATTGAAACGGCGAGGGAGTGGCTTGATAACCTAACGTTCCGAGGTGCAAGAGTCGCAGCTCGTCGTCCACAAAGAAGTAGGCTCTCTGAACTTCGGTTTGGGGAACACGTCGCTGAGAACGAGCGCTCCGAGCTACCAGATTACTTCGTTCAAACATCGGCGTTTGGGGACGTAGTAGCTTCACGGGACAGCATTTTCGTAGGCCATAGAGGGACTGGAAAGACGGCGAACGCGCTCCAAGCGTTCGACATGGTTGCTTCGAACAAGACCAATCTTGCGGTTCTGATTAAGCCGCCCGGTTTCGAGTTCCCCGCGATGATGGCACTCGTACGTGGCATGCCTGAATATCAACATGACTACTTTTTTGATGCGCTATGGCGTTTCGTGATTCAAACGGAAATCGCCGCGACCCTACTTCGGCGACTACTGGATCGTCCATCGGGCGTGCCATTGAGTGCCGATGAGAAGTCATTCGTGGAGTACTCGTCGGAAGCCCCGTTTGACCTGAAGTCCGATATCTCGGTCCGCTTGCAGCAAGCGCTCACGTCTCTCAGCGCAACGATTCTCGAAGTCGAAGACGGGGACATGTCGCGGAATTTCATCAATGAAGCTCTGCACACTCAAGCCTTGGCTGTCTTGCGTAGCCAGCTTGGAAAGGTGTTGAAGGGCAAAAAGCGCGTTGCTGTATTCGTTGACAATCTAGACAAGGGTTGGGAGCGAGGCACTGACTTTAAGGTGATGGCGCGTTTCATTCTGGGACTGCTGTCCGCACGTGGCCAAGTAGTCACAGACTTTCAGAAGCAGGACTACTGGCGCGACGCGATTAAGCTGACCGTCGCGGTGTTCTTGCGCAGTGACATCTACACGTACCTGAGAAGCGAGGCGCGCGAGCCGGACAAGCTTCCAATATCGACAGTTGCTTGGAACGACTGGTTGTCTTTGAGGAATGTTATAGAGAGTCGCTACTCGTTCAGCTCTGCATACCAAGGCACGACGGAAGATCTCTGGACTGATGTCTTCTGCCCAGCAGTTGGCGAGCAGACGACTCAGAAGTTTCTAGAACAGCTATCGTTACCGCGACCACGAGATTTGGTCTTTTTGTGCAACTCAGCGGTCGGACGCGCAGTCGACCGCGGTCACGATCGAGTCGAGCCCGAAGATTTCCTCTCCGCCAGCGAGACGTACTCACAGTATGCATACGAAGCGCTACTGGTCGAGAACGGCGTAACCATTCCCGAACTCGAGACCGCGCTTCTAGCGTTCATCGACCGTCCGGCGATCGACACTATCGAAGCGCGCCGTACCGATATGGAAGCTGCGGGTTTACCTCGCGATGATCACGAGAGGCTTTTGGAGAAGCTCGTGTCAGTTAACTTCTTCGGTATCGAAACTGCGCAAGATGTTTTCGCCTTCCCCGAGGTGGGGTCAGAATCCGCTGTTGCGATGAAGCGGGCTCAATCGTATGAGGTTGACCATGGAAGAGCGAGGCTGAGAATCCACAACGCATTTCACCCGTTCCTCGGTATTCGAGAAAACTAGTCGAGTTGTAGAGCCAGCGGAGCTTAGTTGTCAGCGACCGAGTTCGTCGGGGGTGCGTCGCCCAAGGGCATCTTTCTGCATGCCTCGCATCGCTTCAGATAGACGCGCGTTGAGCGTGTAAACGTACGTCCCCCGAATCCCACGCGTCATCAGCACCGCATACACATTGCAGACGTACCGCAGCAGATCTTCATCGCTGTAGGTCTTGCCGAGCGTCGGGTTGTTCTCCTTGCCCTTCTTGTCGAAGTAGCTGTCGCGGTCGACGACCAGGCGCTGAGCATCCTCGTCCCACTGCAGGTCGTTGCCGATGATGACGCCGGCGTAGTTGAGGTCGTAGCCCTGCACCGTGTGGATCGAACCGACCTCGTCGAGCGAGGTCTTCGAGGCGATCCAGTCGGTGGCGGTGGTGTTCCAGCGCAGCTGGCGGCCGTCGAGCTCGATGTCGTAGGCGGTCGGGTCGTTGCGGCTCTTCCACTCCCACGCGTAGCCAGCGACGAGGCGCGCGAGCCCGTGCTCGGCGTCCCGCTCGCGGATGGCGTCGTGCATCTCGCCGAGGTCGTCGAAGAACCGCAGGTCGTAGCCTTCGAAGGTGCGGGGTGCGGGAGGCGGAGCATCCGGATCGGGAGGGCCCGGGCGCAGGATACTGCGCACCCACCCGATGTAGTCTTCGCCGGCTTTGACCCGCATTTGCGAGGTGAGCGGGTAGTGCCGCCTATCGCCTTTCGCCTCGTCGACGAGCGAGCGCAGCAGCTCGGGCGGCAGGTCGGCGGGGCGCACGCTCTGCTCGGGGTCGACCATGAGGATCTGGTGGCGGCTGCGCGCGCGAATCCAGTCGAGCTGGGTCTTGGTGATGTCGTCGGTGCCGAAGAGCTTCGTGGTGATGTCAATGAACTTGCGGTTCTGCACGCCCGACGGCTGGTTGGCGCGCTGGTTCAGCCGGTGGGCTTCGTCGACGATGAGCAGATCCCACGGCTGGTCGTCGGCCCCGACGTCGAACGGCGTGAGCACCTGACTCGGGCTGAGGCCGGGGGTGCGTTTGAAGACTCGCTGGATGCTCTTGCGCAACGACTGCTGCGGCACGACGAGCCCGACCCGGAAGTCGGTGAGCAGCTCGCGGTGCCCTTCGGTGAAGAAGTCGGAGAAGATCGAGTCGGCGTCGGGCTCGTCGTCGGGTTTTGACGCGGCGATGTCGGCGAGCAGCTTCATCAGGTAGATCGCGACGACGGTCTTGCCGGTTCCGGGTTCGCCCTGCACGATGAGCAGCTCGCCGGTCTCGGCTCTGAGGTCGTCGAGGAGCCCTTCGACGATGTCTTCGACGGCAATCGCCTGGTCGGTGGTGAGCGCCTTGTAGGGGGAGAGCTTGAAGAGGTCGCTGTTTTCGATCTCGGGGATGCTCCGCGTGAACACACCCTCGGCGCGCAGCTGCTCGAACACCTGTTGGAACGACTCGCGGTACAACTCGCGGTCGTAGTACGCCGAGTCGGTGACGCCGTCGTTGCGGTTGAGCACCCGGTAGGCGCCGTCGCCGGCGAGCAGTCGGATCAGGTGCGACTCGAGGTCGAGGCACACGGACTTGTTGTAGCGATCGTCGAGCACGACGCGAATCTCGGAGAGCGCCTGCCGCTTCTCGGCGTTGTCGAGGTGCTGCAGCATGCGCGCTTCGGCGTTGAGGGTCTCGCCGACGTAGACGTCGTCGAGCCCGCCGCTCGGCCGACCTCCACGGCCGCCATCGAGCAGGTAAACGACAGGCCAGTTGCGGTGGCGGGGGTCGCCCTTCGCCCATGTGCGCACGGCGTTCTTGTCGAACGGCACGCGCTGAATCTCAAAGCTGGTCATACTTCTCGCTGCGTCCGCGGGCCTTCTCGGCGGGGTACTTCGCTCCGGTTTGCTCGAGCTTCTCGAGTACGAGCTGCTGAGGGTCGGCGCCGATCTTGTCGGCGAGCAGAATGCAATAGGTGAGCACGTCGGCGAGTTCGTCGCGCAGCCGCTGCGGGTCGGCGTCCGCGTTCCACTGGAAGAGTTCGAGCAGTTCGGCTGCTTCGATCGAGATGCTCTTGGCCAGATTCTCGGGGGAGTGGAACTGCGCCCAGTCGCGCTCGGCCACGAACGCGCGGAGGGCGTCGCGGGCGGCGTCGGTCATGAAGCTCAGCGTAGTCGGCGAGAGGTGACACCGGCTCGTGTGAAGCGGCTCGGCCGACGGCAAGCGTCGGAAACCTGCCTAGCGGCTCCAGCTCTTCTTCGACGTCAAGTGCCATGCGCCACAGTTGGGGCACCGGTACACGCGCGCTTCGATCTTCGCGCGACGCGAGCCGTCTTGGCGCTGTGTCGATGCCAGCGCCATGAGCGCGGCAATGCGGTCACGGTAGCGAGTCTTTCGGCAGGTCGACACACCGCCATCGTGACGGTGACCTCCGACAAGAACCGCCTGACGCGTGCATCCGGGGTGACTCAATGTCCGTTGATGGAGTTACCGTTTTGCCATGACGAACCGGCCGATTCAACCCCGCCCACCGGGCGGGTGTTGTCTCGGAAGGAATCACCATGGAGCACGATCTGACGTGGCCGCTGTACCGCCCGCTGCCGAAGGAGTTCGTCTTCTTCGACGTGGCGGAGGTGATCGAGTTCTTGCAGGACTGTCCGCCTGACGCACCGATCTGGCTCGTCAACTACCGGCAGCTGAGGAACATCACGCAGCGGCCGATGGATGGCATGGGCGGCGGGCTCGGGCCTGACGGCGTGCGTTTCTGGTAGCGGCCTGGCGGTGCGGGGCGGCGCGTTGCGGCGACCCCGCACCGCCGGTCCTCACGCGTTGTAGAGATCGCGTCGCCGACCGCGCCGAACCTTGCGGGTCGTGTGCCACGCAGAATGCTCGGCGCACCAGTGGATGCTGGCGAGAGCCGGGAAGCGCGACTTCTTGAGAGCACTCAAAGCTCTGCGCGCGAATCCGTAGCTTGAGTACGGCTTCTTGGTACATGAATGCATGCGAGTGCATCCCTTCTTTCTCAGGGAGTGGGATGCACTGCAAGGCCAGAATCTCGATACGTCGTTGGGTCGAGTTCGTCACGAACTTATCAGGCTGATCGGGGGGTTCCTTAGGGTCTGGACAACCCGGCCAAGTGCCTCGGACGGGGACTGCGGAGGAACCCTCGTTTCTGGTTCGATGAACTTATGGCAGTCGACGACCACAACGCCCCCGGAACCTCAGCCCAGCGCGAGTACGAGCGCCGCAAAGCCAACGACGAGGCTCGTACCCGCGCCAAGTGGGGCAAGCTCGGCGGCTTGGCCGTCGCGCTCTCGGACGAGAAGCAGAGCACGAAGGCCTGGAGCAGTGGAGCTGCCGGCGAGGCGGCCGTGGGGGCTCGGCTTGACGGGTTGGCGTCGGAGAGCATCCGGGTCATGCATGATCGCCGCATTCCGCGCTCGAAGGCCAACATCGATCACATCGTGGTGACGCCCGGCGGGGTGTGGGTGATCGACACGAAGCGGTATGTCGGCCGGGCACCCGAGAAGCGGGTGGAGGGCGGCATCATCCGGCCGCGGGTCGAGCTGCTGATTCACCGCGGCAGCAACAAGACAAAGCTCGTCGACGGGGTGCTGAAGCAGGTGGCGCACTTGCGCGAGGCGGTCGGCGAGGTGCCGGTGTTCGGCGTGCTGTGCTTCGTCGATGCCGACTGGGGGTTCTTTCCTGTCGAGTTCGCAGTGAACGGGGTGCAGGTGGTGTGGCCGAAGAAGCTGGCGGGGATGGTGTCGAAGAGTGTGGAACCGGTGATTGACGTGGCGGTCGTGGCGGAGCAGATCGCGCGGCGGTTTCCTCGGGCGTGACGGACTCGTCGCGCGTCGCGACTCGCGGCCGTTAGGGTCACGACATGCCCGCCGACCCGACCGACGACTGGACGCCGGTCGGCGTCGTGTTCGAGAACCACCCCATCGAGATCGACGGCGTGAACCCGTGGCAGCAGTCGTGGCAGTCGACCGGCGCGATCGCGTACGTGCGGCATCCGGCGCACCCGACGCAGGTGCACGACGTGTCGGTCTACGACATGCAGGTTGAGGGCCGCACCATCCGTTTCGCGGCGGGGGAGCTGTCGAACGGGGTGTGGGGCTTCTACCGCCCCTGGCGCTGAGGCTCTTCGACGAGTCGACGCCAGGCTGCGGCCATACGGTCAGCGCGGGAAGGGCATCCATTCGCCTTCGCTGACGACCGTCACCACGCCGTCGACGACGCTGATCGCGGTCTGGTCGTCGATCGCGTAGGCGGGGGTGTCGAGCTTGGCCGCCCAGCCTTCGGCCGCGGCGCGCGAGTTGCCGGGCTCGCCGTCGGGGGCGAGGTGGGGGCAGATCGAGAAGTCGACGAGCCCGAGCGCGGAGTCGTCAGTCTCGTTGTCACCTGACGGTCGCCACCCGACGAACTCGCGGCCGATGCGCGGCGTCATGACCATGCTGCCCGCGCTCATGCCCACCCACACGGTGCTCGCCAGCTGCGGGAAGAGCGTGTCGAGCCCCGACGCGCACACCCAGTGGGCGAGGTAGAGGGCGTCGCCACCGGCGACGAGCAGCACGTCGGTCTCGAGCACGAGGGGCTTCCAGCGCTCGTCGTCGATGCTGGGCAGGGCGGTGAGTTCGAGCACGCCGACCGACTTCCAGCCCAGGTCGACCATGGGATTCTCGGCGCGGCCGCTGATGAACTCCCAGGCCTTCACCCCGGGCCCCACCCAGGGGTGCCCGTACATCGCCGTCGGAATGCACAGCGCGGTGCTCTCGCCGATGGGCTTGCCGAGCAGCTCGACGAGCGCGTCGGCGATGGTGGGGTTGGTGACTCCGCCGGATGTGAGCAGCAGTTTCATGGCGCCTCCTCGGTGACCGCGGCCAGCCTACGGGGCGCGTGGATGCTCAGCGCGAGCTGTTCGCCGTGCGCCCCCGCACGATGCCGATGAACTCGTCGACCATCGGATGCGCGCTCACCGTCGGCCACACGAGCGCGATGCTCGTCTCGACCCCGTCGGTGACGGGGCGTGCCACGACGTCTTTGCGCGAGTGCGCGCGCGCGACCGACTGCGGCATGACGGCGACGCCGACGTTGGCGGCGACGAGCTCGACGGCGTCGGATCCGCTGCCGCCGTGCAGGTCGACGGTCAACACGACGACGTCGTCGAGCCCGCCGAGATCGACGAGGGTGACGCTGTCGAGGCCGGCGACGAGCGATCCCTTGGGCGCGACGACGACGGGCGCCTCGCGGTAGAGCGGGATGGCGTGCCAGGTCTCGTCGGCGGCCACGTCACGCAGCAGCGCCATGTGGGCGGTGCCCTGTGTGAGCGCGGCGAGCGCAGCATCCTGATTCATGGGGATCAGGTCGAGGCGGCCGCGGGGCCGGCGGTCGCGCCAGACGCGCTCCCATTTGCCCGGGGTGACTCCGGGCACGAAGGCGACGCGCAGCGGGTCGGGGTACGGGGCGGCCATGCGCTCAGGCTACCGGCGCGGCCCGGCGGGCCGCCCGGCAGTACGCTCGACACCATGACCGAGACCCCGCGCGAAGACCGCCGCCAGCAGCCGAAGCCGAAGAAGGAGCAGCTGCTGAGCCCCGCGACCGCCGCGAAGAAGCTCGGGCTGTATCTGCCGGCGACGCCGGAGGAGTTTCAGGCGACGCCCATCACGCGCACGCAGCTGCAGGCGATGAACGACAACCCGCCCGCGTGGCTGACGACCCTGCGCAAGGAGGGCCCGCACCCGCGCGACGAGGTGTCGCGCCGGCTGGGCGTGTCGAACTCGGCGCTCGCCCGCGCGGGCGTGAGCGACCACATGACGACGGCCGAGATTCGCGCGCTGCTCGACGACCGGCCCGAGTGGCTGGTGGCGGAGCGCGAGAAGCACGCGCCCGGCACGGGCATCGTTCCGGGTACGGCGGTCGGCGAGCGGCCGGCCCGGGCCGAGAGCCCGCGCGACCTCGACGACGACGACGAGTTCACCGACGAGCTCGTCTAGATTTCAGCGCTCGGGCGCGTGCTCGCGCAGCAGGGCGAAACCCGCTCGGTCGACCGAGCGGTCGCGGGCTGAGAGCACGACGACGCCGACGCCGGCCGTGCGGTCGACGCCGATGAAGCTGCGAAACCCGCCTGTGCCGCCGTTGTGCCACGTGACCTCGCGGCCGGGTCGGCCGAGGGTGATCCAGCCCGCGCCGATGCGCACGCCAGGGGAGTAGGGAGTGTGCGCGTCGAGCGCCGAGAGCCCGGGAGCCGTGCCGTCGAGGATGCGGTGCAGCAGCTCGCGCATCGTGCCGATCGTGGCGCGGATGCCGCCGGTGGGCGCGATGGCCTCGCCGACCCAGGCGGCGCGCGGTCGGCGGCGCCGCGTCGCGCCGAGCAGGCTCGTGGGGCGCAGCTCGTCGGCGTGGTGGGGCGTGGCGAACCCGGGTCCGAACGTGGCGGTCAACAGGTCGCGGTAGCTCATCGACTCGGCAGCGGCGACGGCGTGCCCGAGCAGCTGAAAGCCGAGGTTCGAGTAGCGGGCGCGTGGCGGGCCGAGTGTGATGCCGCGGGTCTGCTCGAGCAACTGGGCGAGTGTCTCGCCGTAGGGGTTCTCGCCGCGCGTCCACAGCCGCCAGGTGCGGCGCCAGGGCTGCATGCCGGGCGCGAGGCGCGGCAGGCCCGAGTGGTGGGTCGCGAGCGATTCGAGCGTGATCGTCTCGACGGCGCCGTGGTCGGCGAGCGGCAGCAGTTCACCGAGCGTGGTGGTGGGCTCGACCCGGCCGTGCTCGATCGACGCGCGGTAGAGCATCCCGGTGATGGTTTTCGAGATCGACCCGATCTCGAAGTCGTTCTCGGGTGCTGCGCCGCGCAGCGCTTCGGCACCACCGTGCGGGGTCACGAGGGCGATCGCGGCGACGGGATGCCCCGCCCCCAGCGCGCGTTCTGCGCTCGCGATGAGCTCGGGGTCTCCGATCCAGGAGGTCATGGCACCGAGGCTATCGGGCGGCGATCAGACGGTGAGGCGCTCGACCGTCTGCCCGGTGACGTCGGCGATCAGGTCGAAGTCTTTGTCGACGGCGAGCACCGTGCACCCGGTGAGTTCGGCGGTCGCGGCGATGAGCAGGTCAGGGATCGAGGGGGCACGGTGCTGCCCGCGATCGCCGAGCAGCTGCTGCACCTCGAGCGCGCGGCGTTCGATGCCGGGCGTGAGGTGCTCGACGGGCATGAGCGCGAGCGGGGGCGACGCGAACTCGAGGCGCGACTGTTCGGCCGAGCGCATCGAGTACCCGATCTCGAGGTGCGTGATGCCGGTGATGCGCACGAGCCCGCGGGCGATGCGGGTGAGCCAGAGCTCGGCGTCGGGACTGTCGGCGAGCCGCACGTAGGCCGACTTGTCGATCAGCCAGGGCGTCACCGCCACGCGGCGGCCATCACGTCGGGGTCGTCGAGGTCGCGGGCGGCGTGGGATGCGCGACGCAAGTCATCGAGGGAGATCTCGGCGGGGGCCTCGCGCTGCACGTCGGCCAGCGCATCGAGCTGCCGCCGCAGGTATTCGTTGCGCGAGAGCCCGAGTCTCGACGCCTGCTCTTCGATGCGCGCGACCGACTCGTCGCTCATGCCGCGGATGAGGATGTCGGTCATCGGCTGCTCCCTCGTCGATCCTGAGCCCGATGATATCGCGATATCGCCTACGGGGTCGAGCGATCCGCACCGCCGCGCGGCCGCGCCCACACCCCGAGCAGCCCCGGCAGTACGGCGACGAGCCCGACCAACCCGAACACGACGCTCGCGGCGAGGCTTACGCTCGCGGACGCCCCCGCGAGCGGCAGCAGCGCGGCCGCGGCCCCTTCGCGCAAGCCCCAGCCGCTGATCGTGATCGGCACGAGCATCGTGAGCAGGATGAGCGGCACGAGCGTGACGATCGCCCCGAACGGCAGGCTCAGCCCGACGGCGATCGTGCAGAACCAGAAGGCGAGCAGGATGCACGCGGTCGTACCCGCGCTGAGTGCGAGCTGCGGCGGCAGGGAGCGGCGGCCGACAAGGGCGATCGCCGCCGTGCGCGAGAGCTCGGCGACGCGCGGGCCGACGCGGCCCGGCAACCACCGGGCGGCGAGCAGCACCCCGACGAGGGCGAGCGAGGCGAGGGTGATGGTGGCGGCGAGGCCGAGCATCCACAGGGGCCATTCGAGGCCGCCGGGTGCGAGTGTTGTGACGGTGACCGCGATCGCCATGGTGGCGAGCAGCGCGACCTGGCCGGCGAATCGCTCGACGACGACGGCCTGCGCGGCCACGGCGAGGCCCGCCTGCTCGCGGCTGCGCACGGCGCGGCCCGCGTCACCGACGACGCCGCCGGGCACGGTCGAGTTGACGAGCTGGGCCAAGTAGTACTCGCGCAGGGCGTGCCCGCGACCGAGCGGCAGGCCGAGCGCGCCCGCGGTGAGGCGCCAGCGCTCGGCGGCGAGCACGGTGTGCAGGGTGAGCGCGGCGAGGGCCACGAGCATCCACGCGGGGTTGGCCGAGGCGAGCGCCTCGAGGGCGTCGGATCCGTCAGCGACCTGCCACAGCAGGGCGAGCAGGCCGATCGTGACGAGCGCCTGCGCGGCGACGACGAGCGCGCGGCGGCCTAGGCGCGGCGTCGCCACAGCCACACGATGTCGCGGCCGAACGACCAGCCGAGCGCGGCGAGCGTGCCGATGATGAGCACGACGGCGAGGGGTGCGGGCACCCACGGCGACTGCAGCACGATGAGCACGATGAGCTGGATGACGCACACGACCTTGCCGCTGTAGCGCGGCGGCAGGGGGTCGTAGAGCCACGGCCAGATCGCCCCGGCGACCCAGAACAGGTAGCGGGGGAGTCCGAGCAGGATCACGAACCAGGGCGCGCCGCCGAGCGCGGCGAGCAGGGCGAGCACGAGGGCGAAGACGGAGTCGACCTCCATGTCGAAGCTACCGCCGAAGTCGGACGACAGCCCCTGACGGCGGGCGAGCCAGCCGTCGACGCCGTCGAGGCTGAGCGACACCGTGGCGATCGCCATGATGGCCACGGGCTCGTGCGCGCCGCCGAGCAGCGGAATGATGAGCGCCGACACGAGCGCGAGCCGCAGCAGCGTGACGGCATTGGCGAGCCCGAGCCGCGCGTGCGGGTGCCGGCGCCGCAGCTGCCACGCCGCGACGCCGGCGCTCACGGCGAAGACCGCCAGGCCCAGGATGATCGCGAGCGCCCCCGCCGAGCCGAAGACGCCCGCCCCGAGCGCGGCGACCACCCCGAGCCCGACCGGCGCCAGCACCGCGAAGCGGCGCACGGGCGTGTCGGTCGGGCGCAGGGGGAAGAAGCGCCCGGCGCGGGCGTCGAGGGCGGTCACGTTGCTAGCCGGCAGCGCCCTGATCGCGCTTCGGCAGCACCCAGTCTTTGCGCGGGTAGTGGCAGGTGTACCCGTTCGGGTACTTCAGCAGGTAGTCCTGGTGCTCATCCTCGGCCTGCCAGAACGGGCCCGCGGGCTCGATCGTGGTGACGGCCTTGGCGGGCCACAGGTGCGAGGCGTCGACGTCGGCGATCGTGTCGCGCGCGACCTGCTCCTGCTCGGGGCTGAGCGGGAAGATCGCCGAGCGGTAGCTCGTGCCCACGTCGTTGCCCTGCCGGTTGAGCGTCGACGGGTCGTGGATCTGGAAGAAGAACGCCAGGATGTCGCGGTATGTCGTCGCACTGGGGTCGAAGACGATCTCGACCGCCTCGGCGTGACCCGGGTGGTTGCGGTAGGTCGCGTTCGCGTTCGCGCCGCCGGTGTAGCCGACGCGCGTGCTGATGACGCCCGGCTGGCGGCGGATCAGGTCTTCCATGCCCCAGAAGCAGCCGCCCGCGAGCACGGCGGTCTCGGTTCCGGGGGTGCGGGTGATGGCACCCGTGCTGATGTCGACGATGTCGGTCATGATGCGTCCTTCGTGAAGAGAGCGGTGAACTGGCCGTAGCCCTCGGCCTCGAGCTGGTCGACCGGGATGAATCGCATCGCGGCCGAGTTCATGCAGTATCGCAAGCCTCCCGCATCGCGGGGCCCGTCGTCGAACACGTGGCCGAGGTGGCTGTCGGCGGCGGATGACCGCACCTCGGTGCGCGTCATGAAGAAGCCGCGATCGGTCTTGGTCGTGACGGCGCTCGCATCGATGGGCTTCGTGAAGCTGGGCCATCCGGTGCCGCTGTCGTACTTGTCGAGCGACGAGAACAGCGGCTGGCCCGAGACGATGTCGACGTAGATGCCGGCGGCCTTGTTGTCGTGGTACTCGTTGCGGAATGCGGGCTCGGTGCCGTCGTTCTGCGTCACTTTGCGCTGCATCGGGGTCAGGCGGGCGAGCGCTTCGGGCGTCGCGCGGTACTCGGTGGTCATGGAGCCTCCTCTGCTCAATTCACTATTGAGAAGAACGCTCGAGGGGCCGTTCTGGTTCCGATTGCGGCGAACTCACAGGAAGGGACGCCGCGCGGGCGTCGGGGAGGGTCACGAGCCAGCAGCCGACGAGGATGAGCGCGAAGCCGAGCCCCGTGTAGACCGTCACCGTCTCGCCGAGCACGAGCGCCCCCGCGACGACGGCGACGGCCGGGTTGACGTAGGTGATCGCCGTCATGCGAACCGGCCCGATCTCGGCGATGAGCGCGAACATCAGCAGGAAGGCGACGGCGCTGCAGAGCACGGCGAGCACGAAGACCGACGTGATGACCGGCGCCGAGGGCACTTCGGTCGGCCACCCGCCGGTGATCGCGACGATCGGAAGGTAGATGAGCCCCGCGATCGTGAGCGCCGAGGCCATGACGCCGAGGCCCGGCAGGTCGTGCATCCACTTGGCGAGGATGGCGGGGCCGAGCGCGTAGCCCACCACGGCGACCCCGATGAGGGCGACCGCCCCGAGATCGCCACCGCCCATGTCGAGGCCGACGACGGCGACGACGCCGGCCGTGCCGGTGATGAGCCCGAGCACCGTGAGCGCGGTCACGCGGTGGCGGCGCCCCATGAGAAAGGCGACGCCGATGGCGACGAGGGGGATGCTCGCGAGCAGCAGCCCCGTCGTCGAGCTCGGCAGGCTCACTTCGGCGGCGTTGAGCGCGTACCAGGGCAGCACGATCTCGACGACCGCGAACGCGAGCAGAGGCTTCCAGCGCCGAAGCACGGGCGCGAGCGCTCGCTGGCGAGCGGCGATCGGCAGCAGCAGCGCGGCGGCGATGACGCAGCGCGCGAGCACGAGGAACTCGGGGGTGAGCTCGGCGACCGCGATCTTGATGAACAAGTACGGAATGCCCCAGATGAGGCCGAGAGCGGCGAAGAGGATGAGGCCGCGGCGGGTCATGGCTCCATCATCGCGCAGCCGCGGCGCGCTGGATGCCGCGCACGTGAGCACGGGCGTACCCTGGCGCCGTGGTGCACCCGAACTCGCGTCAGGCGAAGGCCGCGCGGCGGCGGCGCAAGCGCGTGGCGGCCGCCGACAACGACCTGACGCCGACCCAGTGGGCCGAGGTGCAGCGGCTGTGGGGCGGATGCGCCTACTGCGGTGAGACCGGCCGGCCCCTGCAGCGCGACTGCGTGCAGCCGATCGCCCGCGGCGGTCGCTACACGCTCGACAACGTCGTTCCGGCGTGCGGCTCGTGCAATGCCAGCAAGAGCAACGACGAGGTCACGAGCTGGATGCGCCGCACCCGCCGCGACGAGCGCGCCTTTCTCGAGCGGCTCGTGCAGGTGCGGGCGGCGCTCGCCGCAGTGTCAGCGAACAGGGACGACTCCGTCGAGGTCGAACCAGGCGCGATCGGCGCTCAGCACCTCGAGCTGCAGCCGGCCGGCGAGCGCGAGGCAGAGGCGGTCGGCGAGCGAGAGTGATGAGCCGGGCATCCACATCGCCGCGGCGGCCTCGGCATCGTCGATCTCGACGGATGCCACCTGCAGCGGATAGCTGAGAAGCAGCGCGCGCGCGATCTCCCACGAGTCGGCGCGGCGCACCTTCTGCGCGACCTCCGACCAGTTGACCGCGCTGATGACGGCCCCCTGAGCGAGGTGATCACGGACGACGTCGGCACCGGGCTCGCCCTGCAGGTAGGCGAGCACGGCAGAGGCGTCGACCACGATCATCGAGTGCCGGGCTGGGTCGCGGTGTCGCGGGCGGCCTCGCGCCGCCGGTCGTCGAGCAGGTCGGCGAGCAGGTCGTGCCCCGCGAGCCGTGCGCGCACGAGGCGTTCGACCGCGCCCTGGTCGGCGAGCAGCACCCCGAGCTCGGTGTCGAGGGCGACGAGGGTCGACCCCTCCACCCAGGCGTGGCGGGCTCGGATGCTCGCCGGAACGACGACACGACCCTTGTTTCCCACCTGAACAGCAAGAGTGTCACTCATAGAGCAACGGTACCACCGACCGTCACGGCGGCGGAATCGCGGGGTGTTAGCGTGAGCGCGTGCGCCGTTTATTGCCTCCGCTGCTCATCACGCTCGCCCTCGTCGGGCTCTTCTGGGCCGTCGGCGCCGCCGTGCTCGGAGGCGGCCTGGTTGACGAGGTCGACGCCTACAACGACCGCGTCACCGATGCGACGCTCGAGTACGTCGAAGAGGACGAGGACTTCGGCGAGGTCGTCGTGCACGATGTGCTCGCCGACGCCTCGCTCGACCCCGAGCCCGACGCCGCAACCGCGGCGGTGTGGGATCTGTGGGTGCGGTTGGTCGGCGCCGAAGTCGCCGCCGAGTCGATCAGCCAGTTTCGCGTGGGCGACTCTGACGAGAGCGACACGCTCGCCTACGTCTACCAGGGCGACAACCCGCAGGTCTTCACCCTCGCGGTAAACCTCGCGACCGCCGACGACGAGCAGCTCATGGTCGCGACGCTCGTGCACGAGTACGCGCATGTGTTCTCGTTCGGGCCGGGCGAGTTCGACGCGAAGGCCGTGTCGTGCGACACCTTCGAGGTCGTCGAGGGCTGCGCCGAGCCCGACTCGTACCTGTGGGCGTTCTACGACGCGTTCTGGTCGGGCTACGACGAGCACCCCGACCTCGAGAACGTCGATGCCGACATCGGCTACGAGTTCTACCTCGCGAACGAGGAGGACTTCGTGAGCGACTACGCGGCCACCAACATCGGCGAGGACTTCGCCGAGAGCTTCATGACCTTCGTGCTCGAAGACGACTGGTCGACCGACACCGACACCGTCACCGGCGCGAAGCTCGAGTTCTTCACGCAGTACCCCGAGCTCGTGGCGCTGCGCGAGCAGATGCGAGCAGGAGCGGCCGAGGAGCTCGGTCTTTAGAGCTCGCGTCGCATCACCAGCCGGCGCGTGCTCGGGTGGGTGACCTCGGCGAACCCGGCCGCCACGAACGGCCCGACCGGCCCGACGCTCAGCTCGTCCCACGTGATCTCGGCGCCGCCCGTCAGCATCGGGTAGCCCTCGATCGCCCGCGCGCCGCGCTCGCGCGCGTGGTCGACCGCAGCGGCGACGAGCGCGTAGCTGAGCCCTCGGCCGCGGAATCCTCGGCGCACGACGAGGCAGGCGATGGCCCAGACCGTGGGGTCGTCTTTCGACTCGAGCCGGCCGGCCCACGGCACGGGTGAGCCGCGCAGGCGGCGGAACGCGGTGCGGGCATCCACTGCTGCCCAGGCGGCCGGTTCGTCGTCGACGTAGGCGACCAGCCCGGCGGTGCGGGAGGGGTCGCGATCGACCGGCTCGTCGCAGCCGACGGCCTCGCGCAGCACCGCCGCGCGCTGCTCGACCGGCAGGGCGTACCACTCGCGATCGCCCAGGCGCTGGCGCGTGCACTGGCACCGGCCCGCGGTGCCCGTGAGGATCGCCTGCAGGTCGTCCCAGCTCGCCTCGTTGGCGGCCACGATGCGGATGCTCGGCTCGGCCATGCGCGCCACGCTAGCGCGCGGGGCCCGCGGTGCGACCGCCGATAGGCTGGAGGGGTGTCTAAAGTCTTGACCTCCCTGCCCGTCGGCGAGCGCGTCGGCATCGCCTTCTCTGGAGGTCTCGACACCTCCGTGGCCGTCGCGTGGATGCGCGACAAGGGTGCGATCCCGTGCACGTACACGGGCGACCTCGGCCAGCCCGACGAGCCCGACGTCGACGCCGTGCCGGCGCGCGCGAAGGAGTACGGAGCTGAGATCAGCCGCCTCGTCGACGCGAAAGCGGCCCTCGTCGAAGAGGGCCTCGTCGCCCTCGCGTGCGGCGCCTTCCACATTCGCTCGGCGGGCAAGACGTACTTCAACACCACGCCCCTTGGCCGCGCCGTCACGGGCACGATGCTCGTGCGCGCCATGAAAGACGACGGCGTCGAGATCTGGGGCGACGGCAGCACCTACAAGGGCAACGACATCGAGCGCTTTTACCGCTACGGTCTGCTCGCCAACCCGCGCCTGCGCATCTACAAGCCGTGGCTCGACGCCGACTTCGTCACCGAGCTCGGTGGGCGGCAAGAGATGAGCGAGTGGCTCGTCGCCCACGGGTTCCCCTACCGCGACTCGGCCGAGAAGGCGTACTCGACCGATGCCAACATCTGGGGCGCGACGCACGAGGCGAAGACGCTCGAGCACCTCGACGTCTCGCTCGAGACGGTCGAGCCAATCATGGGCGTTCGATTCTGGGATGCTGCGGTCGAGATCGCGACGGAGGATGTGGCGGTCACGTTCGTCGAGGGCAGGCCGACCGCGCTCAACGGCGTCGAATTCGCGGATGCGGTGCAGCTCGTGCTCGAGGCCAACCGCATCGGCGGTCGCCATGGGCTGGGCATGAGCGACCAGATCGAGAACCGCATCATCGAGGCCAAGAGCCGCGGCATCTACGAGGCCCCCGGCATGGCGCTGCTGCACATCGCCTACGAGCGGCTGCTCAACGGCATCCACAACGAAGACACGATCGCGAACTACCACGCCGAGGGCCGACGCCTCGGCCGCCTCATGTACGAGGGCCGGTGGCTCGACCCGCAGTCGCTCATGCTGCGCGAGAGCATCCAGAAGTGGGTGGGCTCGGCCGTGACCGGCACTGTCACGCTGCGGCTGCGTCGCGGCGACGACTACACGATCCTCGACACGACTGGCCCCGGCCTCTCGTACTCGCCCGAGAAGCTCTCGATGGAGCGCGTGGGCGACGCCGCCTTCGGCCCCACCGACCGCATCGGCCAGCTCACCATGCGCAACCTCGACATCGCCGACTCGCGCGCGCGGCTCGAGCAGTATGCCGCCCAGGGCATCATCGGCGGGGCGACCGCCGCGCTCGTCGGCCGCATCACGGCGGGGGAGTCGGACGAGGTCGTCGAGCACGCGGTGCCGTTGAGCGCCGAGCGCGAGGCCCTCGCCGAGGCGATCGACGCCGCCGGCGAGAGCGCCGCGTTCGACTTCGGCACCGACTGAGTCGCTCGCCCAGCGCGGCGTCAGTCGACGGGCAAGCTCACGGTCGCAAGCACGCGGCGTCGGGCGCCGTCGGGTGCGTTCGCCCGCGTCGCGAGCGGTTCGATCGCCGCGCGGATCCCGTGCAGCACCCCCAGCCATTCCTCGTCGGTCGCGTGCACCGCGAGCTGCCGAAAGCTCACGAGGTCGTCATGCAGGCTGCCGTGCGGCGCCGCGAGGTAGTCGTCGAGCATCGAGGCGAGACTGGCCAGGTAGGCCAAGAAACCCGCCCGGAGGGCGTCGTCGTCGCGCTCGAGCGCCTCGGGGTCGACCGAGGCGCGTTCCTCGCGCAGCCGCAGCGACCGTTCCGTCGAGCCCCGCACGCGGCGCTCACTGACCACCTCGAGCACGCCCCCGTCGACGAGCGTGCCGACGTGCCGGTACAGGGTCGCGGGCGCGACATCGGTCAGGCGAGCGGCGAGATCTTTCGTGGTCAGCTCGGTGCGGCCCATCATGGCCTGCACGATGCGCAGGCGCACGGGGTGCAGCAGCAGGTCGGCGCTCGTCATGGCCCCACCCTACCAATCCCAGTTGCGCGAATGTTCTCAAACATGATAGCAATGAGCCATCCGCCCGACTGAAAGGACTCCTCGTGGCGACCACCACCCTCGAGCACGACACCCTCACCATCCGCCTCGCACCTCTCGAGCGGCTCTTCGCTGTGCGCGGCGACCTCACCCTGCCCGTGCGGCACATCCACTCGGCCGAGAGCGTGCCCGACGGCCTCGCGGCCGTGACGGGCCTCCGGGCCCCTGGCCTCGGCGTGCCGGGCTGGGCGAAGTACGGAACGTGGCGTCGTCGTGACGGCGGCACGGTGGCGCTGGTGCGCGGTCGCGGCCCCGCCCTGCGCATCCGTTCGACCACCGGCCGCGCGCGTGACGTGCTCGTCTCGACTCCGCACGCCGCCGAGCTGGCCGCGCAGATCACGGCGGCGCGCACGGCGGTCGGGCAGTGACCGTGCGCACGATCACCGCCGCGGTCGACCTCGCCGTCGAGTCGCACAGTGCGTCGGATGCGCGGGCTGTCGCCATCCTGATCCCCGGCAGCGGACCCGTGGACCGTCACGGGGATGCTCGGCGCCTGCCCCTCGGCATCCAGCGCCAGCTCGCCGACGGGCTCGCGGTGCACGGCATCGGCAGCGTGCGCTGGGACAAGCGCGGGGTCGGCGAGTCGGGGGGCGACTTCCTCTCCACGGGATTCCACGACCTGGTGGGCGACGCGCTCGCTGTCGTGGATGACGCGGCGACCCGTGGGCTGCCGATCGTGCTGGTCGGTCACAGCGAGGGCTCGGCCATTGCCGCGCGAGTGCTCGCCGAGCGCCCGAGCGTCGTGCGCGGGGCCGTGCTGCTCTCGCCCTATGCCCGCAACGGGCTCGAGGTGCTGCGCTGGCAGTCCCGGGCCCTCGGCGACGACCTTCCGGCGTTCGTCCGGGTCGTCTTGCGACTCATGCGCACCGATCTCGAGCGGCAGTCCGAGAAGTCTCGGCAGCGCCTGCTCGCGACGACGGGCGACGTCGAGCGCATCGGCGGCGCGCGCGTCAACGCGCGCTGGTTCCGCGAGTTCATGGCCTACGACCCCACCGTCGACCTCGCTGTTGCGCCGCAGCCCGTGCTCGCGATCGCGGGTGCGTTCGACCTGCAGTCGCCGCCCGATGATGCCGCTCGTATCGCTGAGCTGCGCGCCGCACCGACTCGCACGGTGACTCTCAGCGGAGTGAGTCACATCTTGCGCACCCAGCCTTTGCCGACCGTACGGACCTATCGCGTCGACGTGCGTCGGCCGATCGACGAGCGGATCGTGCCGCTCATTGCGCAGTGGATCAGCGCGCGGCTCGACGCGTGATCGGCCCTTGACGGCGACCTGCATCGCGCGTAACGTGCAACCACATGGTTGTACAAATTGGGCACTTGAGCGACGCCGAGGTCGACGCGATCTTCCACGCCCTCGCCGACGCCACGCGCCGCGACATCGTCGCCCGCGTGATCGAGCGCGAGCAGTCGGTGTCGAGCCTCGCGGCGGGCTACGTCATGAGCTTCGCCGCCGTGCAGAAGCACGTGGCCGTGCTCGAGCGCGCATCCCTCGTCGTGAAGTCGCGGCACGGTCGCGAGCAGATCGTGCGCGCCGACCCCGCCGCGATCGCGCGCGCCCGGGCGCTGCTCGAGCGCTACGAGACCCTGTGGCGGCACCGTGCCGCCGCGATCGACGCGATCCTCGCCGAGGATCCGGAGCAGTAGGGAGACCCCGGTGCCCGTCATCGACGCCATCACCGACCTTGAGGCCCTGAGCCTCACCTTCGTCACCGAGCACGACGCGCCCATCGAGCGCGTCTGGCAGCTGTGGGCCGACCCGCGGCAGCTCGAGCGCTGGTGGGGGCCGCCCGGATGGCCGGCCACCGTCACCGCACACGACTTCACCGTCGGCGGGCGTGTGAGCTACCACATGACCGGCCCGGAGGGGGAGATCGCCGCGGCCTGGATGCGCGTCACCGAGATCGACGCCCCCGAGCACCTGCGCGTCGATGAGGGGTTCAGTCACGAGGATGGCACCGAGAACCCCGCGATGCCGGCGGGGGAGTGCGACGTGCGCCTGGAGGCCCTCGACGGCGGTCGCACGCGCATGACCGTGGTGTTCTCGTACGCCTCGGCAGCCGACCTCGAGCTCGTGACCGGTTTGGGCATGATCGAGGGCTTCACGTCGGCGGCCGGCCAGATCGAGGCCGTGCTCGCGGGCTGATCAGCCCTCGGGATGCCGCGGATCGAGCGCGCGTAGCTTGCCGTCGAGCACGGTGCGCTGCGCCGCGTTGCCGATGAGCGGGATGGCCCGAGCGAACTCGGCCCGCGCTTCGTCGGGCCGCTCGAGCCGCGCGAGCAGTTCTCCGCGCACGCTCGGTAGCAGGTGCGAGTGGGCGAGAGCGCCGTCGGCCGCGAGGCGATCGACGATGGCGAGCGCCTCGGCCGGGCCCTCGGTCATCGACACCGCGACCGCTCGGTTCAGCTCGACAACGGGGCTCGGAGCGAGGCGGCCGAGCACTTCGTAAAGCAGCACGATGCGATCCCAGTCGGTCGCCTCGACGCTCGTCGCGATCGCGTGCTGTTCCGCGATCGCGGCCTGCACCGCGTACGGCCCTCGGCCCTTCCCGAGCACATCGACCTGGCGGAGGGCGGCGCGACCCCGCAGAATCGCCTGCCGATCCCAGCGAGCCCGATCCTGGTCGGCGAGCAGCACGGGCGAGCCGTCGGCGGCTACCCGGGCCGAGAACCGCGATGCCTGCAACAGCATGAGCGCGAGCAGGCCGTGCGCCTCGGGCTCGCGCGGCACCATGGCCACAAGCCGGCGACCGAGGCGCAGGGCCTCGTCGGCGAGCTCGCGGTGCACGGGCGCCGTGCCGCTCGCGGGGGCATAGCCCTCGGTGAAGATGAGGTAGACGACACGCAGCACGCCCGTCAGACGGTCGTGCCACTCTTGCGGGTCGGGGGCCTCGAAGGGCACGGCGGCGACCGAGAGCGAGCGCTTGGCCCGCACGATGCGCTGCTGCATGGTGGCAATGGGGACGAGGAACAGCCGGGCCACCTGCTCGGTCGACAGCCCGCCGACGAGCGTCAGCGCGAGCGCGCACTGCGCCGGGGTCGACAGCACCGGGTGGCACGCGATGAAGAGCAGGCGCAGCACCGAGTCTCCGATCGGCTCGAGCTCGTCGTCGCCCGACTCGCGGAGGGTCGACGCGATGCGCGCGTACCGCTCGGCGAGGGCATCCTGTCGCCGCCACGCATCGATCGCGCGCCGCTTCGCGACGGCCGTGAGCCACGCGCCGGGGTTGGCGGGAACCCCATCGCGCTGCCATGACCGAAGCGCCTCCGCGCAGGCCTCCTGCGCGAGATCCTCGGCGAGCCCGACGTCGCGCGTGAGCGAGGCGAGCGTCGCGATGACGCGGGCGCCCTCGATGCGCCAGACGGCTGCGAGCCGGCGGGCGACCGCCTCGCTCACCGGCCCGGCGTGGGGCTCGTGCGGCATCAGCCCTCGTTCTTGCCGGCGAGCTCCTCGCGCCAGCCGACCTCTTTCTGGATGTACTCGTTGTCGGCGAAGTCGGCGAAGTCGCTCTCATCGGTCACGCGTCGCACCTCGAGCTTGTTGCCCGGCCCGAGCGGGCAGCGGCGCGCCCACTCAAGCGCCTCATCGCGGTCGGCCACCGAGATGAGCCAGAAGCCGTTGAAGAGCTCGTGCACCTCGCCGTAGGGGCCGTCGGTGACCACGGGGTCGGGGCTGGAGAAGTCGACGACGAACCCCTCGCTCGGGTCGCTCAAGCCGTCGCCGCCGACCATGACGCCCGCTTGCATCATCGACTCGTTGTAGGCGCCCATGGCGTTGATGATCGCCTCGAAGTCCTGGTCTTTGCTCGCGGCGAGCGCAGCCTCGGTGGTGCGCATGATGAGCATGTAGGTCGGCATGGTGGTTCCTCTCGTCGGGGATCGCCCGGTGCGGTCCTCTCACTATGTCGTCGAACGGCGCGCGACGGAATCGACACGGGCGCCGAAAAATCTGCGCGAGGCGCGAGGCGCGTACCCTGGAGGCATGGCAGGCGAGCGCGGCATCCGGAACAACGGCGCGTCCGCGACCCCGCGATCGACGGTGGATGCCCGCCCGCAGGTGCGCCCGACGACCGAGGGCTGGCAGCAGAAGATGGGCCCCGACGGGCGCCCCGTGCTGCAGTTCGCCGAGCCGAAGCGCGGCAAGCCGCCCGTGCACCTCGCCGATCTCACGGCAGAGCAGCGCACGGCGCGCGTCATCGAGCTCGGCCTGCCGGGATTCCGCGCCAAGCAGCTCAGCACCCACTACTTCACGCACTACACGACCGACCCGGCGGCCATGACCGACCTGCCCGTGGCCGTGCGCGACGAGCTCGTGGCCGGCATGCTGCCGCCACTGCTGACCGAGGTGCGGCGCCTGCGCACCGACAACGGCGACACGATCAAGTTCCTCTGGAAGCTGCACGACGGCGCCCTCGTCGAGAGCGTGCTCATGCGCTACCCGGGCCGCATCACCCTCTGCGTGTCGAGCCAGGCCGGCTGCGGCATGAACTGCCCCTTCTGCGCCACGGGCCAGGCGGGCCTCACGCGCAACATGTCGACGGCCGAGATCGTCGACCAGGTGGTGCAGGCGAACGCCGCCATCGCGGCGGGCGAGCTCGGCGGCAAGAAGCGCGGCGAGACCACCCCCGAGCGCGTCAGCAACATCGTCTTCATGGGCATGGGCGAGCCGCTCGCCAACTACAACCGCGTCATGGATGCGGTGCGCACGATGGTCGAGCCCCAGCCGAACGGCCTCGGCATGAGCGCTCGGCACATCACGGTCTCGACGGTCGGGCTCGTGCCGGCCATCCTGAAGCTCGCCGAGGAGAAGGTGCCGGTGACGTTCGCGCTCAGCCTGCACGCGCCCGACGACCAGTTGCGCGACGAGCTCATCCCCGTCAACTCGCGCTGGAAGGTCGATGAGGCGCTCGACGCCGCGCGCGCCTACTTCGACGCGACCGGTCGCCGGGTGTCGATCGAGTACGCGCTCATCAAAGACATGAACGACCACGCCTGGCGTGCCGACCTGCTCGCGCAGAAGCTCAACGAGCGCGGGCGAGGGTGGGTGCACGTCAACCCGATCCCGCTCAATCCCACGCCCGGGTCGATCTGGACGAGCTCGGAGCCCGCGGTCATGCGCGAGTTCGTGCGCCGGCTGGAGGATTCGGGCATTCCGACGACGCTGCGCGACACGCGCGGCAAAGAGATCGACGGGGCCTGCGGGCAGCTCGCCGCGGCCGACGAGACCGCGACGGCCTAGCCGCTATTCGAAGAGCTCGTACGCCTCCGCTGAGAGACGGAAACCGTAACCCGTCTCGTCCTCGCTGCACCCGATCGACGCGCCCTCGGCGACGCAGGTGACCCCCAGCACGGCGAGGTACCGCTGCTGCGGCAGCGTCGCGACGGCGAACGACGAATCCTCGCCGGCGTAGACGAGGCCCCCGCGGCAGATCGTCGCCGCGGGCGCACCGACCTCGGCCTGGAAGCCGCCGCCGCACGTGATCTCCTCGGTCGGTGCCGGGGGGTCGACGAAGGAATACGGCCCGAGCATGACGCAGCCGTACGTGACCGGCCAGTCCTCGCCGAGATCGTGGATGCCGCACGCGATGTCGCCCGCAGCCGAGACGAAGTCGTAGCCGCCCTCGACGGCGCTGCTCGCGAACTCGGCGGGATCAACCGGCACGAACGCGCCCCCCTCCTCGGGGATCGGACTCGCGCTCGCAGACTCCTCCGTCGCGGGGGCAGGGGGGAGCGCGGGCTCGGGTTCGGCGCCGCCGGCGCTGCATCCCGCGAGCGCGAGGCTCACGGCGATAAGGAGCACGGCGACGGGGCGGGAAGCGCTCATGATCGCGATGCTAGAGCCGCGCGCGGCGCGGCGGAAGGAGCAGAATCGAGGTTCCCTCCGACCCGGCCCCCGCATCCGACATACTGGGGCCATGCTCCTGGATCAGATCAACGAATTCTTCACGCAGATCGTCGGCATCAGCGTCGCCGTCGTGCTCGCGATCATCGTCATCATCGTGCTGCTGCGCGGCATCAAGGTGGCCAAGCCCGATGAGGCGATCATCGTCACGTCGCGGCAGCGCACGCCGAAGGAGCGCGCGCAGAACGCCGAGATGGAGAACGTCGGCCAGCGCGTTGTGTTCGGCTCGCGCGTCTTCGTCAAGCCCATCGTCGAGGCCTACTTCAAGCTCAGCCTGCGCTCGCGCCAGCTCAACGTGCAGGCCACCGCGCAGACGCGCGACGCGATCACCATCAAGGTCAACGCCGTCGCCGTCGTCAAGGTCGGCGGCTCGGAGGCCATGGTGCGCGCCGCCGCCCAGCGGTTCTTGAACCAGCAAGACCAGATCGAGTCGTCGACCGAGGAGGTGCTGAGCGGCTCGGTGCGCTCGATCGTCGGTCAGCTGACCGTGACCGAGATCATCACGAACCGTTCGGCGCTGCAAGAGCAGGTGCTCGAGGCCGTGCGCGAGGCGCTCGATATTCAGGGTCTGCAGATCGACACCCTGCAGATCAAAGAGATCGACGACGAGAACAACTACATCCGCGACCTCGGCCGTGCCGAGGCCGCCCGCGTGAAGCAGGTTGCCGAGATCGCCGAGGCGCAGGCGCAGCAGGCCTCGGAGGAGGCCCGCATCGCGGCCGCGCAGAAGATCGCCGAGAGCCAGCGCGCCCTCGACCTGCGCAACGCCGAGATCCAGAAAGAGACCGACAAGGCGCGTGCCGAAGCTGCGGCCGCGGCCCCGCTCGCCGAGGCCATCGCGCAGCAGGAGGTCGTGAGCCAGCAAGAGGTCACCGCGCAGAAGCGCGTCGGCCTGCGCAAGCAAGAGCTCGACGCCGAGGTGCGCGCCGTCGCCGACGCGCAGGCCTACGCGATCGAGAAGGAGGCCAACGCCGCGGCCCTCGCCTCGGTCGCGGGCGCCAACGCCGAGCGAGACGCCCGCAAGGCCGCGGCCGAGGCCATCGAGGCCGAGGGTCTCGCCGAGCGCAACCGCCGCAAGAGCGCCGCCGAGGCCGTCGAGGCCGAGGGCATCGCCGAGCGGGCGCGTCGTATCGCCGCCGCCGAGGCCCTCGCGGCCGAGGGTGAGGCCGAGGCCTCCGCCATCCGTTCGAAGGGTACGGCCGAGGCCGACTCGACGCGCGCCCAGGCCGAGGCCCTGGCCGAGCGCGCCGAGGCCCTGCTCAAGCAGCGCATCATCGACCAGCTGCCCGAGATCGTGCGCGCTGCCTCCGAGCCGCTCGGGGCCATTCAGAACATGACCGTCATCTCGTCCGACGGCACGGGCACCAACCAGCTCGGCGAGAACGTCGCCGGGCAGCTCGCCACCTCGACGAAGATCATCAAAGACCTCGTGGGCATCGACATCGCCGAGCTCATCAACGGCAAGGTGGTCGGCGAGGCGACCGGGGCCGCCGTCGCGAAGGGCGCGGCCACCGCGACTTCACCGCGGCGCAAGAACCCCGAATCTTGACGCGCTGAGACGACCGTGCGGGCCTGAACGAGGCCCGCACGGTCGCTAGCGTTGGGCGCATGACCGACGCCGCAGTCGCCCAGCGCGAGGCCTGGAAGGCCCGCGAATCCCTCGCCGAGCAGTTCATCCCGCTCATCGGCCGCCTCTACCGCGAGCACGGGGTCGTCACCTCGATCCACGGCCGGCGGCTCATCAACCAGTCGCCCATCGGCGTCATCAAGGCGCACCGCTACGCCCACCACGTGACGGGCTCGGTGCTGCCGCTCGAGCAGACCAAGCAGGTGCTGGATGCCCTGCTGACGCTCGACCCCGGCCCGGCATCCCTCGACATCGCGCGGCTGCTGAGCGACTTCGAGCGGCACGCAAGCGGGCGCTCGCTCGCCGACTACCTCGGCGAGGTGCTCGCCGCCACGCACCGCGCGGCGCCGGCCGCGGGCGGCACCGACGTGGTGCTGTACGGCTTCGGCCGCATCGGGCGGCTGCTCGCGCGCATCCTGATCGCCCATGGCGGTCACGGCGCGGGGCTGCACCTGCGCGCGATCGTCGTGCGGCGCGGCGGCGCGAACGACCTCGTCAAGCGCGCGAGCCTGCTGCGCCGCGACTCGGTGCACGGGCCCTTCGAGGGCACGATCACGGTCGACGAGCAGGCGAGCACGATCCTCGCGAACGGCACGCTCATCCAGGTGATCTACGCCGACGACCCGGCGAGCATCGACTACACGGCCTACGGCATCCGCGACGCGATCGTCGTCGACAACACGGGGCGCTGGCGCGACGAAGAGGGGCTCTCGCAGCACTTGCGCTCGACGGGGGTCGCGCGCGTGCTGCTGACGGCGCCCGGCAAGGGCGCCCTGCCCAACGTCGTGCACGGCATCAACCACGAATCGATCGGGCCCGAGCAGCGTATCGTCACGGCGGCCTCGTGCACGACCAACGCCATCACGCCCGTGCTCAAGGTGCTGCACGACGAGTACGGGGTCGTGCACGGCCACGTCGAGACCGTGCACTCGTTCACCAACGACCAGAACCTCATCGACAACTTTCACCAGGGCGACCGCCGCGGGCGCTCGGCGGCGCTCAACATGGTCATCACCGAGACGGGGGCGGCGAAGGCCGTGGCGAAAGCCCTGCCGGTGCTCGAGGGGCGGCTCACGGGCAACGCCATCCGCGTGCCGACGCCCGATGTGTCGATGGCCATCCTCAACCTGCGCCTCGAGCGCCCGACGACGCGCGACGAGGTCAACCGCTTCTTGCGTGAGACCTCGCTGCACTCGAGCCTGCGCCAGCAGATCGACTACATCGAATCGCCCGAGGTCGTCTCGACCGACTTCATCGGCTCGCACCGCGCGGGCATCGTCGACGGTCTCGCCACGATCTGCACGGGCGACAACCTCATCGTGTACGTCTGGTACGACAACGAGTTCGGCTACAGCTCTCAGGTCGTGCGCGTGCTCGAGACGATGGCGGGCACCCATCCCACGGTCGTCCCCGAGCGGGCACTCGCCTGACCCAGGCTCAGCGGAACGCGGGGATGCCCGTGATGGCGTTGCCGAGCACGAGCGTGTGCACCTCGTCGGTGCCCTCGTAGGTGCGCACCGACTCGAGGTTGTTGGCGTGCCGCAGCGGCGAGTGCTCGAGCGTCACGCCGTTGCCGCCGAGCATCGCCCGGGCCTCGCGCGCGATTGCGATCGCCTCGCGCGCGTTGTTGAGCTTGCCGACCGAGATCTGGTGCGGCTGCAGCGTGCCGGCGTCTTTCAGGCGCCCGAGCTGCAGGGCGAGCAAGAACCCCTTGTCGATCTCGAGCGCCATGTCGACGAGCTTCTGCTGCGTGAGCTGGTAGGCCGCCACGGGCTTGCCGAACACCTCGCGCTGCATGACGTAGGCGAGCGCGGCGCGGTAGCTGTCGAGCGCGGCGCCCATGACGCCCCACACGATGCCGTAGCGGGCCTGGTTGAGGCACGTGAACGGGCCGCGCAGGCCCTCGGCGCCGGGCAGCTGGGCGCTCGCGGGCACGCGCACCTCGTCGAGCACGATGTCGCACTGGATCGAGGCGCGCATCGAGAGCTTCTGCCCGATGGGCGTCGCCGTGAAGCCCGGAGTGCCGGTCGGTACGAGGAAGCCCCGGATGCCCTGCTCGGTCTGCGCCCAGATGACGGCGATGTCGGCGATCGACGCGAGGCCGATCCAGCGCTTCGACCCCGTGATGACCCAGTCGTCGCCGTCGCGGCGTGCGAAGGTCTGCATCGAGGCCGGGTCGCTGCCGGCCTCGGGCTCGGTGAGGCCGAAGCATCCGATCGCCTCGCCGGCGGCCATGCGGGGCAGCCACTGCTGCTTCTGCTCCTCTGAGCCGAAGGTGTGGATCGCGGTCATCGCGAGCGAGCCCTGCACCGAGACGAAGGTGCGCAGTCCCGAGTCGCCCGCCTCGAGCTCGGCGGCGGCGAGCCCGTACTCGACCGCCGAGCGACCGGCGCAGCCATAGCCCTGCAGGTGCATGCCGAGCAGGCCGAGCGCGCCCATCGGCTTGATGATCTCGGTCGGGAAGACCCCGGCGTCGTACCACTCGGCGATGTGCGGGCGCAGCTCGGCGTCGACGTAGGCGCGCACGCGGTCGCGCGTCGCGCGCTCGTCGGCGCTCAGCAGCGCGTCGAAGCCGATGAGGTCGAGCGGGGAGTCGGTCATGACGGTCCTTCCGGGAACAACCTCATCGTGCCGCGCGCCCCGCCTTTTGTCCACTTGTACAGTAGGCGCATGATCCGACCCCTCGACGGGATGCTCGTGGCCGACCTCAGCCGCGTGCTCGCCGGCCCGACCGCCGCCGTCATGCTCGCCGACCTGGGCGCGCGCGTCATCAAGGTCGAGCGCCCCGGCGCGGGCGACGAGACCCGCGCGTGGGGGCCGCCGTGGGCAGGATCGTCGAGCGCCTACTTCGAGGCCGCCAACCGTTCGAAGCAGTCGATCGCCCTCGACTTCGCCGATGCCGACGACCTCGCCCTCGCGCGCGAGCTCGTCGACCGCGCCGACATCGTGCTCGAGAACTACCGCACGGGCGCCCTCGACCGCTTTGGCCTCGATGCGGCGAGCGTGCTCGCGCGCAACCCCCGCGCCGTCTACTGCTCGATCACGGGCTTCGGCTCGAGCGGCGAGGGGGCGGCGATGCCCGGCTACGACTTTCTCGTGCAGGCCGTCGGTGGGCTCATGAGCATCACGGGCGACCCCGGGGCAGAACCCCGCAAGGTCGGCGTGGCGATGGTCGACCTGCTCGCCGCGAACCACGCCGTCATGGGGGTGCTCGCCGCGCTGCTGCACCGCGAGCGCTCGGGCGCCGGTCAGCACGTCGAGGTGGCGCTGCTCTCGAGCCTCATCGCCTCGCTCGCCAACCAGGCCGGCTCGTACCTCGCCACGGGGGTCGCGCCGCGCGCCCTCGGCAACCGGCACCCCTCGATCGCCCCCTACGAGACGCTGCGCTGCCGCGACGAGCTCATCGCCGTGGCGGTGGGCAACGACGCGCAGTTCGCGGCCCTGTGCGCGGTGCTGGGCGATCCGGGGCTCGCGCGCGACCCGCGCTTCGCGACCAACCCCGCGCGGGTCGAGCACCGCGACGCCCTGCAGGCCGCGCTCGAGGCGCTGCTGGCCGCCGACGACGCCGCAGTGTGGGCGGCCCGGATGCTCGGCGCCGGGGTGCCCGCCGGCACCGTGAACAGCATCGACGGGGCGCTCGCGCTCGCCCGCAGGCTCGGGCTCGAGCCGACCGTGGGGGTGGGGCCGGAGCATCCGGAGCAGCTCGCGCACCCCGTGCGCTACTCGGCCTTCGCGCCGGCCCCGCCGACGGCGCCACCCGCGATCGACGAGCACGGCGCGGCCCTGCGCGCGTGGCTGCGCGCCCCGCGCGGCTAGTCGGCCGAGGGCTCGGGCGCGGGTGCCGCGGGCTGGGCCCGCTCGATCACCGATCGCGCGAGTCGCGTCGCTCCGACGACGGCCGCGGGCATCACGGCGATGGCGCCGCCGGGGATGAGGAAGAACAGCTGCGTCGCGATGCCGAAGCCCAGTTCGCGGGCGCGCGACCCGCGCAGCAGGCGGGCGCGCTCCGACGCCGTGATGCCGCGCGCCTCGAACGGCCGGGTGGTGAGCTCGCGCGCGATGAGGTGCCCCGCGAGCACCGGGCCGAGCACGGCCGCGGTCACCGAGCCGACGACGGGGATGAGCCCGACGATCCAGGTGATGAGGGCGAAGCCCATCGCGCGCAGCACGAGCAGTAGGCCGTCGCCGAGCGAGCGCCAGAACCGCAGGGGCGAGGGCGTGAACTCGCCGAGCTCGCCCTCTGCCGCCCGCCAGATGCGCTCGTAGAACGGGTCGCCGATGAGCAGCGTGAGGGTCGTGAAGGTGTAGACCGTGCCGATGATCGCCCCGGCCACGATCACGAGCGCGAGCAGGGTGCGCAGCACGCCGCGATCGCGCTCGGCCCACCCGTCGGCGAAGGGCGTGATCGCCTGCGCGAGGGCCTCGACGTTGAGCCCGAGGGCGATGAGCACGCTACCGATGAGCGCGGCGGCGATGACGGCGGGCACCATGCCGAGCGCCATGACGCCGGGCCGCCGGCGCCAGAAGCCGAAGCCGCGGGGCACGAGCGCCGCCCCCGCAAGCAGCTCGCTCACGACCCCGCGCACGCGCCTCATGACGGCCACTGTAGACGGCGTGGAGATGCGCTGTACGGTCTGGCGAAGAATGCGCCGGGAATCTCCACCGTGGCGATGCGTGGCGCCCTCGCCTGACCCTAGGCTGGGCGCACGTGCGCACCGCGGCCACCGCGAACAGGAGAGCGCCGCGTGCACCATCGAATCAACGAGGAGCCCCCCATGAGCAAGTACGCAGTGATCAACCCGGCCACCGGCGAGATGCTCCGGTCGTACCCGACCGCGACCGACGCCGACGTCGCCGCCGCGATCGACGGCGCGTTCACCGCCTACCGCGGCTGGTCGCGCTCGACGACCGTCGAGGAGCGCGCCGAGCTCATCGCGAAGGTCGCCGACCTGCACCGCCAGCGCCGTCAGCACCTCGCCGAGATCATCGTGCGCGAGATGGGTAAGCCGATCGGCGACGCCCTCGGCGAGGTCGACTTCTCTGCCGACATCTACCAGTACTACGCCGACAACGGCCCCGAGCTGCTGAAGGACGAGCCCATCGCGCTCGCGGAGGGCAGCGAGGGCTCGGCGTTCATCCGCAAGAGCGCCATGGGCGTGCTGCTCGGCATCATGCCCTGGAACTTCCCGTACTACCAGGTCGCGCGCTTCGCCGGCCCCAACATCATCCTCGGCAACACCATCCTGCTCAAGCACGCCGCGCAGTGCCCCGAGTCGGCCATGGCGATCCACGAGATCTTCGCCGAGGCCGGGTTCCCGGTCGGCGCCTACACGAACATCTACGCGACGACCGACCAGGTCGGCACGATCATCGCCGACCCCCGCGTGCAGGGCGTCTCGCTCACCGGCTCGGAGCGCGCCGGAGCGGCGGTCGCCGAGCAGGCGGGCCGGCACCTCAAGAAGGTCGTGCTCGAGCTGGGCGGCAGCGACCCCTTCATCCTGCTGAGCACCGACGACCTCGATGCGACCGTCGAGATGGCGGCGAACGCGCGCCTCGACAACAGCGGCCAGTCGTGCAACGGTGCCAAGCGCTTCATCGTGGTGGAAGATCTCTACGACGCCTTCCTCGAGAAGTTCGTCGCGGCCATGTCGGGCACGCAGGCGAGCGACCCCATGGTCGAGGGCGGCGCCTACGGCCCGCTCTCGTCGAGCAGCGCCGCCGAGGGTCTCGAAGACCAGGTCAAGCGCGCGGTCGCGGGCGGCGCCACGGTGCTCACGGGCGGCACGCGCGAGGGCAACTTCTTCACCTCGACCGTGCTCGCCGACGTCAAGCCCGGCAACGACGCCTACTACGAAGAGTTCTTCGGCCCCGTCGCCCAGGTCTTCAAGGTGCGCAACGAAGACGAGGCCGTCGAGCTCGCGAACGACACCCCGTTCGGCCTCGGCTCGTACCTGTTCACGACCGACCAGGCCCAGGCCGCGCGCGTCGCCGACAAGATCGACGCCGGCATGGTCTACGTCAACTGCGTGCTGGCCGACAGCCCCGAGTTGCCCTTCGGCGGCATCAAGCGCTCGGGCTCGGGCCGCGAGCTCGGCACGCTCGGCATCGACGAGTTCGTCAACAAGAAGATGATCCGCATCGCCTGATGCTGCGGTTCGAAGAGCTCGCCCATGAGCAGACGCCCATGGGCGAGCTCACTCTTCGGCGTCGGCACGAACCCGCGGTCGGCGTCGATGTCTTCGAGGTGAAGCTCGGCGACGAGTACCTCATGTCGAGCCTGTTCACGGTGGCCGAGGAGGCCCTGAGCGACCTCGGCCTCGCCGCCGTGCCCGCGGGCCGCGACGCGCTCGACATCGTCGTCGGCGGGCTCGGGCTCGGCTACACCGCCGTGGCGGCCCTGCGCGATGCGCGCGTCGCGACGATGACGGTCGTGGATGCCCTGCCCGCCGTCATCGACTGGCACGAGCGCCGCCTGCTGCCGGTGTCGGGGCTGCTCGTCGACGACGAGCGCACGCGGCTCGTGCACGCCGACTTCTTCGCCCTCATGCGCGCGGCGCCGGATGCGGCCGGGCCTCTGCCCGTGCGGCTCGACGCCATCCTGCTCGATGTCGACCACTCGCCGACGTTCACGCTCGACCCCTCGCACGCCGACCTGTACACGGTCGAGGGGCTGCGTCGGCTCGCCGCGCACCTGCGGCCCGGGGGCGTCTTCGCCCTGTGGTCAGACGACCCGCCCGAGGAGTCGTTCCTCGCGTCGCTGCGCGCGGTCTTCGCCCAGGTCGCGGGGCACACGGTCGCCTTCGACAACCCGATCGCGGGCGGAACCTCGCGCAACGGCGTGTACGTCGCGGTGCTCGCGGGCTAGAAGACCTTGCCGGGGTTGAGGATGCCCCGCGGGTCGAAGGCGGCCTTGAGGCGCCGCTGCAGCGCCACCTGCTCGTCGCCGAGCTCGTCGGCGAGCCAGCGGCGCTTGAGCGTGCCGATGCCATGCTCGCCCGTGAGGGTGCCGCCGAGCGCGAGGGCGGCCTCGAAGAGCTCGCCCGCCGCGGCCCACACCCCATCGGGCACCTTGTCGCCCTCGTAGACGAGGTTGGGGTGCAGGTTGCCGTCGCCCGCGTGCGCGACGGTCGGGATGACGATGCCGTGCCGCTCGCCGACCTGCCGGATGGCCGCGAACATGGCGGGCAGCTGCGAGCGCGGCACGGCGATGTCTTCGATGAGCACCTGACCGAGAGCCTCCATGGCGGGGTGCATGGCGCGGCGCACGGCGAGCATCCGTTCGCCCTCGTCGGGGTCGGTCGTCATGCTCGCGGTGCCGCCGAGCGCCGTGATGATCGCGAGCGCCGCACGGGCCTCCTCCTCGGCGGCCCCGCCGTCGGTCTGCACGAGCAGGTGCGCGGTGCCGGGGGCGTCGTCGGGCAGGCCGAGGTGCCGCAGGATGGCGGCGAGGGCGACGGGATCGATGAGCTCCATCGCGGCGGGGCGGATGCGCGCCGCCGTGATCGCCGCCGAGGCCGCGGCGGCCTGCTCGATCGTCGAGAAGGTGGCGCCGATCGTCGCGACCACCCCGGTCGGCAGCGGGGTGAGCGTGAGGGTCGCGCCGACGATGACACCGAGCGTGCCTTCCGAGCCGATCATGAGCGCCGTGAGGTCGAGGCCCGTCACTCCCTTGATGGTGCGGTGCCCGAGGCGCATGAGCGTGCCGTCGGCGAGCACGACGTCGAGCCCGAGAACGGCCTCGCGCGTCACGCCGTACTTGGCGCACAGCAGCCCACCCGCGTTCGTCGCGATGTTGCCGCCGACGCTCGAGATCTCGCGGCTCGCGGGGTCGGGCGCCCAGCGCAGCCCGAGCGGTTCGAGAGCGCGATTGAGGTCGGCGTTCAGGATGCCCGGCTCGACCACCGCCACCTGGTCGGCCTCGTTGATCTCGAGAATGCGGGTCATGGCTGCCGTCGAGAGCACGAGCTCGCCCGTGCCGGCCATGGCCCCGCCCGTGAGCCCCGTGCCGGCGCCGCGCGGCACGACGGGCACGCGGTGTTCGTGCGCGAGCCGCAGCGCGGCCTGCACGTGCTCGACCGTGCGGGCCGTGACGACCGCGAGCGGCGCGGCGGCGGTGCGCTGGCCCGACTTGTCGGCGCGCGCCGCCTCGAGCGCGCCGGACTCGGTCGAGACGGCGTCGCCGAGGGCCGCGCGCAGCAGCGCGACGACGTCGCTCACGGGCCGAGCAGGGCGTCGAGGAAGAGCCGCCGGTAGGGCTCGGAGTCGACGTCCAGCACGACGGTCGCCGGCAGGGCGTCGCGGGCGGCGGAGATGTCGGCGCCCACCATCGTGCGCAGGTCGACGATCGTCTGCCCGCGCGTCGCCCCCGGCGCGAGCGCGACCTCGACGGGCGCGACGCGCGTCACGAGAGGGGCGGGATCGATCGCGGCGCACACGGCCCCGGCGTCGCCGATCGCGACGCGGTCGTCGGCCACGCGCTCCTCGGTCGCGTCGATGCCGATGAGGTGGGTCAGCAGCGCGCCCGCGAGCCGCGGGGCCGCGCCCTCGGCGGCGAGCAGCCGCCGCACGTCGTCGTGCGAGACGCCCACGCAGTAGAAGGGCTCGAGGCCGTACATGAGCACGTCGAGGCCTGCGCCGAGCACGATCGCGGCCGCCTCGGGGTCGTGCCACACGTTGAACTCGGCCGCGGCCGTCGCGTTGCCCGTGCCGACCGCGCCGCCCATCATGACGACGCGCTCGATGCGGTCGATCACCTCGGGGTGCGTGCGCAGCAGCAGGGCGATGTTCGTGAGCGGCGCGAGGCTGATGATCGTAAGCGGCTCCTCCGAGTCCGCGAGCGCGCGGCGCAGCAGCTC
Source organism: Microcella sp. (assembly GCF_046296455.1). Classification (GTDB taxonomy): domain Bacteria; phylum Actinomycetota; class Actinomycetes; order Actinomycetales; family Microbacteriaceae; genus Microcella. The sequence continues at coordinate 71,850 of NZ_JBKBLF010000007.1, forward strand.
GACGGCGTGCACGGGCTCGGGCGTGCGGCCCGAGTCGGGCAGCCCGAGGTCGGCCAGGCCGTCGGATCCGTGGATGGCGGCGGCGTGCTGCGGCGCCTCGAGCAGGGGGCGGTGCGCGCCGGCGGCGACAGGGGTAGGGCCGGCGCCGGCCGCATCCAGCACTCGGAGCGTGTTCGTCACCACCTGGGCGAGCGGCGCGTTGCCGCCCGTGCACGTGATCGCGCGCACGTCGAGGGCCGGGTGCCGCACGGCGAGCAGGATGGCGAGGGCGTCGTCGACCCCGGTGTCGACATCGAGGATGACGGGCTTCGCGCCGCTCATCGGTTGCGCGTGCGGTCGGTGAGCCAGAACAGCCCCGCGATCATGAGCATCGTCGCGGCGACGAGCAGGCCCGTCGTGGGCGAGGTCTCGATGTAGCGCGAGACGGCACCGGGCGGCACCGGCGGCCCCGTGAGGGCGACGCGCAGCGCCCCGATGGCGAGCCCGACACCGACGAGCGCGAAGCCCAGGCCGATGCCCGTGAGCGTGATGCCCGCCTCGGTGCCGCGCGCGAGACGCCGCACGCGTGTGCGCGTGAACGCGATCGCGGCGCCGACGACGGCGAGGAACCCGAGGGTGAAGGGCTCGAGCAGCGCGACGAGCAGCGACTGCTGCAGAAGGGTCAGGCGCACGATGATCGACACGACGACAGCCACCACGGCGGCCAGCGCCACCCACCGGAACCGCTGGTCGATCGACTGCCAGCGGAACACCGACAGCAGCACCGCCGCCGCCGCGAACCACAGCACGGGGGCGACGTCGATGTAGAGCAGCAGGAGCTCGCCCGGGCGCGCGAAGACCGTGTCGCCGATGCCGAGCTGGAAGGCGAGGCCGACGATCGCGAGGCCGACGAGGGCGCTCAGCAGCAGCACGCGGGCGACCGAGCCCGAGCGCGTCGGCATGCCGCCGACGGGGATGACGGGGGGCGGGGCATCGTCGCTCATGCCCCGATGCTAGGTCACGCGGCCTCGCGCGCACCGCCCCCGGCGCGTGCTCAGATGAACAGCGTCGTCGTCGACTCCGACGCCTCGCCGAGGAAGGTCGCGACGCCCCCCAGCTCGACCCCGTCGAGCAGGTCGCTCTGCGCGATGCCCAGCAGGTCCATCGTCATGGTGCAGCCGATGAGGCGCGCCCCGCCCGCCTGCGCCGAGGCGATGAGCTCGGGCAGCGAGGGCACGTTGTGCTGCGTCATGACGCTCTTGATCATGAGCGGGCCCATGCCGGCCATGTTCATGGTCGAGAGGGGCAGGTCGTTCGCGCCCGAGGGCATCATCATGCCGAACATGCGGTCCATGAGCTTCTTCTGCCGCTTCGGGGGCTGCTCGCGCCGCAGGGCGTTGAGCCCCCAGAACGTGAAGAACATCGAGACCTCCTCGCCCATCGCGAGCGCGCCGTTGGCGATGATGAACGAGGCGAGCACCTTGTCCATGTCGCCCGAGAACACGACGAACGAGGTCTTGCCCGGCCCCGCGACGGTCGCGCCGCCTGTCGGTCGTGCCGAGGCCATCGCCCCCGCGCCGCCCTTGCGGATGACGGCCACGTAGCCGGGGCCCTCCGGCTCGATCGAGACGAGCTCGTGGCCGTTGCGCTTGACCCAGGCGGGAGCATCCGCCGCGAAGCCGGGGTCGCTCACGTGCACCGTGATCTCGTCGCCGGCATCGGCCGCGGCCGCCGCCTCGGCGAGCTTCATGATCGGGCCGGGGCAGGCGAGCCCCGTGCAGTCGAGGTCGATGGATGCGCCGATTCCGGTGGGGGCGAGCGCGAACAGCGAGTGCGTTTCGGCGTAGTTCTCGATCGCGTCGCGACGCGCGGGAACGTCGGCCTCGTCGAGCTCGTGCCACGAGCGGAACGTGGTCGAGCCGCCCGAGAGGGTCTTGAGGTCGGTGAAGCCGCGCTGCCGCAGCGCCCGGTAGGCCAGGTAGGAGCGGAAGCCCACGGCGCAGTACAGCCGGATCGGGGTGCTCGTATCCCAGTCGCCGCAGACGTTCCGCAGCGTCGCGAGCGGCACGTTCTCGGCCCCCGGCAGGTGCCAGATGCCGAACTCCTCGGGCGTGCGCACGTCGATGATGCGCGCCCCCTCGACGGCCGCCGGGTAGTCCTCGGCGTACCAGAGGTCGAGATCGCCGCGCACGACGTTGCTCGCCACGAACCCGGCCATGTTGATCGGGTCTTTCGCCGAGCCGAACGGGGGAGCGTAGGCGAGCTCGAGCTCTTCGAGGTCGAACACCGTCATGCCCATGCGGACCGCGGTGGCGAGCACGTCGAGGCGCTTGTCGACGCCGTCGAAGCCCGCGACCTGGCCGCCGAGCACGCGCCCGCTCTCGGGGTCGAAGACGAGCTTGAGGTGCATCATCGCCGTGCCGGGGTAGTAGCCGGCGTGCCCCGAGGGGTGCACGTGCACGGCGGGGTGCGCGATGCCTGCGGCGATGAGCTGCCGCTGTGTGGCCCCCGTACCGCCCGCGACCATGTCGAAGACCTTCACGATCGAGGTGCCCTGCGTCGAGCGGTACTCGGTGTCGCGGCCGCAGATGTTCTCAGCCGCGACACGCGCCTGACGGTTGGCCGGGCCCGCGAGCGGGGCGAGCGCTGTGCCGGGCAGCACGGCGCCGGGCGTCTCGACCGAGTCGCCGGCCGCCCAGATGTGCGGGTCGGAGGTTCGCATGCGCGTGTCGACGGCGATGCCGCCGTGCGGGCCGAGCTCGAGGCCCGCCGCCCGGGCGAGGTCGGTGTTCGGTCGTACCCCGGCCGAGAGGATCACCAGGTCGGCGTGCAGCACCGTGTGACTGGTGAGCTCGACGTCGAGTCCGCCCGCTGCCTCGCGCAGCGCTGCCGCCCCGGTCTCGAGGTGCACGGCGACCCCGCGGCTGCGCAGGTGCGACTCAACGGGCACCGAGAGCTCGTGATCGAGCGGGGGGAGGATCTGGTCGGCGCGCTCCACGACATCGACCTCGGCACCGCGGTGCCGCAGGTTCTCGGCCATCTCGAGCCCGATGTAGCCCGCGCCGATCACGACCGCGCGCACGGGGCCGCGGCGGCCGGCGGCCGCCTCGGCGAGCAGGGCATCCAGTCGGGCCTTGATCTTGTCCATGTCGCCCATGCGGCGCAGCACGTGCACGCCCGGCAGCTCGATGCCGGGGATCGGCGGGCGGATCGCCTCGGCGCCCGGCGTCAGCGCGAGGGCGTCGTACGACTCGGTGTACTCGGTGCCGTCGTCGACGCGGCGCACCGTCACGGTCTTCACCGACCGGTCGATCGCGACGACCTCCTGCCCGATGCGCACGTCGAGGTCGAGCGCCTCGCGCAGGCTCTCGGGGGTCTGCACGAGCAGCCGGCTGCGATCGGTGATGACGCCGCCGATGTGGTACGGCAGGCCGCAGTTGGCGAACGACACGTGGTGGCCGCGCTCGAGAACGATGATCTCGGCGAACTCGTCGAGACGGCGGGCACGGGCGGCGATGGATGCTCCGGCGGCGACTCCGCCGATGATGACGAGCTTCACGGTTCTCTCCTGACGAGCGGTGGTGCCCTCAGGCTAGGCAGCCGTGATCGTCGCGCGACAGTGCCGTTCGACCCTGATGCGGCCGGTGTCGATCGCGGGGGACGCAGGCCGAACGGCCCTGGCGCGACGACCACGACTCCGACAGGCTGAGCGCATGCCTGTCATCGAGAACTCCCGCCTGGCCATCATCGGCGCCGGGGCCGTCGGCTCCTCGCTCGCCTACGCCTCCCTCATCCGCGGCTCGGCCCGCGAGGTCGTGCTCTACGACATCGACGCCCCGCGCGTCGAGGCCGAGGTGCTCGACCTCGCGCACGGCACGCCCTTCACGGGATCGAGCACGATCTCGGGCGGCGCCGACCTCGACGTGATCGCGGGCGCGAACGTCGTCGTCGTGACGGCGGGGGCCAAGCAGCACCCCGGGCAGAGCCGCCTCGATCTCGCGGGGGTCAACGTCGGCATCCTGCGATCCCTCATGCCCCAGCTCGTCGAACGCGCCCCCGACGCGGTCTACGTGCTCGTGACGAACCCCTGCGATGTGCTCGCGGTCGCCGCCCAGCGCTTCAGCGGCCTGCCGGCCGGCCGCGTGTTCTCGAGCGGCACGGTGCTCGACAGCTCCCGGCTGCGGTGGCGCCTGGCCGAGCGCCTGGGGCTGGCTCCGTCGAGCATCCACGCCATGATCGTCGGCGAGCACGGCGACAGCGAGTTCCCGCTGTGGTCGCAGAGCCGCATCGGCCCGATCCCCATCCGCGAGTGGACCGACGACGCGGGCGAGACGCTCAGCGTCGAAGAGCTCGACCGCATCGCCTACGAGGTCAAGACCGCGGCCTACAAGGTCATCGAGGGCAAGGGCGCCACGAACTACGCGATCGGCCTCTCGGGTGCGCGCATCGTCGAGGCCGTGCTCAACGACGAGGGTGCGGTTCTGCCCGTCAGCTCGGTGCTCGACGACTACCGCGGGGTCAGCGGCGTCGCGCTCTCGGTGCCGAGCGTCGTCGACGCCGCCGGGGTGTCGCGCGTCATCGACGTGCCCTTCTCGGCCGACGAAGAGCGCGCCCTGCACGCCTCGACCGAGACGATCCGCGCCTCGCTCGCGGCCCTCGATCTGGCCTGAGGATGCCCGCCGCGGGCTCGATCAGTCGAGCTCGTCCGGCGTGCCCCCGCGGCCGCGCAGCCGCTCGATGAGCCGCCGGTCGCGCTTCGTCGGCCGGCCCGCGCCGCGCTCGCGCAGCACGGTCGCCGGGCGCTCCTCCTTCGGGAGGGGCGGGGGAGTGCGGTCGTCGTAGTTGAGCGCGGCCAACGGGGCGCTCGTGCGCTTGGTGATAAGCCCGGTGACGACGACGATGCGCTCGCCCCCGGGCGTGAGCGCGCGCACCTGGTCGCCGACGCGCACCACCTGGGCGGGCTTCGCCGAGGCGTCATTGACCTTGATGTGCCCGGCCTTGCACGCGGCGGTCGCCGCCGAGCGCGTCGCGAACAGCCGGATGGCCCAGACGTAGGCATCGACGCGCACGCCGGTCGCTGAGCTCATCCCCCCAGCGTACGAGGCCCGCGGCGCCGCGGGTTAGCGTGGAGACATGCCCACCGCCCTCATCACCGGAGCCACCGCCGGCATCGGCGCCGAGTTCGCCCGCCAGCTCGCCGCGCGCGGCAACGATCTCGTGATCGTCGCGCGCGACGCCGACCGTCTCGCGGCGACCGCGGCAGCCTTGCAGCACGCGTTCGGCGTGCGGGTCGAGGCGCTCCCGGCCGACCTGCTCGCGCCCGAGGGGCTCGCCGCGGTCGATCGTCGGTTGGCCGACGACCGCAGACCGGTCGACCTGCTCGTCAACAACGCCGGCTACGGCATCCGGGGCGAGCTCGACGAGAACCCGTTCGACGTCGAGAAGCGCCACCTCGACATCCACGTGACGGTGCCGCTGCAGCTGACGCAGACGGCGCTGCGGGGCATGCTCGCGCGCGGACGCGGTCGCATCGTGCTCATCGCGAGCGTCGCGGCGTTCACCCCGCGCGGCACCTACTCGGCGGCGAAGGCCTGGGCCGTGATGTTCGCCCGCGGAGCCAACATCGTCTACCGACCACGCGGGGTGAACGTGACGGCCGTGTGCCCCGGCTTCGTGCGCACCGAGTTCCACGACCGCATGGCGGTCAGCACCGAGGGCATCCCGTCGTTCCTCTGGCTGCAGGCGCCGCAGCTGGTGCGGCTCGCCCTGCGCGCGATCGATCGCGGTCGCTCGGTCGTGATTCCGACCGTTCGGTACCGCATCGTCGCGGCGCTCGCGCGCGTGCTGCCCGATCGGCTGGCGACCTCGGGCCGGTTCCGCTCGCGCGACTAGCGCGCGGCGACCAGCTCGGGTGCGACGGCGCCCTCCTCGGCCGCGAGCTTCGTCTTCCAGTCGACGAGCCCGCGCACGACGGCGCTCGGGTCGTCGGCGAGCGCGGTCATCGCGTCGGCCGGCACGAAGTAGTTGAGCGCCACGAACCCGCGCACGCGCTCGTCGGGGTCGGTCGCGAGACGGCTCAAGATGTCGCACGGAACGTGCTCGTTCTTGGCGATGCACGCCCGCACACCGGCGTCGGGGTCGCGCGACAGCGCCTCGTAGATCTCGACGGGCGCGTGGTACGACAGGGCGGCACTCTCGCGGATCTTCGGGTTCGGGTCGGCGGCGAGGCGCCGGATGCGCGCGACCTTCGAGGCCGTCACGGCGGGGGAGAGGAACTGCGCGACGGGGTCGTCGGAGGGGCGCATGGCGGGGGCGTCAGCCGCGAGCTGGCGCCGCTGGGCGGGAGTGTTGAACCGGATGCACGACATGGGCGCGATGCTAATCACGCGGCGGGAGCATCGGCCGCAGCGCCACGAGGCTCTCGGGGAATCCACGGGATGAGCATCGAGGTGCGCCGCTGGTACTGCGCGTACTCGGGGTACTTCGACGCCGTGATCGATTCGGTGAAGATGGTCGATCCGATGAAGAGCGCGGTGAGCAGCACGGGCCCCACGAGGGTCCAGTGCAGCGCCGCGCCCAGGGCGGCGGCACCCATGGCATAGAACACCCACCACTGCGCCTGCTCGAAGAAGAAGTTCGGGTGGCGGCTGAACCGCCAGAGCCCCGTCGTCACGAAGCGCTCCGCGGGCTCGCGGCCCTCGGCGATCGCCGCCTTCTTCGCCTGGTGAAAGCTCCACTGCTGCTGATCGGCCACGAACTCGCCGATGAGCAGTATCAGGAACAGCGCGGCGAGCCCGAGGTCGAGCGCGCCGACCGGCACGGCCTGGTTCTCGTACGCCACGAGCGCGGGCAGGGCGATGAGCAGCAGCAGGGCGTTCTGGAAGAGCACGATGAAGAGCAGGTTGAACACCTGGAACTGGCCCGCGCTCATGCGCGCGCGCAAGATCGGCCAGCGGTAGTCTTCGACCCCGCTGTACCCGCCCTTGCGCGCGAAGTTGAAGGTCAGCCGCGCGCCCCAGAGGGCGACCAGCACGGTCATGATCGTCAGCCGGGCATCCGTGAACCCGGTGGCAGCCCAGAAGACGGCGACGTAGACCACCGGCACGATCGACCAGAGGCGATCGACCCACGAATGATCGCCCGTCAGCAGCGACGCGACCCAGGTGAACAGGCTGACCCCGGCGGCGATGCCGAGCACGATGACGACAGTGTCCATGGCCGACAGGGTATCGCCGGATGCCCCGCTCGCGTGCCCGCCGGCCTCACTAGACTTGGCTCGTGTCGGAGCCCCTGAGCACTCCTCGACCCGCTGAGCCGGTCGTGAGCGACCGCGTGCTCACGGTTCCGAACGCGCTGAGCGCCCTGCGCATCCTGCTCGTGCCGGTCTTCCTCGTGCTCGTGCTGCTCGAGCTCGACCTCGCGGCGCTCGTCGTCATCATCGTCTCGAGCCTCAGCGACTTCCTCGACGGCATCATCGCGCGCCGGTTCTCGCAGATCACCAAGCTCGGGCAGCTGCTCGACCCCGCGGCCGACCGCCTGTTCATCTTCGCTGCGGTCATCGCGCTCGCCGTGCGCGAGGTCGTGCCGTGGTGGGTCGTCGCCGTCATCGTGGGCCGCGACGTGTTCCTGGCGGTGCTCGGGCTCGTGCTCGCCCAGCACGGCTACGGCCCGCTGCCCGTTCACCACCTCGGCAAGCTCGCGACCTTCGCCCTGTTCTACGCGCTCCCGATCCTCGTGCTCGGTCAGGCCTTCCCCGCCGTGCAAGCCGTGAGCGACCCCATCGGCTGGGCATTCACGCTGTGGGGGGCGTTCCTCTACTGGTGGGCGGGCATCCTCTACCTGCGGCAGACCCTCGAGCTCACGGCCGGCCCGCCGAGAGCCTCGCGCGCATCGGATACGCTGGGCGATCGAAGGAGGTCGACGGATGGCTGACACCCCGCCCGACGCGCGCGACAGCGCGACCCCGGGCGAATACCGCCCGCACGAGACGACGGTGCACTACGGGCCCGAGTTCGCGGCGCAGCTCGCCGCGCTCGAAGCCGGCGTCAACACCGAAGAGCACGAGGTCATCGGCGCGCTGCCCTCGGGTTCCGCACTGCTGATCGTGCGCCGGGGGCCCACCGCGGGTGCGCGGTTCCTGCTCGATGCCGACGTGACGGTCGCGGGCCGGCATCCTGAAGCCGACATCTTCCTCGACGATGTGACCGTCTCGCGCAAGCACGCGGCGTTCCTGCGGCAGGGCACGCAGTTCGCGGTGCGCGACCTCGGCTCGCTCAACGGCACCTTCATGGGCGGCGATCGCATCGCCGACACGGTCGCCCTCGTCGACGGCTGCGAGGTGCAGGTGGGCAAGTTCCACCTCACGTTCTACGCATCGCGCATCGATCTCGCCGCGGGCGCCTGATGGCGGCGCGGTCCGCCGCCGCGTCCCGTCCGTCGACGGCCGGCGGCCTGCTGAGCATCGGCCAGGTGCTCGCCAAGCTGAGCCCCGAGTTCCCCGACCTCACGCCGTCGAAGCTGCGATTCCTCGAAGAGCAGCAGCTCGTCTCCCCGACGCGCACCGAGTCGGGGTATCGCAAGTTCTCGGCCGCCGACGTCGACCGGCTGCGCTTCATCCTGACGATGCAGCGCGACCACTTCTTGCGCCTCAAGGTCATCCGCGGGTACCTCGACGACATCGAGGCGGGGCGCACGCCCCCGCTGCTGGCGAGTGGCGCGGTGCCGACGACCATCCTCGCCACCGAGCGGCGCTACACGCGCGGCGAGCTCGCCCGCGAGGCCGGGGCGAGCCCGACCCTGCTGACCGATGCCATCTCGGCCTCGCTGCTGGCGGCGGCCGACACCTACGGTGAGGATGCCGTGCACGTGCTGCGCGCCCTCGTCGAGCTGCAGCGCTCGGGCATCGAGCCGCGCCATCTGCGGGGCTTCCGTGCCGCGGCGGAGCGCGAACTGGGCCTCATCGAGAGCGCGCTCATCCCCGTCTCGCGCCGCAACGACCCCTCGAGCCGTGCGAAGGCGGCCGAACTGGCGCGCGAGATCGCCGGGCAGCTCGAAGTGGTGCGTTCGAGTCTCATCCGATCGGCCCTCGGCAAGCTACAGTCGTAGTCGGGCCCGACACGCCGAGGTGTTCGAGCGGATGTCTCCTGTCGACGTGAGGCGGCTCGCTACTCTGAACGGCGTGGCACCAACTGTCACGTTAACGATGAAGGTTAGGTAGGGGTCATGACCGACGCTGACAACCGCGACGAGCGCTACGACCTCGGGCTCCTCTTCACCGACGGGCTTCCCGAGCTCGACGACCAGGCGGGCTACCGCGGGGCCGTCGCCGCCCGCGCTGCCGGCATCTCCTACCGCCAGCTCGACTACTGGGCCCGCACCGAGCTGGTCGAGCCCACCGTGCGCGGAGCCGCGGGTTCGGGCACGCAGCGGTTGTACGGCTTTCGCGACATCCTCGTTCTCAAGCTCGTCAAGCGCCTGCTCGACACCGGCATCTCGCTGCAGCAGATCCGCACGGCCGTCAACCAGCTGCGCGAGGCGGGCGTCAACGATCTCGCGCAGACGACCCTCATGAGCGACGGCGCGAGCGTCTACCTGTGCACGAGCGACGACGAGGTCATCGACCTCGTCAGCCGCGGCCAGGGCGTCTTCGGCATCGCCGTCGGCAAGGTGCTGCGCGAGGTCGAGAGCTCGCTCGTCGAGCTCGACTCGACCCCTGCGGCCGACCCGAGCGACGAGCTCGCGGCGCGACGGGCGACGCGCGCTTCTTAGGGTGTTGCGTACTCGCCCATCTTGGCGGTGCGCATGATGCGGTCGAGCAACTGGTCGAAGTTGCGCGCCATCTCTTGAGCGCTGTCGCCCGGCCAGACGTGCAGGGGCTTCGCGGCGCCCTGCGCCTGCTGCAGCGACGTGCGCTCGGGCAGCTGCGGCGCGAGCACGAGCGGGCCGAACATGTCGCGCAGCTCTTTGATGCGGAACTGGTGCTCGAGCGACTGCACCCGCGCGCGGTTGACGATGATGCCGAGCGGCTGCAGACGAGGGGAGAGGCCGCGACGGATTTCTTCGATCGCGCGCAGGGCGCGGTCGGCGGCCGCCACCGAGAAGAGGCCGGGCTCGGTGACGACGACGACCCGGTCGCTCGCCGCCCAGGCCGTGCGCGTGAGCGCGTTGAGCGAGGGGGCGCAGTCGACGAGCACGAGGTCGTAGTCGGCCTCGACATGCGCGAGCGCCTCTTCGAGCTTCCAGATTTCACGGATGCTCGGGTGCGGTCCGTCGAAGTTGATCGCGCTCGGGCTGCCGATCATGACGTCGACCGTGCCGGGGCGCCCGCGGGTCCACCCGCTCGCGGCGATGGCCTGCCGCACGGTGCGCTCCTTGGGCGCCGCGAGCACGTCGGCCACGGTCAGGTGCCCGGCGACCTGGATATCCATGCCGGTCGACGCGTCGGACTGCGGATCGAGATCGACCACGAGCGTGCGCAGGCCGCGCGAGAAGGCGGCCGACGCCAGACCCAGCGTGACCGTCGTCTTCCCCACGCCCCCCTTGAGGGAGCTGACGCTCAGTACGTGCACGAGTAACGACCCTACCTTCACTAGTGTGGAGAAGCGCGCACGCGCACCGACCTCGGCCCGCCACCACCGGAGCCCTGTCGACCCCCACCCGGGCCGATTCCGAGAGGACACGATGTTTCGGAAGATCCTTGTCGCCAACCGCGGAGAGATCGCCATCCGCGCCTTCCGCGCCGCCTACGAACTGGGCGCGAAGACCGTGGCGGTGTTCCCCTACGAGGACCGCAACTCCATGCACCGACTGAAGGCCGACGAGGCCTACCAGATCGGTGAGCCGGGGCATCCCGTGCGCGCGTACCTTGATGTGGCCGAGATCATCCGCGTCGCAAAGCTCGCGGGCGCCGACGCCATCTACCCCGGGTACGGGTTCCTCAGCGAGAACCCCGATCTCGCCCAGGCCGCCGCCGACGCCGGCATCGCCTTCATCGGCCCGCCCCGCTCGGTGCTCGAGATGGCCGGCAACAAGGTCACGGCGAAGGAGAAGGCCATCGCGGCGGGGGTTCCCGTGCTGCGGTCGAGTCCTGCGACGACCGATATCCAGGTGCTGCTCGATGCGGCCGACGAGATCGGGTTCCCCATCTTCGCCAAGGCCGTCGCGGGCGGCGGCGGCCGCGGCATGCGCCGGGTCGAGCACCGCGACGAGCTGCGAGGCGCGCTCGAGGCCGCCATGCGCGAGGCCGACAGCGCCTTCGGCGATCCCACGATGTTCGTCGAGCAGGCCGTCGTGCGTCCGCGCCACATCGAGGTGCAGATCCTCGCCGACGCGACGGGCGAGACCGTGCACCTCTTCGAGCGAGACTGCTCGGTGCAGCGGCGCCACCAGAAGGTCGTCGAGATCGCTCCCGCACCCAACCTCGACGAGGGCACCCGGCAGCAGATGTACCGCGATGCGGTCGCCTTCGCGAAGTCGATCGGCTACGTCAACGCCGGCACGGTCGAGTTCCTGCTCGATACGGCGGGTGAGCGCGCGGGCCAGCACGTCTTCATCGAGATGAACCCGCGCATCCAGGTCGAGCACACGGTCACCGAGGAGGTCACCGACGTCGATCTCGTGCAGTCGCAGATGCGCATCGCCTACGGCCAGTCGCTCGCCGAGCTGGGGCTGTTGCAAGACCAGATCCACCTGCGCGGCGCGGCGCTGCAGTGCCGCATCACGACCGAAGACCCCGCGAGCGGGTTCCGGCCCGACACGGGCAAGATCACCACCTACCGCTCTCCGGGTGGCGCGGGGGTGCGCCTCGACGGCGGCACGGTCGCATCGGGCGCTCAGATCTCGCCGCACTTCGACTCGATGCTCGCCAAGATGACGTGCCGGGGCCGCGACTTCGCCTCGGCCGTGTCGCGCGCACGCCGCGGGCTGGCCGAGTTCCGCATCCGGGGCGTCACGACCAACATCCCGTTCCTGCAGGCGGTGCTCGACGACCCCGCGTTCCAGGCCGGCGACCTGAGCACCTCGTTCATCGACGAGCGCCCGCACCTCGTGCGCACCAACCCCTCGAAAGACCGCGGCACGAAGGTGCTCAACTGGCTCGCCGACGTCACGGTCAACCAGCCCAACGGGGCGGGGGAGGGCGTCATCGATCCGGCGCTCAAGCTGCCCGTGGTCGACCTCGAGGCCGCGGCTCCCGAGGGCTCGCGCCAGCGACTGCTCGCGCTCGGCCCGCAGGGCTTCGCGAGCGCGCTGCGCCAGCAGACGGCCCTCGGCGTCACCGATACGACGTTCCGGGATGCCCACCAGTCGTTGCTCGCCACCCGCGTGCGCACCGCCGACCACGTGCGGGTCATGCCGCACGTCGCCCGCATGACGCCCGGGCTGCTGAGCGTCGAGGCCTGGGGCGGGGCGACCTATGACGTCGCCCTGCGGTTCCTCGGCGAAGACCCGTGGCAGCGCCTCGCGGCGATGCGCGAGGCCCTGCCGAACGTGGCCATCCAGATGCTGCTGCGCGGCCGCAACACGGTCGGCTACACGCCGTACCCCACCGAGGTGACCGACGCGTTCGTGGCCGAGGCCGCGGCGACGGGCATCGACATCTTCCGCATCTTCGACGCCCTCAACGACGTCGACCAGATGCGCCCGGCGATCGACGCGGTGCTCGCGACGGGAACGACCGTCGCCGAGGTCGCCATGTGCTATTCGGGCGATCTGCTCGACCCGGCAGAAGACCTCTACACGCTCGACTACTACCTGCGGCTCGCCGAGCAGATCGTCGACTCGGGCGCGCACATCCTGGCCATCAAAGACATGGCTGGGCTGCTGCGGGCGGGTGCCGCCGAGACCCTCGTCGCCGCGCTGCGCGAGCGCTTCGACCTGCCCGTGCACGTGCACACGCACGACACCGCGGGCGGGCAGCTCGCGACGCTGCTCGCGGCGGCGCGGGCCGGGGCCGATGCCGTGGATGCCGCGAGCGCACCGATGGCGGGCACGACCTCGCAGCCCTCGCTCTCGGCCCTCGTCGCGGCGCTCGAGCACACCGAGCGCGACACGGGGCTCGGACTCGGCCCCGTCGCCGACCTCGAGCCGTACTGGGAGGCCGTGCGCCGCGCCTACGCGCCGTTCGAGTCGGGACTGCCCGGCCCCACCGGGCGCGTGTACACGCACGAGATCCCGGGCGGGCAGCTGTCGAACCTGCGCCAGCAGGCGATCGCGCTCGGGCTCGGCGACCGCTTCGAGGTCATCGAGGACTGGTACGCGGCCGCCAACCGCATCCTCGGACGCCCCACCAAGGTCACCCCGTCGTCGAAGGTCGTGGGCGATCTCGCGCTGCAGATGGCGGCGGCGGGAGCCGACCCGGCCGACTTCGAAGCCAACCCGCAGAACTACGACATCCCCGACTCGGTGATCGGCTTCATGGCGGGCGAGCTCGGCGACCTCCCGGGAGGCTGGCCCGAGCCCTTCCGCAGCAAGGTCCTCGAGGGCCGCACGGTCAAGATCGGCACGACGCCCCTCACCGATGAGCAGCGGGCGAAGCTCACGGGCAGCACCGACGAGCGGCGACTGATGCTTAACCAGCTGCTGTTCCCGCAGCCGACGCAGCAGTTCTTGCAGGTGCGCGAGCAGTACGGAGACCTCTCGGTGCTCGCCACGCCCGACTACCTCTACGGCCTGCGGTCGGGGGTCGAGCATGCGATCGAGATCGAGCAGGGCGTCAGCCTTCTCGTGAGCCTCGAGGCCATCGGCGAGCCCGATGAGAAGGGCATGCGCAGCGTCATGGCGACCCTCAACGGCCAGTTGCGCCCGATCACGGTGCGCGATCGCGCGGTCGCAGTCGATGCGGCCACGGCCGAGAAGGCCGATGCCGCGCAGCCCGGTCAGATCGCCGCGCCCTTCATGGGGGTCGTCACGCTCAAGGTCGCCGAGGGCGACCGCGTCGAGGTCGGGCAGGCGGTGGCGACGATCGAGGCCATGAAGATGGAGGCGGCGATCACGAGCCCTGTCGCGGGCACCGTGCAGCGGCGCGCCATCCCGACCACGCAGCAGTGCGAGGCCGGCGACCTGCTCGTCGTCATCGCCTGAGAAGCGGCTCGGGGCGGTCTCGGCGACCTCCCGTTGTGCGCGCGGGCGGACGGCTAGACTGAGCAGTCGTCCGATACCAGGGAGAGTTGCGACAGTGGCCGAGAAGCGTGGCAGAACCAAGACCGTTGCGGCGACGACCGTCGCCGAGGGGGTCGAGCCTGTCGGCGACGCCGACCTCGCGGCCGCGCTGCCCGGGAGCCTCACGATCGACGTCGAGCTGCCCGCTCCCGTGCGCGAGCGCCCCGAGGACGAGCAGGCGGTCGCCCTGCTCGACACGGGTGTCGACCCGGCGATCGTCGGCGGTGTCGAGCTCGGCACCACGGTCATCGAGCTCGGGCACGACGAGTTGCACGCTGTCGTGACGCCGCCGCCGACCGAGGGTGACGACGACGCGGATGCCGCGATCCCGCCCCTCCCGTCGCCCGAGGGCGTCTACTCGCGGCGCGACATGCTCGACGGCGTGCACCAGGGCCCCGAATCGGCGGCCATGCTCACCGCCGACCGCCTGATCGAGCCCCGCCGACGCAACCGCACCGCTCCCGAGGGCCGCTGGCCCGCCTTCGTGTACGCGATCACCTTCCACCTCGTCAACCTCGGAGACTCGCGCCGCGTGCGCGAGCGCAAAGAGCTCGACGCGAAGATCGCCACGGCGTTCGAGGGCGGCGCGCGCTTCGTGCCCGTGCTGACGCGCAAGGGCGGCGTCGGCAAGACCACGATCACGACCCTGCTCGGCATGGCGCTCGCCTCGGTTCGGGATGACCGCGTCATCGCCATCGATGCCAACCCCGATCGCGGCACGCTGTCTGAGCGCGTCGCGCGGCAGACCCGCGCGACGGTGCGCGACGTCGTCAACCGCGCGCCCAGCATCCAGGGCTTCACCGACTTCTCGACGCTCGTCTCGCGCGACGAGACGCGGCTCGACATCCTCGCCTCCGACACCGACCCCATGCTCTCCGAGGCCTTCGACGAGAACGACTACAACGTGGTCGCCGACCTCGCCGCGCGCTACTACTCGATCGTGCTGACCGACTGCGGTACCGGCATCGTGCACTCGGTGATGCGCGCGACCCTGCAGCGCGCCGACGCGCTCGTCATCGTCTCGGGCGGCAGCGTCGACGAGGCGCGGCTCGCCTCAGAGACCCTCACGTGGCTCGAGGCGAACGGCTACGGCGAGCTCGTGCGCGAGTCGATCGTCGCCATCAACACGGCGACGCAGGGCACGAACCTCGTCAAGCTCGAAGAGATCGAGGCGCACTTCGCCTCGCGGGTGCGCCAGATCGTGCGCATCCCCTATGACGAGCAGCTCGCCGCCGGCTCGGTCATCTCATGGCGAGACCTGCGGCCGCTCACCCGGCAGGCGGCACGCGAGCTCGCCGCCCTCGTGGCGCAGGGCATGCCCGTGCGTCGAGGCGTCTGACCGCACGATGGCCGTCCGCCCCATCCGCCTCTTCGGCGACCCCGTGCTGCGCAGTGCGGCCGACCCGGTCGGCCGTATCGACGCGTCGGTGCGCGCGCTCGTGACCGATCTCATCGACACCGTGCGGGTTCCCGGGCGCGCGGGCGTCGCGGCCCCGCAGATAGGGGTCATGCTGCGCGCCTTCAGCTACAACATCGACGGCGACATCGGCTACGTGCTCAACCCCCGCCTCGTCGAGGTGCGCGGTGAGGCCGAGCCCGTCGACGAGGGCTGCTTGAGCGTGCCGGGGTTCGGCTTCGCGCGTCGACGCCACCCCTGGGCGCGCGTCGAGGGCATCGACCTCGATGGCCGGGTGATCGAGGTCAGCGGCGACGGGCTGCTCGCGCAGGCGCTGCAGCACGAGTGCGACCATCTCGACGGGCGCCTCTACATCGAGGGGCTCGACCCCGAGATCAAGCGCGAGGCCATGCGCGCGGTGCGCCAGGCCGACTGGTTCGCGCGACCGTAGCGGGCATCCCGCATCAGGATCGCGCTCGAGAGCGCCCCGGCACCGCCCCGCACGCCGACGGGCGCCGCGGTCGCAACGACTGTCGGCGCCCGCCGGGAGTGCGCGACTACTGCAGCGAGATGCCCTGCGTCTCGGGAGCGCCGCTGTACATGCCCTCGATGACGTCGGCGAAGTCGGTCGTGATGACGTGGCGCTTGATGCTCATCTTCGGCGTCAGGTGACCGCTCGCCTCGGTGAACTCCGTCGCGAGAACCGTGAACTTGCGGATCGACTCGGCGCGCGACACGCGGCTGTTGGCGGCGTCGATCGCGCGCTGCACCTCGGCGAGCACCTTTGGGTTCTGCGCGGCCTCGGTGAGCGACATCTGCGCATCGAGGTCGTTGTTGTTGAGCCACACCGGCAGCATCTCTGAGTCGAGCGTCACGAGCGCCGAGACGAAGGGCTTCTTGTCGCCCACCACGACCACCTGGCCGATGATCGGGTTGGCGCGGATCGGGTCTTCGAGCGCGGCGGGAGCGACGTTCTTGCCACCGGCCGTGACGATGATCTCTTTCTTGCGCCCCGTGATCGTGAGGAAGCCGTCGTCGTCGAGCGCACCGATGTCACCCGTGCGGAACCACTCGCCCTCCATGACCTCGGCGGTCGCGTCGGGCTTCTTCCAGTACCCGGCGAAGACGTTGATGCCCTTCACGAGGATCTCGCCGTCCTCGGCGATCTTGAGGCCGACGCCCGGCAGCGCCGGACCGGTCGTGCCGATCTTGAACTTGTCGACGAGGTTGATCGTCGCGGGGGCCGTCGTCTCGGTGAGGCCGTAGCCCTCGAGGATGCGGATGTCGAGGCTGCGGAAGAAGTGCGCGAGGCGCAGGCCCAGGGGAGCGGAGCCCGAGACGGCGTACTGCACGCGCCCGCCCATGGCTGCGCGCAGCTTGCCGTAGACGAGCTTGTCGAAGAGCGCGAACCGCAGCGTGAGGCCGAGCGGCACGTGACCGGCGTCGAGCGCCTTGGAGTGCGCGATCGCGACATCGGCGGCCGCGCGGAAGATCTTGCCCTTGCCGCCGGCCTCGGCCTTCTGCTCGGCCGAGTTGTAGACCTTCTCGAACACGCGCGGCACCGCGAGCAAGAAGGTGGGCTTGAACGAGCCGAGCGCGCTCAGCAGCTGCTTGGTGTCGGCCTGGTGGCCGATCTTGACGCCGCCGTGCACGCCCAGCACCGAGATGAAGCGCGCGAAGACGTGGGCCGTCGTGATGAAGAGCAGCGTCGACGACTGGGGGTTGACGATCTGGCTCATCGACACCGTCGCGTTGCGGCACAGCTCGACGAAGTTGGAGTGGGTGAGGATGCAGCCCTTGGGCACGCCCGTCGAGCCCGAGGTGTAGATGAGGGTGGCGAGATCGCTGCCCACGGCGGCCGAACGGCGCGCCTCGAGCTCGTCGTCGCTCACGCCCTCGCCGGTCGAGGCGAGCTTCTCGAGGTCGCCCAGGTGCATCTGCCACACGTGGCCGATGTTCGGCAGGTCGCCCGCCACCTCGTCGAAGCGCGAGAAGTGCTCGGCCGTCTCGACGATCATGTGGTGCGCCTCGGAGTCATCGAGGATGTACTGCACCTGGCTGGGCGAGCTCGTCTCGTAGATGGGCACGAGCGCGGCGCCCGCGAACCACGTCGCGAAGTCGACGAGGGTCCACTCGTAGCGGGTCTTGCACATGAAGCCGATCTTCTCGCCGGGCTTGATGCCCGCGGCGATGAAGCCCTTCGCGAGCGCCTTGACCTGGCGGTGGAACTCGGCGGCCGTGACATCCGACCATCCGCCGTCGGCCGTCGGGAGGGCGAACAGCGCGCCGTTCGGGGTCTGGCGAACGCGGTCGACGAGCAGGTCGGTGGCGTTCGCGTCGGGGTCGGGGGTGACGACGGCCGGGACGAAGAACTCTTTCACGGCAACTCCTTTGGTACCGGACGGGCGGATGATGCCCCCACTCTAGTGCGCGCGACCGAGCACCCTCTCGGAGCACGCAGCGGCTCACTAGACTCGTCGCTCGTGCACTCCATCGGAATCGACATCGGCGGCACCAAGATCGCCGGAGCCCTCGTGAGCGACGACGGCGAGATCCTCGCCGAGCTGCGCGAGCCCACCCCCGCGGGCGACCCCGCGGCCATCACCGACCTCGTCGTGCGCATGATCGAGCAGTTGCGCGACGGCCAGCAGGTCATTGCCGCGGGCGTCGCGGCCGCTGGCTTCATCGATGCGGCGCAATCGGTCGTCTACTACGCGCCCAATATCAACTGGCGTCACGAGCCCTTCCGCGACCGCCTGCGTGAGCGGCTCGATCTCGACGTCACGATCGACAACGATGCGAACGCCGCCGGGTGGGCCGAGTTCCGCTTCGGTGCGGCACGGGATGCGCACGACATGACGATGCTGACGATCGGCACGGGCGTCGGCGGTGCGATCGTCACGGGAGACCGCCTGCTGCGCGGCGGCTTCGGCACGGCGGGCGAGCTCGGCCACCTGCGGGTCGTGCCCGACGGGCTGCCCTGCGGGTGCGGTGCACGCGGCTGCATCGAGCAGTACGGCTCGGGTCGAGCCCTGCTGCGCATGGCGAACGAGATCGCCGATGCGGGCGGTATCGGCCTGCAGCTCGCGGCCGAGCGCGAGCGCGCGGGTGGGCTTACCGGCGACATCCTCGCTCGGCTCATCGTCGATCACGACGCGGGTGCGCTGCATGCGCTGCGGCAGCTCGGCACCTGGCTGGGGCAGGCCTGCGCGAGCCTCAGTGCCGTGCTCGATCCCGAGCTCTTCGTGTTTGGGGGCGGGGTGTCGATCGCGGGCGACCTGCTGCTCGATCCTGTGCGCGAGGCCTACCTGGCTCACCTTCCGGCGCGCGGCTACCATCCCGAGCCGCGGTTCGTCGTGGCCGAGCTCGTGAACGACGCGGGTGTCGTGGGCGCGGCCGACCTGGCCCGCATCCACGCGACCGGCGCCTGAGGGCCGCAGCCGAGCGATCGGCCGCACGGTGCGGCCGGGCAGGGGTTAGGCTGATGCGCGCTGTCGACGAAGGGAATCCCCGGTGTTCTACTGGCTCATGAAGAACCTGGTGATCGGGCCGATCCTGCTCACGGCGTTCCGGCCGTGGGTGCGCGGTGTCGAGAATGTACCCCGCACCGGAGCGGTGATCCTCGCCAGCAACCACCTCTCGTTCACCGACTCGGTCTTCCTGCCCCTCGTTCTCGACCGCCGCGTCGTGTTCCTCGCCAAGAGCGACTACTTCACAGGGCGCGGCATCAAGGGTTGGCTCATCAAGATGTTCTTCGAGGCGAGCGGCCAGCTGCCGATCGACCGCTCGGGCGGCAAGGCGAGCGAGGCCTCGCTCAACACGGGCCTCAAGGTGCTCGCCGAGGGCTTCGCGCTCGGCATCTATCCCGAGGGCACGCGCAGCCCCGACGGCATCATGTACCGGGGTCGAACGGGCGTCGCGCGCATGATTCTCGAGTCGGGCGCACCCGTGGTGCCCGTGGCCATGATCGACACCGAGAAGGTCATGCCCATCGGTTCGAAGCTGCCGAAGGTCGTGCGCCCCGGTGTCGTCTTCGGCGAGCCGCTCGACTTCAGCCGCTTCCAGGGACTCGAGGGCGACCGCTTCGTGCTGCGCTCGATCACCGACGAGATCATGTACGAGCTCGGCCGCCTGAGCGGCCAGGAGTACCGCGACGTCTACGCGACGACCGTCAAGGACAAGCGCCCGGCCAACGCCCGATAGGCTGGTGAGTCGCGGCGCTCACGCGCCGTGCATCCCGTCAGAGCCGCCCTGTGAGGACGTAACGCCCGTGGTCGACCCCTTCGAAACCGTTGTGCACGCCGACCCTGAGGTCGTGGCGGGGCTCGATCACTGGCGCACCCTGCCCATCAAGCAGCAGCCCTCGTGGCCCGACTCGACGGCGGTCTCGGCGGCCTCGGCCGAGCTCGCGACGCTGCCGCCCCTGGTCTTCGCGGGCGAGGTCGACATGCTGCGCGACCGCCTCGCGCGCGCCGCGCGCGGCGAGGCCTTCCTGCTGCAGGGGGGTGACTGCGCCGAGACCTTCGCGGGCGCGACCGCCGACCAGATCCGCAACCGGGTCAAGACGATCCTGCAGATGGCGGTCGTGCTCACCTACGGCGCCTCGATGCCCGTCATCAAGATGGGCCGCATGGCCGGGCAGTTCGCCAAGCCGCGCTCGAGCGACACCGAGACCCGCGGCGACGTCACCCTACCGGCGTATCGCGGCGACATCGTCAACGGCTACGACTTCACGCCCGAGTCGCGCCAGGCCGACCCCGCTCGACTCGTGAAGGGGTACCACACCAGCGCTTCCACGCTGAACCTCATCCGCGCCTTCACCCAGGGTGGCTTCGCCGACCTGCGCATGGTGCACAGCTGGAACAAGGGCTTCGCCGCGAACCCCGCCAACCAGCGTTACGAGGGCCTCGCGAAAGAGATCGACCGCGCCGTGAAGTTCATGGAGGCGGCCGGGGCCGACTTCGACGAGCTCAAGCGCGTCGAGTTCTACTCGAGCCACGAGGGCCTGCTCATGGACTACGAGCGCCCCATGACGCGCATCGACTCGCGCACGGGCACGCCCTACAACACCTCGGCGCACTTCCTGTGGATCGGCGAGCGCACGCGCGAGCTCGACGGCGCGCACGTCGACTTCTTCAAGCGCATCCGCAACCCGATCGGCGTCAAGCTCGGCCCGTCGACGACGCCCGAGACGATGCAGCGGCTCATCGACGTGCTCGACCCCGAGCGCGAGCCTGGTCGCCTCACCTTCATCACGCGCATGGGTGCGAGCACGGTGCGGGATGCCCTACCGCCGCTGCTCGAGGCGATCCGCGGCATGGACGCGACGCCCCTGTGGGTTTGCGACCCGATGCACGGCAACGGGCTCACGACGCCCAACGGCTACAAGACGCGCCGCTTCGACGACGTCGTCGACGAGGTCAAGGGCTTCTTCGAGTCGCACCGCGCCGTCGGCACGCACCCCGGCGGCATCCACGTCGAGCTCACCGGTGACGACGTCACCGAGTGCCTCGGCGGCTCGGAGCACATCGACGAGGAGACGCTCGCGACGCGCTACGAGTCGCTGTGCGACCCGCGCCTCAACCACATGCAGTCGCTCGAGCTCGCCTTCCTCGTCGCCGAGGAGCTCGGCCGCAGCTAGTAGTTCGCGACGACCGTCACGCGGCTGCTGCGCAGCACGCGCTCGCCGCCGGCCGGGTCGGTCGACTGCACGGGCGCGAGGGGCGAATCGCGAAGCCCCGGCGGCACGTTCGTGTCGAGCACGACCTCGAAACCGGCGTCCTCGAGGATGCGGACCGCCTCATTGATCGGACGACCCACCACGTTCGGCACGTCGACGAGGTCGGGCCCGCGCGAGACGATGATCGTGAGGGTGCTGCCGGGGCGCACGGGGGCCTCGCTCGTGCGCTCGACGCGCAGCACGTCGCCGAGCGGCACCTCGTTGTCGAATTCCGACTCCCCGCCGACGATGCCGGTGAGCTCGCGGGCGCTGAGCGCGGCCTGCGCCGCCTCGACCGTCAGACCGCGCACCGAGGGGATCGCCCCGACCGAGACGATGAGCTGCACGGCAGTGCCTTTGAACGAGTCGTCGCCGGCGGCGAGCGGCTCGTCGCCCTCGCCGACGACCGCGATCACCGAGCCTTCCGGCACCTCGCGATCGAACTGGGGGATGCTCTCGCCGAGCTCGAAGCCGGCCCCGATGAGCGTCGCGCGGGCGTCGGCCTCCGGCTGCCCGATCACATCGGGCACCGTCGTCGGCTCCGGGCCCCGCGACACGACGATCGTCACGACCGTGTCGCGATCGATGACCTCGCCGGCCGGGGGATCGGTCGCGGCGACGAGGCCCTCGGCGACCTCGAGGTCGAAGGCGCGCGCGACCTCGTCGGCGATCGTGACGCCCTGCGCCTCGAGCACCAGGCGGGCGGCCTCGACCGAGTCGCCGCGCACATCGGCGATCGTCACGCGGGCGCCCGGTCCTGCCCCGAACCACCATCCGACGCCGCCGGCGAGTCCTGCGAGCGCGAGCACGGCGGCGAAGAGCAGCCATCCCCGTCGACGGCTCGAGGTGCCGCGGCGGGTGAGCTCGGCCGTGGCCGAGGGTTCGGTCGGCCCGCCGCTCGACACCCGCGTGCCGAGCACCTGGGTCTCGCCCGTCGCGGGGAAGGTGGGGATGGGAGAGGTGAGCAGCATCGTGCGCTGGGTCGCCTCGGCGGGTAGCGCGGTCTGCAGGGCGCGCCCGGTCTCGGCGAGCTGGTCGAGCAGCGCCCGCGCGTCGGCCGGGCGGTCGCGCGGGTCGCGCGCGGTCGCCCACAGCACGATCTCGTCCCACTCGGCCGGCACGCGCGGGTTGAGATTGCTCGGCGCGGGCACCGAGTCGTTGGCGTGCTGGTAGGCGATCTGCATCGGCTGCTCGCCCTTGTACGGCTGCTCGCCCGTGAGCATCTCGAACATCATGATGCCGACGGCGTAGATGTCGCTGCGGGTGTCGGCGATGCCGCGCGTCACGAGCTCGGGCGAGAGGTAGGCGATCGTGCCGAGCAGGGCCTTGCCCGTCGCGGTGTTGGCGCTCGCCGCCCGCGCGAGCCCGAAGTCACCGATCTTGATGCGGCCGTCGTCGGCGAGCAGCACGTTCTCGGGCTTGAGGTCGCGGTGCACGATGCCGGCCTTATGCGCCGCGGCGAGCCCGGCGAGCACGGCCTCGGTGATGTCCATCGTCTGCTCGGGCGTGAGCGCTCCGTACTCTTGCAGCAGCTCGCGCAGCGTGATGCCCGGCAGGTACTCCATGACGAGGTAGGCCGATTCGGCATCCTGACCCTGATCGAACACGTTGACGACGTTCGGATGCGCCAAGCGGGCGGCCGAGCGCGCTTCTTGGATGAAGCGCTCTTTGAACTGGCTGTCGTCGGCGAGGTGCCCGTGCATGATCTTGACCGCGACGAGGCGGTCGAGGCGCTGGTCGGTCGCGAGGTAGACCGTCGCCATACCGCCGCGCGCGATGCGTGAGCGCACCTGGTACCGGCCGTCGATCAGGCGGCCGATGAGGGGATCGGTCGTCGAGGTGCTCACTCGAGCGAGTCTAGGTCGCGAGGCCCGCGCGACGGCGCAGGCGCACCCACGAGCACGGGGTCACGTGAGCTCGAAGTACCAGGCCCACGCGCTGGCCTCCCACTTGGCATAGGCGGTCGGATAGGCCGAGATCTGCACGGCCTGAGCGGCGCGCGTGAGCGTCATGCTCTGCCATCCCGAGATGTCGAGCAGGCCGCGGGTGTACCCCGAGCGCCCGACGTAGAAGAGCTTCGCGGCGTGGCTCGGAACCTGCAGGTCGGCGGCCGTGCCCCAGCCCGAGCTCGGGCGCTGCTGGAAGAGCCCGACCGAGTCGCGGTCGCCCCATGACAGGTTGCGCAGCGACGACTCCTGCATCGCCGTCGCGAGGGCGATGACGATGCCGTACTCGGGAACGCCGAGTTGGCGGCCCACCTGGATGATCGTGCTGGCGTGCGTGCGCATCTCGCTCGTGAGCGGCGTGATGGTGCCGCCGCTCGGGGGGGAGGCGGGGGGTGCCGAGCTCGACCCGCCAGGCGCACGCGGCGCAGCGGCCGGGCGTCGCGGCTCGACGGGGAGCACGGGGCGCGACGCCACCGTCATGGCGGCGACCGCGGGCGCACGCGGCGCCTCGGTCTGCTCGTCGGTGTCGGCGGTGCCGCTCGACGGCGCTGCGGCCGCGACGACGGGATCGGCCGCCGGTGCGGGGCTCTCGACGGCGACGTCGGCCGCGAGCCCGACGGCGGGAGCGGGTGCGGGCGTCGGGGCCGGCACGCGCCCCGGGATGACGATGGTCTGGCCCGGGTAGACGATGCTCGACCACTGCAGGCCGTTGGCGTCGAGCAGCGACTGGGTCGAGACGCCGAACCGCGCGGCGATGGCCGAGAGCGTGTCGCCCTTCACGATCGTGTAGACCCCACCGCGGGTCGTGGCGGGGGCACCGCTCGTGGTCTTGACGGGCGCGGTCGTGAGCGCGAGCACCTGGCCGGGGAAGATCGTGGACTTCCATGACAGGCCGTTGAGGGCGAGCACCGAGGCGGTCGAGATGCCGAAGCGCTGCGCGATGCTGCTGACGGTGTCGCCCGCGGCGACCGTGTACACGGCGGGAGCGGTGCGCGTCGCGGCGCTCTGCGCGGCGAGGCCGCCGGGGATGAGCGCGGCGCCGATCTGGCTGAGCGCCGAGCGCAACCCGAGGGGCGTCGGCGACTGCTCGGGCTTGGGTGGCAGCGGCTTGCGGGCGTGTGCGGGCTCGATGGGGCCGGTGAGCCCGATGCTCAGCGCGATCGCCCCCGTCAGCATGACGGGAACAGTCGTGAAGGCGGTCGAGCGGGCCCGGCGTGCGAGGTCGACGCGCAGTGCGCTCGGCGACGTCGTCGGCACGGTCGCGCGCGGCGCGAGCCCGGCGAACACGGTGCGCGCGCGGTCGTCGACCTCGGCGGCGCCCCGGTCGGCCCCCGTGAGCCCGGGCGTGCGGTCGTTCTCGATCATCGTCTCCGGCCCTTCGCAGTGCCTCGATGCGCTCTGTCGAGCGCGAGCGGTTGCCCCCCAGCCGCTGTGACAGGGTACAACGCATGTGTACTGATGGGGAAGATGTTGCACCAGTTTACGTGTTCGTAACATTCACCCGGGGCGCGCGACCCGTGGCAGGCATGGCACGCTTAGACCGTGCCCGCTGAATCCGCCCGTTGGTTGACCGTTCCCGATCTCGTCGAGATGCTGGGCATGAGCCCGGGCAAGGTGCACCGGCTGCTCGAAGACCGGCACCTGCTCGCTGTTCGTCGCGATCGCGTGCTCGTCGTGCCCGAGGAGTTCGTGCACGAGGGCGAGCCCCTCAAAGACCTTCGGGGCACGCTGATCCTGCTCGCCGACGACGGCTTCACCGACGACGAGGCGATGGACTGGATGCTCGAGGTCAACGAGGTGCTGGGCGTCTCGCCCATCGCCGCTCTGCGGGCCGGCCGCAAGGCCGAGGTGCGCCGCGTCGCGCAGGCGCTCGCCTTCTAGCCGCGAGGCCCCCGGCGCGGATCAGTGCGCGCGGCGCGTGACGAGGTCGCTCAGGCCGATGAGCTCCGCGCGCGCCGAGCGGCTGAGCGGAGCATCCTCGAGCGCCGCGACGGCCTCGGCCACCGATCGCGCGATGATGCGCTCGGTGGTCTCGACGGCGCCGCTGTCGCGGATGGTCGCCTGCAGGGTCGCGATCTGATGGTCTGAGAGGGTCGGGTCGCCGAGCAACTCGTCGATGAGACGTACGGCGCCCGCGGGCAAGGCCGCGCGTGCGAGAGCGATGATGACGGTGCGCTTGCCCTCGCGCAGGTCGTCGCCCGCCGGCTTGCCCGTCACCGCCGGGTCGCCGAAGACCCCGAGAAGGTCGTCGCGCAGCTGGAACGCGACACCGAGCGGCAACCCGAACGCGCGCAGGGCGGCGACCTGCTCGAGGGTTCCGCCCGCCATCAGCCCGCCCAGGGCGAGCGGCGCCTCGATCGAGTACTTGGCCGACTTGTACGTGACGACACGGTGCGCGCGCGGCAGCAGCTCGGCTTCGTCGGCGTCGCGCCAGGCGACCTCTTCGCGGATGTCGAGGTACTGGCCGACCATGACCTCGGTGCGCATGGTCTGGAACTCGGCGCGAGCCGCCCGCGCGCTGCGCGGCTCGGCGAGGCGCTCGAGCCCCGCATCGAGCAGCTCATCGCTCCAGCCCAGCAGCAGATCGCCGAGCAGCAGGGCGCTCGAGGTGCCGTAGGTCGCCGCGCTGCCGACCCACTCGCGCCGCGCATGATCGGCCTCGAACCGCCGGTGGGCGGCGGGCATGCCGCGGCGGGTGTCGGAGTTGTCCATGATGTCGTCGTGCACGAGCGCGGCGGCGTGGAACAGTTCGAGCGCGGCGGCGGCGTCGACCACGCTCGTCAGGTCCGGGTGCTCGTCGAGCTCGGCGAGCAGGTCGTCGGGCCGCACGGTCCCGGCGACGGCATGCCAGCCCCAGTAGCAGAACAGGGCGCGGAACCGCTTGCCACCGCTCAGCAGGTCGCGGCTCGCGTCGGTGAACACCGCGAGGTCGTCGGCGATCGCACCCAGCTGGGTCGCCCGCTCGTCGAGGAACTGCTCGAGTCGAGCGTTGACAAGGTCGACTAACCGCAATCTCTCAGGCACTCGCCTAGCCTATCCAGCGCGGCGAGCCTAGAATGAGCGCGCGGAGAGTCTCCGATCCGCCTGCCGCCGAAGGGTTCATCATGCCGCTGTCTGAGCACGAGCAGCGCCTCCTCGAAGAGATGGAGCGCAATCTCTACCAGAACGACGCCGACTTCGTGGCGACCGTCTCCGGCCGCCGCGGCAAGCCCAACTACCGCATGATCGTCATCGGTGCGCTGCTCGCGGTCGCGGGCGTCGGCGCACTCGTGGCCGGCGTCATCGTGCGTCAGCCCCTCATCGGCGTCGCGGGTTTCGCGCTCATGCTCGGCGGCGTGCTGCTCGTCATCACCCCCGGCCGCAGTGAGGCGGGCTCGGCTGCTCCGGCCTCCTCGGGCCGCGCCCGCGCACCGCGCTCGTCGTGGATGTCGACCATGACCGACCGCTGGGAACGCCGCCAGGACGAGCGCGGCGAGTAGCCCTCCACCCTCCTCCACCTCACGGGTCGACCATCCGGTCGGCCCCGTTTTTCGTGCGCCCACGGCCATTGAGCTGCCGATCGCTCCCGAAGTCCTCCACCGCGCGTGCGTGCGTCCAGGCCCGGTTTTCTGCGCATCCATGATCGAAATGGAGCGGGAATCGCGATACAGTGCCCAGGATCCTTTACTTGGTGGAGGAAAGTGGAGTAAAGTGGAGGTCATTACCTGATCTCGGGCCGGAGATGAGAGGGGGGCCAGGACGATGCTTCTCGGCACGCACACCCCCAAGCTCGACGACAAAGGGCGCATCATCCTTCCGGCCAAGTTCCGCAGCGAGCTCGCCGGGGGAGTCGTCCTCACCCGTGGCCAAGAGCACTGCATCTACGTCTTCAGTGCGGCGAAGTTCATGGAGCAGCTCGACAAGCTGCGCACGGCGCCGCTCACGAGCAAGCAGGGCCGCGAGTTCCAGCGGCTCTTCCTCTCGGGGGCGAGCGAGCAGGAGCCCGATTCCCAGCACCGCCTGACGATCCCGACCGTGCTGCGCGAGTACGCGGGTCTCGACCGCGAGCTCACCGTCATCGGCGCGGGCGATCGTGCCGAGATCTGGTCGACCGAGGCCTGGAACACCTACTACGCCGAGCGCGAAGAAGCGTTCGCCACCACCGAGGAGGAGGTGATCCCCGGGCTCTTCTGATCGCGTGACCCCGACTCCCACCCGTGAGTCGCCCTGGCGCACCTTCCCCGGTGCCAGGTCGCACGGATGGGGATCGGGGCCCCGCGCTCAGTCCGGATACGACGATGACCGACAACCTCCGCCACATCCCCGTCATGCTCGACCGCACGCTCGAGCTGCTCGATCCCGCCCTGTGCATCGAGGGCGCCGTGCTCGTCGACGCCACCCTGGGTCTCGGTGGCCACGCCGAGGCAGCACTCGACCGCCACCCCGGACTCACCCTCGTCGGTCTCGACCGCGACACCGATGCGCTCGCGAAGGCGGGCGCGCGCCTGGCGCCCTTCGGCGACCGCGTGCATCTGGTGCACACGATCTACAGCGGCGTGCGCGAGGCGCTCGACGGCCTCGGCATCGACCGCGCGACCGCGGTGCTCTTCGACCTCGGCGTCTCGTCGATGCAGCTCGACGAGGCTGAGCGCGGCTTCGCCTATGCGCAGGATGCTCCGCTCGATATGCGCATGGACCGCACGACGGGCATCACCGCCGCCACGATCCTGGCCGAGTACCCCGAGGCCGAGCTGCGCCGCATCTTCTACGCCTACGGCGAGGAGAAGCTCGCGCCGCGCTATGCGAGCAGCATCGTGCGCGCGCGCGCCGAGCAGCCCCTCGAGCGCTCGTCGCAGCTCGTGCAGCTCATCATCGACGCCACTCCGCGGGCCGTGCAGCGTGCGGGTCACCCCGCCAAGCGCGTGTTCCAGGCGCTGCGCATCGAGGTCAACGCCGAGCTCGCGGCGCTCGAGGCGGCCCTTCCCGCGGCGCTCGACTCGCTCGCGGTCGGCGGCCGCATCGTCGTGCTCGCCTACCAGTCGCTCGAAGACCGCATCGTCAAGCGCGAGCTCGCGGCGCGCTCGCGGTCGACCGCGCCCGCAGGCCTGCCCATCGAGCTGCCCGAGCACCGCCCCGAATTCTCGCTGCTCGTGCGGGGCGCCGAGCAGGCCGACGAGGCCGAGCGCGCGCGCAACCCGCGAGCGATCCCGGTGCGCCTGCGCGCCGCCGAACGGCTGCGAGACGCGGCATGAGCGCTGTTCCCCTCACGAGCGCGCCGCGCCCGCGCCGCATCGCCCCTGCCGCTGCGCCCCTCGAGGTCGTTGCGACCCGGCCCCAGCGGCGCTCGCGCCCGCGCGCCGTCTACGCGATCGCGACCGTCGCCGGCGTGTTCGGCATCCTGCTGACCCAGCTGCTGCTGAGCATCGTGCTGTCAGACGGCGCGTACCGCATCACGGCGCTCGAGGCGCAGCGCATCGAGCTCGACCGCACGGCTCAGATGCTGACCGAGGACCTCAACGTCTTGGACTCCGCGCAGAACGTCGCGGCCAACGCCGAGTCGCTCGGCATGGTCGTGAGCACGGTCAGTCCCGCATTCCTGCTCCTCTCCGATGGCACCGTGCAGGGCTCACCCCGACCGGCGGGGGCCGGCTCGGGAGTGCTCGACGGTCGGGGCGATCTCGTCGGCAATGTGCTGCTGACCGACGTGCCCCTCGTGACCCCGGCGACGACGGGGGGTGCATCGGCGGCCGCTTCGGGCGAGTCTCCGGCGCCGTCGTCGCCGGGGTCGCTAGCCTCTGCCCCGAGCGCACCCGCCCCGGCCGGAGCGCTGCCCTCGCCCGTGACACGCTGATCGACGAGAAGGGGATCCCCGTATGGTGACCGCCGCTCGGCGCACGCGCCGCCGCCTCGCCGCGTGGATGCTCGTTCTGGCGATCGTGCTCTCGTCGTTCATCGTGCGCCTCGTCGACATCCAGGTGGTGCGCGCGCAAGAGCTCGCCGACGAGTCGGAGGCCCGCCGCTCGATCCCGCTCACGATCTACGGCGCCCGCGGCGACATCGTCGATGCGAGCGGTGTCGTGCTCGCCGACTCGGTCTACCGGTACGACATCACGATCTCGCCGCGGTTCGTCAAGGACTACACGCTCACCGATCCCGAGACCGGCGAGAAGACGGCGCACACCGTGGCCGAGGCGCTCGCCGCCGTGGCCGCGATCGTCGAGGGTGATCCTGCGGCGATGCTCGCCGAGATCCAGGCCCAGCTCGCCGACGACCCCGCCGACGACCACGCCTACCTGGCCCGGCGCGTCACGACCGAGCAGTTTCAGGCGGTGCGCGAGCTGCGCATCCCCTGGGTGTACTGGGAGCGCCTGCCCAGCCGCACCTACCCGAACGGCCAGATCGCCGGCAACCTCGTCGGGTTCCTCGGCACCGACGGCCCCCAGACGGGCCTCGAGCGACGCCTCGACGAGTGCCTCGCCGCCACGCACGGCACGTCGACCTACGAGCGCGGGGCCGACGGCGTGCGGCTGCCCGGCACGACGGTCGTGCAGCAGGAGGCCGTCGACGGCGGCACGCTGCAGCTCACGATCGACGCCGATGTGCAGTGGTTCGCGCAGCAGACGATCGCCGAGCAGGCCATCGCGATCGGCGCCGACTGGGCGACTGCCTGGGTCGTGCGCGTCGACGACGGGCACATCATCGCCGCCGCCGACTGGCCGACGGTCGACCCCAACGACGTCGACGGCACCGCGGTCGACAACCTCGGCTCGCGCAGCTTCAGCTCGCCGTTCGAGCCGGGCTCGGTCATCAAGTCGCTCACCTTCGCCGCGCTCATCGACGCGGGCGTCACGACGCCGCGGGATCAGGTGATCGCCCCGGGGCGGCTGCCGACGATCGCGAACTACTCGATCACCGACGCGTGGGCTCACGACGACCTGCGGCTCACGACGACGGGCGTGCTCATGCGCTCGTCGAACACGGGCACCTCGGTGCTGAGCTCGCGCCTGTCGGTGCAGCAGCGGCACGACTACCTCGCCAAGTTCGGCATCGGTCAAGAGACCGCCGTCGACTTCCTCGGCGAGTCGAGCGGCCGCCTGGGAGATCCCGACACGATCGACGGTCACGGCGCCCTGACGCAGATGTTCGGTCAGGGCATGTCGGCCACGAGCGCGCAGATCGCGAGCGCGTACCAGACGCTCGGCAACGGGGGAGTGCGGCTGCCGCTGACCCTCGTGGCCGGGTGCGAGCACGCCGACGGCACGGTCACCCATACGCCGCCGACCGAGGGCGTGCGGGCCGTGTCAGAGTCGGCCGCCGATCAGACCCTCGCCATGATGCAGAGCGTCGCGACCGACAGCGCGATCGCGAGCCTCATCGATATCCCCGGCTACCGTGTCGCCGCTAAGACGGGCACGGCCGAGGTGGCCCGCAACGGCCGCTACACCGATGACCGCATCATCTCGGTCGCGGGCATCGCGCCTGCCGACGACCCGGAGTTCGTCGTTGTCGTGACCTACGGCAAGCCCGATACGATGAAGACGTCGGCTACCGCGGCGCCCACCTTCCGGTCGATCATGACCCAGGTGCTCACGACCTTCCGGGTCGCGCCCTCGAGTGAGCCGGCGCCCCGCCTCCCGACCACCTGGTAGGCGCTCCACGAATCGAGGTTGCGTTGTCCGGTCCTGCCCCCGCCGTGCTGCGACCGGAGCACCTGCCGCCCCGCCCGATCGCCGAGCTCGCCGCGACCTTCTCGCTCGCGCTGCACGGCCCGGCGACGGCGGCCGTGACGGGCATCGCGGTCGCGGCCTCGCACGTGCATCCGGGCGATCTGTACGTCGGCATGCAGGGCGCGCACGCGCACGGAGCAGCGTTCGCGGCCGAAGCGCGCGAGCGCGGGGCCGTCGCCCTGCTCACCGATGCAGCAGGACACGAGCTGGCGGCGGGCGCCGACCTGCCGGTGCTCGTCGGCGATCAGCCGCGCGCCCTGCTCGGGCAGCTCTCGGCCTGGGTCTACGGCACGGTGGATGCTCCGCTCGAGCTCTTCGGCGTGACCGGCACCAACGGCAAGACCTCGACGGCCTATCTGCTCGACGCCGTGCTGCGCCAACTCGGTCTGCGCACGGGCCTGAGCACCACGGCCGAGCGCGTGATCGACGGCGAGCGGTCGGCGAGCCGGCTGACGACGCCCGAGGCGCCCGAGGTGCACGCCATGATCGCGCTCATGCGCGAGCGCGGAATCGACGCCGCGACCCTCGAGGTGAGCGCCCAGGCGCTCACGCGGCACCGCGTCGACGGGGTGCGGTTCGGTGTCGTGGGGTTCACCAACCTCAGCCACGACCACCTCGACGACTACGGCACCATGCAGGCCTATCTCGAGGCGAAGGCCCAGCTCTTCAGCGCCGAGCGCGCGCAGTGCGGCGTCGTCTCGCTCGACTCGGTCTACGGCGCGCGCGTGGTCGAGCTCGCCGAGGTGCCCGTGACGACGATCAGCTCGCGCGCCGGCACCCCCGCCGAGTGGCGCATCGAGGTCACGCGCGAGCTGCCCGAGCGCACCGACTTCCGTCTGACTTGCCCGGGCGGGGAGTCGATCGAGTCGGCTGTTCCCGTCATCGGCGCCCACATGGCGGCCAACGCGGGGCTCGCGATCGCCATGCTCGTGGGCGCGGGGCACGCGCTGGGCGATATTGCGGCCGCGCTCGGATCCGAGCCGATCGACGTGTACCTGCCCGGTCGTGCCGAGCGCGTCTCGGGCGACCGCGGCCCGAGCGTCTACGTCGATTTCGGGCACAGCGCCGACGCGTACGCGACGACGCTCGCGGCGCTGCGCGGGTTCACGCCCGGTCGGCTCATCATCCTGTGCGCGGCGAACGGCAACCGCGACGCGACGAAGCGCTTCGAGATGGGGCGCGTGGCCGCCCAGGGCAGCGACATCGTGATCGTGACCGACCACCACCCGAGGCTCGAAGACCCGGCCACCATCCGGGCTGCGCTGCTCGAGGGTGCGGCGGCCGCCGACTCTGCTGCCGAGGTGCTCGAGATCGCCTCGCCCGAGGAGGCCATCCAGCGGGCAGTCGCGATCGCGCGCGAGGGAGACACGGTGCTGTGGGCGGGCCCAGGGCACCTCGACTACCGCGACGTGGGCGGCACGAAGGTGCCGTTCTTCGCCCGCGACCTCGCGCGCGCCGCCCTGCGCGCCGCGGGCTGGTAGGCCGCCGTGACCGGTTTGGTGACGCTCGATGACGCGCGCCACGACGCGCAGGGCTCGACGATCGATGTGCGCCAGGGCGACACCGTGCGCACCGTGCGCTTGCGCGCGCTCGGCGCCGCCTCGATCGAGCGGGCGTTGCAGTCGCTCGATGCCGCGGTCGAGCGGGGCGAGACGCTCGATGAGGCGATCGCGACCCTGGTGGTCGAGCAGGTCGCTCATCGCACCGAGCCCCGCCGGGCGGCCGACGGTGCGCTGCTGCTCGACGACACGGGGGCGACGGCGGTCGACGATGTTCGGGCCTCGCTGCGGGTGCTCGCCGATCTCGGCCGCTCGGGGTTGCGCACGATCGCGGTCATCGGACCGCTCGCGGTCGACGAGCGCGATCGCTTCGAGGTGCACGACGCCCTCGGGCGCATCATCGTGCGGCTCGACGTGCGTCAGCTCGTCGTCATCGGCCACGCGGCGCGGCACCTGCACATGGCCGCGGGTCTCGAGGGATCGTGGGACGGCGAGTCTGTGCTCATGGACGACCTCGGCAGCGCGTACGATTTCGTGCGTGCGACGAGCGGAGCAGACGCGGTGATCCTCATCTCTGGAGGCGCTGATCTCGATCTCGGCGACCTCGTCGAACGGCTGAGCGGAGACCCCTCGTGATCGCCCTCCTCACCGCCGGTGCCTTCTCGCTCGGCTTCACCCTGTTCATGACGCCGCTCTTCATCCGCTTGTTCGAGCGCATCGGGTGGGGCCAGTTCATCCGCGACGACGGTCCGCAATCGCACCACACCAAGCGCGGCACGCCCACGATGGGCGGCATCGTCTTCATCATCGGCTCGGTGCTCGGCTACTTCTTCGGCCACCTCGTCGCGGGAGAGCGCATCACGGCGAGCGCTCTGCTCGTACTGCTGCTCATGATCGGCCTCGGGGTCGTGGGCTTCATCGACGACTTCACGAAGACCCGCAAGCAGCGCAGCCTGGGTCTCGGGGGCTGGGCCAAGATCGCGGGTCAGGCGATCGTCGCAACCGTGTTCGCGGTGCTCGCCCTCTCGTTCCCCGACGAGAACGGGCTCACGCCGGCCTCCACGGCGATCTCGGCGGTGCGCGACATCCACTGGCTCGACTTCGCCGTGCTCGGATCGATCGGCGCGGTGATCGCCTTCGCGGTCTGGGTCAACATCATCGTCGTCAGCACCTCGAACGCCGTCAACGTCGCCGACGGCCTCGACGGACTCGCGACCGGCGCCTCGATCCTGTCGATCTCGGCCTACATCTTCATCGCGTTCTGGCAGTTCAACCAGTCGTGCGGCAGCGACGCCCTCGACCCGGCGAACATCGGCCGCTGCTACGAGGTGCGCGACTCGCTCGATCTCGCGATCGTCTCGGCAGCGATCGCCGCGAGCCTCATCGGCTTCCTGTGGTGGAACACCTCGCCCGCCCAGATCTTCATGGGTGACACCGGGTCCCTCGCGATCGGCGGCGCGCTCGCGGCGCTCGCGATCCTCACGCGCACCGAGCTGCTGCTCGTGCTCATCGGCGGCCTCTTCCTCATCGTCACGGGCTCGGTGATCCTGCAGCGCGCTTACTTCAAGATCACCAAGGGCAAGCGCATCTTCCTCATGAGCCCTCTGCACCACCACTTCGAGCTCAAGGGCTGGGCCGAAGTGACGGTCGTCGTGCGCTTCTGGCTCATCGGCGGATTCTTCGTGGCGCTCGGGGTGGGGCTCTTCTACCTCGAGTGGGTCAGCCAGTAGCCGTGGCGCGCCCCGACGACCTGCAGAGCTGGCACGACGACTGGTCGGGCCTGCGCGTGCTCGTGCTCGGACTCGGCGTCACCGGCTTCTCGGTCGCCGACACGCTCGCCGAGCTCGGGTGCCGCGTCGCCGTCGCGGCGCACCGTCCCGACGACGATCGCGCGCGCATCCTGCCCGTCATCGGGGTCGAGCTCATCGAGCTCGAGTCGGGCGAGAGCGTGCCGCCGCGGTTCGACGAGCTCGACCCCGAGCTCGTCGTCGTCTCGCCCGGCTACCGGCCCGATCACCCCCAGATCGTCTGGGCGCGCGGGCGCGGCGTGGCGCTGTGGGGCGACATCGAGCTCGCCTGGCGCGTGCGCGACAAGGTCGCACAGGCTGCCGAGTGGCTGCTCATCACGGGCACCAACGGCAAGACCACGACGACCCAGCTGACCGCGACGATGCTGCAGCAAGACGGCCGCCGCGTGGCCCCGTGCGGCAATATCGGCGTGCCGGTGCTCGACGCCATCCGCGATCCCGCGGGTTTCGATCTGCTCGTCGTCGAGCTCTCGAGCTTTCAACTGCACTGGATGCCCACGGCAGGCCCGGGCGCCGTCACGCCGCTCGCGAGCGCGTGCCTCAATATCGCCGAAGACCACTACGACTGGCACGGCAGCGCCGAGGCCTACGCCGCCGCGAAGGCCAAGGTCTACGCCAACACGCGCCTCGCGTGCGTCTACAACCTCGCCGATGCGGCGACCATGCGCATGGTCGAAGACGCCGAGGTTCACGAGGGCTGCCGGGCGATCGGATTCGGCGCCACGGTGCCCGGACCGAGCGATGTCGGCGTCGTCGACGACCTGCTCGTCGACCGCGCCTTCCTCGACGAGCGGCGCACGAGCGCGCTCGAGCTCGCCGAGCTCGCCGACGTGGCGGCGGCCGGACTCGCCACCCCGCACGGGCTCGCCAACGCGCTCGCGGCCGCCGCCCTGGCTCGCGCGGCGGGGGCGGCGCCCGCCTCGATCCGGGATGCCCTCCGGCGGTTCCGCGTCGACGCCCACCGCACCGAGCTCATCGCCGTCGAGTCCGACATCGCGTGGGTCGACGACTCGAAGGCGACCAACCCGCACGCGGCCGCCTCGGCGCTGAGCGCCTACCGCTCGGTGGTCTGGATCGTGGGCGGGCTGCTCAAGGGTGTCGACCTGTCGCCCCTCGTCGAGGCGCACGCGCGCCGGCTGCGGGCCGCGATCATCATCGGTGTCGACCGTGACGCGGTGCGCGCGGTGTTCGCGCGACACGCCCCCGCCCTGCCGCTCTTCGAGGTCGAGGCGCACGAGACTGAGCACGTGATGCCGACCGCGGTGCGGTTGGCGGCCGATGTGGCGCAGGGTGGCGACACCGTGCTGCTCGCGCCGGCCGCGGCATCCATGGACCAGTTCATCGACTACGCCGACCGCGGCAACCGCTTCGCCGCCGCCGTGCGGCAGCACCTGGAGGGGGAGGCCCATGACGACGGTCCGTCCTCCGCGGGGCCGCCCCGCGCCTGAACCGGGGGCCGCGCCGCGCCCGGCCGCCACCGCGCGGGTCGTCGTGCGCCGGCTCTTCGGCGTCGAGCACCCCGACGCCATGATCGTCGTCGGCACGGTGATCTTCCTCGTGCTGTTCGGGCTCGTCATGGTGCTGTCGTCGTCGGCCGTCACCTCGGCGCAGAACAACGAGGGCGACTTCTTCGCGGTGTTCCTGCGCCAGGGGCTGTTCGCGCTCATCGGCATTCCGCTCATGCTCATGATCGCCCGACTGCCTGCGGTGTTCTGGCGGCGCTGGGCGCGCATCGCCGTCATGGTCGGGCTCGGCCTGCAGCTGCTCGTGTTCACGGGCCTCGGCTACGGCTACGGCGGCAACCAGAACTGGATCTCGATCGGCGGGCTCACGGCCCAGCCCTCCGAGTTCTTGAAGCTCGCGCTCGTCGTCTGGCTCGCCACGGTGCTCGCCGACCGCGCCAACGCCTTCACCGACTGGCGCAGCGTGCTCGTTCCCGCGGTGCCAATCTCTGCCGTCGCGATCGGCATGGTGCTCGTGGGGCAAGACCTCGGTACCGCATCCATCATGATCGCCATCGTGCTCGCCGCCCTCTACTTCGCCGGGGCGCCGCTGCGGTATCTCGCCGGCATCGTCGGCACGGTCGCGCTCGGGGCGGTGCTCTTCGCGCTCACCTCGAGCTCGCGATCGAGCCGCATCGACGTGTGGCTCAACGGGTGCGCGCCCGAAGACTACGAGTTCACCTGCTGGCAGTCGGTGCACGCGCTGTGGGCGCTGGGCTCGGGCGGCGTGTGGGGGGTGGGGCTCGGCAACTCGGCCACCAAGTGGCGCTGGCTGCCCCACGCCGAGAGCGACTTCATCTTCGCCATCATCGGCGAAGAGCTCGGCCTCATCGGGGCGATCGTCGTGCTCGTGCTGCTCGCGGTGCTCGCGGTCGGCCTCGTGCGACTCGTGCGCGCTCACGACAACCCGTTCCACCGCATCGCCACGGGCGCGATCATGGTGTGGATCATCGGGCAGTCGCTCGTCAACATCGCGGTCGTGCTCGGCATGCTGCCCGTTCTCGGTGTGCCGCTGCCGTTCATCTCGGCGGGCGGTACCGCGCTGGTCTCGTCGCTGCTCGCGATCGGGGTCGTGCTCTCGCTCGCGCGCGATCTGCCGCTGCCCGTGCGGGCCGCGGCGCCCGGGCCCCGATGACGACGGCGCTCCTCGCCGGCGGGGGCACCGCCGGCCACGTGAACCCCCTGCTCGCGCTCGCCGACCACTGGCGTTCTGTCGATCCCGGCGCGGCGCTGCTCGTGCTCGGAACCGCCGAGGGCCTCGAGGCGCGGCTCGTGCCGCAGCGGGGTTTCGAGCTGCTGACGATCCCGCGCGTGCCCTTCCCGCGCCGCCCGAACCGGGCCGCCCTGCGGTTCCCCGGGCGGTTCCGCGAAGCGGTGCGCGGTGCGCGCGCCGTCATCCGCGATCGGGGGGTGGATGTCGTGGTCGGCTTCGGCGGCTACGCGGCGGCCCCCGCGTACGTCGCCGCTCGTCTCGAGTGCGTTCCGATCGTCGCCCACGAGGCCAACGCCCGGCCCGGCATCGCGAACCGCTTGGCGGTCTGGCTCGGTGCCCGGGCGGGCATCACGATCGCCGGTACGCGCCTTCGCGGTGCGCGACTGGTCGGGATGCCCTTGCGCCCCGAGATCGCACGGCTCGATCGCGCGGCGCTGCGCGACGAGGCCCTCGCCTTCTTCGGTCTCGACGGCACGCGACCCGTGCTGCTCGTGACGGGCGGTTCGACCGGCGCGCACCGCATCAACGAGACGATGGTGGCGTCGGCGGCACGCATCGTCGGGGCCGGCTGGCAGGTCGTGCACCTCACGGGGACGGGGCGGGGCGGCGACGACCCCGGTATCGATGGCTATCGCACGATCGAGTACTGCGACCGCATGGACCTCGCGTTCGCGGTCGCCGACCTCGTGCTCTGCCGCTCGGGATCGGCCACGGTGAGCGAGCTCGCCGCGATCGGGCTGCCCGCGATCTTCGTGCCGTACGCGGTGGGCAACGGCGAGCAGCGGCTCAACGCACGCGAGCTCGTCGCGGTCGGCGCCGCCCGCATCGTCGCCGATGCCGAGCTCACCCCGCAGTGGGTCGCGCGCGAGCTCGTTCCCCTGCTCGGCCGTCGCGGCGAGATCGCGCGCATGGCGGCCGCGGCGCAGCACGTGGGGCGGCGAGATGGCGCGAGCGACCTGCTCGCCCTCGTGCGCGAGGCGCTCGCCTCATCGGGCCGCGTAGGGTGATGGGCGATGATCAAGCCCGACCTCGACCTCGTTCTTCCTGAGTCGCTCGGCCGCCTGCACTTCGTCGGCATCGGCGGCAGCGGCATGAGCGGCATCGCACGCATGTTCCACGCCCGCGGCGCCGTCGTCACCGGCAGCGACCGCTCCGATTCGGCCGCCGTGCAGTCGCTGCGCGAGCTCGGCATCACGGTGAGCATCGGGCACGACGCGGCGAACGTCGGCGCGGCCGACACGCTCGTCGTGACGGGTGCGCTGTGGGAGGACAACCCCGAGTACCAAGAGGCCCTGCGGCGCGGCATGCCCGTACTGCACCGCTCGCAGGCCCTCGCCTGGCTCGTGCGGGGCGAGCGGCTCGTGGCGGTCGCGGGCGCTCACGGCAAGTCGACGTCGACGGGCATGCTCGTCACGGCTCTGCGTGCGCTGGATCGCGACCCCTCGTTCGTCAACGGCGCCGTGATCCAAGGTGCTGGGACGAGCGCGGCGTGGGGCGCGGGTGACCTCTTCGTCGTCGAGGCCGATGAGTCCGACGGCTCGTTCCTGCTCTACGACGCCGCGGTCGCCCTCGTCACGAACATCGACACCGACCACCTCGACCACTACGGAGACGAGGCGGCCCTCGAGAACGCCTTCGAGGCCTTCGCCTCCGGCGTCAGCGAGCTGCTCGTGCTCTCGGCCGACGACCCCGCCACGCGCCGTCTTGCCGACCGCCGGCGCGCGGCCGGCGGCGGCGCCATCGTGCTGACATTCGGCGAGCGCGCCGACGCCGACGTGCGGCTCGTGACGATCTCTGAGACCGGGCCGATCCGCTACCGGGTCGCGGTCGAGGGGGCCGAGCACGAGGGCGAGCTCGCCATCCCGGGCCGTCACAACGCGCTCAACGCAGCGGGCGTCGTGGCCGTTCTCGTGGGGCTGGGCATCGATGCGGGGGATGCCGTGCGAGCGCTCGACGGGTTCGCGGGCACCCAGCGCCGGTTCGAGGCGCACGGGCTCGCCGACGGTGTGCGCCTCTACGACGACTACGCCCACCACCCGACCGAGGTCGCTGCGGCGCTGCAGACCGCGCGCTCGGTCGCCGGGGAGGGGCGGGTCATCGCCATCCACCAGCCGCACCTCTACAGCCGCACTCAGGCGATGGCGGGCGAGTTCGCGGCGGTCTACGAGCACGGGGCCGATCACACGGTCGTGCTCGATGTCTACGGTGCGCGCGAAGATCCGATCTCGGGGGTCACGGGCGCGCTGGTGGTCGACCGCTTCGCCGACGGCTCCCGCGTCGACTACCGCCCTGATTGGCAGGATGCCGCCGACCGCATCGCCGAGATCGCGCGGCCGGGTGACATCGTCATGACGCTCAGTTGCGGCGACGTGTACCGCATCATCCCGCAGGTGCGCAGGGCGCTCGAGCACCGTGGCGACCCGGGGGCGGGAGCCGCGGGGTCGTGAAGCGTCCCGAGGGTCTCGGAGGGCCGTCGGCACCGGCGCCGGCCCCGCGTGCGGAGCACACTCCGCGCCCGCCGCGCCCGCCGCGCGAGCCGCGAACGCCGCGCGCTCCGCGCGCCGAGC
>NZ_JBKBLF010000008.1:0-109666 GCF_046296455.1 Microcella sp.
CTCGACCCGCCCGCGACGGCGACGCGCGCGACGGTGCCGCCCGAACCGGCACCGGCCGCGCCACCCACCGCCCCGACTGGCGCCCGCAGACCGGCGCTACCAGCAC
This sequence comes from Microcella sp., assembly GCF_046296455.1. GTDB lineage: Bacteria > Actinomycetota > Actinomycetes > Actinomycetales > Microbacteriaceae > Microcella. The sequence goes on from NZ_JBKBLF010000008.1 coordinate 107, forward strand.
CGGCCGCCCGACGCGCTCGTTCGACCGCGACGCTCGTCCGGCGCGCGACGAGCGCGCGCCCCGCAGTTTCGACCGCGACGCCCGCCCCGCTCGGTCGTTCGACCGCGACGACCGTCCGGCTCGCTCGTTCGACCGTGACGCTCGTCCGGCTCGCTCGTTCGACCGCGACGAGCGCCCGACCGAGCGCCGCGAATCGAGCTTCTACCCGAGCCGCGACGCGAAGGCCGCCAAGGTCGACGACGTCGTGCTCGACCGCCTGACGGCCGACGCCGTGCTCGCAACCGACGTCGAGGGCGTCACCTTCGCCGACCTCGGCCTCGGTGCGAACATCGTGCGCGAGCTCGAGGAGCAGGGCGCGAGCTCGCCGTTCCCGATCCAGGCGGCGACGATCCCCGACGTGCTCGCGGGCAAGGATGTGCTGGGCCGCGGCCGCACCGGCTCGGGCAAGACGATCGCGTTCGGGGCTCCGTTGGTTGAGCGGCTGATGGAGAACGGTGGCGGCAAGAAGCGTCAGATGGGCCGCGCGCCCCGGGCGCTCATCCTGGCCCCGACCCGTGAGCTTGCCCTGCAGATCGACCGCACCGTGCAGCCGATCGCGCGCAGTGTCGGGCTCTTCACGACGCAGATCTACGGCGGCGTGCCGCAGGGCCGCCAGGTCGGTGCGCTGCAGCGCGGCGTCGACATCATCATCGGCACGCCCGGTCGTATCGAAGACCTCATCGAGCAGGGTCGCCTCGACCTGAGCCACATCGAGATCGTCGTGCTCGACGAGGCCGACCACATGTGCGAGCTCGGGTTTCTCGAGCCCGTGCAGCGCATCATCCGCCGCACGCGGCCGAACGGGCAGCGCCTGCTGTTCTCGGCCACGCTCGACTCGGGCGTCGCGAGCCTCGTCACCGAGTTCCTGCACGAGCCCGCCGTCTACGAGGTGGCGGGCGAGGATCAGGAGTCGTCGACGATCGACCACAAGGTGCTGCTCGTCGACCAGCGCGAGAAGCGCGGCATCATCGAGCAGCTCGCGGCCGGCGACGGCAAGACGCTCATCTTCGCGCGCACCCGCGCGTTCGCGGAGGAGCTCGCCGACCAGCTCGACGACGCCGGCATTCCCGCCGTCAGCCTGCACGGCGACCTCAACCAGGCCCGCCGCACGCGCAACCTCGAGAAGCTCACGAGCGGTCGGGTGAATGTGCTGGTGGCGACGGATGTCGCGGCCCGGGGCATCCACGTCGATGACATCTCGCTCGTCATTCAGGCCGACGCGCCCGACGAGTACAAGACCTACCTGCACCGTTCCGGCCGCACGGGCCGCGCGGGCAAGGTCGGCACGGTCGTCACGCTCATCACGCGCCCGCGCGCCCGCCGCTTCGGCGAGCTGCTCGAGCGCGCCGAGATCGAGGCCGAGACCACCGAGGTGCGCGTCGGCGACGCGTTCCTCGACCGCCTCGCCGCGCTCTAGCACCGCGCTCACATCACCGCCCGACGGGGTCGGCCGCGCACCTGCGCGCCGGCCCCGTCGTGCGTCTCCCGCCAGACTCCCGAATCCAAGGAGTTTCGACCGACCGAGTCGTCACGAACTCCTGAGATTCGGGAACGAATCGGGGGGACACCCGCTGCGGCTGCAGATTCGGGAACGAATCGGGGGAACACCCGCTGCGGCTGCCGCCGGGCGACGCCGGGCTCTGCAGCGGCCGCCAACGGGGCGGGATGCTGCGCCTAGGCCGCCGCGAGCATCGCGCTCGCCGCGAGGGCCAGCACGAGCCCGACCCACTGCAGCCGCGCGATGCGCTCGCGCAGCACGAGCGCCGCGAGCAGAATCGTGCCGGCGGGGTAGAGCGCCGTGAGCACCGAGACGATCGTCAGATCGCCGACCCGCAGGCCGACGAGCACGATGATGTTGGCGATCGCGTCGAGCAGTCCGCAGCCGACGGCGAGCCAGAACCCGCCGCGCCAGCCGCCGCGCAGGGCGGCCGCGCTCGCCCCCGCGCGACGTCGGCCCGCGATGACCGCGAGCACGACGATGAGCGTGATCATGATCGACGCGTTGACCGTGCGGTTGACGACGAGCGGCACGAGCCCGCTGTCGTCGGGCGTGTGATCGATGAGGATATAGAAGGCTCCGATGAGCACGCCCGAAGCGGTGGCCATGAGCAGCCCGCCGAGGGTCGGTCGCACCGCTTCTTTCGCCGGCACGAAGCCCACGAGCACGACCGCCACGAGGGCGAGCGCGAAGGCCGGGTAGGCGATCGCGCCCAGCTGGGCGCCCGTGACGAGTCCCCAGGTGAGAGGCACGATCGCCGACGTCACGGCGGTGAGGGGCGACAGGATGCTCATCGGCCCGATCGCGAGGCACGCGTACAGCAGCGCGATGGCCGCCGCCCCCGTGACCCCCGAGAGGCCGCCCCAGAGCACAGCCTCGGGCGACCAGCGCCCGGGCACGACGAGCGTGCCGAGGGTGAGCAGCACGACGCCCGAGAGCGCCCCGAGCGCGGTCACGCGCAGGGCCGAGATGCGGCGCGCAGCGAGCCCGCCGAAGAAGTCGGCGGCGCCGTAGACGAGGGCGCCGGCGAGCCCGAGAACCACAGTGAGCACGTCGCGCACCTCCTGGCGTCGATCTTGCCAGGTCACGCTCGATGAACAGCTTCTGACGATTCGTTGACCACTGGTGGCAGCACTCGACGATTGGCATATCGTCGAATAGGGTCGATCGTGTGACCCCCGTTCGGGGGTAAACCGGTGTGTCTACACCTGACGTCATTTCATGGGGAGTCGTTCCGTCATGCCTTCTTTCTCTTCTCTCGGACGCCGATCGGCGCCGAACCGCACCATCTCGCTCGTCGCGGCCCTCGCAGTCGGCGTGGGCCTTACGTCGCTCGCGGCTGGGTCGGCCGTTGCCGCTGAGCCGACCGATCCGACCGCAGGACCGGTCGAGATCGACATCCTGACCATCAACGACCTGCACGGTCGACTGGAGGCGGCCCCCCCGGCCGCCGGCGCGGCCGTGCTCGGCGGGCTCGTTGAAGCGACCCGTGCGGCGAACCCGAACACCCTGTTCATCTCGGCAGGTGACAGCATCGGCGCCTCGACGTTCACGTCTTTCATCCAGCAGGACGAGCCGACGGTCGACGTGCTCAACGCCATGGGCCTCGACCTCAGCGCGCTCGGCAACCACGAGTTCGACCAGGGTCGCGCCGACGTCGACGGCCGCGTCATCCCGAACTCCACCTTCCCGTACCTCGGAGCCAACATCTACGAGAAGGGCACGTCGACGCCGGCGTACCAGGAGTACGAGGTCATCGAGGTCGGAGGCGTGGACGTCGGCTTCATCGGGGTCTTGACCGAGAGCATGCCGTCGCTCGTCAGCCCCGCCGGTATCGCGACGCTCGACTTCGGCGACATGACGGCGGCCGCGGTGCGCGTGGCGGACCAGCTGCAGGACGGCAACGCCACGAACGGTGAGGCGGATGTTGTGATCCTGGTTGTGCACGAGGGCGCCGAGACGACGACACTCGCCGCGGCGACCGGCAACACCGAGTTCGGCAACCTCATCAACGGCGTGCTCGGCAAGGTCGACGCCGTCGTCTCGGGCCACACCCACCTGCAGTACGACATCGAGGTGCCGGTTCCCGGCACGAACGAGGTCATGCCGCTCATCCAGGGCGGCCAGTACGGCGAGGCCTACGGTCACCTCGAGCTGTCAGTCGACCCCACGACGCACGAACTGCTCAGCATCACGGCGGGCGTCAAGCCGCTCGTCGGCGCCGCGCAGCCCGACCCCGAGATCGCGGCGCTCGTTGCGGAGGCAGTTGCCTTCGCCAACGTCGCCGGCAACGAGAGCCTCGGTTCGATCTCAGCCGACATCCGTCGCGCCGTGACCACCACCGGCAGTGAGAACCGCGGCGGCGAGTCGACCCTCGGCAACCTCGTCGCCGATGTGCAGCTCTGGGCGACGCAAGACCTCGGTACGGACCTGGCCATCATGAACCCCGGTGGCCTTCGAACCGACCTGGTGTTCGCGTCCTCCGGCCCCCTCGACCCCAACGGGAACCTAACCTTCCGTGAGGCAGCGAACGTGCAGCCCTTCGCCAACACGCTCGTCACGCTCGACCTCACGGGGGCGCAGCTGCGGTCCGTGCTGGAGCAGCAGTGGCAGCCCGTCGGCGCGGCGCGGCCGTTCCTCAAGCTCGGTCTGTCGAACGGCTTCGAGTACACCTACAACCCTGCCGGCGCCGCCGGCTCGCGCATCGGCACGATGACCCTCGGCGGCGCCGTCGTGGCCGATGACCAGGTGGTGACCGTCGTCACGAACTCGTTCCTTGCGTCGGGCGGCGACAACTTCGGTGCACTGCTGCAGGGCACGAACCGGGCCGACTCTGGCCGCATCGACCTGCAGGCGTTCGTCGACTACGCCGCGGAATTCTCGCCCCTCTCGCCCGACCCGGCGCAGCGGTCGGTCGGTCTGTTGCTCAGCGCTCCCGACGCCGACGGCTACTCGGCCGGCGACTCGGTCACCGCGACCCTGAGCTCGTTGCTCTTCACCAACGCGGGTGACCGCGACGCCTCGGTGACGCTCTCGATCGGTGGCATCGAGGTCGGGTCCGCCCCGATCGATCCCACGATTGTCAACGCCACCGACGAGAGCGGTCGCGCGACGATCGACTTCACGGTGCCCGCGGGCATCAGTGGCGAGCAGCAGCTCGCGATCGCGGTCGCCGACAACGGCACCTCGGCGAGCGTTCCGTTCGAGATCTCGCCGCCCATCGGCATCGAGAAGGCGCCGAAGATCATCGGCGGTGTCGTGGTGGGTCGCACGGTGGCCACGGATGGAGGCCGCTTCGAGCTCGACGCGGTCGAGCGCACCTACCAGTGGCTGCGTGATGGCGAGCCGATCGAGGGCGCCACCGGCGCGACCTACCTCGTGTCGGCTTCCGACGCCGGAGCCCGTCTCTCGGTCGTGGTCTCCGCCAGTGCGGCGGGGTATGCGACGACGAGCAGCGAGAGCGCCGACCGCAAGGTCGCCGGCAAGCCGGTGAAGCTCCCCAAGGCGGCGTAGCAGGCGTCCTGAGCGCGAGCGGGGCGGAGGGCGTGCTCTCCGCCCCGCTTTCGCGCGCGCCCGAGACCACGCAGCTGGCCGAGTGCGACACGGGCGCCGACCCCCAGCCGCGCGGGAATCAACGCCGCGCTCCCATCGTTGACGGTACGGGTGCTCGGCACCCGCGGTACCCGTCACATTCGGGCGGTGCTCGCGTGGCGCCCGTACGCTACAACGACACGACTTTCGGCAAGGAGACCCTCATGGCCCGCATCTACTCCGACATCACGCAGGTGTTCGGCAACACCCCGCTCGTCACGTTGCGGAAGGTCACCGACGGCGCGGGCGCGACGGTGCTCGCCAAGCTCGAGTTCTACAACCCCTCCGCGAGCGTGAAAGACCGCCTGGGCTTCGCCATCGTCGAGGCCGCTGAGAAGAGCGGCGACCTGAAGCCCGGCGGCACTATCGTCGAGGCCACGAGCGGCAACACGGGCATCGCCCTCGCGATGATCGGCGCGGCCCGCGGCTACAAGACCGTGCTGACGATGCCCGAGACCATGAGCAACGAGCGCAAGATGCTGCTGCGCGCCTACGGTGCCGAGCTCATCCTCACCCCCGGCAGCGAAGGCATGAAGGGCGCCGTCGCCGCCGCCGAGACGATCGTCGCCGAGCGCCCTGGCACCATCCTCGCCCGGCAGTTCGAGAACGTGGCCAACGCCGAGATTCACCGCCGCACGACGGGCCCCGAGGTGTGGAACGACACCGACGGCGCCGTCGACATCTTCGTCTCGGGCGTCGGCACCGGCGGCACGCTCACGGGCACCGGACAGTACCTCAAGCAGCAGAAGCCCGGCGTTCGGGTCGTCGCGGTCGAGCCGGCCGAGAGCCCCATCCTCAACGGCGGCGCCCCCGGCCCGCACAAGATCGCCGGCATCGGCGCCAACTTCGTGCCTGCCGTGCTCGACCGCGCGGTCTACGACGAGGTCATCGACGTGAACATCGACCAGGCCGTCAGTATGGCCCGCCGTATGTCTGCCGAAGAGGGCATCCTCGCCGGTATCTCCTCCGGCGCCACGGTGCACGCCGCTGTCGAGCTCGCGAAGCGCCCCGAGAACGCCGGCACGACGATCGTCGTCATCGTGGCCAGCTACGGCGAGCGGTACCTCTCGAGCGTGCTCTACGACGACCTGCGCGCGTAGATGGGCATGCGGGAGGACATCCGCACCGCCCGATTGCGCGATCCGGCCGCGCGCTCGGGCCTCGAGGTCTTTCTGACCTCGGCGGGCCTGCACGCCGTGTGGTGGCACCGCATCGCGAGCTGGTTGTGGCGGCACGGATTCAAGCTGCTCGGCCGCATGGTCGCGCAGGGCGCGCGGTGGTGGACGGGCATCGAGATTCACCCCGGTGCGACGATCGGCAAGCGCTTGTTCATCGACCACGGCATGGGTGTCGTCATCGGCGAGACGGCCGAGATCGGCGACGACGTCATGCTGTACCACGGCGTCACGCTCGGCGGCCGCAGCCTCGAGAAGGGCAAGCGCCACCCGACGGTCGGCAACGGCGTGCTCATCGGCGCGAACGCGACGGTGCTCGGCCCCGTCACGATCGGCGACCGCTCGCAGATCGGCGCGCTGGCCCTCGTGACGAAGGATGTTCCGGCCGACTCCGTCGCGACCGGCATCCCCGCAACCTCCCGCCCCCTCGATCGCGGCGCGGGAACCACGGGGGCCGACGGCTTCGTCGTCGATCCCGCCATCCACATCTAGAGGACGGCGCGAGCCGAATTCTGTTCGCGACTCGACTCGTGCTGACCTGGAGAGGGACGAGTGCCTGCCGTCAAAGTTCCTGAGGTTTGCTCTTGACGCGACAAGACCCCGAGGCCAAAGTAGGGTTCACAGACTCTTCTGTCTACGTCAACGAAGGGGCCCACGTGTGACCACTCGCCGTAGTCGTTTCTTCGCCGCTATCGCCGCTATCGCCGTCATTGCCATCTATGGCTCATCTTTCATTCTTGGCTCGCCTGCCAGCGCTACAACAACTGCGACTGATCCGTACGGAGAGGTACGCACGCACCTCGAATTGTTCGGAGTTCCCGCAATTCAAGTGGAATCCCTCGTCGCTGCCCTGGATGGCGGCGAGTCCTGGGACGTGTACGACACCGAAGCGAAACCGGTAGACCGCGATCGGATGATCATCAATGGAATGGACTATCGCATCGACCGTTTCGCTGATGGGTCATTCTCCGCGCACGGAGTAGAAATTCCGCAGGTCTTGACGAGTGGTCTCATTCAACCCATGGGAATACAGGCTTGCGTGGTCACCGGTGGGACTGGATTCAAGAACTACGACAATTGTCAGATTGATGGAGTTTGGGGCGCGGTCGTCGCCGGGGCTACAGGGGTGGACTTCACGATTGTCCAGGGTGGTTACGACCGGATCAGGTACGCCGGCGTTCCTTTCCAAAGGTGCCTCGTAGGAACAACAGGCAGTTCACCGTCTCTTGTTGCGTCTCGGATGACCGAGACAGCTTCTTACCGCGCTTTCGTGCGCTGGCAGGGTGATGCAAGCACAGTTTGGGGCGGAAGTTGGAACTACTGGGTCGAATTGCGCGTCGGCCGCGACACCTACTCGACGGTCACGTCGTGACTGTGCCTGATCCGATCATCCCACCCTGGTTCGAGGTGGCTATGCCGCTCGGGTACGCCTTGGCGGTGGCACTCGTGGTCGTGGGCGTGATTCTGGTGGCGCGAGCAGTTGGCCTCAGCAGACTCGCACGAGTCGCCTGGATTCTCGTGATCGTGATGATTCCCGTGCTTGGCCCCATCACCTGGTTCATCGTCCACGCGATTCAGAAGAGGAGCCTTCGAGAGCATACGGTTCTTCACCCATAGCGCCCGCGTAGGCTTCGGCATCGGCGCGCGGATCGGCGCCCTGGCCCTCGTGACGAAAGATGTTCCGGCCGAGTCGATCGCGGCTCAGATGTGGATAGCCGGGTCGACGACGAAGCCGTCGGCGCCCGTGCCACGCGCGCCGCGATCGAGTCGGCTATCCACATCTGAGCCGCTCTAGGACCTTCGGCACTGGCCGAGTGGTCGCGCGCGCGGCATCCTGATCCTGCCGGGGTTCGAGGGAGGCGCGATGACCGCACGCGGTTTCGTGCGCGGCCTGTTGCCGCGACGCGCGGACTACGCGATGGTGCGGCGCACGTGGCGGGGCGACCTCATCGCGGGCCTCACGGTCGGCATCGTGGCGCTGCCGCTCGCGCTGGCGTTCGGCGTCAGCTCGGGCGCGGGCGCTGAGGCGGGGCTCATCACGGCCATCGTCGCCGGGCTCGTGGCCGCTGTGTTCGGTGGCTCGAACATCCAGGTCTCGGGCCCGACCGGGGCGATGGTTGTCGTGCTCGGCCCCATCGTCGCGGCGCAGGGCGCGGGGGTTGTTGCGCTCGTCACGATCATGGCTGGCGTCATGGTGCTCATCGCCGCGGTGCTGCGGCTCGGACGAGCAGTCGCGGTGATTCCGTGGCCGGTCATCGAGGGCTTCACGCTGGGCATTGCCGTCATCATCTTCTTGCAGCAGGTGCCCTCGGCCCTCGGGGCTCCCGCCGGGCCGAGCACCAACTCGCTCGTCGCGGCCGTGCAGACCATCGCGGCGACCGATTGGGCCGCCGCGCTCGTTCCGCTCGCGATCGTCGCCGTGGTCGCGGTCATCATGATGCTCGCGCCACTCGTGCGGCCGTGGGTGCCGGGCTCGATCATCGCGATCGTCGTCGTCACGGTCGCCGCCACGTGGCTGGCGCTGCCGGTTGACACCATCGGCACGCTGCCCGCCTCGTTACCGGCTCCCGGTCTGCCGAGCCTGTCGGGGGTGGATGTCGCGGCCCTCCTGATTCCCGCCGCCACGATCGCGGCGCTCGCCGCCATCGAGTCACTGCTCTCGGCACGCGTGGGTGCATCGCTCGCCGACACGGGCCGCCTCGACCCCGACCGCGAGCTCGTCGGCCAGGGGCTCGCCTCCGTCGCCTCGGGACTCTTCGGCGGCATGCCCGCGACGGGAGCCATCGCCCGAACGGCCGTGAACGTGCGGGCCGGGGGGCGGTCGCGGCTCGCGGCGATCATCCATTCGATCGTGCTCGTGTGCGTGGTGTACCTCGCCAGCACGATCGTGGCGACCATCCCGCTCGCCGCGCTCTCGGGCGTGCTCATGGTCACGGCCGTGCGCATGGTCTCGGTGCCGACCGTGCGGCGCATCGTGACGGCGACCCGCTCCGACGCGCTCATCTTCGGCGCGACCGCGGTCGTGACCATCGCCTTCGACCTCATCATCGCCGTCGGCATCGGCATTCTCGCGGCGGGCATTATCGCGCTGCGCACTCTCGCGGCGTCGAGCGGGGTGCAGCGCGAGCCACTGCCGGGCGAGCCGCTGCCGGGCGACGAACGCATCGCGCTGTTTCGACTCGACGGCGCGCTGTTCTTCGGCGCGGCCGAGCGCCTGACCGACGCCATCAGCGAGACCGCGGGTGTGAGCGTCGTGATCGTGCGGCTCTCACAGATTCGCGACCTCGACGCCACGGGTGCGCGCGTCATCGTCGAGCTCATCGAGGGGCTCGAGCGCCGCGGCATTACCGTCATCATCAAGGGCATTCAAGAGCGGCACCTGCGGCTCGCCACGCGGGTCGGGGTCGTCGGCGCACTGCGGCACCCCAACCACCTCGTCGCCTCCCTCGAGACGGCCGTCGAGCACGCCCGTTCGCACATCGCACGCGAGCAGGCGGCGGGCACCGGGTCGTAGGCCCCGTCGCCCGCTGGCGTTGCTCACCCTCCTGGGGAAAGCCGTGACCGACGAGGTCGCCCCACTGAGATGCTCCGGCTGTGGTGAGCAGACTCCGAGCGGTCATCTATGTCGACGGCTTCAACCTCTACCGCCAAAAGCTGCAGCATCACCCCGACACCAAGTGGCTCGACCTCTATCGCATGTCTGAGCTATTGCTGCCGACGCACGACATCGTCGGCATCGAATACTTCACGGCCCTCGTCAAGCCGGCGCTCGGCACTGACCCCCATGCCCCTATTCGTCAGCAGACGTACCTTCGAGCACTCGCATCGCTTCCCACACTTCGTCAGCACTTCGGGCAGTTTCGTCACGATTCGCGACGGCTCCCCGTCATCCCGATCGAGCTTGACGATGAGGGGGTGCCGCGTCGTGTGAAGGTGCGAAAGACGTAGGAGAAGGGCTCTGACGTCAACCTCGCCGCACGCATGGTCCTCGATGCGAGCCACGACCGGGCGGACGTATACGTTCTCGTGTCGAACGACTCCGACTTCGCTGACATGCTCGGCCTGCTCAGCACCGAGCTGGATGCGAGGTTCGGCCTTTTCTCTCCCGTCGAGTCGCCTGCCGCGCGTCTCTTGCAGCAGCGGCCTTTGTTCATCAAGCCCATCCGCAGAGCGGCGTTGCTCGCATCGCAGCTGCCGTCGGCCGTCGTGACTCCCGATGGAAACACCGTCCACCGGCCTGCTGAGTGGCAGTGAGTGCGATGCGTCTGGGCGCGCAAACAAAAACAGGGGCCCCCGGAGGGGCCCCGTACCCGGTGGCCGAAGCGCCCGGGGGAGTGCAGCAAGGCTATCAGTCCACCTCGTCGCAGCCACGGCGCCTTTCCACATCGCGCGCGAGCAGGCGGCCGGTGAGGTCAGCCCTGCCGACTAACCTGGGGCGAGTGACCACGACCGCGACCACGCCCCAGCAGGTGCTCGAGTCGGTCTTCGGCTACCCGGCCTTCCGCGGCGAGCAGCAGGCCATCATCGAGCACGTCGTCGGCGGCGGCGATGCCCTCGTGCTCATGCCCACCGGTGGCGGCAAGAGCCTCTGCTACCAGATCCCCGCGCTCGTGCGGGAGGGCGTCGGCGTCGTGATCTCGCCGCTCATCGCGCTGATGAAAGACCAGGTGGATGCCCTCGAGGCGGTCGGCGTGCGCGCCGCGTTCCTCAACTCCACGCAGGGCCCCGACGAACGGCGGGCCGTCGAGGCCGCCCTGCTCGCGGGCGAGGTGGATCTGCTCTACATGGCTCCCGAGCGCGTCACCGTGCCCTCCACCGCCGAGCTGCTCGACCGCATCCGCGTCAGCCTGTTCGCCATCGACGAGGCGCACTGCGTCTCGCAGTGGGGGCACGACTTCCGACCCGACTACCTCGCGCTGTCGCTGCTGCACGAGCGCTGGCCGAGCATCCCGCGCATCGCCCTCACAGCGACGGCCACCGCCGAGACGGCGACCGAGATCGTGCAGCGGCTCGACCTCGGCCAGGCCCGGCGGTTCGTGGCGAGCTTCGATCGCCCGAACATCCAGTACCGCATCGAGCCGAAGAACCAGCCCGTGCAGCAGCTGCTGCAGCTGATCCGCACCGAGCACCCGGGCGACGCGGGCATCGTCTACTGCCTCTCGCGCGCATCCGTCGAGAAGACGGCGATCGCGCTCGCCGAGCACGGCATCCCCGCCCTTCCGTACCACGCGGGTCTCGACGCGGCCACGCGCTCGAACCACCAGTCGCGCTTCTTGCGCGAAGAGGGCATCGTCATGGTCGCGACGATCGCCTTCGGCATGGGCATCGACAAGCCCGACGTGCGCTTCGTCGCCCACCTCGACCTGCCCAAGAGCGTCGAGGGCTACTACCAAGAGACCGGGCGTGCCGGCCGCGACGGCCTGCCCGCGACGGCGTGGCTCGCCTACGGCCTGCAAGACGTCGTGCAGCAGCGCCAGATGATCGACCGCTCCGAGGGAACGCCCGCCTACAAGCGCCGCATGAGCCAGCTGCTGGATGCGATGCTCGCGCTCTGCGAGACCGTTGAGTGCCGCCGGGTGCAACTGCTGGCCTACTTCGGCCAGAGCTCGCAGAAGTGCGGCAACTGCGACACGTGCCTCGCGCCGCCCGAGAGCTGGGATGGCACGGTGCCGGCGCAGAAGCTGCTCTCGACCATCGTGCGGCTCGAGCGCGAGCGGCGCCAACGCTACGGTGCGGGCCAGCTCATCGACATCCTCATCGGCAAGCGCACGCCGCGCGTCGAACAGCTCGGGCACGCCGACCTCGCGACCTTCGGCATCGGCACCGAGCTGAACGACCAGGAGTGGCGGGGCGTCGTGCGCCAGTTGCTCGCCCAGGGCCTGCTCGCCGTGCACGGCGACGGCTACGGCACGCTCGTGCTGACCGAGGCGAGCGCGGCCGTGCTTAACGGCACGCGCGAGGTGCGGCTGCGACGCGAGGTCGCCCGGCCGACCCGCTCGGCGCGCCGCTCGGCGCCCTCCGACCTGCCCGCGGCCGCCGCGCCCCTGTTCGAGCGGCTGCGCGCCTGGCGCGCGGCGACGGCGCGCGAGCTCGGCGCCCCCGCCTATGTCGTGTTCGCCGACGCCACTCTGCGCGGCATCGCCCTGACGACCCCGTCGACCCTCGACGAGCTGTCGACGGTCAGCGGCGTCGGTGCCGCCAAGATGGAGAAGTTCGGGGATGCGGTGCTCGCGATCGTGCGCGGCGACGATCCGCCCGCCGCTGCAGCCGTCGAGCCGCCCGCTGCCGCACCCGTCGAGCCCGACCTGCCGGCATACATTCCCGACGACGACATCCCCTACGACGACATTCCCCCCGAGGAATGGAACCTCTGACACGATAGGGCGGTGCTGACCTTCCTCGCCCGGGCCTTCCTCGGCCCCATCGCGCGCCTGGTCTGGCGGCCCTCCATCATCGGGCGCTCGAACATGCCCGCCGAGGGCCCCGTGGTGGTCGCGAGCAACCACCTCTCGTTCATCGACTCGATCGTCATCAGCCTGCTCGCCCGTCGCCCCGTCAGCTTTCTCGCCAAAGAGGAGTACTTCACCGGGAAGGGCATCAGAGGCGCGATCTCGCGCGGATTCTTCTCGGGGGTCGGGGCGATCCCCGTCAAGCGCGGCGCAGGGCAGGCGGCGCAGGACGCGCTCGACGCAGGCCTTGCGAAGCTGCAGGCGGGCCAGGCCTTCTCGATCTACCCCGAGGGAACCCGCTCACGCGACGGGCGGCTCTACCGCGGCAAGACCGGCGTGGCATGGCTCGCGCTCACCGCCGGGGCGTCGGTCGTCCCGGTCGCCCTGACGGGCACGCAGAACCTGCAGCCCGTGGGTTCGACGCGCGTGCGGCTCGCCCGCATCACGATCGAGTTCGGCGAGCCGATGGACATCAGCGCCTTCGGGCCGGCCGCCTCGGGTCGCGCCCGCCGGCACGCGACCGATGCGATCATGGCGCGCATCCAGAGCATGTCGGGTCAGGAATACGTCGACCAGTACAACGAACCGCCGCCCGCCAACGTTCGCGAGCGGGTGCGCCGCTTCTTCCGTACGCGCTCCGAGCTCTAGAGCCGACTCGACACGCGGCCCCAGCGACGGGGCTGCTGCCTAGACCGAGTCGCCCTCGGCCGGCTCAGCATCGGCTCGCTCGCCCGTGGTGGTCGCCGGCTCATCCTCCGACCGTCGCCCCGTCGCGGCCCCCGCAACCGGGGCACCGAGCCGCAGTGTCGCGAGCAGGCCGATCGCGAGGAACCCGGCGGCGGTGAACGCCGCGAACCGCGTGGCGTCGCTGAAGGCCTGCCGCGCCTCGGCGGCGACCTCGGGCGACTCCGCCTCGAGGCCGGGAATGGCCGAGCCCGCGCTGTCGACGACGGCCGACACGATGCCGTCGCGCGCCTCGGCCGGCAACCCGGCCGCATCGAGCCGGCTGTCGAGGGCGCTGCCGAGCGAGGTGAAGAGCACGGTGCCGAGCACGGCGATGCCGAGCGCCGAGCCGATCTGGCGGGCCGTGGACTGCGTGCCGGAGGCCTGCCCGCTCGCCTGCACCGGAACATCCTGCAGCACCACGCCCGTGAGCTGCGCGGTCGCGAGGCCGACGCCCACGCCGTAGACGAGCAGACCGAGCGCCACCGACCACCAGGGGGTGTCGACCGCGATGACGAGGCCGATGAGGATCAGGCCGATGATCTCGGCGGCGATGCCCACGCGCACCGTGGAGACGGCCGAAACGCGCCCGCTGAGTGAGCCGCCGACGCCGCTCGCCAGGAACGATCCGCCCGCGAGGGCGAGCAAGATGGTGCCGGTCTGCAGGGCGTCGTAGCCGAGCACGTTCTGCAGCCACAGCGGCAGCGACAAGATGATGCCGAACTCACCCATCGACACGATGAGCGCGGCGACGTTGCCGTTGCGGAACGAGCCGATGCGCAGCAGCGAGAACGCGAGCATGGTCGACTTGCCCGCCCGCTCGCGGCGCAGACCCCACCACACGAACAGAACGCCGGCCACGATCGAGATGGCGAACGAGATCGGGATGGGGCTCAGCGCGAGCGGCCACTCCCAGTCGCCGATGGTCAGGCCCTCCGCGGCGAGCCACCAGCCATAGGTGCGGCCCTCGATGAGACCGAACACGAGGAAGGCGCTCGTGATGACCGAGAGCAGAGCGCCCGTCCAGTCGATCGATTGCGCAACCTCTGCCTTCGTCGCGACGACGAAGAGCATCAGCCCGATGAGGATGATGATGCCGAGCGGCACGTTGATGCCGAAGGCCCACCGCCACGAGTAGGCGGTCGTGAGCCACCCGCCGAGCAGCGGCCCGACCGCGGCCATACCGCCGATGGTCGAACCCCACACGGCAAAGGCGATGCCGCGCTCGCGCCCCTGGAAGGTCGCGTTGAGGGTCGAAAGCGTGGACGGCAGAATCATCGCGCCACCCACGCCCTGCACCACGCGCGCGAGAATCAGCGCCGAGCCCGAGTCGGCGAACGCCGCCCAGACAGAGGCGAGCATGAAGATGATCACACCGATGACGAGCATCCGTCGCCGGCCGAAGCGGTCGCCGAGCGTGCCGAAGACGAGCAGCAGGGCGGCGAAGACGAGCGTGTAGCTCTCTTGCACCCACTGAACTTCGGTCGAGGTGATGCCGAGTTCGTCGACGATCGACGGCACGGCGACGTTGACGATCGTCGAGTCGACGATGATGAGCGAGACGGCCAGGCTGATGACGAAGAGCCCGATCCAGCGGGTGCGCGGTGAGGTCACGCGCTGACGCTACTCCTGTCGCGTGCCGCGGGATTACGCGGGGGCGGAACCCGCCTCGGCCTGCGCCGCGACCTGCTTGCGCACCTCGTCCATGTCGAGGCCCTTCACCGCGGTGATGACCTGCTCGAGCGCGGGCGCGGGCAGCGCTCCGGGCTGGGCGAAGACGAGGATGCCGTCGCGGAACGCCATGAGCGTCGGGATCGAGCGGATGTTCGCGGCCGCGGCGAGCGCCTGCTCGGCCTCGGTGTCGACCTTGCCGAAGGTCACGTCGGCGTGCTGCTCGCTCGCCTTCTCGAAGATGGGGGCGAACTGGCGGCACGGGCCGCACCACTCTGCCCAGAAGTCGACGAGGGTGATGCCCTCGCTCGTCACGGTCTGCTCGAAGTCGGCGGCGGTCAGGGTCACGGTTGCCATGCCTCCATGATGCCACAGTCCACAGATACCCCTAGGGGTATTCTCTCGAGGCGAACGCGACGCGGGATGCGCGGGGCGCGACTCTGCGCCTCTCCACTATGCGAACGCCCAGCAATGTGAGGGCATCCACAACGGCTGCACGGTGCCCCGTAGCCCGCTTGGTGGAGCGAGCACCACGAAACCCCGCGCGGTGCCGCCGAGTTCTAGCGTGACCGACATGAGCACGATCGAGATGCCTGCCGCCGAGACGACCTCGGCCACGACGGCCGCCACGAGCCCCGCCGCCGCGCCTGCCGCCAGCACTGCCAGCACCGAGCCCGCGATCGACGTTGCCGCCCTGGGCGAGCAGCTCATGGGCCGCTGGGCCGACAGCCGCCGCGCCTCGCGCGCGCTCATGCGCGACTCCGCCTTCCACCGCGACCCGAGCCTCGGCATGGTCGAGCACCGCGAGCGCGTGCTCGGGCAGCTGAAGCTGCTGGTCGAGCGCGGCGATGTGCACCGCGCCTTCCCGGCCGAGTTCGGCGGCGACGACGACTTCGGCGGCTTCATCGCGAGCTTCGAAGAACTGCTGCTGGGCGACCCGAGCATGCAGATCAAGTCGGGCGTGCAGTGGGGCCTCTACGCCTCGGCGATCCTGCACCTGGGTACGGCCCCGCATCACAAGGCCTGGTTGCCCGACGCCCTCGACCTCACCACGCCCGGCGCCTTCGCCATGACCGAGACCGGGCACGGCAGCGACGTCTCGGCCGTCGGCACGACGGCGACCTACGACGCGGCGACCGATGAGTGGATCATCCACACGCCGTTCCGCGCCGCGTGGAAGGACTACCTCGGCAACGCCGCGCTGCACGGTCGCGCCGCCACCGTCTTCGCGCAGCTCATCACGCGCGGGGTCAACCACGGCGTGCACGCCTTCTACGTTCCGCTGCGTGACGAGAAGGGCGCCTTCTTGCCCGGCGTCGGCGGAGAAGACGACGGTCTCAAGGGCGGGCTCAACGGCATCGACAACGGCCGCCTGCACTTCACCAACGTGCGCGTGCCGCGCACCAACCTGCTCAACCGCTATGGCGATGTCGACGAGAACGGCGTCTACACCTCGCCCATCGAGAGCCCCGGTCGCCGCTTCTTCACCATGCTCGGCACGCTCGTGCAGGGCCGCGTCTCGCTCGACGGCGCGTGCGTCGTCGCGAGCAAGCTCGCCCTCACGATCGCCGTGCGCTACGGCACCGAGCGTCGCCAGTTCGCCGGCGGAGGCGACGACGAGGTCGTTCTGCTCGACTATCAGCGCCACCAGCGCCGCCTGCTGCCGCGCCTCGCGCAGACCTATGCCATGTCGTTCGCGCACGAGGTCTTTCTCGAGAAGTTCGACGCCGTGTTCTCGGGCGCCACCGACACCGATGCCGATCGAGAAGACCTCGAGACCCTCGCCGCCGCCCTCAAGTCGCTCAGCACCTGGGGCGCGCTCGACATCATCCAAGAGGCGCGCGAAGCGTGCGGCGGTCAGGGATTCCTCGCCGCCAACCGGCTCACCCAGCTGCGCGCCGACCTCGACATCTATGCCACCTTCGAGGGCGACAACAATGTGCTGCTGCAGCTCGTGGCCAAGCGCCTGCTCACCGACTACTCGCGCGCCTTCGCCAAGGCCGACGCGGGCGTCATGGCGCACTACGTGGCCGACCAGGTGAACGAGGCCGTCGTCAACCGCTCGGGCCTGCGCCGCCTGGCCCAGTCGGTCGTCGACTTCGGATCGACCGCGCGCTCGGTGGGCTACGTGCGCGACACCGACTCGCAGCGGCAGCTGCTGACCGACCGGGTCGAGACGATGGTGGCCGAGCTCGCGGGCAAGCTGCGCAGCGCATCCAAGCTGCCGCGCGACGAAGCGGCCGCCCTCTTCAACCGCCACCAGAACGCGCTCATCGAGACGGCGCGCGCGCACGGCGAACTGCTGCAGTGGGAGGCCTTCACCGAGGCGCTCGAGACGATCGAGCACGAGGGCAACCGGCAGGTGCTCACGTGGCTGCGCGACCTCTTCGGCCTCGGGCTGATCGAGAAGAACCTGGCGTGGTACGTCATCCACGGCCGGCTCAGCGACCATCGCGCGCAGGCGATCACCGACTACATCGACGACCGGCTGCTGCCGCGCCTGCGCCCGCACGCGCTCGCGCTGACCGAGGCCTTCGAGTTCGCCCCCGAGCACCTGCGCGCCGACATCGCGACGGGCGCCGAGCGCGAGCGGCAGGAGGAGGCACGCGCGTACTACGCCGACCAGCGCGCGCGCGGCCTCGCGCCGATCGACGAGAAAGACCTGCTCGCCGCCAAGAAGGCTCGCCGCTGATCATGCGGCGGGCGTAGGGTCGCTCGCATGAGCGACTCCGCTGCCTCGACCCCGCCGTTCCGCCTGCACCCGGCTGCGGCGTGGGCCCTCGTCGGTGCCCAGTTCGTGTTTCTGCTGCTGCTCGGCTTTCTGCCGTGGGGTGCGCTGTGGCAGCGCGGCGCCGGCACCCTCGTGCTGGGGCTCGTTCTTGTCGCGCTCGGCGTGGGCATCGCCATCGCCGCGGGGGCAGGCTTGGGCCGCACCCTCACCGCCAGTCCGATCCCGAAGGCCGACGGCGTGCTCGTCACGACGGGCGTCTTCGGTCTCGTGCGGCACCCCATCTACTCGGGGCTGCTCGTGCTCGGCCTCGGGCTCGTCGTGATCGGCGCCTCGGTGCTGCACCTCATCGCGTGGGTCGCGCTGCTGAGCGTGCTCATGGCCAAGGCGCGGTTCGAAGAGCGGATGCTCGCCGACCAGTACCCCGACTACGCGGCCTACGCCGCTCGCGTGGGCCGGCTCGTTCCGGGGCTCGGGCGCATCCGCCCCTGATCGCGGGTTAGAGTGCGGCCATGAGCCTCACCGACATCGTCATCCCGCAGCCCGGCGACCCCCGCGGCGGTGAGCTGACGGCGGTGCTCGGCGTGCCCGAGGGCTCCGGCCCCTTCGTGCCGCTCGTCGTCGTGCATGAGGTCTTCGGCATCGATGAGTCCATGCGCGATCACCTCGAGCGACTCACCCGCCTCGGCTACCTCGTGGTGATGCCGAACCTGTTCAGCCGCGGCGGCGCGCGCCGGTGCCTCGTCGCCACCTTTCGAGCACTGCGCTCGGGCACGGGCGCGGCCTTCGACGACATCGAGGCGGCGCGCCAGTACCTGCTCGCCCGCGCCGACACCACCGAGCACGCGGGCGTCATCGGCTTCTGCATGGGCGGCGGCTTCGCGCTGCTGCTGGCGGGGCAGGGCGGCTACGGCGCGGCATCCATCAATTACGGGATGCTGCCCGACGACCTCGACGCGACCCTCGACGGTGCCTGCCCCGTGGTCGGAACCTTCGGCGGCCGCGACCGCACCCTGCGCGGCGCGGCGGCGAGGTTGGAGGCCGCGCTCGTCGCCCGCGGCATCGAGCACGACGTGGTCGAGTACCCCGAAGCGGGCCACGCTTTTCTGAACGCGCACGCCGCGGGGTCGACCCTCACGCGCGTGATGATGAAGCCCATGATGGGCTCGGGTCACCGGCCGGTCGAGGCCGATGACGCGTGGGCGCGCATCGACGGGTTCTTTCGCAGAACGCTCGTCGACTGACCTCACAGCGGGGGTCTTTCGCCGCGACGCTCCGACTGCAATACTGAACCGCTTTCCCCTCTGTCGCCCGATCGTTGCCGAGGCCTGCTATGTCGCGTTCCGTCCGTGGTGTCGCCGCTTTCTCTCTCACCGCCATCCTCGTGGGCGCGGGCCTCGTCGCCGCGTCGCCGGCGGCCGCGTTCACGGCGCGATCGCTGCCCCCGGGCGTCGACCTCGCGAACGCCGGAACGCTGGTCGACCCCGACTATCTCGTCGACATCGACTGCTCGCTCATTCCTGACGACACCACGTAAGACTACGACACGCAGTTCGACTACGCCGACCTGCCCGTGCCCGCCGACGCGGTCGTCACGGTCTCGGTCGCCAACTGCGACTCGGTGGAGCTCTACTCCAACAGCGACGACCCGCGAGTCACCCCGCAGTACACGCCGCTCGACGGCCCCGATGCCGGTGAGGCGCAGGTGTTCGGCACCGACTGGGACTCGGGCGACATCGACCCGCTCACCGCCACCGAGTACGAGGTCGGGGCCAACACCGAGTTCATCGTGCGCGACGGCGACGACCCCACCGGGTACTTCGTCATCGACGTCGAGTTCTTGGTCGATGTGGCCGACCCGCAGGGCGACCTCGTCGATGAACTCGACCTGACCATCCCTGCCGACGCCGACGCCGACATGGTCGTGGCGGACGACCCGCAGTACTACGACGAGTTCGACGACCTCGAGCTCGGTGGAGTCACCGACTGCGGCATCACCGACGGCAACCACTTCTGGGCCTCGAGCGAGGTCGTCGTCGAGACGCGCGGGTTCTACAGCTTCCGGGTCTCTGACCTCGACCCGATCAGCAGCGACGTCGACTTCCGCCAGCCCGATCGATACATGGCCGACCCGTTCCTCGCGCTGTACAGCTCTTTCGACCCCGCGAACGCGCACCTCGGCGTCGTCGGCTGCAACGACGACTCCGACCTCGACGACTACGGCGACTACTACCTGACGAGCAGCGGCACCGTCATGAGCGACCGCTACTCGCAGTTCACGGTCGAGCTGCAGCCGGGCACTTACACGCTCGTGCTCACGTCGTACGACGAGGAGAGCGAGTTCGACATCACGTCAGTAGCGGCCGCTGCCGCGACCCCCGGCGACGCCACCGATGACACCAAGGGTCTGGTGGCACCGGCGGCGTTCGGCGAAGACGAGACGGGCACGGTCGAGGTCTGGTTCGAGGCGAGCAGGCTCGCCGCGACCGGTGCGAGCGAGATCAATGGCGGGATGCTCGCCGCCGGTCTCGCCCTCATGACGCTCGGCGGCCTCGCGCTCACGACCCGACGCAGCGCACGCAGCGCCTAGCGCGCTACTTGTGGGTGGCGTTCGTCACCGCGTCGGAGTTCTGCGTGCGACCGTTCGAGGCCTTCTTATCGGCCTTGGCGACCCGCTTCTCTTTCAGCGTCTTCGCGGCGGCGGTCTTCGGGCTGTTCTTGCGTGCAGACTTCTCGCCCATGAGGCTCTCCTTGTATTGGGGAGCCGGAACGGGCCCTTGAGCCGAGGGTACGCCTAGCGCTGTACTGATTGCGCTCGGCTAGACGCCGAGCTTGGTACGCACGGCGTCGTCGCTGGGCTCGACGAGGTGCGATCCGTCGGCGAAGACGACGACGGGAATGTTCATGCGGCCGCTGATCGCCTGTGCCTGCGCGGCGGCGTCGGCCGAGGCCTCGACGTCGATCTTGGTCCACTCGACGCCGAGGTCGTTGAGCAGCGATTCGGTGCGGCGGCAGTCGCGGCACCAGTCGGCGCCGTACATCGTGATGGTTCCGGCGGCGGGAGCGAGAGAGTCGGTCATGCCTCAACCCAACCACGCGAGCGGCTGAGATGTTCCCGCGAGCGACCCCTGTCGAGCATCCACCGCCGTCTCTAGACTGACCGCATGAGCACCGCGACCCCTGCCCGCACCCCGCTCGACGTCGAGTCGGAGGCCTTCGCGGTCGCCCTGGCCGTCGGCGCCGTGACCCTCATCGTGGGCGGCGTGCTGTTCGCCGGCACCAACCCGCCGATCTGGGGCGGTATCTCGCTCGGCGTCGCGAGCGCCGGGTCGATCCTCGTGGCGGGCGTGATCGTGGCCTACGTCGGCTACTGGCGCAGCCGCAGCGTGCTCGGCCAGCAGTGGCGGCTCGAGCTCGCGTCGTGGAAGTTCATCGTCGACGCCACCTCGGTGGCTTTCGTGCACGCCGTGCTGGCGGTGCTCGCGGCGATCGCCACCTTCTTGCTGCTGCAGCGCAGCTTTCAGGGCGTGACGCTGGATGCTCCGTTCACGACGATCGCCATGGCGACGGTCACGGCCCTCGGCGCGTATTGGATCTACCTCTCCGTCTCGTCGATCACGACGCCGAAGCTCTCGAGCCTGCTCGTGCTCTTCATGACGTTCGGCACGATCACGGCCATGGCGACCGCGAGCGATCCGGCCTGGTGGGAGTACCACTTCAGCCAGCTCGGCACCTTCGGCGACCGCTCGAGCAGCCTGTTCAACCTGACGCTCATCATCGCGGGCTTTCTCGTCACGACCTTCGCGCTCTACCTGCAGCGCGACCTGCAGCTGCTCGTCGACCGCGGCGTGCTCGTGAAGGCGAGCGCCCCGCGCACCGTCTCGATCATCTTCGTGATCATGGGCGTCATGCTGTCGTGCGTCGGAATCTTTCCGCTGACGGTCAGCATCCTGCTGCACAACCTGTCGGCCTCGGGCATGGCGGTCACGTTCCTCGTGCTGCTCTTCGCCTCGCCGTGGCTGCTGAAGGGCCTGCCCGGGCGCTTCTTCCTCGTGAGCTTCGGCTTCGCGGCGGCGCTCATCGTCGGCGCGGTGCTCTTCTACCCCGTGCAGTACTGGAACCTCACGGCGTTCGAGCTCGTCGCCTTCGCGATCATCTTCGCGTGGATCGCCGTCTTCATCCGCTACATCAGCGCCCTCACCGAGCAGACGACTCCGGATGCTGTGCCGGCGCCTACGGCGGCTGCGGCATGACCGGCTCGGCCCTCGGCAGCTTCGGCGACCCGGCCACCACGGCCGCGTACTACGCGGCGAAGCTCGCCGTCGAGACGGATGCCTCCGACGTGTGGGCCGCGCGCCAGGCCGGTGAGGTGTTCCACCTCGTCGACGTGCGCGGGCAGGCCGCGTGGGATCAGGGGCATGCGGCCGGGGCGCGGCACATCCCGCGGCAGCAGCTGGCTGAGCGGGTCGCCGAGCTCGGCGAGGGCATCCCCGTTGTCGTCTACTGCTGGTCGCCCGGCTGCAACGGCGGCGCGAAGGGCGCGCTCGAGCTCGCGCGCCTCGGAGTGCCGGTGAAAGAGATGATCGGCGGCTTCGAGTACTGGGCGCGCGAGGGCTACCCGGTCGAGGACGCCCGGGGCGCGGTCGTGCGCGACATCGACCCGCTCACCAACGTCACGGGCTGAGGTGCGCGACTAGTTGCCGAGCAGCGCGGCGATGCCGACGGTCAGCAGCGGCGCGACGATGAGGGCCGGCAGCATGTCGGCCACGGCGACCGCGCGCAGGTTGAGCAGGCGCAGGCCGACGCCGAGCAGTAGCACGCCGCCCGTCGCCGTGAGGGCCGCGATCGCCGCGCCCGACATGACCGAGCCGAGAGCGAACGCCAGCACGGTGAGCAGCCCCTGCCAGATGCCGACGGGGATCGCCGAGAACGCGACGCCCCAGCCGAGCGACGCGGCGAAGGCGATCGACGCGAACCCGTCGAGCGTCGACTTGAGGGCCAGCTGGTCGATGCCCTGACCCGTGCCGTCTTGGAACGCTCCGAGAATGGCGAGCGGCCCGATCGCGAACACGAGCGACGCGTCGACGAAACCGTTGATGAACTTCTCGCGGGCGGTGAGGGTGAGCGGGGCATCCACGAGGCTGTCGGCGGTTTCTGACGAGCGCGCCGGCGCCGTCTCGGTGCTGGATGCTGCGCCCTTGCCGCGCCGCGTGAGCCGGTCTTGCAGCCAGCCCCCGAAGCTTTCGAGCCGCCGCTCGATGCCCGCGAGCGACCCGACGATGCTGCCGATGAGCAGGGCGCCGATGACGACCAGGAAGGTGCCGCCGGCGCCGACCGCCCCGACGAAGTCGCTGTCGGTGAGCGAGACCAGGTTGAGGCCGCCGAGCACGATCGTGATGAGGCCGAGGGCGTCGGTGACGACGCGGTTGGTGCGCTCGGGCAGGCGGTTGCCGATGAGCACGCCGATGGCGGCTCCGACGACGATCGTCGTGACATTGAGCAGAGTGCCGAGGCCGACGATCACTGGTCAAGGCTAATCGGGCGCGACCGTGCTGCTGCACGCGCGAACATGCTCAGTCGCGCGGTGGCGTCGCTGTGCCGCGTCGGAAGAGGTGCAGGGCGAGCGCCCCGGCCAGCAGCAGCGCGAGCGCGGCGACGGCGGCGGGCGGGCCGAGGGGTGACGGGCCGGTCGCGGCGAGCATCCCGCAGGCGACCGTGGCGCCGTCGCGCACGGTGACCGTCACCGCTGTCGGATGCTCGCCGCCGAACTCGTCGGTGACGATGATCGGGATGCTCTGCTCGCCCGGCGCGGTGAGCGAACCCGCGATGCTGAAGGCGCCCCCGTCTCGCACCGAGCCGCCGTCGAGGGTGACGCCCGTGGGCGCTCCGGTGCCGAGGGCGGCCCCGCTCGCGTTCCAGGGCAGATTGAAGTCGTAGGTGAACGACCCGCTGAACGAGTCACCGGGGCACACCTCGATCGCCGCGGTCTGCACGGCGGCGACGGAGAACAGCGGGCTGCACCCGGTGAGGGGGCAGAGCTCGATGAACAGGCGCGCTTGGTAGTTGGCCGACCGATCGCTCTTGAGATAGACCATCAGCTCGTGATTGGCCGGCTCGAGGTCGTCGACGAGCGTGCACGTCAGTTCGCCCTCGCCCGCGGCCGGAGCGAACAGGGTGAACTCGCACTCGGCGGCGAAGCCGAACTCGCGCGTCGACTTGCTGTCGGCCACCACGCCGAGACCTTCGGGATACGGCGGGAAGGTGAAGGGAACAGCGAAGTACGGTCGGCCGAGAGAGTCGCCCTGCGTCGGATCCATCCAGGCCGTGCCGACGGCGAAGGTCAGGTCGGTGACGGCTTCCGCCGCGGCGGGCTGGGTGTGGTCGGCGGGCGCAGCGATCGCGGCACTCGGCGCAGCGACGCTCAGCAGCACGCTGACGGCGAGAAGAACGCGAGCGCTTCTCGTGCTCGACCTCATGCCCCCAGTGTGCCGGATCGGGGCGGACTCGCCCAAGCCCCTGCCCCTCGGCCGGTCGCGATAGTGTCCCGTCACGACGTCTCGTGAACGAAAGGCAACCCCTCATGGCCATCGTGTGCCGCACCGGCTCGATCACCCGCGCTGACCAGACCCACACCCCGCTCGAGCTGCCGCTGGCCGACCCGCTCGGCGCCGACATCGCGACCACCTACCTCGAGGTGTTCTCGGGCAGGGCCAGCTCGCTCGACGTCGGCATCTGGGAGACCGACCCGGGTCGCTCGCGGTGGGAGTTCGCCGACAGCGGCGAGGTCATCTATGTCATCTCGGGCCGCATGACGGTGACCGAAGATGGCAAAGAGGCCCAGGACATCCAGCCCGGTGATCTCGTGATCTTCCCGATCGGTTGGCAGGGCTTCTGGGAGGTCACCGAGCCGCTGAAGAAGGTCTACGTCATCTTCGAATAGGGGATGCGGGGTCGCGGCCGCGCGGAGCCACGAGCAGTTAGGGCCCCAGTGCCGTGATCGGCACGACGTGAACCCCGTCAGACCGAACGCCTGCGCTTCCGGTTGCGGTGATCACAATAAGGCATTGAGGGTCTCCGTGGCGTGATGTGTCGATGCGCTGTGTGAACTTCGTCAGGTTCGCGGCTGCCGTGTCGACCTCGGCGGTGCTCATCTTGATTTCCACCGCTGCCCATCGACCTCCGGGCACCGCGATGATCGCATCCACCTCGTTCCCGCCTTCGTCACGCCACGTGTCGACGCGGCCGCCCAGTCGCTGGGCGTATACGCGCAGGTCACGCACGACGAGGGCCTCGAAGTGATAGCCGGCCGCCGGGAGGTCGTTCAACAGGTCCGCGCTACTGACCCCGAGGGCGGTTGTCGCGATCGATGGGTCGACGAAGTACCGAGTGGGGGTCGATCGTAGTCGCGATCGTGACCGCATGTGCGGCATCCACGCCTCGGAGTCATCGAGCAATTGCAGCCGCTCGAGCGCGTCGAGGTGGCTGTATACGGTGGCGGGGCTGACGGGCCCTCGTTCACCACCGGCATCGGCCGCGATCGTTCGCGTGGCCGGAGCGTGAGCAACGAAGCGGGACAGCGACGTGAGTACCCGCCGTAGAGTTCGCGGGTCGCGACGCCCGACCATTGACGGAACATCAACTTCGATGACCTGTTCCAGGTATCCCGTCAGCCACCTCCGTGCGGTGGCCTCATCGGCCTCGAGAAGGTCGGGCCATCCGCCGACCACGACGCGTTCCATGAGGTCCGGAACCGTGAGGCCGCTATCTCGGCCCGGCTGGCGTTCACCATCGAGGAGGGCAGCCAGTGACACCTCGCCGTTGGAGTGCCCCGATTCGAAGAGGCTCATGGGGCGCATCCGGAGAGTCGCAAAGCGGCCCGCCCCAGAATGCCGGTTAACGTCGTCTCGTGGTCGGGCCGAGCCTGTGAGCAGGTAGAGACCGCGCCCGCGGTCAAAAGCATCGACGGCGCGCCGCACGCTGTTCCAAAGCTCGGGCACCGTTTGCCACTCGTCGAACAGAATCGGCGTCGGTCTGTCAAAGAGGTACTTCGAGTTGAGTTCGATCGACGCCCTGGCGGTGCTGTCGCGATCCATGTCAAAGACCGTCGCTGCGACGCGGGAGGCCGTTGCCGTCTTGCCTGAGGCTTTCGGCCCTTCGATGAGCACTGCGCCGACCGCCGCCATGAGGTCGGCAAGTTCTCGGTCGGCAACGCGTGCGCGGTAGTCAGGCATCCACAAACTATACACTTCGCGATGACAAAAATGAACAGATTGCGAGACTCTAAATGAACGTTTTGCGACGACCGCGCCCAGACGGCTCCGCGCGAACGCGAAAGAACGGCGCAACGTTACAACGAAAGGCCTCTCAGACTTGGAGCGTCACGAGATACACGAAAAGAGACTTGGAGCGTCGCCGGGCCATCGAGGTTGACTCTCAGCCGACGGCGCGCCGCACGAGTTCGGTGATGCGCTGAGCTTCGGTCGCTCCGATGCTCGTCACAGCGAACGACGCTGGCCACATGGCGCCGTCGTCGAGCTGCGCGGTGTCGTTGAATCCGAGCGTCGTGTACCGGGTGTCGAACTTGCTGGCCGGCTGCACGAAGCACAGCACCTTGCCGTCGAGCGCGTAGGCGGGCATGCCGTACCAGGTGCGCGGAGCCAGCTGCGGAGCCGCCGCCATGATCACCTCGTGCAGCGTCGTGGCGAGCGCGCGGTCGCCCTCGTCGGGAAGCTTCGCGATCGCCTCGAGCAGGTCGTTGAGCTCGGCCTCGGCCTTCGCGGCGCCTTTGGCCCGCTTCGCCTGAGCGCGCAGCTCGGCCGCCCGCTCCTTCATCGCGGCCCGCTCGTCCGCGGTGAACCCGTCGTTGCCAGTGGATGCTCTGCCCTCAGCCATGCGCACCAGGCTAGACCCACGCCCACGCCGTGGGCGCTGCCCTACTCGGTGATTGTCGGCTGGAAGTAGTCGAACAAGCCCTGGGGTACGGGGTCATCGAACCGCAGCGTCACTCGGACCACCGGGATTGACTCGTTGTTCTTGTCGACCATTGATGTCTGGAACGGGTTGGTCGCCCGCGCTCGACCCAGGTAGAAGAAGTCCGTACCGTCGTTGTCGTCCTTCTTTGCGAAGACATCAATCTCGACCGAGTTGCTCACGATCGCCTTGACCTCGGCGCTGTCGAGCGTTCGGCGGCTGCGCGTAAACCACGTCATGGTTCGCGTGTCGATGAGCTGATCCTCGTACTGTGTGCTCGCGGTCACATTTTCAGCCTTGTGATACGTCACGAAGATCGGGCACGTTCCAGTGTCACCGTCGACCTTGTAGCCGAAGATCGTGCCCATCATGTTCGACCGCCAGCGGAGTAGCCGAGACGCGTCTTTGCGGGAGTATTGACGCCCAACGCTGAACGGCTCGGCATCGCCGTACTTGCGGGGAATGATCGAACGGGCTGTCCAGAGCAGATCGTGGACTTCGTTGTGGAAGTCGTGACTGGTCTCCAGGTTGCCGCGGAACACATCGCCAAGTCGATACTGGCCGTCGTCGCTGAGAACGACTGGACTGGTTCCATATCGCGATCGCTCTGCTTCGGTGAGGAACTGAAACGTGAGCGTTCTCAGCGCGCTCATCGTGAGTTCCTTATCTGCCTCGTCACCAACCGCGGCTGTGCGCTGCGCCAGCTCGTCGAGTGACCGCGGAATCCCGCCCCGCAGCTCGAAGAGCACGTCTGTTTCCGTCAGCCGTTTCGCGGCGAGCACCTCGTTTCCGAGGAAGTCGAGCATCCGCGACTGCGCTTCAGTGTGATTGTGGTCGACCTTCAACGCGCGGCGGAGGAGCTCCGGGTAGTGCTTCAGGCTCGTTGCGAGGACGACCGGGTCGGTCGAATCAGACGCAGCGAAGTCCAGGAGGCGCGGCGTCCGCCCGAGCCGTGATCGCATTGCCTCTAACGAAGGCTTCAGCAACGCGGCGCTACTCAGCTTCGTCACGGCGACGGAGTCGAGTACGCGCTTTTGGGCGATCTTGTCGAAGCGAATACTCGAGATGTTCGCAAGCACTCCGCGCTCCTCAGCTTCGATAAGCCGGCGCCGGAGTGACTCCTTGTCCTGCGAGTTATCGCCAAAGAGGGCGATCGGGATGAGGTAGTTGTTCGCGTAATTCCCAATGAAGTCGATGACGATCGTGTAGTCCTTCGCGGGAGCCTTGCGCAGACCACGTCCGAGTTGTTGGACGAACACGATGGCTGACTTGGTCTGTCGAAGCATCACCACTTGATTTACCGAAGGGATGTCCACGCCCTCGTTGAAGATGTCGACGGTGAGGATGTAGTCGAGCTCTCCGCGCTCGAGCTTCTCGACTGTTCGCAACCTTTCGTCGACGGAGTGCATCCCGGAGAGGGCGACGGTCCGGAGCGGTTCGCCGTGAAGGGTCAAAGTGTTGAGCTGGTCGGACAGAGCTGTCGCTTCGTCGACCCGGCTGCAGAAGATGAGGCCTTTCGGCGAAGTCCCTGCATGACCGTAGAGCTCGAGGGTTCGCACGACGTGTTGCGCTCGTAATCGTGAAGCAAGCCGCTCAACGGTCGTTGCGTCGTCCGTCGTCGTGCCGTCTTCGAACTCAACGTCCGCGACACCGAAGTAGTGAAATGGAGCGAGCATGTCAGCTTCAAGGGCAGCCTGGAGGCGAATCTCATAGGCCACGTTGTAGTCGAAGAGTTCGAAGACATCAGATTGGTCTGACCGCTCGGGCGTCGCCGTGAGCCCGATCGTGAAGGCCGGCGTCAGGCGGTCCATGACGAGTCGATAGGTCTGCGCGCCCACGTGGTGCGACTCGTCAACCACGACGTAGTCAAACTCGTCCGGTCGCACATTGTTCAGAACGTCCGACCGGGACAGAGATTGAATGGTTGCAAAAACGAAGCGCCTATCCGTTTGCTTGCTGCCGCCGGCCAGCTTCCCGATCTCATGCGGTGAGAGCCCGAGAAGGTTTGTGAACTCCTCGATGGCGCGATCGAGTATCTGTTCCCGGTGAACGATGAAGAGGAAGCGCTCAGGCTTGACCATCCCCACGTGGAAGGCGGCAAGAGCTGTCTTCCCCGTGCCGGTCGCCGACACGACGAGGACTCGGCGCTCTCCGTCCGCTCTCATCTGCTCGATAGCAGCCAACGCTTCTCGCTGCATCGCGTTGGGTTCAAACCGTGGCACGATGGACTCTGGCGCCTTCGGCGATTCGATCGAGGCTGAGGCTTCGGCCACCTTGCCGGTTGCCCAAACAGTGGTCGGCCGTGGACGCGCCTCATACTCCGCGATCCACTCGGAGGTGAGGTCGAGAGAGTTCTCGAGCTGCTCGAGCTCGAGCTCGTCGAGCTGCCGCGACAGGTTGCTCTCGGGGGATCCGGAGACCTTGATGTTCCACTCGAGGTTTGCGACAAGGGCCGACTCTGTGAGGTTGGCGCTGCCGAAGAGAGCGACGGAGCGATCGGGTCGGTGGAAAATGTAGCCCTTTGCGTGGAACGCCTTGCTGGAGTGGATTCGGGACGAGATACCGATCTTCTCGAGGGCCTTGAGTTCCTTGAACACGCTTGGGCTGTTGAAGCCTAGGTAGTCCGAGGTGACGATCGTCCCTGTGCCGTTGAAGTCGACGAGCTCCTGCTTCAACAGGGCGAGTGCCCGCGGCGTCACGAAGGCAACGGAGAACAGAAAGCGCTCGGCGTGCTTCAGTTCACGGCGCAGTACTCGAAGCACGGATGAGTTCTCGTTGTTGAGCACGACCTCCGGGTTGAGGTTGTGCGGCACGAGGGCGGACTCGAGCAAGTAGCCGAACTCGGTCTCCCGACCCAGCGGCGACTTCCAGAAGTCTTCGCGGTGTTCAGACACCAGCTGCTCGCAGCTTCTCTACGGCTGGGATGTCCGCAGGAGCCCATTCGAGAGTGTCGAGTGCCTCGACAGGCAGCCACCGTTCTTCCACATGCTCGTTCGATTGCGGCTCGCCGGCGACGAGTTCACACAGGAATGTCGCGAGGGTGATCACGGCAAAGACGTATTCGTGGGTTGTCGTTTCGAGAGGTTCGAGAACCGAGATCTCGCAGCCCAACTCCTCGTCGATCTCCCGGATGAGGGCCTCGGCGAACGACTCGTCCTTCTCGACCTTGCCCCCGGGAAACTCCCACATGCCGGGCAGCGCACCACCGAGGCCTCGACGAGCGCAGTAGATCAAGCCGTCACGGACGATGACCGCTCCAACCACCGTGATGTGTTTCTTCATCGTTCCTCTCTCATCGTCTATCGCCACAGTCTTGACGATAGGAGCGACAACCGCTCACTGTCGGGAGGACTCTCGCTTTCCGCACAACCTCCAGTTGCCAGGCGTCTCAAGAGATAGGAAGGGCCGGGGCCTCCGAAGAGACCCCGGCCCGAGCATCCTGCAGCCGGACGAGCTGGCGGCTAGCTGGCCACCAGGTCGAAGCGGTCGGCGTTCATGACCTTGGTCCAGGCGGCGACGAAGTCGTGCGCGAACTTCTCGCGACTGTCGTCTTGCGCGTAGACCTCGGCGTACGAGCGCAGGATCGAGTTCGATCCGAACACGAGGTCGGCGCGAGTGGCCGTGTAGCGCACCTGGCCGGTCGTGCGCTCGCGCAGGTTGTACGCGTTGAAGCCGGCCGGCTCCCACACGTAGCCCAGGTCGGTCAGCGTCACGAAGAAGTCGTTCGTCAGCGCACCGACGGTGTCGGTGAAGACGCCGTGGCTCGTGCCACCGAAGTTCGTGCCGAGCACGCGCATGCCACCGATGAGGCAGGTCAATTCGACCGCCGTCAGGTTCATGAGGCTCGCGCGGTCGAGCATGAGCTCCTCGGCCGGCACCGTGTAGTCCTTTTTCAGGTAGTTGCGGAACGCGTCGTGAATCGGCTCGAGCGGCGCGAACGAGTCGACGTCGGTCCACTCCTGGCTCGCGTCACCGCGCCCCGGGTGGAACGGGATGCTCACCTCGACGCCCGCCTTGCGCGCAGCATCCTGAACCGCCAGATTGCCGCCCAGCACGATCAGGTCGGCCACGCTCACGCCGGTCTCGGCCGACAGCGCCTCGTAGACGCCGAGCACGCGGTGCAGGCGCTCGGGCTCGTTGGCGTGCCAGTCGCGCTGCGGCGCCAGGCGAATGCGCGCGCCGTTCGCGCCGCCCCGCTTGTCGGAGTCGCGGTAGGTGCGCGCCGAATCCCACGCCGTCGTCACCAGGTCGGTCATCGACAGGCCGCTGCTCAGGATGCTCGCCGCGACCGCCGCCACGTCGTAGTCGGCCTTTCCGGCCGGCACCGGGTCTTGCCAGATGAGGTCCTCGGTCGGCGCGAGCGGCCCGACGTAGCGGTTGCGGGGGCCCATGTCACGGTGGGTGAGCTTGAACCAGGCGCGCGCGAAGACCTCGCTGAAGTACTCGGGGTCGTTGTAGAAGCGCTCGGAGATCTCGCGGTAGATCGGGTCTTTGATCATGGCCATGTCGGCGTCGGTCATGATCGGGTTCTGGCGGGCGATGCCCTCCACGTCGAAGGGCTTGTCCTCCTCAGCGATGGCCACGGGCTCCCACTGCCAGGCGTCGGCGGGGCTCTTCTTGAGCTCCCACTCGTGACTGAAGAGCATCGTGAAGTAGCCGCTGTCCCACTGCGTGGGGTGCGTCGTCCAGGCGCCCTCGATACCGCTCGTCACCGTGTCTTTGCCGATGCCGCGGCTCACGTGGTTGTTCCAGCCGAGGCCCTGCTCGGTGATGTCGGCGCCCTCGGGCTCGGGGCTGAGGATCTCGGCCCGGCCGTTGCCGTGCGTGCGCCCGACGGTGTGGCCGCCCGCGGTCAGCGCGACCGTCTCTTCGTCGTTCATCGCCATGCGGGCGAAGGTCTCGCGCACGTGCGCGGCCGTCTTGAGCGGGTCGGGCACGCCGTTGACGCCGGTGGGGTTCACGTAGATGAGGCCCATCTGCACGGCGGCGAGCGGGTTCTCCATGGTCGACGGGTCGTCGACGCTGCCGTAGCGCTCGTCGCTCGGCGCCAGCCACTCCTGCTCGCTGCCCCAGTAGGTGTCTTTCTCGGGGTGCCACAGGTCTTCACGACCAAAGGCGAAGCCGAAGACCTTGTGCCCCATCGACTCGTACGAGAGGGTGCCGGCGAGAATCATGAGGTCGGCCCAGCTGATGCGGTTGCCGTACTTCTTCTTGATCGGCCAGAGCAGGCGGCGGGCCTTGTCGAGGTTGGCGTTGTCGGGCCACGAGTTGAGCGGCGCGAAGCGCTGCGTGCCCGAGCCGCCGCCGCCGCGGCCGTCGGCGATGCGGTAGGTGCCCGCCGAGTGCCAGGCCATGCGGATCATGAGGCCGCCGTAGTGGCCCCAGTCGGCCGGCCACCAGGGCTGGCTCGTGACGAGCAGCTCTTTGACGTCTTTCACGAGCGCGTCGACGTCGAGCTTCTTGAGCTCTTCGCGGTAGTCGAAGTCGGCGCCGAGCGGGTTCGTCTTCGTGTCGTGCTGGGCGAGGATGTCGAGGTTGAGGCCCTTGGGCCACCACTCCTTGACGCCACCGTCTTTCGAGGTGTGGGCTCCGTGCACAACGGGGCAGGTTCCGGCGGCGGCGACATCGGTCATGTGTTCCTCTTTCTCTTGACGTCAAGGTTAACCGGCGACGGGCCGCGCCGAGGTGCGAACAGCGGTCACCAACAAGAGCGCACCGCGATGCGCGTTCGCAGATGTGGGGTGGCTCCGAGCTCGGCCCAGATCAACCCGATTGCGAGCGTCGATCTACCACCCAGTCGTCAGCAGGTGTTGAACCGTGAGGGCGAAAACCGCCTGGGCGGGCAGGCCGACGCGCCGCCATCGCTCCGACAGCAGTGCTGTGCCGACGAGCATCCACGGCACGAATGGCAACCAGATTCGTTCGACTTCGGCGCGACTCATCTGCGACACGTCTGCGAGTAGGCACATGCCGACACCCGCGATTGCCAGGTACGCGACCGTTCGACGCGCACGCTCGTGGTCGTCGATGCCGGTCATCGGCGCGCGCCACGACGTCCACGGGATGCTGGCGATCGCTGCACCGGCGGCAGCCCCGACCCAGGGCCCCGCGCTGATCGACAGCGCAGCAAGGTTTCCCCACATCCAATATTCGGGGGGTCGGCGACTCGCAATGCCGTCCCAGTACCGTTCTTGCAGCACAGGGAAGGCCTCCCACCAGGCGAAGCCTCCGAGAGCGAACAGGCCCACGACCGCAAGTGCGGCCGCTACCGCCCAGGGAAGAGGCCGCCACGACTTGGTCAGCACGAGGATCGTCACGGCGAGCACGCCGAGAAGCGGCAGCCCGTACGACAGCATGACGCAATAGCCAAGCAGCACTCCGGCGAGCATGCTCCATGCCACCTGCCGCCCGCGTCGCTGCGACGTCGCGGCGATCGCGAGCGACAGCATGCCCCACGCCGCGAACGCTGCGAAAACGGCGTCGCCGGAGACAGACATCCAGATCGCAGCGGGCCCGATCACGAGGAAAGGCGCGGCGCGGCGCGCGAGCGTCTCGGCGCCGAGTCGGCGGACGGTGTGCAACACGGCAACCGCTGTGGACGCTGCGATCGCCGTCACCACGAGGCCGGCGGCGAGCCCGCTGCCGAGACCGAGCCACACGAGTACAACGAAGAAGAGGAGCGCGCCGGGTGGGTGGCCCGCGATGTGCACTGGCCAGTTGTTCTCGCTGTCGAGAGGGATTCGATCGACGTAGATGCGCAGCGTCTCGCCGACGTCGGTCACCGCGCGCGCGGTGTTCAAGTACTCGTACTGTGTGTCGAGGATCACCCCGATGCCGTCGAGTCCGTCGACGGTCGCGAGGCTCAGCATCCACGCGAGCCCCATGGCGTACGTCACGATCATGAGCCGCGGCCACGACATCGTTCTGATCCTGGCGGCGAAGGCGACGGCGAGGCCCGCGAGCGCGATCGCCGCGGGGGTTCCCGGTCCCACCCGCGGCATCCACTCGGCGTGCAGCGGCGGGAACGAGTTCACGAATACTTTCCAGTCGAAGAGCGCCGGAATCGCGATGGCGGCGGCGATGAGCACAACGCTGACGGCCAGCCCGAACGCTGCCGAGCGCGAGACCGCGCGCGTGGGGCCCACATCTACCTCGGTCTCGCCGGCCATCATCGCGGAGGAGTCACGGTGTCGCGCAGCGGGGCGGCGGCGAATTCCCGCATGCCGTCGTCAAAACGCACGGTCGCTCGCCAGCCGAGCTCGTCGTGGATGCGGCGTGCCGAGGCGGTGATGTGCCGCACGTCGCCGAGACGGTACTGGCCCGTCACCTGCGGATGTGGCCCGCCGTACGCGTCGGACAGCGCCTCCGCCATCTCACCGACGGTGTGCACCTCGCCGGTCGCGACGTTGAACGGGCGGAATGAGCCGTTCGTCTCTGTTCGCGTCCACTCCGCAGCGGCGAGGTTGGCGGCCGCGACATCGTCGACATGCACGAAGTCGCGCCGCTGCCCCCCGTCTTCAAAGACCTGTGGCGCCGCCCCAGCCTCGAGGGACGACCGGAAGATGGCCGCGACGCCCGCGTAGGGCGTCGCCCGCGGCATCCCTGGTCCGTAGACGTTGTGGTACCGCAAGGCGGCGACCATGCCTCCGGTCTCGCGTGCCCACACTGCGCTCAGATGCTCTTGCATGAGCTTGCTCGCCGCGTAGACGTTGCGCGGATCGAGCGGTTCATCCTCGTTGATCTGCAGGGGTTCGAGCGGCTCACCGGTTCGCGGCGATACGGGCTCAAATCGGCCAGCGTCGAGATCGCGCTGCGTGCGCGGTGGCGGGATGATCGGGCCCACGGCATCGCGATATCGGCCCTCCCCGTAGACGACCATGGAGGAGGCGAGCACCAAGCGCCGCACACCGGCAATTGCCATCGCGGCCAGCAGTGATGCCGTTGCGAGGTCATTGCTGCGCACATAGTCGGGGGCATCGGCGAAGTTCACCCCCAACCCAACTTTGGCGGCCTGATGGCAGACGGCGTCGACGCCGCGAATCGCCCGCGAGAGCGCCGTGCCGTCGGCGAGATCGGCGTGGATAAACTCCACGCCGTCAACACTTACGGTCGGTGGCTCGCTCGAATGAACGTCAGCGCGCAGGCTGTCGATCACGCGCACGCGCCATCCCCGCTCGCGCGCCGCGCGTACGACGCGCGAGCCGATGAAGCCTGCGCCGCCCGTGACGAGCATCGTGCCAGTCATCCGCTCAGGCCTTCGCCTCACGTGCGAGCACGAGACTGACCACAGCCGGATCGATGTGCTGGTCGGGCACGTAGTCAGCGGGAATGCGGGCGATCGTTCCGTCAATCGCCGCCGCAATGCGCGGCTTCGCCTTCGCGAGTAGGCGGAGCACTGTCTCGGCGCTCACCGGCTCGTCCCCCGGCGCGCGACCCGTATCTGCGTCGGTGACGAAGGAGAGGCTCGCGTACCCGATGTTGAGTTCCGCGGCCAGCGCCGCCTCGGGGTACTGGGTCATGTTGACGATGTGGGCGCCGGCTGCGCGCCACGCAGCGGACTCGGCGCGCGTAGAAAAGCGAGGCCCGGCGATCACGACCGTCGTTCCGGTCGGGCGGAACTGTTCGCCAGCATCCGTCAGCGCGGCAATCATTGCCGCTCGAAGAGCGGAACAGTAAGGGTCGGCGAACCCGAGGTGCTGAACGCCGAACTGAGCATCCGCGCCGTCGAAGTAGGTGTCGTCACGATCGCGTGTGCGATCCAGCAGCTGATCCGGCACGACGAACGATCCCGTCGGCGTTTCGGCAGAGAGCCCACCGACGGCCGAGGAAGCGATGATCGCCCGCACCCCCAGCGACGCGAGGGCCCAGATGTTTGCTCGGTAGGGCACGCGATTCGGCGATAGATGATGTCCCTCGCCGTGCCGAGATATGAAGGCCACCTCGCTGTCGCCCAGCCGTCCGATCGCGATCGAGCTCGAGGTCGGGCCGTAGGGCGTATCGATCGTGATGGTGCGTGCGTCGTCGAGCAGGTCGTAGACGCCGGAGCCGCCGAAGATTCCGACGGGGACGCGATCAAGAATTCGCATGGATGCTGGCTCCCAGTTCGTCAAGCACGTGAGACAGGCGACCCTCGGTGAGCTGAGATCGCACGGCGTGAAGGCTCTCAGCGGTATCGATGTCGGTGAGGGTGACGAGGTCGCGCGTCACGAGGCCAGCCTCGAGCAGCCGGGAACGCTGGAGGGCGCCGGTATCGGGCTGCGACATGGGAACGCCGCGCACGAGGTCGCCATCGGGCTGCCGAAGCCCCAGCAGCCAATACCCGCCGTCGGTCGCGGGGCCGAAGAACGCGTCGACCCCAGTCGGCCAATGCTGCAGCGGCTCACGGATGTGCGCGGCGGAGATCTGCGGTGTATCCATACCCACGACGATCGTCGGCCCCGTGCAGCTGTCGATCGCTTCAGCGATGCGCTCATCGAGCGTGCCAAGGCGCTGAGCGACGGTCTCCCAGCCACTGGTGTCGAAGTCCACAACCCCGTCGAGGCACAGAACACGTCGTGTCGCCAGCGTACTCGCGAGGGTGTCGAGGGTGTCCCTTAAACTTGCCTCGGCGATCAACGCGGCCTGCACAGGCGTGTAGGGCGGGCAGAGTCGGGTCTTGACCGAGCCGGGTCGGCACTCCTTCGCCATCACGATGATCGTCGTCATCGCGCTCGCTCCCGCAAGACGCGGGCCATGTCAGAGATCGCCGTCGCCGTTCCCCGTACGGTTCCCGTGACCTTCGAGCGGCCTACTCGCGGTCGGTAGTCGACATCGACCTCGAGGATGCGCCAGTGCTGTGCCGCCGCCGCGAGCACCATCTCGAGGGGGTAGCCGCTCCGCCGATCGTTCAAGCCAAGGGCGACAAGGTCAGCGCGACGAGCAGCACGCATGGGGCCGAGGTCGTGAAGGTCGGCGCCCGTCGCTCGGCGGAGGCGACGCGCGAGATAGGCATTCGCCATTCGGGCGTGTACCGGCCAGGCCCGAGCCAACTGCGGGCGCCGTCGCCCGAGCACGAGATTCGCTCGGCCGTCGACGATGGGGGCTACGACCCGAGCGAGGTCGGCAGAGTCGAACGATCCATCGGCATCGCAGAACGCGACGATCGGCGCGGTCGCCGCGAGCAGGCCCGCGTGCGCGGCCGCTCCGAACCCTCGCCGAGTTTCGGTAATGACGATCGCGCCGTGTGCGGCGGCCACCGCCGCCGATCCGTCGGTCGAGCCGTTGTCGACGACGATGCCGCGATACCCGCGCGGCAGGCCATCAAGCACCGCGGGCAACGCGCCGGCCTCGTTCAGGCAGGGGAACACGACATCCACTTCGGCAGTCACGAGCTGCTCACGCGCACGGGAACCACTCCGCCGCCGCGTCTGCCCGCAGGCGATGCTCCACGAACTGCCGCCGCACCTCGTCGATGGCGTTCTGCAACGGGAAGATCTCCGCCATTACGAACTGGTCGGCGTGATCAGCGGCGACAGGATGCCAGTACACACCGTCGGCGGTGATCGTCACTTCCGGAATGAGGGAGTCGACCGTGAGCTCCACTCCGTCGTCGGCGACGCCGCGGTGGGCGATCGCCCGGATGACCTGGTGATCGCGTTCGATGCCAAGCGCGTCGAGAAATGCGTGAAACGGATCGAGCTCACGCATGTGCGTGACGGGCACCGTTGCTGCCACCTTCACAGCGAAGCCTTCACTTTGCGCGGTTCGGATTCCGTTCACCGCCCGCGCCCACGACCCACGACCGCGGTGACTGTCATGCACGTCCGGCGTCGGTGAGTCGAGGCTGATCTGCAGCGTGAGGCGATCGCGATCCATACGGCGAAGTCGTTCGAGCTTGGCACCGGTCAGCAGCATGCCGTTTGTTAGCAGCGTCGTCGGCAGGCGCCGGGTGCAGACGGCGACTAGTGCGTCGATGTCCGGCAGGAGAAACGGCTCGCCGCCCGTCAGGATCAGCTCGGTGACACCGGCGTCGAGCGCCTCATCGGCGATCCGTTCGACGCGGTCGGCGCCGATCGCTCGCCGGTCCGTTTGCGGCGACGATCGTACGCAGCAGTAGTCGCACGCCAGGTTGCAGTCGAAGTTCGTGTAGATCCAGACCCTCGTTCCTGGCCGCTGATCAGGCTCGAGGTCGGCGATGGGGTCGCGTCGGCGACCGGTGCGTACCAGAATGCCTTTTGCCGCCGAGCCCGAGACGAACTCGTGGCCGGCTCGCTCGCACCACTCACGCGCGATGCGGGCCGCGTCATCCGGATCGCCGTCGAAGTCGACCGCGACGGTCGTTCCTCGCGCCACGCGCCCGGTGGCCTGTACGAGGTCGAGAAGCAGCGTCTGGTTCACCATCGAGGCGAGATCCCCTGCTCGCTCACGGCGCGGAAGAGCGACTCATAGCCCTCGAGTTGCGGCGGCACCCAGGCGCGAAGTCCCTCCATCTCCAGGATCGGGCGGTGCGCCGGGTTGTCCCAGTCCATCTGCATCAAGCGGTCGACCCACGACGAGTAGCGGTCCTCGGGCGTCGTGGCGAGCGCAGTGAAGGTGCAGTGGCTGTAGATCGGCGACATCCAAAAGGCCTCCAGCGCTCCGGGCATGAGCTCATCGCGCCCGATCGCCTCCCACGTGTTGATGCCGATCGCGGCGGCATCCGCTTCGCCGGCGAGCACCGCCCGAATCGCATCGAGCTCGCTGCGACCAGTGTCGCCGTGTTTGCCCACGTCGCTGTTGATGCGCATGAGGTCAACATCATCGGCGTGGATGCCCGCATCCTGCAGGAAGGTCACCGGCAGGATCGCCGCCTGCGCGGAGTCCTTCGAGCCGAGGGCCAGGCGGCGACCGCGTAGATCCTCCAGCCCAGAGAGACCTGCCCCTGCTTGGGCGACGAAAACGGTCTGGTACACGGTGTCGGTGTCTCGCATTGCCAGCGCTCGGCATTCGCCCTCGGTCTGCAGCACCGTGCGCACCCACGCAAGGTTCGTGTTCCAGGCAAGGTCGATCTGTCCAGAGATGAGGGCGTCGACCTGACGGCCGTAATTCGAGTACAGAACGAAGTCCATCTCGGTGTCGGTGCCCGCGAAGTACTCGCGCATGCCTTCCCAGATCGGCACGACGTTGGGCGAGTAGGCGACGGCGCCGACGAGTAGGGGAGCATTCATGCGGTTATCCATTCCGTGAGTCGAGATCGGGGTCTCCGGTGCGGTCCGCCCAGAGCAGGCAGGTCACGCCGAGCGTGCCCGCCACGAAGAGAGAGAGCGACGATGCGTCTCCACCGAGCAGCGCGACACCCGTTGCGAGTTGCGCGAGTTGGGCGAGCGCGGCGAGCGCGAATCCCACTGCCGCCGCGGCGCTCAGCAAGGCGCTGCGTCGGATGCCGGCGACGATCGAGCTGACGCCAAGCGCCAGAAACACCGCGGCACCCGCCGGCTCCAGGTCGACGAAGTCGATGTACTCGGGAAGCGACGGAGTAAATACGAACACCGCGGAGATGATCGACCCGACGCCGATCACGGTCATCGCCCGCGTGGTTGCTGGCCGCATCGGCCCGCGTCGCGGGCCGGCAGTGCGGGCTCCGGGGCCTCTCACGAGAGCACCGTCATGAGACGCGCCACTCGACCAGGCGACCGAACCCACATCGGTCGCAGTAGCCCGTCGATGCCCCACGTGCGACCAGCGGCAGACAGCAGCAGCACGAGGTGCCCGACGCCCATGAGGATGTAGCCCCAGTGCCACTCGTCTGGCGCATTCAGTACCGAAAGGGCGATCGCGCCGGTCTGGATGACGCCGACCGCGGCCCAGCCCCGTGTCGCGAGCCCGAGAATGAGGAAGGCCCCGAGGGCAACCTCCGTCAGGAGCACCGCCCAGCCGATGACGGCGAGCTGGGGAAGGAAGACGGTCTCGACGAACCACGAGTATGGGGCCAAGACCGGGAACTCCACTGCCTGGCTCGCCCAGAAGTACAGGCCCCGGTCGCTCGATTGACCGAAGTCGGGCGGCACCTTCCATCCGGCGTTCTGCACCCAGAGAACGCCCAGCGCGATGCGCAGCACTGCGAGGCCAGCGCCCGTCGACGACGGAAGCTGCACGGCGGCCGAGCGGTCATGCGAAATCGGCGTCGAGGTGGTCATCGCACAATCAGACACCTCGGCCGAGGTCAGCGCATAAGGCAAGTCCTTACGGTCCCCTTACGGACGCCGGTCGCCCCTCGCTCTGGAGGGTGCCAAGTCCATAGCATCGCCGCAGTCACCGCTATCGGGCGGAGGCCCGACGGGGGAGGCTTTCGTGGCAAACCGACTTGACCAGTCAGCGTGGCGACCGATGCACACGCGAATTGCGATTGCGCTGGGCATCGGGTGGATGCTCGATGCGTTTGAAGTACAGATCATCGGATCAGTGATTCCGGGTATCCAGGCGGAGTTCTCGCTCGATTCGTTGCAATCCGTTTGGATCAACGTCGTCTGGTTCGGCGGTATCGCGGTCGGAGCCATGCTCTTCGGATGGCTCGCCGACCGCGTCGGGCGCAAGAGACTGTTCGTCGCCACGCTCATTCTGTATTCGGTCGCTGCAATCGCGACAGCGGCTGCCCCGACCTACGAAATCTTCATCGTCCTCCGGTTCATCACGGCCCTCGGTGTCGGAGGCGAGTATTCCGCGGTGACGTCGGCGATTGCGGAGTTCATGCCGGCCCGCAATCGCGGGCGTAGTAATGGACTTGTCATGACGTTCTGGGCCCTTGGTGGCATTCTCGCGAGCGTCATCTCGATCGTCGTCATCTCGACTCTTGGTTTGACCTGGCGCTACACGCTGCTCTTCGGGGTTGTGAGTGCGGCCTATGGCCTGCTCGCACGCCGGCTCATTCCCGAGTCGCCGCGCTGGCTCGCATCGCGCGGCAAGGTCGAGGAGGCCGACGCCGTCGTCGAGAGCATTACTGGTCTCCGAAGCGCACACGGCTACGTCGACCCCAACGGGTCGACGTCGGGGCGAGCGCCGCTGCGAGAACTGTGGACGAACTACCGGGGCCGGCTCCTCTTCGGCATGTCCCTCGACTTTTCCGAAGCAGCCGGTTATTACGGCCTTTTCACGGCGATGAGTATTCTCGTGTTCTCGCAGGCGACCGGAGCCGTGCCGATCAGCGATACCGCGCTGCCCTACTACTTCTTGATCGCCAACGTGGGGGCGCTGCTCGGCGGCATCGTGGTGTCGTTTGCCCTCGACGCGATTGGGCGCAAGCCGACCGTAACGTTCTCATATGCCCTCGCGGCCGCGAGCATGATTGGTTGCGCGGCCGCGGCAGCCACCGGGTCGCCCACGATCGTGCTCATCGCGTTCACGGTCGCGGCATTCTTCGCCACGTGCGCCTGGGTGTCGGCGTACCCGACTTTCTCCGAACTCTTCCCGACGTCGCTCCGCGCGAGCGGGATTGGCGCGAGCGTCGCCGTCGGTCGGCTCGGCGCGATCATCGGTCAGGTTGCCCTTGCGTTCACCGCCATTTCGTGGGGAGTCGGCGTGATGTTCGGGATGCTCGCTGCGTTCTGGCTCATCGGCGCAGTCGCGGGCGGAATCTGGTGGAAGTTCGGCACGGAAGCACGGGGGGTCTCGCTCGAGGAGCTGGTCGCTTCGCGATCCTCGGCAAGCGTGGGTTCGAACGGATGATGAAGTGGTGGCTCCGACGGGCGTCGATCCCGTGACCTCACGATTTTCAGTCGTGCGCTCTACCAACTGAGCTACAGAGCCGCAGGGCGATGATGCCCCACTACGGAACAAGCCCCCTCCGAAGAGAGGGCCCGTCGCCGTGGCGACCCTGACCGGACTTGAACCGGCGACCTCCGCCGTGACAGGGCGGCGCGCTAACCAACTGCGCTACAGGGCCAAACGTATTCAGTTGTGTGGTGCTGCTGCTGGTGACCCCAACGGGATTCGAACCCGTGCTGCCGCCGTGAAAGGGCGGTGTCCTAGGCCACTAAACGATGGGGCCAGGTGGCGCGAGCCGCAGAGCAACCGAGGCACAAGCATACGGGTCGAGCGCCGGGAATGCCAAACCGGCGGCCGCGGGCGGGCGCGCGGGTTCGGCGACGATCCGACCCGCCTCCCGGGCGGGCGTGGCCGCGCGGGTTAGCGTCGCGACAAGGATGCGGGTGCTCTGCCGACAGGGCGCCCTGCGATGCGTGCGGTGCGATGCCTGGCCGAACGCGGCATCCATTGGTACTGTGGTCAATGGTGCTCGTGTGGAAGTTGTGACATAACGCACGAGTGCCGGTTCGGGGAGACATCATGCGGTCAGCAGAACGCTGGGGGAGCGCGACGATGACAGAGACGACGGCC
Organism: Microcella sp.; assembly: GCF_046296455.1. GTDB lineage: Bacteria > Actinomycetota > Actinomycetes > Actinomycetales > Microbacteriaceae > Microcella. Next base: position 42,299 of record NZ_JBKBLF010000008.1, read on the forward strand.
ATGCCGCCGGTCGTGACGGCACGGGATGCCGCCGACCGACCGCGGCGCCGTCGCGCGAGCGCATTCATCGCTGCAATCGCGGCCGTGGCTCTGCTCGTGAGCGGTTCGATCGCCGTCACCGAGCGCCCCGCGTACGCCGTCGACTACCCGAGCTGGGATGACGTGCTCGACGCCCGCCGCGACGTGGCGCGCGCGCAGGCGAAGATCAAAGAGATTCGCGCGGCCATCGCCGCCATCACCGCCGAGGTCGAGCGCACCCAGGCCATCGCCCAGGAGAAGGGCGACATCTACTACGAGGCGCAGCTCGCCTTCGACGAGGCCGCCTTCACGGCCGACCAGCTGCAGGCCCAGGCAGACGAGGCACAGGCCCGCGCCGACGAGTCGCGCTCGCGCGCCGGCCAGTTCGTGGCCGAGCTCGCGCGCTCGGGCGGCGGCGACCTCTCGGCCTCGCTCTTCACGAACCCCGGCAATGCCGACGAGCTGCTCTCGCGCCTCGGCTTCGCCAGCAAGATCACCGAGCAGGCCGAGGGCATCTACGCTGCGGCGCTGCAAGACCAGAACGCCGCGCAGTCGCTCACCGACCAGGCCAACGTCGCCAAGGAGATCCGCGACGAGCTGCGCCTCGAGGCGCAGGCGGCCTTCGAAGAGGCCCAGGTTGCGGCCGAGGCGGCGCAGAACGCCCTCATCGCGCAGCAAGAGAACCAGGCGCGGCTCGAAGCCCAGCTCGACGTGCTGATCAAGAACCGGGCGGCGACCGAGAAGGATTACCGCGCCGGCATCGCCGCGCAGTACGGTTCGGGATCGAGCCTCGGGGCCGGTCAGATCAAGAACGGTTGGGCGGTGCCGACCAACGGCTACATCAGCTCGGGCTACGGCTACCGCGTGCACCCCATCAGCGGCGCGGTGCGCTTTCACGCCGGCGTCGACATCGCGAACGCGGCCGGCACGCCCATCTACGCGGCCGCGAGCGGCGTCGTCGAGTACGCGGGGTGGAACGGCGGATACGGCAACTTCATCCGCATCAACCATGGCAACGGCCTCACCACCTCGTACGGCCACATTCAGAACGGCGGCATCTTGGTGCGCATCGGCCAAGAGATCGTCGTCGGGCAGAACATCGCCCGCATGGGCACGACCGGCAGCTCGACCGGCAACCACCTGCACTTCGAGGTGCGGCAGAACGGCGGCACGACCAACCCCGTGACCTATCTGCGCAATAAAGGACTCTCGATTGGGTAGTCGGCTCTGATGCGACGCCCCGGGCGCCGCGCGATCGGAGCCGTCACCCTCGTGACGGCTCTGGTTCTTGCGCTCGGAGCCGCGGGCCTGCAGCGACCGACCACGGCGCTCGCCGCACCGTCGGGCCCCTCGTGGGACGACGTGCAAGAGGCGAAGGGCGACGTCGAGGCCACCGAGATCGCCATCGCGCGCATTCTCGACACGGTGGCCGAGGTCAACGCCGAGTTCGAGCAGTTGCGCACGACTGCCCTCATGGCCGGCGAAGAGCACCAGCAGGCCACGATCGCGCTCGACGAGGCCGAGATCGCCATGCAGTCGGCCGACCGCCGCCGCGACGCGGCCCTCGAGCGCGCGAGCGCCTCGGGCCAGCAGGCCGCCCAGCTCGCGGCGCAGCTCGCGCGGGCCGGCAGCGGCGACATCACGATGGCCCTCATCGTCAGCGGCGATGACGCGGATGCCCTGCTTTACCGCCTCGGAACGATGAGCGCCCTCAGCACGCGCACCGACGCCGTGCTCGCGCGGGCGGTGAGCGACCGCAACGTGGCCGACTCGCTCAGCGAGCAGGCCGTCGTCGCGCGCGATGCCCATGCCGACGCCGTCGCCGAGGCCGAAGCGGTGTTCGCCGATGCCGCCGATGCCGCCGCACAGGCCGAAGCGCAGGCCGCCCAGCAGCGCGCGCTGCTCGACGAGCTCTCGGTCAAGCTCGCCACGCTCACGGGCCGCTCGGCCGCCCTCGAGCGCGCCTACCTCGACTCGCTCGAGCACGCCGAGCCGCCGTCGAACCCCGCGCCGAGCCCGAGCGCGCCGGCCCCCGGCCCGAGCCCGAGCACTCCTGCGCCCGCGCCGAGCCAGCCGACGCCCCGCCCTAGCGCGCCGGCTCCCGCGCCGTCGCCGAGCAGCCCTGCTCCGTCACCCGCGCCGAGCACCCCGGCCCCCGCGCCGAGCCCGCCGCCCGCGGCATCCGGACCCACCCCGAACCCGACGATCGTGAACGCGGCCATCGCCTTCGCCAAGGCGCAGCTGGGCGAGCCGTACCAGTACGGTGCGAGCGGCCCGAACTCGTGGGACTGCTCGGGGCTCACGATGATGGCCTACTCGGCCGGCGGGCTCGCAATCGGCGGGCACTCCGTCTCGGCGCAGTACAACCGGGCGGCCTCGCGCGGCCTGCTCGTGCCCTACGGCGAGGCGCGCCCCGGCGACCTGATCTTCTACAGCTACGGCGGCTCGGCGTCAGGATCGAAGTATCACGTCACGATCTATCTGGGCAGCGGCCAGATGATCGAGGCGCCCTCGCCGGGCAAGCCCGTGCGCATCGTGGCCGTGCGCAACTACGACCGCATCCCGGTCGTCGCACGGCCGAGCGGGTAGCGCCGCTCGAAGCGACGCCCGCAGAGGCTAGTGGGCGGCGGGCACGTAGGCCGCGATGCCGGCCTGCACGATCGCCTCGGCCTCGGCGGCGTCGCCCCAGCCCTCGGTCTTGACCCACTTGCCGGGCTCGAGGTCTTTGTAGTGCTCGAAGAAGTGCTCGATCTCTTTGCGGGTCTGCTCGGGAACATCCGAAATGTCTTGGATGTGCGCCCAGCGCGGGTCTTTCGCCGGCACGCAGATGACCTTGGCGTCGCTGCCGCCGTCGTCGGTCATGTTGAACACGCCGACCGGGCGCACCTGCACGCCGACGCCCGGGAACAGCGGGAACTCGAGCAGCACCAGCGCGTCGACCGGATCGCCGTCGAGGCCGAGGGTGTTCTCGAAGTAGCCGTAGTCGGTCGGGTACACGAAGGGCGTGAACAGCACGCGGTCGAGAAAGACGCGCCCCGTCTCGTGGTCGACCTCGTACTTGTTGCGGCTGCCGCGAGGAATCTCGATGACGACGGGGTAGGCGCCCATGGGCGTGCTCCTTCGAAGAGGGGAGTAGAGAGAAGAAAGTCGTGCGCGCGAGCGCGGCTCTAACCTTAGTGGATGCCCTCCGAGCCCGATCCGGACGCCCGACGGCCGCGGCTCACCCCCGCGGTCGCCGACACGCGCCGCGCGGTGCGCGAGGCGCTCGCCGACCTGCCGGCGGGCTCGCTCGCCCTCGTGGCCCTGAGCGGAGGCCCCGACTCGCTGGCGCTCGCCGCGGCCGCCGGGTTCGAAGCGCCGCGGCTCGGGCTGCGTGCGGGCGCGGTGATCGTCGACCACGGTCTGCAGCCCGACTCGGCAGCGGTCGCGCTGCGTGCGGCCGCGGCGGCGCGGGCGCTCGGGCTCGAGCCGCTGCAGATCGAGCGCGTGCGCGTCGAGCAGTTCGGCGTCATCGACCCGGTATCGGGCGACGCGCACATCAGGGGCGGCGCGGGCGGGCCCGAGGGCGCGGCGCGTGCGGCCCGCTATGCCGCGCTCGAGACCGCGGCCGTCGAGCTCGGTGCCGCGGCCGTGCTGCTCGGCCATTCGCTCGACGACCAGGCCGAGACCGTGCTGCTGGGGCTCGCCCGCGGCAGCGGCACGCTCAGCATCGCGGGCATGGCCCCGGTGGCGGGGTTGTACCTGCGACCGCTGCTCGGGCTGCGCCGCGCGACGCTCGCGCAGGCCTGCGCCGACCAGGGGCTCGAGCCGTGGCACGACCCGCACAACAGCGACGAGCGGTTCGCGCGCGTGCGGGTGCGGCGACGCATCCTGCCGATGCTCGAAGAGCACCTCGATGCCGGCATCGTCGAGGCGCTCGCCCGCACCGCCGCGATCGCTCGAGAAGACGCCGAGGCGCTCGATCACATGGTCGACGAGATCGCCGAAGAGCTGACCGACCTGGCCGAGGGCGGCTGCTCGCTGACGGTGGCCGGGCTCACGGCGAACCCCCCGGCCATTCGGCACCGGCTGATCCGGCTCGTCGTGCGCACCGAGTTCGGGGTGTCGATCAGTCGCGCCCAGACCCTCGAGGTGGCCCGGCTCGCGACCGACTGGCACGGCCAGGGGCCCGTGCACCTGCCCGGCGTTAGGGTGGAACGCATCGCAGGGCTCATCATCTTCGCCCTCGCCCCCGATCACGCTGAGGAGTAACCCCGTGGACGTCGACGACATCCGTTCCGACCTGACCGAGGTGCTCGTCACCGAGCAAGAGATCCACGCGAAGCTCGCCGAGCTCGCGCGCCGTGTCGAGGCCGACTACGGCGACACCCCGCCGCTGCTCGTCGGCGTGCTCAAGGGCGCCGTCATGGTCATGGCCGACTTCGCGCGCGAGCTCGCCGTGCACGTCGAGATGGACTGGATGGCCGTGTCGAGCTACGGGGCCAGCACCGAATCGAGCGGCGTCGTGCGCATTCTCAAAGACCTCGACACCGAGATCGCGGGCCGCGATGTGCTCATCGTCGAAGACATCATCGACTCGGGGCTCACGCTCTCGTGGCTGCGGGCCAACCTCGAGTCGCGCGGGGCGAAGAGCGTCAAGATTCTCGCGCTGCTGCGCAAGCCCGAGGCGGCGAAGGTGCAGGTCGACGTCGAGTACGTCGGCTTCGACATTCCGCCCGCCTTCGTCGTGGGCTACGGCCTCGACTACGCCGAGAAGTACCGCAACCTGCGGGCCATCGGCGTGCTCGCGCCGCACGTCTACGCCGACTGAGCGGCGCTCCGCTCCGCGCGAACATCCAGCGGCTGCCAACAGACTGCGCGATAGCCTGGCAGGCACGTTCCACCGGAAGAAAGGTGCGGGGCCGCCAGCCCGCCAGCCCATGAACCTCAAGAAACTCGTTCGAGGACCGTTCCTCTACATCGTCGCGGGAGCCCTCGTGCTCTGGATCGGCTTCGCCCTGCTCGGCGGCATCGGCGGGTTCCGGCAGATCAGCACGCAGCAGGGCCTCGAGTTCCTCGCCGAGGAGCAGCTGACGAGCGTCAAGATCGTCGATGGCGAGCAGCGGGTCGACATCGTGCTCGCCGAGGCCGACGAGGAGTTCGGCCAGAACGTGCAGTTTTACTACGTTGCACCCCGCGGCGCCGCGATCGTCGACGCCGTCGACGCGGCGAACGTCGACGACGAGTTCACCGACGAGGTGCCGCAGACCAACTTCTTCGTGAGCCTGCTCGGGCTCATCATCCCGTTCCTCATCATCGGCGTGATCTTCTACTTCTTGCTCACGCGCCTGCAGGGCGGCGGCGGCCGGGTCATGCAGTTCGGCAAGTCTCGCGCCAAGCTCGTGAGCAAAGAGACCCCGCAGGTCACGTTCGCCGATGTGGCGGGGGCCGACGAGGCGATCGAAGAGCTCGAAGAGATCAAAGATTTCTTGAAAGACCCGACGCGGTTCCAGGCGGTCGGCGCTCGTATTCCGAAGGGCGTGCTGCTGTACGGCCCTCCCGGCACGGGCAAGACGCTGCTCGCGCGCTCGGTCGCGGGCGAGGCGGGCGTGCCCTTCTACTCGATCTCGGGTTCTGACTTCGTCGAGATGTTCGTGGGCGTCGGCGCGAGCCGCGTGCGCGACCTCTTCACGCAGGCCAAGGAGAACGCGCCGGCGATCATCTTCGTCGACGAGATCGACGCCGTCGGCCGCCACCGCGGCGCCGGCATGGGCGGCGGGCACGATGAGCGCGAGCAGACGCTCAACCAGATGCTCGTCGAGATGGACGGCTTCGACCCCAACACCAACGTCATCATGATCGCGGCGACGAACCGCCCCGACATTCTCGACCCCGCGCTGCTGCGCCCGGGCCGCTTCGACCGCCAGATCCAGGTGGATGCTCCCGACATGAAGGGGCGCGAGAAGATTCTGCAGGTGCACGCCAAGGGCAAGCCCATGGCCGAGAACGTCGACCTCGAGGTGCTCGCCCGCAAGACGCCCGGCTACACCGGAGCCGACCTCGCGAACGTGCTCAACGAGGCCGCGCTGCTCACGGCCCGCGCGCGCGAAGAGATCATCACGAACCAGGCGCTCGACGAGGCAGTCGACCGCGTCATGGCCGGCCCGCAGCGCCGCACGCGCATCATGCGCGACCACGAGAAGCTCATCACCGCGTACCACGAGGGCGGCCACGCGCTCGCGGCCGCGGCGATGCGCAACACCGACCCCGTCACGAAGGTCACGATCCTTCCGCGCGGCCGCGCTCTCGGCTACACGATGGTGCTGCCGATCGACGACAAGTACTCGGTGACCCGCAACGAGCTGCTCGACCAGCTGACGTACGCCATGGGTGGCCGCGTCGCCGAAGAGATCGTCTTCCACGACCCGACGACGGGCGCGAGCAATGACATCGAGAAAGCCACGGCGATCGCGCGCCGCATGGTGACCGAGTACGGCATGAGCACCGACGTCGGGGCGATCAAGCTCGGCCAGTCGAGCGGCGAGGTCTTTCTCGGCCGCGACATGGGCCACCAGCGCGACTACAGCGAGAAGCTCGCCGAGCGCGTCGACGCCGAGGTGCGCGCGCTCATCGAGCAGGCGCACGACGAGGCGTGGCAGGTCATCAACGACAACCGCGACATCCTCGATCGCCTGGCGACCGAGCTGCTCGAGAAAGAGACGCTCGACCACCTGCAGCTCGCCGAGATCTTCGCCGACGTCAAGCGCCTGCCCGAGCGCCCGCAGTGGCTCTCGAGCAGCAAGCGGCCCCTGCCCGACCTGCCGCCCGTACCCATGCCGACGAAGGCTCCCGTCGAGGCCGCCGCGCTCGCGAGCACGGCCCACGACGCCGCGGCCCCCGGCGCGACGGCGCACGCGTCGACCGACGCCCCGCCCGCGACGCGCGACTGAGCCGCACCATGCCCCCGATCGACACCGGCCGCATCGAGGCGGCCGTCGCCGAGATCCTGGCCGCGATCGGTGAGGATGCGCAGCGCCCCGGCCTGCTCACGACCCCGCAGCGGGTCGCCGAGGCCTACGCCGAATTCTTCTCGGGCGTCGGCGTCGACCCCGTGCCGCTGCTGCGCGACGAGCTCGCCACGCAGGATGCGCCCGAACAGCGCGGCGAGATCGTGCTGCTGCGCGACATCGCCCTGCGCTCGATCTGCGAGCACCACCTGCTGCCCTTCACGGGCGTCGCGCACGTCGCCTACCTGCCCGCCGAACGCCTCGTGGGCCTGGGCAGCATCGCCCGCACGGTCGAGACCCTCGCCTCGCGCCCGCAGCTGCAAGAGCGCCTGGGGGAGGACGTCGTCGCCGCGATCGACGCGGCCCTCGCGCCGCTCGGCGCCCTCGTCGTCATCGACGCGCGGCACGGCTGCGTCGGAGCCCGCGGCCCGCGGCAGGCCGAGAGCACGACCGTCACGGTCGCCGCGAGCGGGACGCTCGCCGACCCCGTGCGCCGCGCCGAGGTGATGGCGCTCATCGGCGGAGGCGCCGCGTGAGTGCGCGCCCGGAGCTGCGCGCCGCAGCGGCGGCGGCGCGACCTGAACTCTGGGGCGTGCTCAACGTCACGCCCGACTCGTTCAGCGACGGCGGGCGCTTCGTCGACCCCGATGCGGCCCTCGCGCAGGGGCGGCGCCTGGTGGCCGAGGGGGCTTCCGTCATCGACGTCGGGGGCGAGTCGACCCGGCCGGGTGCCGAACCAGTGGCGCCGCAGGTCGAGCGCGAGCGCGTGCTGCCCGTCGTGGCGGCGCTCGCCGCGGAGGGCATCCGCGTGTCGATCGACACCATGAACGCGAGCACCGCGGCGGCCGCCGTCGAGGCCGGGGCGATCATCGTCAACGACGTGAGCGGCGGGCTCGCCGACCCCGCCATGCTCGAGACCGTCGCGCAGCTCGGCACGCCCTACGTGCTCATGCACTGGCGCGGTCCGAGCTCGACGTGGGATGCGGTGAGCGAGTACGACTGGGCGCCGCAGGACGTGGCGAACGAGCTGCTGGGCCGCTGGCACGCCGCGCTCGGGGCCGGCGTGCAGCCCGAGCGGCTGTGGGTCGACCCCGGCCTCGGCTTCGCCAAGCGCGCCGAGCACAACTGGCAGCTGCTCGCCGAGCTCGGCACGCTGCGCTCGATCGGCGCGCGCGTGCTGCTGGGGGCCTCGCGCAAGCGGTTCCTCGGCGCACTGCTGCCCGATGGCGCCGCCGTCGAGGAGCGTGACCTGCTGACCGCGGTCGTCTCGGCCCTCGCGGCGGGGCACGTGGATGCCCTGCGCGTGCACGACGTGCGCGCGAGCGCCCGCGCCCTCGACGTGTGGCAGTCGATCGCCGACGCGGCCGAGCAGACCCCGGTGTTCGGCGGCTCGTACACCGCGAGCCCCCCGGCCGACGCGCCCGCGCGCGGCGACCGCGCCGCCTCCGACCGCATCACCCTCACGGGCCTGCGCGCCTTCGCGCACCACGGCGTCTTCGACCACGAGCGGCGCGATGGGCAGGAGTTCGTGATCGACGTGACCGCGCATCTCGACCTGCGCGGCGCGGCCGCGTACGACGAGCTCGCCTCGACCGTGCACTACGGCGAGCTCGCCGAGCAGGTCGTGGCCGCCGTCGAGGGCGACCCCGTCGATCTCATCGAGACCGTCGCCGAACGCGTCGCGGGCGTCGTGCTGCGGCACGGTGCCGTGTGGCAGACCGAGGTCACGGTGCACAAGCCCCAGGCGCCCATCACGGTGCCGTTCGCCGATGTGAGCGTCACGATCGTGCGGGGGCGGTCGTGACCGCCGTGGCAAATACCGAGGGCGGGCACCACGGTGCCCGGCCAGCGACCGCCGTCATCGCGCTCGGCAGCAACCTCGGCGACCGCGAGGCCACGCTCGAGCGGGCGGTGGCGGCGCTCGACGCGCTGCCCGAGTCGAGCATCCACGCCGTGTCGTCGTGGCACGGCACGGTCGCACTCACCCTCGACGGCCTCGACCCCGAGAAGCCCGCCTACCTCAATGGCGTCGCGCTGCTGCAGACCCGACTCGACCCGTACACGCTGCTCGACGCCCTGCGGCAGATCGAGCTCGAGAACGGCCGCGAGCGCACCGAACGGTGGGGCGACCGCACGCTCGACCTCGACCTCATCGCGCTCGACGAGCTCGAGATCGACTCCGCCGTGCTGCAGGTGCCGCACCCGCGCGCCCATGAGCGCGACTTCGTGCTCGCCCCGTGGCTCGAGGTGCAACCGGATGCCGTGCTCGTCGGGCACGGACCGGTTGCCGCCCTGCTCGACGGCCTGCCCGCCGACCCGACCCTCGGCGGCCCGGCGTGACCCGCACCCGCCCGCTCGCGCTCATCGTCGCCGCGCTCGTCGGAGCCGCCGCCGCTTTCGCTCTCGACTCCCTCCTGGCCATGCGCGGCGTCGCCGTGCTCGTGCCGCCCGTCTCGCTCGCCGTCGCGCTCGTGCTCATCGGCGTCGTCGTGCTGGCGCTCGCGTGGCCCGTGCGCCGCGCGGCGAAGGGCGAGCGGCGCATCGACCCCTTCTACGCCCTGCGCGCGGTCGTGCTCGCGAAGGCTAGCGCGCTGGCCGGTGCGCTGCTCGCGGGAGGCGCCGCCGGCATCCTGCTGTATCTGCTCACTCGGGCGGTCGTGCCGTTAGGCTCGACCCTGGCCGCGGGGGGAACCGTCGTCGCCGCCGTGCTGCTGGTCGTTGCCGCCCTCGTCGCCGAGCACTGGTGCGCCCTGCCGCCCGATGATCCGACCGAGGAGACGCCCGCGTGACCACCACCGAACCCGCCGCGCCCGAACCTGCCGCGACCGAGACCTCCGACACCGCCTCGAGCCGCCTCGAGCGGCCCGAGACCGAGTGGCAGCGGGTTTCGCCCACGTACATCCCCGTCGACATGATCGGCACCCTCGTCTTCGGCGCCATCGCCACGGCCGTCGCGTTCGTGCCCTTCTGGCTGGGGTGGGCCGAGGGGTGGATGCTCGGCGCGGCCATGGGCGCCCTCTTCGTCGTCGTGCTCGCCCTCACCCCCCGCCGCGTGCGGGCCATCGGCTACCTGCTGCGCGACGACGATCTGCTGTTCCGCCGCGGCATCATGTTCCAGCGCTTCGTCGCGGTGCCGTACGGACGCATGCAGCTCGTCGACATCAGCCGCGGACCGATCGCCCGCGCCTTCGGGCTCGCCGAGCTCAAGTTCGTGACGGCCGCGGCGTCGAGCGGCGTGCTCATTCCCGGCCTGCCGCTCGCCGAGGCCGAGCGACTGCGCGACCACCTCGTGGCGGTCGCCGAGACCCGCCGGGCGGGGCTGTGACCGAGCCCGGCGCCGAGCCCGCGGCCGCCCCCGTCGAGAGCTCCCTTCGCTCGACGACCGATTTCGCCGACGGCGAGTGGCACCGCCTGCACCCGGCCACGCCGCTCTTCCGCGGCGGCATCGCCTTCATCGCCATCATCGGCGTGCTGATCGTCAACCTGCGCGACCGGTTCATCGAGCTCTTCTTCGGCGGCGACGACATCGACCTGCCCCCGTCGGGCGGCGACCTCGAGGCCGACGCGATCGACTTCATCGTGCGCGAAGAGCTCGTGCTCGTAGCGCTGCTCGCCGCCATCGGCCTGCTGCTGCTGCTCGTGGCGGGCTTCTACTTCTCGTGGCGCCTGCACACCTTCCGCATCACCGACGAGGTCGTCGAGGTGCGGTCGGGCATCCTTTTCCGCACCAACCGCAAGGCGCGACTCGACCGCATCCAAGGCATCAACATCGGGCGGCCGTTCGTGCCGCGGCTGTTCGGGGCCGCCAAGCTCGAAATCTCGGTGGCCGGCAACGACGCGAGCGTGCCGCTCGCCTACCTGCGGGGTCGCGACGCCGACGCCCTGCGCCGCGACATCCTGCTGCTCGCCTCGGGCGCGCAGCGCGGGGGTGCCGATCCGGCGGCCGCCGCGGCATCCGGCATCGGCGGCATGCTCGACGAGCGGGTCACAGAACTGCTGGCTCCCGAGCTCGACGTCGACCTCGCCGAGCCCACGTCGATCGTGCGCATGAACCCCGGGCGGCTCATCGGCTCGACCGTGCTGAGCGACACGACCCTCGTGCTGCTCGCCATGCTCGTGGCGATCGTCGTGACGAGCGTCACGACGGGCGAGCTCTTTCTGCTCTTCGCCATGTTCCCCGGCATCATCGGCATCGGCGGCTTTCTCATCGCCCGCATCACGCGCTCGCTGCGCTATTCGATCGCCGCGACCCCCGACGGTGTGCGCGTGGGCTTCGGCCTGCTCTCGACGACCAACGAGACCCTGCCGCCGGGGCGCATCCACTCGGTCAAGGTCAGCCAGCCGCTGCTGTGGCGGCCCGCCGGCTGGTGGCAGATCGCCGTCAACCGTGCCTCGCGCTCGTCGCAGAACGGCGCCGCGGGGCAGCAGCAGACGACCATCCTGCCCGTGGGCAACCTCGACGACGTGCGCGCCGTGCTGCGGCTGCTGCTGCCCGAGGTGGCGGTCGACGAGGCCGCCGAGGCGCTCGAGCTCGGCCTGCGCGGCCGCGGCGACGAGGGCGGATTCACCGTCTCGCCCCGCCGCGCGCGCGTGCTGCGCTGGTTCTCGCAGCCCCGCAACGGCTTCGCGCTCACCGACACGGCGGTGCTGCTGCGCACGGGCGCCATCTGGCGCTCGCTCACGATCGTGCCGCTCTCGCGCACGCAGTCGGTTGCCGTGCGCCAGGGCCCGCTGCTGCGCGCGCTGCGGCTCGGCGAGGTGCACGTGCACACGGTCGCCGGGCCGATCAGCCCCACGATCGGGGCGCTCGACCGCGTCGACGCCATGCGGCTGTTCGACGACGTCGCGGCCTCGTCGCTGCGGGCGGCCCGCACCGACACGAGCCACCGCTGGCGCCAGCGGTGAGCGGGCGCGACGGGCGCCTCGGCGTCGGCATCGTCGGCGCGGGGCGCGTCGGTCCGGTGCTCGGCGCGGCACTCGCAGCGGCCGGCCACGCGCTCGTCGGGGTCTCGGCGAGCACCGACGACGAGCGCGATCGCGTCGAGAGCATGCTGCCCGGGGTGCCCGTTCTCGCGGTGCCGCTGCTCGTCGAGCGCAGCGAGCTCGTCGTGCTCGCGGTGCCCGACGACCAGCTCGTCGAGCTCGTCGCCGGGCTCGCGGCGCTCGGCGCCTGGCAGCCCGGCCAGCTCGTGCTGCACACCTCGGCGCAGCACGGCACCGCCGTGCTCGACCCCGCGCGGGCTGCGGGCGCGATTCCTCTGGCCGTGCATCCGGCCCTCGCCTTCACCGGCACGAGCATCGACCTCGCGCGCCTGCGCGATGCGTGGTGCGCCGTCACCGCGCCCGGCCCGGTGCTGCCGATCGCCCAAGCGCTCGTCGTCGAGATGGGTGCCGAGCCCGTCGTCATCGCCGAGGCCGACCGGCCCGCCTACGCCGACGCGATCGCCGCGGCCTCGCAGTTCTCGACCGCGATCATCGGCCAGTCGGTCAGCGCTCTGCGCGCCATCGGCGTCGACGAACCGGGCCGCGTGCTCGGCGGCGTCGTGCGCTCGGCGGTCGAGAACGCGCTGCAGTCCCCCGCGGTCGATAGCATCGACCGGTGACCGACACGACCCCGCCCGCCGTCGAGACGACCATCGCGGGGCTCCGTTCCCGCCTCGACGCGGCGCGCGCTGCCGGATCGACGGTGGCCCTCGTGCCCACGATGGGCTCGCTGCACGACGGCCACCTCGCCCTCGTCGAGCACGCCCGCGAGGTCGCCGACGTCGTGATCGTCTCGGTCTTCGTCAACCCCATGCAGTTCGGGCCGGCGGAGGACTTCGACCGGTACCCCCGCGATCTCACCGCCGATCGGGATGCCCTCGCCGGGCACGGCGTCACCGCCGTCTTCGCCCCCGCGGTCGACGAGATGTACCCCGCGGGCCCCGTGCAGACGCGCGTCTCGGCGGGTGCCGTCGGCGGGCTCTACGAAGGGCGGTCGCGCGCCGGCCACTTCGACGGCGTGCTCACGGTCGTGGCCAAGCTGCTCGGCATCGTGCAGCCCCACATCGCCGTCTTCGGCGAGAAAGACGCGCAGCAGGTGTTCCTCGTGCAGCGCATGGTGCGCGACCTCGACATCCGCACCCGCATCGAGGTCGTCGAGACCGTGCGGGCGCACGACGGGCTCGCGCTCTCGAGCCGAAACGCCTACCTCGACGAGCGGCACCGCCGCGCGGCCCGCGCCATCCCGCAGGCGCTCGAGGCCGCGCAGTCGGCGGCCGACCGCGGCATCGACGCGATCGTCGCCGCGGCCCAGGGCGTGCTCATGGGCGCGACCGAGGTCGAGCTCGACTACTTCGCCGTCGTGCGCCCCGACACGTTCGGGCCGGTCGACGACGACCACCGCGGCCCCGCGCGGGCGCTCATCGCGGCGCGCGTCGGCACGACCCGGCTCATCGACACCGAGCTGCTGCACCTGGGCTAGGCCGGGCCGCGAGCGAGCATCCCGGTCGCCGATAGGCTGAAACGCTGAACCGAGGAGCCTGATGAGCGAGAACACCGCACCTGCCGAGCACGCCGCCGAGCCGACGATCGAGGAGATCGCCGAGCAGAAGCAGGTGCGCCTCGACAAGCGGCAGCGCATGCTCGACGCCGGGCTCGAGCCCTACGCGATCGGCCTCGCCGTGACCGACACCATTCCGGATGTCCGGGCGCGGTTCCCCGAGCTCGAACCCGACACGGCCACGGGCGAGCGGGTCGCCCTCGCCGGCCGCGTCGTCTTCTCGCGCAACACAGGCAAGCTGTGCTTCGCCACCCTGCAGTCGGGGGAGGGCAGCCGCATCCAGGTCATGCTGAGCCTGGCCGAGGTGGGCGACGAGAGCCTCGAGCGATGGAAGGACCTCGTCGACCTGGGCGACCATGTCTTCGTCGAGGGCGAGGTCATCACGAGCCGCCGCGGCGAGCTCAGCATCATGACGAGCACGTGGGCGATCGCCGCCAAGGCGATCCTGCCGCTGCCGAACCTGCACAGCGAGCTCAGCGACGAGACGCGCGTGCGCCAGCGCTACCTCGACCTGATCGTGCGCGAGCAGGCGCGGCAGACCGTGCGGGCCCGCGCCGTGGCCGTCGCCAGCCTGCGCACCACGTTCGCGAACCACGGCTATCTCGAGGTCGAGACGCCCATGCTGCAGACGATGCACGGTGGAGCATCCGCCCGCCCCTTCATCACCCACTCGAACGCCTTCGACACCGAGCTGTTTCTGCGCATCGCGCCCGAGCTGTTCCTCAAGCGCGCGGTCGTCGGCGGCATCGAGCGCGTGTTCGAGATCAACCGCAACTTTCGCAACGAGGGCGCCGACTCGACGCACAGCCCCGAGTTCGCGATGCTCGAGGCCTACCAGGCCTACGGCGATTACCACCAGATGGCCGACTTGACGCAAGAGATGATCCAGAACGCGGCCACCGCGGTCTCAGGCTCGCACGTCGTCACGTGGGCAGACGGCACCGAGTACGACCTCGGCGGCGAGTGGGACCGCCTGAGCATGTACGAGTCGCTCAGCGCGGCCGCGGGCGTCGAGATCACGCCGCAGACCCCCATGGCAGAACTGAAGAAGCTCGCCGATGCGGTCGACATCGAGATCGATCACCCGCTGCCCGGCAAGTACGTCGAAGAGCTGTGGGAGCACTTCGTCAAGGGCTCGCTCACGCGGCCGACCTTTGTCATGGACTTTCCCGTCGACACCAGCCCGCTTGTGCGCGAGCACCGGTCGATCCCGGGCGTCGTCGAGAAGTGGGATCTGTACGTGCGCGGCTTCGAGCTCGCCACCGCCTATTCAGAACTCGTCGACCCCGTCGTGCAGCGCGAGCGGTTCGTCGCGCAGGCAGCGCTCGCCGCGGGCGGCGACCTCGAGGCCATGCAGCTCGACGAGGCCTTCCTCACCGCGCTCGAGCACGGCATGCCGCCGAGCGGCGGCATGGGCATGGGCATCGACCGCCTGCTCATGGCGCTGACCGGTCTCGGTATCCGCGAGACCATCCTCTTCCCCCTCGTGAAGTAGGGTCGCGTCATGGTGTTCGACCCTAAGGATCCGCTGCAGCTGCCCGGCGACGACAAGAAGAAGCCGGCGGTCAGCATGAACCGGCTGGCCCTCTGGCTCGTCGTCGGCGCGGTCGGCGCCTACCTGCTGATCTCGGGACTCATCGGCATCATCGCCAAGGGCTGAGCCCCCTCGCCCCCCGGACGGGGGACTGCGCCCGCCGTGCGCCCGGCTTAGCCTGAGTGCACCCAATACCCGAATTCGCGTGGATGCTCCCCGGCGCCCGCGCGCATCGCCCGACCCGAACGGCGATCCCATGCTCTCTCACCGTCTCCGCGCTGTCGTCGCCGGCATCCCGATCGCCGTGCTCACGACCGTTCTCATGGCCAGCCCCGGCTTCGCCGCGGAATCGCTACGCATCGACACCCCGCTCGCGGGCACCGCCGTGGGCGGCGAGCTCGCCGTCGAGGGCACGGTCGTCGGCGCCTCGGCCGTCGACCTCGTGCTCGGTCTCGCCCCGCAGTCGCTCGGCGACTGCGGCTCGCCCCTGCTCGAGCAGCGCCTCGAGCTCGCCGAGCCGCAGTTCTCGGCCACCTTCTCGACGACGGCTGTTCCCGACGGCGCCTACTGCCTCACGGCGATTGCCGACGGCGGCCGCCTCTCGACCGTCGTGGGCGACATCACCGTCAACAACGCGGTCACCGCGGGCGAATCGACCGATGGGTTCCAGCTGCCCACCGAGTCGCTCGGCGGCAGCGGTGCTGCCGACGCCACGCTGACCGACGTGCTCGCGTCGACCCCCCTCGGTGCCGACATCGGGTTGCTCGGCCCCGCCGTGCTCGCGGCCACGGCGATCATCGCCCTCGTCGTGCTCGGCTTCGGCCTGTGGGCGCGCCGCCGCCTCGTGCGCTGACCGCTCGCCCCGCTGACCGCGCGGTGCTGCGCCCAGCCGCACCGACGTATCCTTGATGCCATGCCGGAAGACTTCTGGGGCAACGCGATCTTCTCGGTGACCCCGACGATCGTGATCGGGCTCATCTTCTGGTTCGCCATGCGCGCGATCATCCGCGCCGACCGCTCTGAGCGCGAGACCTACTCTGAGATCGAGGCCGAAGAGCGCGCTCGCCTCGCCGCGCGGCCCGACCCCCACGAATAGCGCGAGCCTGGCAGGCTGACGGTCATGACCGAGCTCGACCCCGTCGCAGCCACGCTGCACGATGTGCACCAACAGCTCGCGGCGCTCGACGACGGCGAGCTCGCGAACTACATCCCCCCGCTGCTGCTCGCCGACCCGAGCCGCTTCGGCCTGGCGGTGTGCAGCCCCGACGGCCGGCTGTGGTCGGCGGGCGACCATGCCGAGCCCTTCACGATCCAGTCGATCTCGAAGGTCTTCGCCTTCGCCCTCGCGCTCGCCGATCGCGGGCTCGACGCCGTGCTCGAGCGCGTCGGCTGCGAGCCGAGCGGCGAGAGCTTCAACGCCATCTCGCTCGAGGCCGAGACCGGCCGGCCCGACAACCCCATGATCAACGCCGGCGCGATCGTCACCTGCTCGCTCGTCGCGGGTGACTCGGCCGAGGAGCGCTTCGGGCGCATCCTGAGCCTCATGGGCGCGTGCGCGGGGCGCGAGCTGACCGTCGACGAGGGCGTCTTCGCCGCCGAGCTCGAGACCGCCGACATGAACCGCGCCCTCGGCTACCTCATGCGCAGCGCCGGCTCGCTCACGGCCGATGTCGACGAGACGCTGTGGGTGTACCTGCGCCAGTGCGCCGTGCTCGTCACCGCCGACGACCTGGCCGTCATGGCCGCGACGCTCGCCGGCGGGGGCGTCAACCCCGTCACGGGTGTGCGCACCATGAGCAGCGAGGTGGCGAGGCACGTGCTGACCGTCATGGCGACGTGCGGCATGTACGACTATTCGGGCGAGTGGATGCTGCGCGTCGGCAGCCCGGCCAAGAGCGGTGTGGCGGGCGGGGTCATCACCGCGAGCCCGGCGACGTTCGGGCTCGGCCTCTACAGCCCGCTACTGGATGCGCAGGGCAACAGCCTGCGCTCCGTTCGCGCGTGCGAACTGCTCGCCGAGCGGTTCTCGTGGCACGCGCTCGCCGTGCCGGGCGAGACGCTGCCGCCCGTGCAGCTGCCGCGCGGGCGGTAGCGGGGCTCGGTTTCTCGCGCGCGCTCAGTCGCGCGGCCGCAGCCGCACGTCGGGCATGACCGGCGCGGGCAGCGCGTGATCCCAGCCCGCGACGGTTCCGAACCGGCCCGCCGGGTCGCCGCCGTCGATCACCTCGCCCTGCCACTGCGCGCGCAGCGTCACGATCTCGTCGTGGTCGCGCGCGATGAAGTTCCACCACATGACGATCGGCTCGCCGAGGGGCTCGCCGCCCAGCAGCAGCGCCCGCACGGGGGAGTCGCCGGCCGCGATCCGCACCGACGAGCGACCGGGGGCCGCGTAGCCGAGGTGGGCGGTGGGGATCTGGGTGCCGTCGAGGTGGGCGGTGCCCGCATCCACCAGCAGGCCATGCTCGAAACGGGGGTCGACGGGCAGGTCGACGCTCGCGCCGGCCGGCAGGTCGAGCTGCGCGCCGACGAGGGCGGTGAACGTGCGCACGGGGCTGGTGGTTCCGGCGAGCTCGCCGATGAAGACCCGCAGCGTCGCGGCGCCGACCGTGATGGGCGCGGGCTCGGCGTGCTCGAAGAACGGGGCGGTGTGCCGGTCGCGGTCGGGCAGAGCGACCCACAGCTGCGCACCGTGCAGGCGCGTCGTCGCGGGGGTCGAAACCTCGGAGTGCTGGATGCCGCGTCCCGCCGTCATGAGGTTGACCTCGCCGGGGCGCACCATCGCGTGCGCGTCGGTGGAGTCGCGGTGCTCGACCTCGCCCTCGAACAGCCAGCTCACCGTCTGCAGCCCCGTGTGCGGATGCGGCGGCACCGTCATGCCGCCCGTCTCGGCCACGTCGTCGGGGCCGTAGTGGTCGACGAAGCACCAGGCGCCGATGAGGCTGCGCTCGCGCTGCGGCAGCGTGCGGCGCACGGTCATCGCGCGGGGGCCGCCGAGCGGCACCTCGCGCGGTTCGAGCACCTGGATGCCCGCCGCGGGCCCGTCGTGGCTGACGAGCTCGGCCGGCTCGGTCTCGAGGTTGCTCACCCGCTCACCCTACGTCGGCCTGCCTGGTGGGGGTTGTGATCGTAACTCATGCTGAAGCGGCCGATGTGCAGCGGTACTGCCGCACATTCGGCACCACAGCCTGAGTTACGAACCGGCCCGCCGCGTCAGGAGGGGTCGAGCACGAGCAGCTCGCCGACCTCGCAGTCGAGCGCCTCGCAGATCGCCCGCAACGTCGAGAACCTGATCGCCCGAGCGCGGTCGTTCTTGAGTACCGAGAGGTTGACGATGCTCACGCCGACGAGCTCGCTCAACCGCGTGAGTGTCAAGCCCCGTTGCTCGAGCAGCTCGTCGAGCCGGCAGTGGATGCCCGTCTCCTCCTCATCCGAGACCGCCGGGCTCATCAGACCAGCCCGCGGGTGTCGCGCTCGAGCTGCACGCCGCGACGCAGCAGCACTGCCACGAGCAGCACCCCGACTCCGGCCGCGACATGCGTCAAGTCGATGGGGCCGGGGCCGATCCAGCCGCCGAGGTCGGAGCCGCCGAGCAGTTCGTACCGCGCGAGGCTCGTGCCGTACACCTGCATGGCCTGCGAGAGCGATCCGATCACGATGAGCGAGACCCCGACGACGACGGCGGACTTCGCGAGCTGCGGGGCGAATCCCTCGTTGCGCTCGATGCGTGTGGCGAGCGACGAGATACCGAACGCCACGATCGCGTGCAGTAGCGGAGTGAGGAACAGCGGCGCGAAGTAGAGCAGCGCGGTGCCCGGGCTCAGGGCTGGGCCGGGAATCGAGATCTCGCTGAACGATGCGATCGCGAACGATTGCGCACCGAAATCGACGGGAGGAAGAACCGACGCCGGAATCTCCGTGGCGGGCGACAGCGGAACGGGCAGTCTGACGGGGTTGGGGTTTGCGCTTCCCTGCTGGGCGGTCGTCGAGATAATCGCGACGGCCGACATGAAGGTCGCAAATGCCGCGGCGAGTCCGTACACGAATGCGAGGATCGCGACGACGCGGGCGACATCGCCCATGCGCGAGAGCTTCTCGCCCTCGGGGGCCGCCCGATGGCGGCGGGCGATGACGAACAGCACGACGCCGACGATGCCGATCGCGATGATCGGGAGGGCGGCAAAAAGCACATTCCACAACAGGATGCTCATCAGACGAGGCCTTTCGTGTCGCGCTGCAGCCGCTCGCCACCTCTGATCAGACGCGCCAGCACGATAAGCACGAGGCCGACACCGATGGGCCAAACCTCGATCACCCACGTCGGGGGAGCGTTCACGACGCCATCGATCGCGTCGGTGCGGAGAAAGAAGAGCTGTTCGTGTGCTCGCGCGCCGGCGAGCAAGCCGGCGAACTGGGACGCCATCACGCCGAGGGTGAAGGCGATGCCGCTCACCGCGAGGAACGAGCTCGCTTTCGGGGAGAAGGGTGTCTCTGACAACGACTGCTTCGCGAGTCGGGCGACCATCAGGAGCACGGTGATGATGACGGCCGTCGTCAGCGCCGTCTGCAGCGCTACGAGCGTGAGGGTGAGCGGGTCGAGCCCCGAGAGGCTCAGCGGCACGGATACCTGTTGCGCGCTGCCGCCCACGATGCTCACACCGGGGGTCGCGCGCAGAGCATCCGGAACAGTCTCGATGAAGGGGATGATCGGCACGGCCAGAGTCACGCGATCGCCGATGAACGTCATCACGATGGCGACGACCCCGACGACGCCGGCGAGCAGTGCTCCTACGAGGGCGCCGCCGGCGACGAGGCGCGGCAGCACCGGCGGGGCATCAGTGGGCGCGCCGCGCCGCCCGATGCCGGCGACGAGCAGCACGGCGAAGCCGAGCATGAGCAGCAGCACCATCGTGAACGGGTCCATCACACAAGCCCTTCGGTCGCGCGCTGTAATTCGGTGCCTCGCGCGAACACGACGGCGATGAAGACGATCGTGAGGCCGGCGGCGATGGGGAGCAACGACACGGTGAGGATGCCGAGCGACACATCGAGCGGCCCGTCGGGTGCACTCACTCCGGCGATTTGATCGAGCAGCGTTCGGTCGCGGCGGGCGGCCACCGACGAGAAGACGGCGCTGATCGATCCACCGATCGCGACGGCGAATCCCGCGACGGCGACAGCGCGGGGCGTGCGACGGCCGAACGGACGGTCGCGCACGAGCGCGACCGCGATCGATGAGACGACCCCGATCACGATGAGGATCGTGACGTCGCCGACGAGAGCTGCGATGACGGCTTCGACCGAGACGTCGCCGGGGTTGAGCATGGACGTCACCATCACCCCTCCGTCGACGATCTCGACAGAAGCGGTGCCGACGCGGCCCTGCGCGATGGTCCACACCGTCTGTGCGAGGTGGGCCACGGTGACGAGAGCGGCGAGCCCGCCCGCAATGAGGGCGGTCGTGCCGGCCGCGCGGTTGAGCGCGCGAGTGCGGGGTTGGTCTGCGGCGATGATCACGAGCATCCTATCGATCAACGATAATAACGATAATCGATACGGTAGCGACAGGATGCGCCCGCGGCAACCCCCGTCACGCCTACGGCGAACACGGGCAGTTCTGCAGGGGTGCGCTGGTTACCCTCGATACAGCGGCTCCGCATCCTGCGTCGGAATCGCGTGAGGAGAGTGCGAGATGTTCGAACGGTTCACTGACCGGGCCCGTCGTGTGGTGGTGCTGGCGCAAGAAGAAGCCAAGATGCTCAACCACAACTACATCGGTACCGAGCACATTCTTCTCGGCCTCATCCACGAGGGCGAGGGTGTCGCCGCCAAGGCGCTCGAGTCGCTGAGCATCTCGCTCGACGCCGTGCGCGAGCAGGTGCAAGACATCATCGGCCAGGGGCAGCAGCAGCCGACCGGGCACATCCCGTTCACGCCGCGCGCCAAGAAGGTGCTCGAGCTGAGCCTGCGCGAGGCGCTGCAGCTCGGCCACAACTACATCGGCACCGAGCACATTCTGCTCGGCCTCATCCGCGAGGGCGAGGGCGTGGCCGCGCAGGTGCTCGTCAAGCTCGGCGCCGACCTCAACCGCGTGCGCCAGCAGGTCATCCAGCTGCTCTCGGGCTACCAGGGCAAAGAGGCGGTCGCCGTCGGCGGAGACAGCCCCAGCCCCGACAAGGGATCGCAAGTGCTCGACCAGTTCGGCCGCAACCTCACGGCGGCCGCGCGCGAGGGCAAGCTCGACCCCGTCATCGGGCGCGAGAAGGAGGCCGAGCGGGTCATGCAGATTCTCTCGCGCCGCTCGAAGAACAACCCCGTGCTGATCGGCGAGCCCGGCGTCGGCAAGACCGCCGTCGTCGAGGGCCTCGCCCAGGCGATCGTCAAGGGCGAGGTTCCCGAGACGCTCAAAGACAAGCAGCTGTACTCGCTCGACCTCGGCTCGCTCATCGCCGGCAGCCGCTACCGCGGTGACTTCGAGGAGCGCCTGAAGAAGGTCACGAAGGAGATCCGCACGCGCGGAGACATCATCGTCTTCATCGACGAGATCCACACCCTCGTGGGTGCGGGTGCCGCCGAGGGCGCGATCGATGCGGCGAGCATCCTGAAGCCCTTGCTGGCCCGCGGCGAGCTGCAGACGATCGGTGCGACCACCCTCGACGAGTACCGCAAGCACTTCGAGAAGGATGCCGCGCTCGAGCGCCGCTTCCAGCCCGTGCAGGTCAACGAGCCCTCGCTGCCGCACGCCATCAACATCCTCAAGGGGCTGCGCGACAAGTACGAGGCGTTCCACAAGGTCTCGATCACCGACGGCGCGATCGTCGCCGCGGTGAACCTCGCCGACCGCTACGTGCAAGACCGCTTCCTGCCCGACAAGGCCATCGACCTGATCGACGAGGCCGGCGCGCGCCTGCGCCTGTCGATCCTCTCGGCCCCGCCCGAGCTGCGCGAGTTCGACGAGAAGATCGCGGCCGTGCGCACCGAGAAGGAACTGGCGATCGAGAACCAGGACTTCGAGAAGGCCGCGAGCCTGCGCGACGACGAGAAGAAGCTGCTCGGTGAGCGGCTGCGCCTCGAGAAGCAGTGGCGCGCGGGCGAGGTGGCCGCGAGCGGCACCGTCGATGAGGGCGTCATCGCCGAGGTGCTCGCGCAGGCCACGGGAATCCCCGTCTTCAAGCTCACCGAGGAAGAGAGCTCTCGCCTCATCTTCATGGAGAAGGCCCTGCACCAGCGGGTCATCGGCCAGGAGGAGGCGATCTCGGTGCTCGCCAAGACGATCCGCCGCACGCGCGCGGGTCTGAAAGACCCGAAGCGCCCCTCGGGCTCGTTCATCTTCGCCGGCCCCACGGGCGTCGGAAAGACCGAGCTCGCCAAGGCGCTCGCCGAGTTCCTGTTCGACGACGAGGGCGCGCTCATCGCGCTCGACATGTCGGAGTACGGCGAGAAGCACACCGTCTCGCGCCTGTTCGGAGCCCCTCCCGGCTTCGTCGGCTTCGAGGAGGGCGGCCAGCTCACCGAGAAGGTGCGCCGCAAGCCGTTCAGCGTCGTGCTCTTCGACGAGATCGAGAAGGCGCACCCCGACATCTTCAACTCGCTGTTGCAGGTGCTCGAAGAGGGTCGCCTGACCGACGGTCAGGGCCGGGTGGTCGACTTCAAGAACACGGTCATCATCATGACGACCAACCTCGGCACGAAAGACATCACGGGTGGCCCGGTGGGCTTCACGCTCGAGGGCAACGCCGCGGCGTCGTACTCGGCCATGCGCGCGAAGGTCGTGGAGGAGCTCAAGAAGCACTTCAAGCCCGAGTTCCTCAACCGCGTCGACGAGACGATCGTGTTCCCGCAGCTGAACCAGGACGAGCTACTGCAGATCGTGGATCTCTTCGTGAAGCGCCTGCGCGAGCGCCTGCTCGACCGCGACATGACGATCGAGGTGAGCGACGCCGCCAAGGCGCAGCTCATCAAGGTCGGCTGGGATCCGACGCTCGGCGCCCGCCCGCTACGGCGCGCGGTGCAGCACGAGATCGAAGACGCGCTGAGCGAGCGCATCCTGCACGGCGAGCTGAACGCGGGCGACCACGTCGCAGTCGACTTCGTCGACGGGGCGTTCACCTTCGCGACCACGCGCAAAGAGCTCGCCGCGGTCGAGGCCGGCTCGGGAGCGTCGGCGTCGATCGGAGCGGACGAGCTGCCGCCCGTCGAGTAGCTCGCGCCCCGCATCCGATCACCGGATGCCCGCACCCCGTCAGCGCCCCGTCCGGTCACCCCGGGCGGGGCGCGTCGGCGGCGCCCTGGCCGTAGGCTGACGAAGTGACGCGATCGCCCAGCCATCCTGACCCGATCGTCGTGCAGTATCGACCGCCGGAGGGTCTCTCGGTTGTCGAAGCGGCTGAGTTGCTGCAGCAAAACTCGCGCGCCGTGGTGGCGCAATTGATCGACTTTGCCGCTCGCCGCGTTGTCGTGATGGTGCCGGGTTCGAAACGGCGCAGCTTCCGAGCAGTGCGGACCTCTCGAGCAGTGACGTCGGCGGCTGAAGACGCCATTCTCGCAGCAGTGTTTGGCGAAAACTCGATGACGGGGGCCTCGGTCACCCTGACGCGACATCGGAACGAGGGATTGAGTCGGCGGTTGGCAGAGGCTCATCGCGGCATCGTCGCATCGCTCATCGCGCGAGGTCTCGTCGCTGAGCGCTCGCTCGCTTCTCGGGTTGTGCGGTTCTGGGATCCCCGGCCGGTCGCCCCGACGGTCGAGGCTGCTCCTGTGCTCGCCCACCTCGAAGGGTTGCGCCAGTACATCGCGCTCGCCGAAGCCGATCGCATGCGAGTGCTTCTCGGCCCCGACTCGTCGATCGAGCGGCGTGACGAGAGTGGCGAGTCGACACTCGTCATCCACGAAAAGCTGCTCGGCTATGCCGTGCTCTTCGGGCTCGAGAAGAAGTGGGCGGCCCGCATCGCTGCTGACTACGCCGCCGAGCGAACCGCCAGAGAGCCCATGACCACCGACGACCTCGCCTGGGTTGACGCTGCTCTGTGGACGGTTGTCATGACCAGTGCTGATCTGCCGATTGAGGGTCTCGACCTTTCCGAGCTTCCTGAAGTCGACCTCGATCTCGCCGCCGGAGCGGCCGACGTTCTGGACGGCCTCGGCGCGTTCTTCGGCGGTTTGTGACGGTGCGGCGGCCGTAGGCTGGCACCGTGACGAGTACCGGGTTCAGCGTGCGACGCGCGCGCACGAGCGATGTGCGCGCCATCAAGCAGCTCGTCGAACCGCTCGTGCGGCAGCGGATTCTGCTCGGTAAAGAACTTGTGGTGTTCTTCGAGTCGCTGCAAGAGTTTCGCGTGGCCGTCGACGACGCGACGGGCGAGGTCATCGGGTGCGGCGCCGTGCACGTCATCTGGGAAGACCTGGGCGAGATCCGCACGCTCGCCGCGAGCGACGCGTGGCGTGGCCGCGGCGTCGGCCACGCGCTACTCGAGAGCCTTGAAGACGACGCGCGCGACCTCGGCCTGCAGCGCCTGTTCTGCCTGACCTTCGAGGTCGAGTTCTTCGCGCGGCACGGCTTCGCGCCCATCGACGAGCAGCTGCTCGTCGACCCCGAGGTCTACGCCGAGCTCGTGCGGTCTCCTGACGAGGGCGTCGCCGAATTTCTCGACCTCTCGCGCGTCAAGCCGAACACCCTCGGCAACACGCGCATGCTCAAGGTGCTGTAAGAGACCCCTGAGCGTTCGGGCACACGCCGAGCGAGCATCCCGCCGTCGCCGCGAACCGGGCCTACCCTGGCGGCATGTCGACGATCCGCAACCCTGTCGGGCCGCTGCCGCCGGAGGTCTACTGGCGCCGCCGCATCGTCGTGGGCATTGTCGCGCTCGCGGTCATCCTGATCATCGTGCTCATCATCGTGCGACCCGGCACCGGCGCGCCCGCCGAGCAGCCGACCCCCGAGCCGACGACGAGCGAGACAGCGGCGGCGGGCGACCCGCTCACCGCTGGCGAGGTCACCGCGTGCACGCCCGAGCAGGTGACCGTGACCCCCGTCACCGACGCCGCCTCGTACCCCGCGGGCGAGCAGCCTCTGCTCTCGCTGACGCTGCTCAACACGGGTACCGCCCCCTGCACCATGCAGGCCGGCAGCGACGTGCAGTCGTACGTCATCACCTCGGGCAGCGACCGCATCTGGGCCTCGGCCGACTGCCAGCAGCCGGGCGTGCCCGCCGAGGTGACCCTCGAGCCCGGCGAGCCGCTGTCGAGCTCGCCCTTCGCCTGGAGCCGCACGCGCTCGAGCGCCGACGACTGCGACGCCGAGCGCGACCCGGTCGTCGCCGGCGGCGCCACCTACCGTCTGAGCGTGAGCGTCGGCGAGTTCGAGGGCGACGGCGACCGCCCGTTCATCCTCAACTAGCCCCCGTAGGCTGTTCAGGGTGCCCAAGAAGAAGCCCGCGAAACGCCCCGGCTCATCGCAGCCGCGCCGCACCGCCTCCGGTCACCTGGCCCCGTTGCCGCCCTCGTTGCTGCCGCCCGAGCAGCGACTGGATGCCGCCCTCGAGAAGCAGGATGCCGCGGCCGTGGCGTTCGCCCTGCGCAATGATCGCGTCATCGTGCCGCTGCTCATCACCGAGGGTCCGGCTCAAGTGCGGGTGTTCCGCCGCGGCGAGTCCGACAAGTACATGCTGCTGCTCTTCTCGAGCCCGCAGACCTACATCGCGATGGTGCCCGATGAGCCCGAGCACCGCGTGCTGCCGTACGACGGCGAGACGCTGCGCGAGTTTCTCGAGCAGAACATCGGCGTGCTCGAGGCCGTCTGGTTCGACGTCGCCGGTCCGCACGCGATGCAGGCCGAGCCGCACGACGTGCTCGACGCGCTGCAGCTGCCGCGAGAGTGACGGTTCGTGGCGAGAGTGACGACATTCGCCGCAACTCTCGCCACGGACGGTAACTCTCGTTGAAGGGCTAGAACTCGGGTACGTCGAGCTTCTCGTCGTGCGCGCTCGCGAACGCGAGCCGCACGGCCTCGCGCAGGTGCAGCGCTGAGGCGTCGATCACCGTGGTGTAGCCGAGGCGCGCGCCCTCGGCGGCACGCTGGGTGGCGCCCGACACCGCGCGGATCTCGCCGGCGAGACTGATCTCGCCGATCGCCGCGAGGTGGGCATCCAGCGCCTTCTCGCGTCGGGCGCTCGCGACGGCCAGGGCGATCGCGAGGTCGGCCGCGGGCTCGGTCAGGCGGATTCCTCCGACGGTCGACACGTACACGTCGAACCCGCTGAGGGGCATGCCGCAGCGGCGCTCGAGCACGGCGAGCAGCATGGCGACGCGCGACGAGTCGACGCTGTTGACGACGCGCCTCGGCTGGGGGGCGTTCGAGGCGACGATGAGCGCCTGCACCTCGACGGGCAGGGCGCGGCGGCCCTCCATGGCGATGGCGACGCACGTGCCGCTCACGGGCGTGGTCGACCCAGAGCGAAAGAGGATGGACGGGTCGGCGACCTCGGCGATGCCGTCGCCCGTCATCTCGAAGCAGCCCACCTCGTCGGTGGGCCCGAAGCGGTTCTTGAGCGCGCGCACGAAGCGCAGCGCCGTCTGGCGGTCGCCCTCGAACTGGCACACGACGTCGACGAGGTGCTCGAGCAGTCGGGGGCCCGCGATCGTGCCGTCTTTCGTGACGTGGCCGACGAGCACGACGGGGATGTCGCGGTCCTTCGCGACTCGGATGAGCGTGGCCGCGACCTCGCGCACCTGGCTGACCCCGCCCGCGAGGCCGTCGACGAGCGAGGAGGCGACGGTCTGCACCGAGTCGACGATGACGAGGGCGGGCTGCACCTCGTCGATCTGGCCGAGGATCGTGGCGAGGTCGGTCTCGCTCGCGAGGTAGAGCTCGGGTGTCAGCGCACCCGTGCGCCCCGCGCGCAGCCGCACCTGCGCCACCGACTCTTCGGCGCTGACATAGAGCACGCGCTGGCCGAGCTTCGCGGCGCGAGCGGCGACCTCGAGCAGCAGTGTCGACTTGCCGACGCCCGGCTCGCCCGAGAGCAGGATGGCGGCGCCAGGCACGATGCCGCCGCCGAGCACGCGATCGAACTCGGCGATGCCCGTCGGCGTGTGGCTGCGCTCGCGCGGCTCGATCTCGGTGATGGGGCGGGCGGCCCGGCCCTCGGCAACCCGGGCAGGCGTGGTGTGCCGCGTCGGCGCATCTTTCTCGATGACGGTGCCCCACTGCTGGCACTCGCCGCAGCGCCCGGCCCACTTCAGGGTCGTCCAGCCGCACTCGGTGCAGACGAAGTTCGCGGTGGGCTTGGCCATGGTGGCTTCAGACTACGACGCACCACCGACCGCGTGGGCTCGCCGGTCCACGGCGCCCGCGAAGGCCGACTCCCACACGCGGTACCCGATCGCCGAGGGGTGAAACTGGTCCCACGCGAACTCCGGCCACGAGCCCCAGCCGCGACGCTTCTCGGTCACGCGGTGCAGCGGCGCGAAGGCGAGGCCGCGGGCGCGCACGAGGTCGGCGATCACGCGCGAGGCGCGCACAGCATCCCATTCGCGGTCGCCGAAGTGAAAGCACGGCAGGTCGGCGACGATCGCATGCGGCGGCAGTGCCGAGAGCAGTCGGCCGAACTCGTCAGAGAATCGCTCGGTGTCGAACGCGACCATGTCGTTGGCGCCGATCGCGACCGTCACGAGGTCGGGCTGCAGCTCGGCCAGCGCGGGCAGCTGCCGTGCGAGGGCGTCGTCGAGGCGGGCACCGTAGCGCGAGAGGTTGACGACGCGCACGGTGCGACCCGTGAGCCGCTGCAGCCGCGCGGCGAGCAGGCCGACGTAGCTCGCGTCGAGGTCGCGCGCCCCCACGCCCTGCGCCGCCGAGTCGCCGATCGCCACGTAGAGCAGCTCGCCGGGCTCGAGCGCTCGGCGCTGCCAGGCCCGCTGCCGGGCCGCGGTGAACGGCGTAGGCAGCGACCAGGTCATGCCCGAATCGTAGCGATCACCGTGGATGCTCACCGCCCGCCGCCCCCGGTTCGACCCGCCCGCCCGCCTGTACTAAACTCTTCCCCGGTGACGTGTCCGAGCGGCCGAAGGTGCAACTCTCGAAAAGTTGTGTGGGTGTTGAGCCCACCGTGGGTTCAAATCCCACCGTCACCGCCACTGCCCTTCTGAAGGGCCGAGCGCCGAGCGCTCAGCGACAACCCCCGACCCACTCGGTTCGGGGGTTTCGTGCATTCTGCGGTCGCGTCGCCCGTGTCAGGTTCTGCGCCCCTGCAGCAGGTACACTCGGCGGGTCAAGGGGAGTACTCCCTCGAAGTCGACTCGTCACTACGGGCACGCGATCGTGCTCCGGGCGGCTTGTCCCGGTCAGCCGGGGCGGAAGAGACCTTGGTCACTCATCGACTGACCAAGGAGCACCCCTATGGGCGTCACGCCCCTCATCTGGATCATCACCATCGCGGTCACGATCGCCTTCTTCATCTGGGAGTTCTACGCACATGTGCGTACCCCACACGAGCCCACGATCGCCGAAGCGGCCAAGTGGTCGGTGTTCTACATCACGCTGGCCCTGATCTTCGGTGTGGGCATCGGAATGGTCTCGGGGTGGCAGTTCGGCGGTGAGTACTTCGCCGGGTACCTGACCGAGAAGGCGCTGTCGGTCGACAACGTCTTCGTCTTTTTGCTCATCATGACCGCATTCGCGGTGCCCAAGATGTATCAGCAGAAGGTGCTCCTGATCGGCATCGCGATCGCCCTCATCATGCGGGGAATCTTCATTGCCGTCGGCGCGACGCTCATCTCCAACTTCTCGTGGATCTTCTACATCTTCGGCGCCCTGCTGCTCGTGCTCGCGTATCGCCAGGCATTCGCCTCACACGAGACTGACCCGCAGAACATCGGCATCGTCAAGTTCGCCCGTCGGCACTTGCCGTTCGTCGATCAGTATCACGGGGACAAGCTCTCGGTGAAGATCGACGGCAAGCGGTTCTTCACCCCCATGCTGCTCGTGATCGTGGCGATCGGCTTCGTCGACCTGATCTTCGCGGTCGACTCGATCCCGGCGATCTACGGTCTGACCGAAGAGGCCTACATCGTCTTCACCGCGAACGCCTTCGCGCTGATGGGTCTGCGCCAGCTCTACTTCTTGATCGGCGGACTGCTCGAACGACTCATCTACCTCGCTCAGGGGCTCGCCGTCATTCTCGCGTTCATCGGCCTCAAGCTCATCTCGCACGCCCTCAAGATCAATGAGCTGCCCTTCATCAACGGCGGCGAGCCGGTGAAGTGGATCCCCGAGATCCCCATCTGGTTCTCGCTCGGGTTCATCGCGACGACGATCCTGGTCGCGACCGTGCTGAGCCTGCTCAAGACGCGCACGACGAACAAGGCGACCCAGGAGGTCTCGCCCTAGCTGTTTCGCCGGCACGCCTCCTCGGGGCAGCCGTTCCAACGGTTGCAAAAGTCCTTGACGATCGCCAGCCCGACCGGCAGGGGGTAGTCGTCGGCGCACACACCGTTGACCCGCTCGGCCGCATCTTCGACCTGCATGGTGAAGAACCGGCAGACCCAGGTGTAGTGGAAGAACGTGCGCGCGATAGCGACGACCTGGGGATGCGTGAGGCGGTCAGGCTCGCGCTGCCCGATCACTCGAAAGACGGCGTCGAGGGCCTGATCGAGCGACGGCCGGCGAGGATCGGCCCACACGTCGGGGGCGATCGACGGGGCGAGCGGGGACTCGACAGACGTTGACACAACGTCAGTATGCGGCATCGGACGCTGGCGCGCACGGGGGAACGGCGGCGGGCTCCACCCCTTGACTTAATACCCAGGGGGGGTATACCGTGGCGCCCATGAACGAGACGCACGCACACCACGATCACGACCACGCCACCGCCACGGCGTCTGCGGCGCCCGATGCGCACGCCGGCCACGATGCGCACGCCGGCCATGGCGGCCACGCCGGCCACGGCGATCACGTCGCGCAGTTCCGCCGCCTCTTCTGGTGGAACCTGCTCCTCGCCGTCCCCGTCGTCGGGTTCAGCGCGATGTTCGCGATGATCCTGGGCTACGAGCTGCCGGGCATCCCGGGCATCGAATGGGTTTCGCCCGCCCTCGGCACCGTCATCTTCGTGTGGGGTGGCCGCCCGTTCCTCACGGGCGCCGTCGACGAGCTGCGCGCGCGCCGCCCTGGCATGATGCTGCTCATCGGCCTCGCCATCACGACCGCCTTCTTTTCGAGCATGGGGGCGAGCCTCGGCCTGCTGTCGCACGAGCTCGACTTCTGGTGGGAGCTCGCCCTGCTCGTCGTCATCATGCTGCTCGGCCACTGGATCGAGATGCGCTCGCTCGCCCAGACCACGAGCGCGCTCGACTCGCTCGCCGCGCTGCTGCCCGATGAGACCGAGCGCGTGACGGCCGACGGCGTCGAGACGGTGAACCCCGCCGAACTGGGCGTGGGCGACCTCGTCATCGTGCGACCCGGTGCGCGTGTGCCGGCGGACGGCACGATCGCCGAGGGCTCGGCCGCCTTCGACGAGTCGATGATCACGGGCGAATCGCGCACCGTGCGCCGCGAGCCCGGCGACACCGTCGTGGCCGGCACGGTCGCGACCGACTCGGGTGTGCGCGTGAGCGTCACAGCGGTGGGCGACGATACGGCCCTCGCGGGCATCCGCCGCCTCGTCGCCGAGGCGCAGGCCTCGTCGTCGCGCGCGCAGCGCCTCGCCGACATCGCCGCCGCGTGGCTGTTCTGGTTCGCGCTCGGAGCGGCCGCGATCACCGCGATCGTCTGGTTCTCGCTCGGGATGCCCGGCGACGCGATCATCCGCACGATCACCGTGCTCGTCATCGCGTGCCCCCACGCGCTCGGCCTCGCGATCCCGCTCGTGGTGTCGATCGCCACCGAGCGCGCGGCCCGCGGCGGCGTGCTCGTGAAAGACCGCCTCGCCCTCGAGCGCATGCGCACCGTGAGCGCCGTGCTCTTCGACAAGACCGGCACGCTCACGAAGGGCGCTCCGACGGTGACCGCGGTCGAGACCGCGGGCACCCACACCGACGACGAGCTGCTCGCGCTCGCCGCCGCCGCCGAGACCGACAGCGAGCACCCGCTCGCGAAGGCCATCGTGCGGGCGGCGGGCGAGCGCGGGGTGAGCATCCCCGTCGCCACCGAGTTCACCTCGAGCCCCGCGCTCGGCGTCACCGCCCAGGTCGACGGCCGCACCGTGAGCGTCGGGGGCCCCGGCATGCTCGAGCGGCACGGCGCCGGCGAGCTCGCGGTCGCCGACACCTGGCGCGAGCAGGGCGCGATCATCCTGCACGTGCTCGTCGATGACGAGGTCGTCGGCGCGCTCGCGCTCGCCGACGAGATCCGCGCCGAATCGCGGCTGGCGGTGAATGCCCTGCAGACCAAAGGCATCACCGTCGTCATGATCACCGGCGACGCGCAGGCTGTGGCCCAGTCGGTGGCCGCCGAGCTCGGTATCGACCGTGTCTTCGCCGGGGTGCGCCCGCACGACAAGGCGGCGAAGGTCGCCGAGCTGCAGGCCGAGGGCCTGAGCGTGGCGATGGTCGGCGACGGCGTCAACGACGCCCCGGCGCTCGCCGCCGCCGATGTCGGCATCGCGATCGGCGCGGGCACCGACGTGGCGATCGGCACGGCCGGGGTGATCCTCGCGAGCGACGACCCGCGCTCGGTGCTCTCGGTCATCGAGCTCTCTCGCGCGAGCTACCGCAAGATGCAACAGAACCTGTGGTGGGCGGCGGGCTACAACCTCATCTCGGTGCCGCTCGCGGCGGGCATCCTGGCCCCGATCGGGTTCATCCTGCCGATGTCGGTCGGAGCCCTGCTCATGTCGGCCTCGACGGTGGTGGTGGCGCTCAACGCGCAGCTGCTGCGCCGGCTCGACCTGCGGCCCGAGCGCCTCGGTGAGTAGACCGCGTTCAGCCGGCACAGCGCAGACACCCAGGCGGCGTGGGGGGCGAGCGGATACCGTCGTGGAATGACCACGATCACGTCGCTCACCTCTACGCCGCTCACGATGCTCGATGGTCGTGCGACGACCTTCGGCGAGTTCGCCGACCACGTGGTGCTCGTCGTCAACGTCGCATCTCGCTGCGGGCTCGCTCCGCAGTACGCCGACCTCGAGCAGCTGCAGAAGACCTACGGCGACCGCGGCTTCACCGTGCTCGGCCTGCCCTCGAACCAGTTCTTGCAAGAGCTGTCGAGCGAGGAGAAGATCGCCGAGTACTGCAGCACGACGTGGGGCGTCACCTTCCCCATGACCGAGAAGGTCAAGGTCAACGGCAAGAAGCGCCACCCGCTGTACGAGCAGCTGGTCGAGGCGAAAGACGCGCTCGGCATGGCCGGCCCCGTCACCTGGAACTTCGAGAAGTTCCTCGTGCTGCCGACCGGCGCCGTGCACCGTTTCCGCCCGAACGTAAAGCCCGATGCGCCCGAGATCGTGGCGCTCATCGAGGCGAACCTGCCCCGCTGATCGGGCTCGTCACACCTCGATCGCACCGCCGCGCTCGGCGAGGTAGCGGCGCAGGCTGAGGTCGGGCTCGACCGCCTGGCGTGCGCGATAGGTCGTGAAGTCGAGTTGCGCGCGCAGGCTCTCGCCGCCGCGCATGCGCTCAGCCTGCGCGAGCTCGACGGCCTGGATCTGCCGGGCAGCCTCGGCGACCCGATCCCACTGCGATGCGGCGATCACGAGCACGCCGTCGTCGTCGGCCGCGATCACGTCGTCGGCCGTCACCTCGACCCCGTCGAGCCAGGCGGTGCGCATCGGCCGGCCGGCCGGGGGCACGCGGCGCGGCCCCGGTGGCAGCGCTCCGCGACTGTGCAGCGGGATGCCCAGCTCGACGATCTGCGCCGTGTCGCGGTGCCGGCCCCACACGATGAGCCCGGCCAGACCGGCCTCGCGCGCCTCGAGCGCGACCAGGTCGCCCACACAGGCCTCGTCGTCGCGACCGCCGTTGTCGACCACGAGCACCGCGCCCGGCGGGGCGTCGTCGATCGCTTCGAGAAACACGTCGACACTGCCCGCATGCGTCACGGGCATCGCCGGCCCGGCGATGGGTGCGTGCGGTGCGATCGGCCGCAGCGCGGCCGGCCCGAGTCGCAGCGGCAGCGCGAGGCGAACGCAGGCGTCAGCGAGTGCTGCCGTGGGAACGGGGTCGAGCGTCATGGGGCTCCTTTGACGGGGCGGGCGGTGTCAGACTCGCACACCGCCCGCTCGGTGTCAGCGGGCCACCCACTCCTTCGCGGCCTGCAGCTCGCCGCCGTCGATGCCGTGGCCGCCCGGGCGGCCGATGCGCGTCACCACAGCCCCATGCTCGGTCGCCGTGCGCTCGAGCACGTCGACACTGCCGGCGGGGGCCATCGGGTCACCGGTGCCGTTCAGCAACAGCACCTCGACCCCGGCCAGGTCGCCGATCGGGTCGCGGTCGCCGAAGGGGTACATACCCGAGAACGCCACGACCCGGTCGAGCGCGCCCGGGTGCAGCAGGGCCGTGGCCAGGGCGATGTTGGCGCCGTTGCTGAATCCGAGGGCGGTGAGCGGAGCATCCACTAGCCCGTACTGCTCGCGCGCCGCCCCGATGAACGCGGCGAGCTCGCCCGCCCGCTCGATGACGTCGTCGACGTCGAACACGCCCTCGCCCATGCGGCGGAACCAGCGGGATGCCCCGCCCTCGCGCACGCGACCG
This sequence comes from Microcella sp., assembly GCF_046296455.1. Taxonomy (GTDB): domain Bacteria; phylum Actinomycetota; class Actinomycetes; order Actinomycetales; family Microbacteriaceae; genus Microcella. Next base: position 76,053 of record NZ_JBKBLF010000008.1, read on the forward strand.
AGCGGCGAGAGCACCGATGCGCGGGGGTCGATCGCCGTGGCGAGCGCGGCGATCTCGGTCTCGGTGCCGCCCGTGCCGTGCAGCGTCAGCAGCACGGGTGCGCCCGCCTCACCGGGGGTGAACACGTGCGGCCAGGCGGCGAGGCCGCCCTCGGGGAGGCCGACAGTGCCGCCGGTCATGCGGCGACCTCCGGGTTGTTCTCGGCGGGGAGCGTGATGGGGATCACGGCGTGCTCGATCTGCTCGCGCGAGGGCTCGAGCCACGGCGGCAGCTTGAGCGAGCGGCCCAGTTCGAGCAGCGGCTCGTCGATGTCGAAGCCGGGGGTGTCGGTCGCGATCTCGAAGAGCACGCCGCCCGGCTCGCGAAAGTAGATGCTCGTGAAGTACTGCCGGTCGAGGATCTCGGTGACGCGGTGCCCCTTCTCGGCGAGCTCGTCGCGCCACTGCTGCTGCGTGGCCTGGTCGGGCACGCGGAAGGCGATGTGGTGCACGGTGCCGCCGGCCGTGAGGCCCGGCTGCACGAGGTTCGACGAGTGCACGTCGACGAGGGCGCCGGGCATGCCCTCACCCGCGGCGAGGCGGGTGCGGTTGCCCTGCTGCTCGACCACGCGCATGCCCAGGTCGTTCACCATGAGGGCGATCGTCTGCTCGGCGTCGCGCACGGTGAGCACGCTCGAGTGCTGACCGCGGATGGCGTGCTCGGCCGGAACGCTCGCCGAGTCCCACGGGTCGCGCGGGTCGTGCTCGTGCGTCGCGACGAGCTCGATCTGCAGGCCGTCGGGGTCCTGCACGAGCAGGCGCTCCTCGCTCGAACTCGTCGAGGCGATGCGCGCCTCGGCGCCGACCGAGGCGAAGTGGTCGACCCACCAGCCGAGCGAGCCCGCGGGCACCGAGAAGGCCGTCGAGGTCGACTGGCCCGCACCGATGCGCCCCTGCTGAATGCCGCGCCACGGAAAGAAGGTCATGAGGCTGCCGGGCCGGCCCGCCTCGTCGCCGTAGTAGAGGTGGTACGTGCCGGGGTCGTCGAAGTTAACAGTCTTCTTCACGAGCCGCAGCCCGAGCCCGGTGATGTAGAAGTCGATGTTCTTCTGGGGGTCGCCCGCGATCGCGGTGACGTGGTGCAGGCCCTCGGTGGTTGCGGTCATGACCGATGCTCCTTCGTGTGGTCGCTCGATGATATCCATGCAAACGCATAGAGCGCGAGGGGTATTCCCCATCGGCGGCCGTTCAGGCTCGCCGCCTAGCGTGATCGCATGCTCGAACCGCTGCGGCAGCTGCTGCGCCGCCCCGCCCCTCCGGCGGAGTACTGCGCGACCATCGTGGTCATGAGCGCCGTGACGAAGCTGGATGCTCTCGCCATCGTCGCCCTCGCCGTCGACCGCCCCGTCGAGCGGCAGCGCACCATGAGCCCCTACGTGCTGCTCGACGGCGCTCACCGCGACGGCGCGTGGGTCGAGATCGAGATCCCCAAGTTCGGCGAGCCGCCACCCCTCGCGATCGACGTCTACTCGACGATCAGCGACGACCACGCGCGACTGCATGCCCTGACGCTGCTCGCGCAGCTGGAGCAGTACACCGGCTGGCGTATTCGGCCCGACTTCGGCGCCTGATCGCGGTCGGTGCGGCTGACGGCACCGAGCTCGTTCGCGGCCGGGTCTGGCGGGTCGCGCGGCGGGCGCATAGCATCCCGAACAGAGACGGCATCGTGGCCGTCCACAGACGGGAGAGACCGATGAAGTTCGAGATCGTCAAGGGCAAGAGCACGACGCAGCCGTACTTCTGGCGCATCGTGTCGGGCAACGGCCAGACCCTCGCGGTGAGCGAGAACTACGTGGCCAAGGCCTCGGCCAAGAGCGCCGTCGAGTCGGTCATGAAGAACGCGGCGGGCGCCACGGTCGTCGACCTGACGTAGCCGACGGCTAGGGCAGCAGTCGGGTCGGGCCGCGGAACAGGTACGTCGTCTCGCGGATCGAGCCCAGCCCGAGCATGAGCATGAGCACGCGCGCGAGGCCCATGCCGAACCCGCCGTGCGGCGGCACGCCGTAGCGGAAGAAGTCGAGGTAGAACTCGAGCTCTTCCGGCTCGAGGCCCTTCTCCTTCGCCTGCGCGATGAGCACGTCGACGCGGTGCTCGCGCTGGGCGCCGGTCGAGATCTCGGTGCCGTTGTAGAGCAGGTCGTAGCTGTTCGTGATGCTCGGGTCGCCCTCGCGACGCATGTGGTAGAACGGCCGGATGCCCTTGGCGTAGTCGGTCACGAACACGAAGTCGCTGCCGTGGTTCGCCTTCACCCAGGCGCTCAGGCGGCGCTCGCCCTCGGGGTCGAGGTCGCCGTCGGTGCGGGGAATCTCGTAGCCGCCGTCGGCGACGATCTGTCGCGCCTCGGCGAGCGGGATGCGGGGGAACGGCATGGTGGGCACGGTCACCTCGACACCGAAGGCGGCCTCGATCGCGGCACCGTGCTTCTCGACGACCGCGGTGAACCCGGCCACCAAGAGCTGCTCGTGCATCGCCATGACGTCGTCGTGCGAGTCGATCCAGCTGACCTCGGCGTCGATCGACGTGAACTCGGTCGCGTGGCGCGAGGTGAACGAGGGGTCGGCGCGGAAGGCCGGGGCGATCTCGAAGACCTTGCCGAAGCCGGCGGGCTGCGCCATCTGCTTGAAGAACTGCGGGCTCTGCGCCAGGTAGGCCTTCGTCTCGAAGTACTCCATCTCGAAGAGCTCGGCACGGCTCTCGGAGGCGCTCGCCATGAGCTTGGGGGTGTGGATCTCGATGAAGTCGCGCTCGACCCACCAGCTGCGCAGCGCGTGCTCGAACGTCGTCTGAATCTTGAAGATCAGGCTCGCCTCGGGGCGGCGCAGGTCGAGAAAACGCCAGTCGAGGCGCTTGTCGAGGCTCGAGTCGTCGGCGATGGGCGTCTCGGGCAGGGCCTCGCTCACGACCTCGAGGCCGGCGATCTTCACCTCGATGCCGCCGAGCTTCACGCGCTCGTCGTGCTTGAGCTCGCCCGTGACGCGCACCATCGTGCCGTGCGCGAGCCCGCCGATGGTCTCGGTGAGGGCGGCGGCGGCGAGCTCGTCGGCCGAAGCGCCCTCCTCCAGGTCGCGCGTCGCCGGGTTGACGAGCTGCACGGCGCCCGACTCGTCGCGCAGGATGACGAACTGCACCTTCTTCTGATCGCGCACGGTCTCGACCCATCCGGCGACGGTCACGGGGCCGTCGGGCAGGGGGGCGAGGTGCGCGATCACGGTGCGGGTCATAGCGCCCAAGCCTACCGGCGAGGCGGGGCGCGACCCTGCCGCTCTCGGCCGCGCCAAAGGCGCTGAACTCTAGACTGGCCGCATGCCCGCCGACCTCGTCCACCTCGTGCGCCACGGCGAGGTGCACAACCCCGGGCACGTGCTCTACGGGCGGCTCGAGGGTTTCGGGCTCAGCGACCTCGGGCACCGCATGGCCGCCGCGGCCGTCACGGGTCTCGCCGGGCATCCGGTGACCGCCCTCTACGCCAGCCCGCTGCAGCGCGCGCAGGAATCGGCGGCGCCGTGGGCCGAGGCCTTCGGCCTCGACATCCGCACCGACGAGCGCCTCATCGAGCCGACCAACCGCTTCGAGGGCAAGCGCATGAACGGCCGCACGATCGCCGACCCGCGCAACTGGCACCTGCTGCGCAACCCCCGAGTGCCGAGTTGGGGCGAGCCGTTCGTCGATATCGCGGCCCGGATGCTCGCCGCGATGCACGAGGCGCGCGAGACCGTCGACGCGGGCGAGGTCGTCATGGTCAGCCACCAGTTGCCGATCTGGATGGCGCATCGCGCGCTCGCTGGCGAGCCCCTGCACCACGACCCGCGCAAGCGCCGCTGCTCGCTCTCGAGCGTCACGAGCTTCACCTGGGTCGACGGCCGCTTCGCTGAGACCGGCTATCAGGAGCGCGGCGCAGAATTGCTTGCGAACGCCACCGATCTAGGAGCAGTGTGAGCACCCGCGTCCGTCGCAGCACCGTCATCGCGCTCGCCCTCGTGAGCGCCGCCGTGCTCTCGGGCTGCACCGCCAACGACGACCTCGCCGCGCAGTACCGCTCGGGCAACGGCCAGGGCTACATCTCGGGCGACGGGGCCTACACGGTCGTCGCCGAAGCCGACCGCGGCGAGCCCATCGAGTTCGCCGGGGTCGTCGAGAGCGGTGACACGGTCTCGAGCGACGACTACCGCGGCGACGTGCTCGTCGTGAACTTCTGGTACGCCGGATGCCCGCCCTGTCGTCTCGAGGCCCCGGACCTCGAGGCGCTCGCGCAGCGGTTCGCCCCCGACGGTGTGCGCTTTCTCGGTGTCAACATCTACGACCAGGCGCCGACCGCGCTGTCATTCGCCGAAGAGTTCGGGGTGACCTACCCCTCGATCCTCGACGTCAACGACGGTGCCGTGCGCCTGGCCTTCGCCGGCCAGGTCGCGCCCACCGCCGTGCCGACGACCCTCGTGCTCGACCAGCAGGGTCGCGTGGCCGCGCGCATCGCGGGCCTCGTGAGCGAGCCGAGCGTGCTGCGCTCGATGATCACCGACGTGCTCGCCGAAGCATCGTGAGCGTGCTCGCGACAACGATCGCCACCGCGGTGAACCCGATCGGCGAGATCGTGCTGAGCGGCAACCTGCTGCTCGCTCTTCCGATCGCCCTCGCGGCCGGGTTCCTCGCCTTCGCCTCGCCCTGCGTGCTGCCGCTCGTGCCCGGCTACCTCGCCTACATCGGCGGCGTCACGAGCAGCGCCGAGCTGGAGCAGAAGCGCGGGCGGCTGCTGCTCGGCGTCGCGCTCTTCGTGCTGGGTTTCAGCGTCGTGTTCGTGGGCTTCTCGATCGTCTTCGCGACCGCGGGCCTGCTGCTGCTGCCGTGGATCGACCTCATCACGCGCATCGCGGGCGTCATCGTCATGCTCATGGGGCTCGTCTTCATCGGGCAGGTGTCGTTTCTGCAGCGCTCGCTCGCGCCGCGCATCCAGGTCGCGACGGGACTCGCGGGCGCGCCGCTGCTGGGCATCGTGTTCGGGCTGGGCTGGGCGCCCTGCATCGGTCCCACCCTTATCGCCGTCAATGCGCTCGTGCTCAACGAGGGCGATGTCGCGCGCGCGGCCGCCATCGGCCTCGCGTACTGCCTCGGGCTCGGCATCCCGTTCCTGCTCGTCGCCCTCGGGTTCCGCTGGGTCGCGGGTGCGACCGACTGGCTCAAGCGCAATATCCGCGTCATCAACATCATTGGCGGCGCGCTGCTCATCGTCATCGGACTCGCGATGGTGACGGGCCTGTGGCAGCAGTTCGTCTCGAGCCTGCAGGCGGTGATCGGTGGAACCGTTACGCCCCTCTGACCATCACGACAGCGAGCCGCAGGCCGCACCGATCGCGCAGCCCAAGCTCGACGCGGTCGGCTGGCTGCGCTTCGGCTGGCGCCAGCTCACGAGCATGCGCACGGCCCTCGTGCTGCTGCTGCTGCTCGCGGTCGCCGCCATCCCTGGCTCGCTCGTGCCGCAGCGCTCGGCCGACCCCAACGGCGTCGTGCAGTTCGAAGAGAACAACCCCGACCTGTTCCCCATTCTCGACGCTCTGCAGGTCTTCGACACCTACAGCTCGGTGTGGTTCTCGGCCATCTACCTGCTGCTCTTTGTCTCGCTCATCGGCTGCGTCATCCCGCGCACCCAGCACCACTGGCGGGCTCTGCGCGCGGCGCCGCCCGTGACCCCGGCTCGCCTGAACCGGCTCGTCGGGCACACCGAGCGACAGATCGCCGTGGATGCTGCGGCCGCCCTCGAGGTCGGCGAACGCGTGCTGCGCCGTCAGGGCTACCGGGTGGCGCGCTACGGCGACTCCCTGAGCGCGGAGCGCGGGTACCTGCGCGAGACCGGCAACCTCGTCTTTCACTTCGCGCTGGTCGGCGTGCTGCTGACCGTCGGCATGGCGGGAGGCTTCGGCTACAACGGCCAGCGGGTCATCATCGAGGGCCAGACCTTCACCAACCAGCTCACGAGCTTCGACTCGTTCAACCCCGGGCGCTTCTTCGACGAGACGCGGCTCGACCCCTTCTCGGTGCGGCTCGACGAGTTCGAGCCCGTCTACGACATCGACACCACGTCAGGCGTGCCCGTGGCGATCCCCCTCGACTACACCGCCTCGGTGACGGTCGTCGAGAACGGGGTCGAGCGCGCCGGTCAGATCAAGGTCAACGAGCCGATCGGCATCGGCGGCACCACGAGCTACCTGCTCGGCAACGGCTTCGCCCCGTGGATCACGGTCTACGACCCCGAGGGCACCGCGGTCTTCAGCCAGCCCGTGCCCTTCTTGCCGCAAGACGCGAACCTCACGAGCCTCGGCGTCGTCAAGGTGCCCGACGGCCTCGACGAGCAGGTCGGGCTGCTCGGCTTCTTCTACCCTTCGGCGGTGACGCTCGAGTCGGGCGCGCTCGCGTCGATCTTTCCCGAACCCGACCAGCCGGTGCTGACCCTCAACGCGTTCACGGGCGACCTGGGCATCAACGAGGGAGTGCCGCGCAACGTCTACTCGCTCGATGTCGACGACCTCACGCAGATCACCGGCGGCGAGACCGGTACCGAGTCGCTCGTGCTGCCGCTCGGTGAGCGCGTCGACCTGCCCGACGGCCTCGGCTCGGTCGAGTTCACGAGTCTGCCGCGCTTCATCAGCATCGACGTGCATCACGACCCCACGCAGGCGGGCGTGCTGATCTCGTCGGTGCTCGCCTTCCTCGGCCTGCTGACGAGCCTCTTCGTGCCGCGTCGCCGACTGTGGATCGCCGCCGAGCAGAACGGTGACGGCGTGCGGCTGCAGTACGCCGGCCTCGCGCGCGGCGACGACCCGGGCCTCGAGCGCGCGGTGGCCGAGCTCGCCGATGCGCACCAGGCGGCCCTCGAGGCGACGGCGGTCGACCCCGCCTAGAGCCGGGCGAGCACCGGTCGATCGCGGCTACTGATCGAGGCCGGCCTCGACGAGGGCGCGCAGCTCGTCGAACGAAGCGATCGCCGCCGGCTCACCGTCGACGAAGAAGCTCGGCGTGCCCTGCAGCCCGAGGCCGACCGCGTCATCGCGGTCGCGCGCGATGCGCTCGAGCGTGGCCGGGTCGGCGACCACGCGGTCGTACTCGGCGAGGTCGAGCCCGAGGTCGTCGGCCAGCTGGCGGAAGGTCGCGGCTTGCGAGCCCGTGGCCGGGCTCCACTGCTGCTGCGTGGCGAAGAGCGCCTCGTACATCTCGACTGTGGCGCCCTGGGCCGCGGCGGCCTCGAACGCGAGCGCCGCATCCACCGCATGGGGGTGGATGCTCGTGAGCGGGAAGTTGCGAACGACGATCGCGACGCGGTCGCCGTACTCGGCCTTCAGCTCGGCCACGGCGCTCGCCGCCACCGCGCAGGCCGGGCACTGGAAGTCGAGGAACTCGACCACTGTCACCTCGGGGTCGGCGGGGCTCGTGAGCGCGTGAGAGTCGGCACGCAGCACCTCGGCCGACGCGCTCGGGTCGGGCTCGGGCAGTGCGTCGTCGGCGGCGGGGGTGTTGAGCGTCGTCACGAGCACGGCGACGATCGCGGCGATGAAGGCGAGCACGACACCGACCGCGATGAGTTGCGCGGTGCCCGGCGACATCGCCTTCTTCGGGCTCTTCTTCTTCACGGGGGCGGCAGGGGCGGCAGGCGTTCGAGACATGCCTCGAGCCTGCCAGGGCCGCCTTGGCGGCGGCAGAGTCGAAGGGCCCGATCGCGGCGCGGGCGATGCCCGGCTCAGCATGCCGTTCTCAGCAACCGGCGCTTAAGCTGGAACCCTCATGGAGAACCTCGTCGCCCTCTCGCTCGTCGCCGTCTACTCGGCCATGGGCGTGTACACCATCGCGTTCATCCTCTTCACGTTCGACCTCGCCAAGCGCAGCGCGGGCCGGCCCGCGACGGCGGCCGTGATCGGCGAGTCGACGGCCCAGCAGGCGGGCTCGGTCGCGACGGCCGTGCGCGTGACGACGGATGCGGCGCCCACGGGCGCCACCCGCTACCAGCGCGTCGCCTTCGCGCTCGCGGTGCTCGGCTGGGTGCTGCACTTCGGGGCGGTCGCGCTGCGCGGCATCGCCGCCGAGCGCGTGCCCTGGGCCAACATGTTCGAGTTCGGCCTGACCGCCACCGCGATGGGCATGGGCGTGTTCCTGTTCGCCCAGTTCTGGAAAGACCTGCGGTTCCTCGGCGCGTACATCACGGGGTTCACGCTGCTCTCGCTCGGCATCGTCACGGTCAACTTCTACGTCGACGTCGTGCCGACGCCGCCCCCGCTGCAGTCGGCCTGGCTCGTCATCCACGTGCTCGTGGCCACGCTCGCCACCGCGTTCTTCGCGATCGGCGCTGGGCTCTCGGTCATGCAGCTGCTGCGCACGCAGCGCGAGATGCGCAAGGCCGAGGGGCTGCGCTTTCTCGACACCCTGCCCGGGGCGTCGACGCTCGAGTCGCTCGCCTACCGCGTCAACGTCGTCGGCTTCGTGTTCTGGACCTTCACCCTCATCGCCGGCGCCATCTGGGCCGAGCGCGCGTGGGGCCGCTACTGGGGCTGGGACACCAAAGAGGTGTGGACCTTCATCATCTGGACGCTCTTTGCCGGCTACATCCACGCTCGCGCGACGCGCGGCTGGCGCGGCGACCGGTCGGCCTGGCTCGCGATCATCGGCTTCTCGGCGGTCATCTTCAACTACACGATCGTCAACCTCTTCTTCAAGGGCCTGCACAGCTACAGCGGCCTGTAAGCCCGTCGACCCGCTGTGCTACGGTGACGCCACCGTGCCCAGAGTGAGCGCGCCATCCGGTGCGCAGCGGGCCGCAACCCGAGGAGCACCGATGGCGAAGATCGACGACGACGACGCGGCCAAGCAGGCCCGCAGCGACGCTGCCCGCAAGGCCGGCATCCAGGCCCGCAACGAGAAGGCCTTCGAAGAGGCCAAGGCCGCTCGTGCCGAGAAGGCTGAGGCCGAGGAGAAGGTCGAGGTCGCTGCCGAGAAGAAAGACGACGCGGATTCGGTGAAGCCGCGCACGCCGCTCGAGATCGATGGCGAGTGGGGTCACCGCACGACGAACGCGCTGCAGAAGGCCCTCGGTGTCGAGATCGACGGCGTCTTCGGCCCGGCGACCACCAAGGCCCTGCAGAAGAAGCTCGGCGTGACGGTCGACGGCGTCTTCGGCCCGCAGAGCAAGAAGGCGCTGCAGAAGCACCTGGGTGTCGAGGCCGACGGCGAGGTCGGACCGAAGACCGTGACGGCCCTGCAGAAGCGCCTCAACGCGGGAACGCTGTAGTCGGTGCGGGGCGGGAGCGTGTGATCCCGCCCCGCCCGCTCAGCCCGCGGGGGTCAGCGCGACGGGAGTGCGCGCCCCCGTGCCGGTGTCGAACTGCAGCACCGGGGCATCCGGATCGCTGCAGTCGAAGGGCGCGGCGTTGATGGGGTCGCTCGCGATGATCGCCCCGAGCTCGCTCGACGCGTCTTGCGTGACGCCCGCGATCGTGACGATTGTCTCGAGGTCGTTGTCGACCACGGTCGTCGTGATGACGCCCTCTGAGGCCGAGTACGAGCCGCCGATGCTGCCCGTCGTGACCCCCTGGCCCTGCACGTCGGCGATGTCGAGCAGCAGCGTGAACGAGGGCGTGTAGACGTAGCTGTCGGCCGTGAAGCTCAGCCCCGTGTCGCCCTCGATCGTCAGCTCGAGGCCCTCGGTCGAGCCCGAGACGGCGTCGTAGAAGCTCTGCATCTGGTCTTGCGTGATGCGCCAGTCGCCGACGAGGCAGGCCGGGTCGGTCGGATCGGTGGGGGCCTCGGGCTCGGTCGACTCACCCGCGACGGGCGGGTCGACCTCGGTCTCGGCGGGTGTCGAGCATCCGGCGAGCAGCAGCAGTGCCGCGGACGTGGCGGTGAGGGCGAGCGGTGCGCGGCGCATGAGGGCTCCTTGTGGTCGTCGGGTGATGAGTCGAGCGTAACTCTGCGCTGGCTCCGTGGCGTGAGCAATTGGTGGCTAGGGGGCGAGCAGGGCGTGGCAGCGCGTGAGGCGCTCGCGCCACCAGGCGGTGCGCTCGGGGTCGGCGGCGAGCCGGCGCAGGGCATCCGGATCGGCCGTGACGCGGCCCGCCGCGATCGTGCCGCCGACGGGCCGCAGCGGTGCCGCGACGACGTCGTCGGAGAGCAGCGCGGCCGTGCCGAGCCCGCAGTCGTAGTCGAGCGCGGGCAGCCGCGCGGCGAGCTCGGCCCCCATCGCGAGCCCGATGCTCGTGTCGAGGGCGCTCGAGACCACGGCGGGCAGCCCGGCCTCGGCGACGATCGCCAGGGCGCGGTCGATGCCGCCGAGCGGCGCAGCCTTGATGACGAGCAGGTCGGCGGCGCCGGCGCGGGCCACCGCGAGCGGGTCGGCGGCCTTGCGCACGCTCTCGTCGGCCGCGACGAGCACGTCGATGCGATGGATGCGCCGCCGCAGCTCGGCGAGCTCGGGCACCGTCTCGCACGGCTGCTCGACGTACTCGAGGTCGAACTGCTCGAGCGCCCGCACGGCGTGCTCGGCCTCGTCGACCGTCCAGGCGCCGTTCGCGTCGAGGCGGATGCGCCCCGCCGGCCCCAGCAGCCGTCGCGTCTCGCGCACTCGCGCGACATCGTCGGCGAGCGTCTCACCGCGTTCGGCCACCTTGATCTTCACTGTGCGGCACTCGCCGAACAGGCTCAGCACGGCTGCGATCTCGCCGAGCGGCACGGCCGGCAGCGTCGCATTGACCGGGATGCTCGCTCTGAGCGCGGGCGCCGTCGAGTCGCGCCAGCCGAAGTCGAGGGCCGCGGCGAGCCACGTGCTGGCCTCGTCATCGGCGTACTCGACAAAGGGGCTGAACTCGCCCCATCCGGCCGGGCCGTCGAGCAGCACGGCCTCGCGGCGGTCCACGCCGCGGAACCGCGTCACGAGCGGAACGCTCACCACGTGGAGGCGGGCGAGCACGTCGTCGAGCTCGGGCAGAGCATCCATGCCCCACAGTCTGTCGGTTCTTGTTCGCAACTCATGCAGAACCGACCGATGTGCGGTGTTTCGCGCGCACAACCGCAGTTTCAGCCTGAGTTGCGAACGGGCCGCGCGCGTAGGCTGGCGGCATGGCCGAGCCGTTCGTCTCTGAGACCTTCGACCCCGCGCGCTGGCAGGTCGCGCCGGGCTTCGACGACCTGACCGACCTTACGTACCATCTCGACACGAGCGGCCGCATCGCGCGCATCGCGTTCGACCGGCCGGAGGTGCGCAACGCGTTCCGCCCGCACACGGTCGACGAGCTGTACCGAGCCCTCGACGATGCGCGGCAGAACCCGCGCGTGGGAGTCGTGCTGCTGACGGGCAACGGCCCGAGTGCGAAAGACGGCGGCTGGGCGTTCTGTTCGGGCGGCGACCAGCGCATCCGCGGGCGCGGCGGGTACCAGTATGCCGAGGGGGAGACGGCCGAGACGGTCGACCCGGCGCGCTCAAGCAGGCTGCACATTCTCGAGGTGCAGCGGCTCATCCGCTTCATGCCGAAGGTCGTCATCGCGGTCGTGCCCGGGTGGGCGGCCGGCGGCGGGCACTCGCTGCACGTCGTGTGCGACCTGACGATCGCGAGCCGCGAGCACGCGCGCTTCAAGCAGACCGACGCCGACGTCGGATCGTTCGACGCCGGCTACGGCAGCGCCTACCTCGCCAAGCAGGTGGGGCAGAAGGTCGCGCGCGAGATCTTCTTCCTCGCCCGCGAGTACGACGCCGAGCGCGCCTACGAGATGGGCACGGTCAACGCCGTCGTGCCGCACGATTCGCTAGAGCAGACGGCGATCGACTGGGCCGAGACGATCCTCACGAAGAGCCCCACGGCCATCCGCATGCTCAAGTACGCGATGAACCTCACCGACGACGGAATGGTCGGCCAGCAGCTCTTCGCGGGCGAAGCCACGCGGCTCGCCTACGGCACCGACGAGGCGCTCGAGGGCCGCGACAGCTTCCTCGAGAAGCGCGCGCCCGACTGGTCGCCGTTCCCCTGGCAGTACTAGTCGGGGGTTCAGATTCGCCGCAAAACGGTGGATGGCCGCGGCTCAAGCGCCCTGTGGCCCCAGATCTGGGACGAGGGGGCGCGCTAGGCCTCGAGCCCCACGCCCACGCGGTCGAGAACGCCGGCGATGAGCATCGCGCGCGCCTGAGGGTCGGGCACGAAGTCGCGCAGGATGACGGCGAGGCCGTGGGCGCTCGATTGCGCGAGCATCATGCGGGCCGCGACGCGCGCCTCGTCGATCTCGCCCGGCGGCTCGAGTTCGAGCACGATGTCGCGCACGAGGTCGGCGGCGTTGGGGTCGTCGAGCCGGTCGGGCGGAGTCGTCATGGGCATCGACACCAGGGAGAAGAGCTGCGGCTCGGCGAGGGCGAAGGCGATGTACGACTCGCCCACCTCGCGCAGCCGGTCGATCGGGGGCTTGCCGGCAGCAGAGGAGAGCCGGGTGAACATGTCGCGCGCCATGATCTCTCGCGCCCGCTGCGCGACGGCCGCGATGAGGTGGTCGCCGCTCGGAAAGTGCCGGTAGACGGCCGCGGCGCTCACGCCGCACGCGGCGGCGATGCGCCGCACGGTCACGCCCTCGAGGCCCTCGGCGCGCGCGAGCGCCTCGCCCGCGTCGACGAGCGCGTCGCGCAGGGCGCCGTGGTGGTAGCGCGAGCGGTCCGGCATGTTGACAGTGTACACATCGGTGCGCTAGACATGACCGCCGATGTTAACGGCGATAACACCCCAGCAGAGAGGCCGCCCCGATGGCGACACGAGAGCAGCGCATCCACCGCCTGATCGAGAAGACGGCAGCCGACCGCCGCACGGGCGAGGTGCTGTGGCGCGTCGTCGGCCCTGCCAAGAACGGCGAGCCCGGCCTTGACGTCGTGCACGGCGACCTCGACCGCCCGTTCTTCGTCGCGAGCGTCAGCAAGCTCTTCACGGTCGTCTGCCTCGCGCAGCTGCGCGTCGAGGGCCGCCTCGACTGGGATTCCCCGATCGACGAGTACCTGCCCAGCCTCGATCTCACCGGGCTCGCCGTCGACGACGGCCGTGACGTCAGCGGCGAGATCACGGTGCGCGAGGTCATGAGCCACACGGCCGGCCTCGCCGACTACTTCGAGGGCCCGCGCCCGGACGGCCCGACCACCCTCGAGCGCGCGATCGCCGCCGACTTCTCATGGACCGCCGAGGAGGTCGTCGAGTGGACGCGCGTCATGAGGCCCGGCCGACGCGGCCGCGGCCTCTACAGCGACACGGGCTTTCAGCTGCTCGACGCCGTCGTCGAGCACCTCGACGCCCGCCCTTTCGCCGAGTCGGTGCGGGTGCGCATCACCGAGCCGCTCGGCCTCGCCGGCACCTTCGTCTACACGCACGCCGACCACGGGCGCTTCGGCCACATGGCCGTCATCCGCAACGGCGCCGACGACCTGCACCTGCCCCTCCTGCTCGCCTCGGTCGACGGCCAGGGCGGCGTGGTGTCGACCCTGCGCGACGCCGTGACCTTCCTGCAGGCCTTCTTCGACGGGCGGCTGTTCGAGAAGGCCCTGCTCGACGAGATGCTCACCGATTGGCACCGCATCTTCTCCCCGCTCGAGTACGGCACCGGCGTCATGCGGTTCCGGCTGCCGGCCGTGCTCACGGGCTTCCGCTCGTTCAGCTTCGAGGGGCATTCCGGCGCCTCCGGCGTCGTGCTCTACCGGGATGCGCGCTCGGGCGTCATCGTCGCCGGAACGGTCAACCAGCTGCAGCAGCGGCAGCTGCCCTACCAACTGATGATCCGCACGGCGGCGATCGCGGCATCCTGACCCCTTCCGCTCCTCCGGGCCCAGATCTGGGCCTCACGGGCGTATCGCGCTCGGGCAGGTGCCCTTTTGCCCCAGATCTGGGCCGGGGGGTGCAGGGTCGCGGGGTAGCGTGGGCGCGTGACCCGCCCGCTCGCCGTCGTCGACACCGCTGACCCGCTCGCCTGCCTCGCCGCGCTGCGCGACGCGTTGAGCGGCGAGGGGCCCGCCGTGCTGTTCCGCGGCGGCGGGGTCAACCCCGTGCACACGGCGCCGCTCTCGGTCGAGCAGCGCATCGCCCTCGTCGTCGAGACGAGCGGCACGACGGGGCGCCCCAAGCGCGTGGCCCTGAGCGCCGATGCGGTGCTCGCGAGCGCGGCCGCGAGCGAGAGCGCCCTCGGCGGCCCCGGCCAGTGGTTGCTCGCCCTGCCGGTGCAGTACATCGCGGGCAGCAACGTGCTCGCCCGCTCGCTCGCCGCGGGCACGACCCCCATGCCCGTGCCGCCCGGGCGGCTGAGCGCCGAGCGCGTGCTCGAGGCCGTCGCGGCGATGGACGATCCGGTTCGCTACACCGCCCTCGTGCCCGCCCAGCTCAGCCGGCTCGTCGACGAGGCCGAGGCCGATGACGCCCTGCGGCGCGCGCTCGCGGGCTTCTCGCGCATCCTGGTCGGCGGTCAGGCCACGCCTGCGCCGCTCATCGAGCGCGCGACCGCGCTCGGCTGGCACCTCACGCGCACCTACGGCGCGAGCGAGACGTGCGGCGGCGTCGTCTACGACGGCCGCGCGATCGGGCAGACCGACGTGCGCATCATCGACGGCCGCGTCGAGCTCGGCGGACCGACCCTCGCCGAGTACTACCTCGACGACCCCGAGCGCACGGCCGCGACCTTCGTCGAGCACGACGCGGCGCGCTGGTACCGCACCGACGATGCCGGCGAGCTCGAGAACGGTGTGCTGCGCGTGACCGGCCGCATCGACGACACGATCGTGACGGGCGGCCTCAAGGTGCGGCTCGGCGAGGTCGAGCGCATCGTGCGCGAGCAGTCCGGGCTCGCCGACGCCGTCGTCGTCGCGGGCCATCACCCCGAGTGGGGCGAGGTGCCCGTCGTCGTCACGACGGCGCGCCCCGAGCTCGATGCTCTGCGCCGCGCGGTCGGCGCCGTTCTGCCCCCCGAGGCGCGCCCCGACCGTGTCGTGACCGTGGATGCTCTGCCGCTGCTGCCCAGCGGCAAACCCGACCGGCTCGCCGCGGCGCGCCGCGCGAACCCGGGTCACTAAACTCGCGGTCGTGGCCACGACGAAGAAGGCGCGCGCGAAGAAGCCCGCCAGCAAGCAGACCAAGCGCACCAACCCCGCGAAGGCGAGCGCCGCATCCGGCAACCCCGCCAAGGTGCGGCGGGCGACCGCGCGCGACTGGATCGCCGGCGCGCGCCTGCGCACCCTGAGCCTCGCGATCGCGCCCGTCGCGCTCGGAACCGCCGTGGCGTACTACACGCTCGGCTACAACCTGGCGCTCGCGCTGCTGTGCCTCGCTGTCGCGGTCTTCTTGCAGATCGGCGTCAACTACGCCAACGACTACTCCGACGGCGTGCGCGGCACCGATGCGCACCGCGTCGGGCCCAGCCGCCTGACCGGCTCGGGGGCGGCGCGCCCGCGCACCGTGCTGACGGTCGCGCTCGTGTTCTTCGCGCTCGGCGCGGCGGCGGGCCTCGCCATCGTCGTGTTCACTGGCATCTGGTGGCTGCTCGCCGTCGGCGCCGTGGCGCTCGTCGCCGCCTGGTTCTACACCGGCGGAAAGCTGCCCTACGGCTACCTCGGCCTCGGCGAGCTCGTCGCCTTCGTCTTCTTCGGGCTCGTCGCGACGGTCGGCACGACCTACGTGCAGATTCAGCAGGTGCCGCTCGACGCCGTGCTCGCCGGCTGCATCGCGGGTCTCTTCGCGGCCGCCATCATGCTCGTGAACAACATTCGCGATCGTGAACAGGATGCCCGGGTCGGCAAGAAGACGCTGGCCGTGCGCATCGGCGACCTCCCGGCCCGCATCCTCTTCGTAGTGCTGCTCGCCGGCGCCTACGGGGTGCTCGTGCCCTTCGCCCTGCTCTTCACCTGGGCCCCGGCGGTGTACTTCACGCTGCTCATCACGGCTCCTGTCGCGCTCATCGTGCTGCTCGCGAAGACCCCGGGCGAGCTCGTTCTGGCGCTCAAGCTCACCTCGCTTGCGGCGCTGCTGACCGGTCTCGGCCTCGCTGCCGCGATCGCCTTCTAGCTCAGCGGTACGCGCAGCCGCACTTCGGCGCCGGGGTCGGCGTTGCGCGCGCTCGCGGTTCCGCCGTGCGCCTCGATGATCGCGCGCGTGATCGCGAGTCCCAGCCCGGCGCCTCCGGCGAGCCCCACGCGCGGTGCCGTGCGCGCGCTCGTGCCGCGCCAGCCCGCCTCGAACACCTGGGCGACGTCGTCGGGCTCGAAGCCCGCACCCGTGTCGCGCACCGTCACGGTCGCCGCGCTGTCGTCGACGGTCACGGCGACCGTGACGGTGCCGCCGGCCGGCGAGTGCTCGATCGCGTTGATGAGAACGTTGACGAGAGCGCGACTGAACTGACGCGCGTCGAGCGGCGCGACGGCGGCGGTCTGGGCTGAGAACTCGAGCACGACGTCGTGGGCCCGGGCGAGCTCGCTGTACTCGGCGACGACGTCGCTCGCGAGGTCGGTGAGCGAGACCGTGTCGGCCGCGAGCGCGAGCGCCCCCGCGTCGATACGCGAGAGCTCGAACAGGTCGCCGACGAGCGACTGCAGGCGGGCGGTGTGCGCGCTGAGCTGGTGCGCGTGCCGCTCGGGCTCGGCCGAGAGGCCGTCTTCGAGCAGTTCGGCGATGGCCTGGATGCTCGCGACGGGGGCCAGCAGATCGTGCGCAATGCGCGTGACGAGTTCTCGACGGGCCTGCTCGGCCTTGAGAGCGTCGTCGCGGGCGGCGAGCAGGCGCTCGCTCGAGGTGACGAGCTCGCCCTGCACATCGTGAAGCTCGGCCGTGTTGCGGTCGACGGGCTCGACGGCCTCGCCCGCGCCGAGGCGGCGGGCGTCGCGGCCGAGAGCCCGGGCATCCCGCGAGAGAGCGCTCACGAGCACGACCGAGACGCCGACCGCGACGATGCCGCTCGCGGCCGTGACGGTCAGCGCGACGGCCGTGTCGGACTCGCTGATGTACATGCCGTCGGCCGTCAGCACGATGCCCCCTGCTACGGCGAGCACCGCGGCCACGACGATCACCACGACGTGCACGATGAGCGGCGCGCGGCGCGCGAGCCGCAGGGTCAGAGCGGCGGCGAGACCCGTGACGGCCGCCGCGCCCGCGGCCGTTCCGATGATCTGCAGGTACTCGGTCGGGGTCACGGCAGCTCCTGCGCAGCGAGCAGCGCATCGGTGTCGAGACGGTAGCCCGCTCCCCACACCGTCACGATGATCTCGGGGGCACCCGGATCGGCCTCGATCTTCTCGCGCAGCCGCCGCACGTGCACCGTGATCGTCGAGACGTCGCCGATGGTCCATCCCCAGACGTCGGCGAGCAGCTGCTCGCGCGAGACCGTGCGCCCCGGGCGGCGGGCGAGGTAGGCGAGCAGGTCGTGCTCGCGCGCGGTGAGCGAGAGCACGGCGCCGTCGAGCGTGATCTCGCGCCGCTCGGCGTCGATGCGCAAGCGCCCGAGCGCGACATCGCCGGCAGGCGCGTCTCCCGGGTGCGCGCGACGCAGCAGCGCCTCGACGCGCAGCACGAGCTCGCGCGGCGAGAAGGGCTTGCCGAGGTAGTCGTCGGCGCCCGCCTCGAGCCCCTCGATGCGGTGCTCGGGCTCACCGAGCGCCGTGAGCATGATGATGGGCACGGCCGAGGTCGCCCGCAGTCGTCGCGCGACCGTGAGACCGTCGACGCCGGGGATCATGCGGTCGAGCACGATGAGGTCGGGCAGGCGCTCGGCCGCCAGCTCGAGGGCCGCCACCGAGTCGGCGGCGGTGTCGACCGTGCCCCCCGCGGCCGTCAGATAGGTGGCCGCGATCTCGAGCAGCGTCGGGTCGTCGTCGACGACGAGCACCCGCCGCCCATCGAGCGGACGATCGCCGCGCGCCGGATCAGCCACCCTGCAGCACGCCTTCGAGGTCGGCGATGGGGTCGTACCAGCCCAGGTCGAGGATGAGCGTCTGCAGGGCCTTGTCGGCCCCGACGATGACGACGATGCCGACGATGATGAAGAGCACGCCCATCGAGCGGCGGAACCAGCCGCGCGGGTCGGCGAGCCACCCGAGCCGCCGGGCCGCGGTGCGGCCCGCGAGCGCGATGAGCAGCAGCGGCACCGCGAGCCCGATCGCATAGAGCGTCACATAGAGCAGGCCCTCGGCGAACGAGACCGGCAGCACCGTGGCGACGATGAGCGCGTAGGTGGGGCTGCAGCTGCTGAAGACCGGCCCGAGCGCCGCGCCGGTGAGGATGTCGCCGCCCACCGACTGGCGCTGCACCGAGGCGTCGAGCGCCCGGTTGCTGCGGTCGCCGAGTCCGAGCCGGGTCGACACGCGCTCCCACAGGCTGGGGAACAGCAGGTTGACGCCCAGCAGGATCACGATGGCGCCCGAGATGATCTGCCACACCTGGGTCGGCACGCCCAGCAACGCGGTCGTCGCCTTGAGCAGCAAGGTGAAGACGATGACGCTCACGGCGAGCGATGCCGCGATCACGAAGGGGCGCCAGCGCGCGCGCCGCGAATCCGCGTCATCGGCGACGATCGCGCCGCCCACGATCACGGGCAGCAGCGGCAGCACGCACGGCGCGGCGACCGTCAGTACCCCCGCGAGCAGGCTGACGACGATCAGTCCTTCCATGGCCCGACCCTACGGTGCCGCGGCGATGAGGGCGTCGAGCGTCGTGTCGTCGTACAGCACGCCCTTGGTCAGCAGCTCGCCCTCGTCGTCGACATACACGATCGTCGTCTGCAGGGTCACGCCGTAGCGCTGACGCAGATCGGTGGCCGTGTCGAAGTCGACCTTGAAGATCGTCATGCCGTCAGGAATCGCATTGGCCTCGATGTCCTCATCGAGCGCGCGGCACTTGGGGCACCACGAGGCGTGGAAGAACAGCACCTTGAGCCCCGGTGTATCGGCGATCGCGCCGTCGTAGTAGTCGAGGTACTCGCCCGGTGCGACGGCCGGTTCGGCCTCGGTCTCGGTGCCCTCGTCGTCCTCCGGCGCCGGTGTCGGCTCGGCCGGCTCGGCGGCGGGCACGGTCGCGACGGGTGCGGCGACGTCGAGCGGTGCGCTGGTCGAGCATCCCCCGAGCCCGATCATCAGCGCGAGCGCCGCCCCCGCGGCGATCGTGGTTCTCGTCGTCATCTCTGCACTCCTCTCGCGACCGCGCCCGCGGCCGTGATCCGACTGTAGGCCGCGGGGGAGGGGCCGCGCAGGTGCAGGGCCTTACGAGGTGATTACGACTGGCTCGAGTTCTCGGGCGCGTTGTCGACCGCGTCTTCGGCCGCGGCATCCGGATCAGCGGCAGGCCGCTCGCGGCGGGCGGCGAGATCGAGCGCCACGGCATCCCGCAGCGACGTGAAGAAGATGTACGAGACGGTCATGGCGATGACCGAGGCAATGAGGGCCGACCACCACCAATCGATCGCGGCCGCCATGAGCAGCCCGAAGCTCACCCCGAAGAGGCCGAGGCGAACGAGGGAGTACTGGATCCAGGGGCTCACGACCCCCAGTCTACGAGCGCCCTCTCGGTGCCCGCTCAGAGGGCGCGGCGTAGACTCGGGCCATGACTCGCGTGATCATCGTCCTCATCGTGGTGGCGGTCGCGTTCACGATCTACACCCTCGTCGACGTGCTGCTCACCGAGCGCGCGCGCGTGCGGGCGTTCCCCAAGCCGCTCTGGGCGGTCGGCGTCGTGCTGCTGCCCGTGATCGGCGGTCTGCTCTGGCTCGTGGTCGGCAAGGCGCGCCGTGCACCGGGAGGCGCGCGCCGCCCGGTCGCCCCCGACGACGACCCGGCCTTCCTGCGCACCCTCTCGAGCGACGAGATCGCCAAGCGCGCCGAGCAGGACGAGCGCCTGCGGCAGCTCGAGCAAGAGCTCGCCGACCTCGACGATGACACCCCCGCCGACCCCGAGCGCTGAGCCCGCGGCCTCACCCGCTGGCGCGGCGGCCGCGGCGCTGCTCGCCGGGCTCGTGGCCGCGGGGGTCGCCGACGTCGTGCTCAGCCCCGGATCGCGCTCGCAGGGCCTGGCGCTCGCCGCCGCCGCGTTCGCGCGCGCCGGCAAGGTCGCCCTGCACGTGCGCATCGACGAGCGCGTCGCGGGCTTCACCGCGCTCGGTCTGGCCGTCGAGAGCGGCCGACCCGTCGTGATCGTGTGCACTTCTGGCACCGCCGTGGCCAATCTGCACCCCGCCGTGCTCGAAGCGCACCACGCGGGTGTGCCTCTCATCGTGCTGACCGCCGACCGCCCCGCCGAGCTGCGGGGCATCGGCGCCAACCAGACCACCGTGCAGCCGGGCATCTTCGGCGAGATCGTGCGCGCCGACTGGGATGTCGCGGCGCCCGTCGGCGCGCCCGGCGAGCTCGACGACGCGCGGGAGCTCGGGGCGCTCGCGGTGCGCGCGAGCGCCGAGGGCCCCGTGCACCTCAACCTCGCCTACCGCGAACCGCTCAGCGGCGGGGTCGACGTGCCGAGCGATCTCGAGTCGGGGGCCGTGCCCGAGCGCCCCGCGGTCGCGGCGCCCGAGATCGTCGACCTGCATCCCGACGACGCGACCGTCGTCATCGCCGGCCACGGCGCCGGCGCGCGCGCCGAGCAGCTCGCCGTCGCCCTCGGCGCTCCGCTCATCGCCGAGGTGTCGAGCGGTGCCCGGTTCGGGCGCCACGCCGTCGTCGCCTACCGCGACGTGCTGCGCGGCCCGCACGGCGACGCGGTCGGGCGCGCGATCGTGCTCGGCCACCCGACGCTCAGCCGTGAGGTGCCGCAGCTGCTCGAGCGCGCCGACGTCGAGGTCGTCGTCGTGCGCACCCCGGGCGTCGAAGACTACAATCCCGGTCGTCGTGCGCGCATCGTCGACGAGGTGCGGGTGCTCGGAGCGCCCGACCCCGCCATCGTGCGGCGCTGGGTCGGCGGCTGGGTCGCCATGTCGCGCGCCGTGCTCGAGTCGCAAGCACCCGACGACCCGGCCCCCGATCTCTCGCTCGCGGTCTCCACCGACCAGGGTGTGCGGGCGGCGTTCGCGAAGGCCGAGCTCGCGGTGCTGCGCGCGCCCGTCGATCGTCGGATGCTCGCGCGGGCTCTGTGGGCATCCACCTGGCCCCACGATCGTCTGGTGCTCGCGGCCTCGCGCCTCATCAGGGTGGCGGACGCCCTGGTGCCCGGCAAGGCGATCCGCGTGCACGCCAACCGCGGGCTCGCCGGCATCGACGGCACCGTGTCGACGGCCACAGGCATCGCCCTGGCCGCCGCGCGCGACGAGCGCTCGGGCACGACGCGCGTGCTCGCGGGAGACCTCGCGCTGCTGCACGACGCGGGAGCCCTGCTCGTGCCCCTGCACGAACAGCTCGAGGCGGGCCTGCGCCTGCACGTCTTCGTCGGCAACGACGGCGGCGGCACGATCTTCGACGACCTCGAGGTCGCGGCCACCGCGCACCCCGACGACTTCGCCACCGTCATGCGCACGCCGCACCGCGCCGACCTCGCGGCGCTCGCCGCCGCCGGAGGCTGGGCCTACCGTCGGGTCACGACGCGCGCCGACCTCGACGATGCGCTCACCGCCCCTGAGCCGCTGCTGCTCGTCGAGGTGCCGCTCGAGACGTAGTCGTTCGCGCGGCGCACGGGTAGCATCCGGCCATGGACGAACTGCTGCGCGCCCGGGCCGGATTAAGCCTCGACACCATCGACTGCTCGGCTACCCCGGGCATCGCCGCCGACAAGAAGCGCGCGGCGCGGCTGCTCGCCGAAGGGGCCGAGCACCTCTCGAACCTGCAAGAGCGACTGTTCGCTGCGAGCCGTGCCGGCGACACCCGTCGCGTGCTGCTCGTGCTGCAGGCCATGGATACCGCCGGCAAGGGCGGCATCGTGCGCCATGTCGTCGGCGCGGTCGACCCTCAGGGCGTGCAGTTCGCCGCCTTCAAGAAGCCGACGCCTGACGAGCTCGCGCACCACTTCCTCTGGCGCATCGAGCAGCGGCTTCCGGCCGCCGGCATGATCGGCGTCTTCGACCGCTCGCACTACGAAGACGTGCTCATCGGGCGCGTGCGCTCCCTCGCCCCCGCCGACGAGATCGAGCGGCGCTACGGCGAGATCGTCGACTTCGAGCGGCGACTGGTCGACGACGGTGTCTCGATCGTCAAGGTCATGCTGCACATCAGCCGCGACGAGCAGAAGGCGCGCCTGCACGAGCGGCTCGAGCGCCCCGACAAGCACTGGAAGTACAACCCCGGTGACGTCGAAGAGCGGATGCTGTGGGACGACTACCAGCAGGCGTACCAGCTGGCGATCGAGCGCACCGACGCCGATCACGCCCCATGGTTCGTGGTGCCCGCGAACCACAAGTGGTACGCGCGCCTCGCCGTGCAGTCGCTGCTCATCACGGCGCTCGAGCGCATCGACCCGCAGTGGCCCGCCGCCGGCTTCGACGTCGAGCACGAGAAGGGGCGCCTCGCTGCGACGTGAATGCTCGCGCTCACAGACTGCGAAACACGCAGGTTCCCTTCCCTGCGCGCCGCTCTGCGGTTCGCGATGGAAGGCGACAGGTGTTTGGAGTGGAGGTATCCGAGGGCGGATGGCACGACAGCTTCGGTCAATTCTGCGCGAACCGGTCTCGAGAACCATCGTTTGCACAACTGGAGGTGTCGAAGAACTGCGCCAGCGTGGCTTGACCTTATGGGTCGTCGAAACCGTCAGTGGGTCCCGATGAAGTGCTTTCCTTCTGTGCGCTCCTACTCGGGGGGTGGACGGTTTTTCCTGGATAAGGGCGGAAGCGCCAGGAAAAGGGGAGTGTCGGAACGGGTCTGATTACGTCACAGCGCCTCCCCCCTCAACAGCACGGGCAGATGCTTGTGGTCGCGGTCGCGTGGCGGAAGGGGTAGACAGGTCGTCCTTGATCATTTGTCGCGTCGATGGGACCCTTGGGGCGCATCACGTTCCGTGAAGGAGGGGGTGAAATGTTCGCGAAGGTCAATCGGGTAGTCGTTGTGACGAACATCTTCGGTGTGCGGCTCGACGATGCAGCTACGCGCGTGGGGGCACTAAACCTGTTGGGACTGGTGGTGAAAACGAGTCCATGATTCATCGAACATTCTTGGCGGCAATTGGGTTAGTGATGGCCAGCGCTCTCAGCGCATGTTCGGTGGCGGAGTCGTCGAGCCACGTCCTGCTTCTGCAACAGCGCACGAGCGACGCCACCTTGACCTCGGCGATTGTCGGATCTCTCACGCTGATCACCGACCTATGCTTTGGTATTGAGACCGATGATGGTACCTATTCGGTAGTTTTCCCGCCTGGAACTCAAGCGCAGGACGACTACGTGTCAATACCCGGATTGGGGTCTTTTGCGATCGGCGACGGACTGTCGACATCCGGGGGGTTCGTGCCTCCCGAGTTGGCCGGGGTAGAGATGCCCGACGAGTGTCGCACCGAAGAGGTGGTGTTGCTCACTCCAGGTTGATCCGCCTCTCGTCAGCGCAAGGCGTCGGCGATCGGGCGAAACTTCATGCGGGTCTCGGCGAGCTCGCTGTCGGGGTCGCTGTCGGCGACGATGCCCGCGCCCGCGTAGGCGGTCAGCAGTCCGTCGTCGTCGATGCGCGCGCAGCGCAGCGCGATGACCCACTCGCCGTCGCCGTCCTGGTCGATCCACCCCACCGGCCCGGCGTAGCGGCCCCGGTCGAACGGCTCGAGTTCGGCGATGAGCGCGAGCGCCGCATCCGTCGGCGAACCCGCGACCGCCGCGGTCGGGTGCAGCGCCGCCACGAGATCGAGGGCGCTCGACGACTCGCCGAGCTGCATCTCGACGTCGGTCGCGAGATGCCACAGGTTGGGCAGCTTGAGCGTGAACGGCAGCTCGCTCGCGGTGACGGCGCGCACGTGCGGGCGCAGGGCGTCGAGCACGCTGTGCACGGCGAAGGCGTGCTCGTCGAGGTCTTTCGCGCTCGTGGCGAGCTGGGCCGCCGCGGCGGCGTCGTCGGCAGTGCTCGCTCCCCGAGCCGTGCTGCCCGCGAGCACGCGGGCGCTCGCCTCGCCGCCGTGCACGCTCACGAGCGTCTCGGGGCTGGCGCCGATGTGCCCGTCGACGGCGAAGGTGAGGCAGTCGGGGTATCGGTCGGAGAGCTCATGCAGCAGCGCGCGGCGGTCGGCATCGGCGGGGATGCTCGCCGTCGCATCGCGCGCGATCACGACCTTCTCGACCCGCCCCGCGCGAATGGCCTCGACGGCGCGACCGACGACCGCCGTGAACGCTTCGCGGCTCAGCGAGGCCGCGGCGAGGGTCGCGCGCGGGCGCTCGCCGATCGACAGCGGATCGGGCAGCTCGGCGTCGCCCCCAGCGCCCTGCTCGGCGATGCGGGTGACCCAGCTCACGCCATCGTGGCGCCCGACGATCATCGAGGGCACGACGAGCACGCTCGGCGCGCTCGAGCCGTCGGCGAACGCGAAGGCACCCATCGCGACGAGGCCGGTTCCGGGCCGGTGCACGGGGTCGACTACGTCGGCGGCGCTCGCGATCGTGCGCCACGCGACCGCGGCATCCCGCACCCGATCGGGGCCGCTGAACGTCAGCCGCACGACTTCGCCGATGCCGACGATGCCGTCGCCCCGGCGCAGTGCGACGAGGGGGTGACGGGCGTCGGCGTGTGCGAGCAGCTCGTCGTGGTCGGCGACCCGCTCGGTCACCGCGCGCAGGGCCAGCCCGGTCGCGGCAGAGGGGATCACCTGCTCAGGCTACTCCGCACCCGACGCTCCCCCAGGCGCCTCACGGCGAACACCGGGTGGCCGCTCACTAGACTTGGGGGGTGACGAGAGCAGATCTGTCGAAGACACCGCGCGAGGTCGCGGCGATGTTCGACGGCGTCGCGCGGGGCTATGACCGCACGAACGCCGTGCTCTCGGTCGGCAACGCCGCGCTGTGGCGCATTGCGACCGTGCGCGCGGTCGACCCGCAGCCCGGCGAGCGCATTCTCGACATCGCAGCGGGCACGGGCACGAGCTCGGTCGCTCTCGCGAAGTCGGGTGCCGAGGTCATCGCCCTCGACTTCTCGCAGGGCATGGTCGACGAGGGCCGACGACGCAACCCGGGGTTGCAGTTCGTGCAGGGTGACGCCGAGAAGCTGCCGTTCGGCGACGCCGAGTTCGATGCCGTCACGATCAGCTTCGGCCTGCGCAACGTGCAGCACCCCCAGGTGGCGCTCGCCGAGATGCACCGCGTGCTCAAGCCCGGCGGCCGCGTCGTCATCTGCGAGTTCTCGCGACCGCCGCTCGGACTGCTGCGCGCGGGCTACCACGCCTACCTGCGGCACGTCATGCCCGTGATCGCGGGTGCGGCGAGCTCGAATCCCGAGGCCTACCGCTACCTGTTCGAGTCGATCCGCGACTGGCCCGATCAGACCGTGCTCAGCCAGTGGTTGCGCGCGGCGCGATTCACGCGCGTGGGCTACCGCAACCTCTCGTGGGGCGTCGTCGCCCTGCACCGCGGGCGCAAGCCTGCTGGTGCCTCCGCGAACTAAGCCGCCCCGACCGCCTCGACAGATCGGCAGACCGTTGACCCGCCTCCCTCCGCTGGCTCGTCGCAGCAAGACACTGAGCGCGTCGCTCGGGCTCGGCGAGAAGCTGTTCGCCTCGAGCGAGGAGCGCCGGTTCGCCGACGCGATCGAGACAGGACTCGTCGAGGTCGAGGAGGGCCTGCTGCGCGAGGTCGCCTTCGCCGACGACATGGCCGACGTCACCTCGCGATACCTGCTCGAGGCCGGCGGCAAGCGCATCCGCCCCGTGCTCACGCTGCTCACCGCCCAGCTCGGCGACGGCAACAACGCTTCGGTGATCACGGCTGCGCAGGCGGTCGAGATCACCCATCTCGCCTCGCTGTACCACGACGACGTCATGGACGAGGCCGAGATGCGCCGCGGGGTGCCCTCCGCGCAGAACGTCTGGGGCAACTCGGTGGCGATCCTCACGGGCGATCTGCTCTTCGCGCGTGCGAGCAAGCTCGTGGCGGGCCTCGGCGAGGGCGCCATCAAGTTGCAGGCCGACACCTTCGAGCGCCTGTGCCTCGGCCAGCTGCACGAGACCATCGGTCCGCGCCCGGGCGACGACCCGATCGACCACTACTTGCAGGTGCTCGCTGACAAGACGGGCTCGCTCATCGCGGCGGCCGCGCAAATGGGCGTCATCTTCTCGAACGCGCCCGAGCAGTACGCGGCACCCGTTGTCGCCTTCGGCGAGAAGATCGGCGTCGCGTTCCAGCTGATCGACGACGTCATTGACCTCGCCGAGCCCGAGGAGGAGACCGGCAAGGCGCAGGGCACCGATCTGCGCAGCGGCGTTGCCACGCTGCCGCTGCTCTTCCTGCGCCGCGCCGCGCACACCGACCCCGAGGCCGCAGCGCTGCTCGCCCGCATCGAGCGCACGGTCGAGGCCGAGGTGGTACCGGGCTCTGCTGCCGCCGATGCGATCGACGAGCAGCTCGCTGCCGCGATTGCCGAGCTGCGCGCCCACTCGGTGACCGCCGAGACGCTCGACGAAGCGCGGCGCTGGGCCGACGAGGCCGTCGCCGCGCTCGCCCCGCTGCCCGAGGGCCCGGTCAAGCTCGCCCTCACCAAGTTCGCCGAGGCTGTCGTCGAGCGCAGCACCTGAGGCCGCATCCGGCCCCGCCTCACCACCACCCCGCACAGAAAGAACCCGCACGCGCATGACCAAGCTCAGGCTCGCCATCGTCGGAGCCGGCCCCGCCGGCATCTACGCCGCTGACATCCTGCTCAAGCACGAGCGGGCGTTCGACGTCTCGATCGACCTCTTCGAGCAGCTTCCCGCGCCCTACGGCCTGGTGCGCTACGGCGTCGCGCCCGACCACCCGCGCATCAAGGGCATCATCAACGCCCTGCGCGAGGTGCTCGACTCGGGCGATATCCGCATCTTCGGCAACGTGCACTACGGCACCGACATCACGCTCGACGACTTGCGCCGGCACTACCACGCGGTCATCTTCTCGACGGGGGCGATTCGGGATGCTGCTCTCGACATCCCCGGAATCGACGCGCTCGGCAGCTACGGCGCGGCCGACTTCGTCAGCTGGTACGACGGGCACCCCGACGTGCCCCGCGAGTGGCCGCTCGAGGCCTCGTCGGTCGCCGTCATCGGCAACGGCAATGTCGCCCTCGACGTCGCCCGCGTGCTCGCGAAGCACCCCGAAGACCTGCTGCCCACCGAGATCCCCGACAACGTCTACCAGGGCCTGCTCGCCTCGCCCGTGACCGATGTGCACGTCTTCGGCCGCCGCGGCCCCATGCAGGTGAAGTTCACGCCGCTCGAGCTGCGCGAGCTCGGTGAGCTGCGCGATGTCGACATGATCGTGCACGAAGAGGACTTCGACTACGACGAGGCCTCGCGCCGCGCGATCGAGACGAACAAGCAGATCACGGTCATCGACCGCATCTTCACGCAGTGGCGCGCGCGCGAGACCGGCTCGGCCTCGCGCCGGTTGCACCTGCACTTCTATGCCAAGCCCCTCGAGGTGCTGACGGATGCCGAGGGCCGCGTCGCGGGCTTCCGCTACGAGCGCACGCGCCCCGACGGCCACGGCGGCGTCGAGGGCACGGGCGAGATCCGCGAGGTCGCCGTGCAGTCGGTCTACCGCGCAGTCGGATACTTCGGCTCGCCGCTCGACGGTATCCCCTTCGACGAGCGCCACGGCGTGATCCCGAACCACGAGGGCCAGGTGCTCGGCGACGACAACCAGAAGGTGCCGGGCGTCTACGCAACGGGCTGGATCAAGCGCGGGCCGGTCGGCCTCATCGGCCACACCAAGAGCGACGCCATGGAGACCATCCAGCACCTCGTGACCGACCAGGCTTCGTGGTGGGCGCCGAGCGACCCCGACGAGCAGTCGGTCGTCGACCTGCTCGACGGGCGCGGCGTGCTCTACACGAACCTCGACGGGTGGCACCGCCTCGATGCGCACGAGCAGGCGCTCGGTGCGCCGCACGGCCGCGAGCGCGTCAAGGTCGTGCCGCGCGACGAGATGATCCGCATCTCGCGCGACTGAGCCTCACTCGAGACCGTCGAGCCAGCGCGAGCGTGGTCGGCGCGATTGCTCGCTGTCGGGCAGTGCATCGGGCGCGCATCGCGCCGCTTGTTGCAGTGCGGTCTCTGGGGCGACGCTCCAGCGGGTGCCTGAGCGGTACGCCTCGTCTGACCAGTGGATGGTGGCCATCGTTGCGTATCGGAGCCGGTGGGCTCGTGCCGGACGGCACACGTGCGGCTGCTCGAGGGCGGCGGCATTGGCGTCGATGATGTCGAGAAAGTGCAGCGCACTCACGCACGCGAGCGGCCCGCCGTGCGCCCACGCGCTCGTCACGGCCGCGGGTAGATCACGTGCGCCATACCACCCGCGGCACAACCGGTGAAGCGTGCCGTAGCGCACGCCGAGCCGTACCTCGTCGGCGCTCCATCCGGCGTCGAGCAGCTCGCTCCGTGACATCACTCCGCCCTGATGGGAGATGTACTCGTCGAACGAATGAAAGCCGCGCATGGTGGTGAGTGTGGTGTTCTGTCGCCGACGGTTGCCGCCATGGCTGCGCGAACGTGAACCCCGGTGCTCCCGTCCTGCGCGGTGGAGGACGGGCCCTGCACTTCCAATTACCGCCCGACTTCCACAACTTCGGAGTGGGAGCAGCGAACCCCCGTCGCCGACTTCCACTCCGAAGTTGTGGAAGGAACCCGGGGTGGGGCTAGTGGGGGTCGACGGCGGTGTCGGCCGTCACGGCCCAGCCGAGGGCGATGAGCTCGCGCAACGCATCGAGGTCGATCGCCGAGAGCCGGGTGACGTAGACGCAGTCGACTCCGGTCGTGTGCGAGCCCAGTCGCTCGAGAACGGCAGCGGCGTCGGGGTGGGTCTGCAGTCCGTAGAACGACAGCTTGGCCTTGCGGGGCGAGAAGGCGGCGCGCGGCCAGATGCCCTCGTGGCCGCTCGCGTAGTGGTACGCGTAGGTGCCGAAGCCGATCATCGACGGCCCCCACATGACGGGCTCGGCCCCGGTCACGGCGCGGAAGATCTCGACGAGCTCGGCGCCCTCGGCACTGCGCCGGGCATCCAGCGTCGCCAAGAACTCGTCGACAGGTACGTCGGTGGGCAGCGTCTTCTGCGTCATGCGAGCACGCTACCCGCCCCGCACGTCGGGTGCGAGTGGGCAGCGCTACTGCACCGTCGCGGTGACGCGGGCCAGGTCGTCGAAGACGCGCATGTGGGCGGGGCGCCGCAGCCACTGCTCGAGGGTCAGCTCGTGCGAGTTCTCGCGGTACGACTGCTCGATGGCGCGCAGCTCGCGAATGATCGACTCGCCGCGCACCATGACCGAGACCTCGAGGTTGAGGCTGAACGACCGCATGTCCATGTTGCTCGAGCCGATGATCGCCACCTGGTCGTCGATCGTGAAGTGCTTGGCGTGCAGCACCGTCGGCGAGCGGTAGAGCCAAATGCGCACGCCCGCGCGCAGCAGCTCCTCGTAGTACGAGCGCTGCGCGTGAAAGACGAGGGTCTGGTCGCCGACCTCCGAGACGAAGAGCTGCACATCGAGCCCGCTCTGCGCGGCCGTCGTGATCGCGTAGAGCATCGACTCGTCGGGAACGAAGTAGGGCGAGCAGATCTGGATCTGCTCTTGCGCGGCGTAGACGAGCGAATTGAACAGGCGCAGGTTGTTCTCGCCCTCGAACGCCGGGCCGCTCGGCACCACCTGGGCGTCGAGCCCCTGCCCCGGGTCGATCTCGGGCGGGATCACGGTCTCGCGCAGCAGCAGCTCGTCGGTCTCGCTGTACCAGTCGGTCGCGAACAGGGCCTCGATGCCGGCCACGATCGGCCCCTCGAAGCGCACCATGACCTCCTTCCACGCCAGCCGCGAACCATCGCGTCGGGCCCGGCGCTTGTAGCCGCGCTCGATGAGGTTCTGCGAGCCCGTGAAGCCCACGGCGCCGTCGACGATGAGGAACTTGCGGTGGTTGCGCAGATCCGGCCGCTGCCACTGGCCGCTGAAGGGCTTGACCGGCAGCATCGGGTGGTGCTGGGCGCCGACGGCGTCGAGCCGGCGGCGCATCCGCCGGTAGCCGCTCACCCGCAGCGAGGCCACGTGGTCGTACAGCACGCGCACCGTCACTCCGCGCTGCACCGCCTCGCCGAGCGCGACGAAGAACGGCTCGGTCTCGTCGTCGACCGACATGATGTAGAACTCGACGTGCACGGTGCGCACCGCCGACCGCACCGCCTCGGTCATCGCGGCGATCGACGCCGAGTAGTCGGTGACGAGCCGTGCGGTGTTGCCGCCGACGAGGGGCATGGCGCCGAGGTTGCGGTTGAGCTCGACGATGGGTTCGAGCCACGGCGGCCACGGTGCGTCTTTGCTGACGCGATCCATGCCCTCGGTGGTCTCGATGATGTAGCGGTTGATCTCGTCCTGCTGCTCCCGCCGCCGCTTCGGCAACCGCCGCGAGCCGAGCATGAGAAAGAGCAGGAAGCCGATGAGCGGCAAGATGTAGATGAGCAGCAACCAGGCGAGCGCCGACTGCGGGCGCCGGTTGCGCGGCACCACCACGAGCGACACCAGCGCGATGCCGACGATGAGGGCGAGCAGCAGCCCCGAGACGATCACCACGATCCAGGCGCCCGCGCCGCTGATCGTGATGTCGTCGGTCATCGCATGCTCAACGGAAGTTGACGAACTGCAGCGCCACGTCGAGGTCTTTGCCCTTGAGCAGCGCCATCGTCGCCTGCAGGTCGTCGCGGCTCTTCGACTGCACGCGCAGCTCGTCGCCCTGGATCTGGCTCTTGACGCTCTTCGGCCCCTCGTCGCGGATGATCTTCGCGATCTTCTTCGCGTCGTCGCTCGAAATGCCGTTCTTGAGGCCCACCTCGATGCGGAACTCCTTGCCGCTCGCATAGGGCTCGCCCGAGTCGAGGCTGCGGATTCCGATGCCGCGCTTGATCATCTTGGCCTCGAGCACCTCGAGCACGGCCTTGACGCGCTCCTCGGCGCTCGCCTTCAGCAGCAGCTTCTCGCCGCTCCACTCGATCGAGGCCCCGACGCCCTTGAAGTCGTAGCGCTGCGCGACTTCTTTCTGCGCCTGGTTGATGGCGTTCTCCGCCTCCATCTTGTCGACCTTGCTCACGATGTCGAATGAGGAATCAGCCATGCCGCCATGCTAGCGATGCCGGGCTCAGCGGGGGCCGAGCGGTCTCTGATTCACTGGCCGCATGGCCGCTCGCTCGCTCGTCATCGCCCTCGTTCTGGGCGCGGCCGTCATCGCCGGGCTCGTCGCCGTGCTGCTCGCCCCGCGCCCGATCGCTCCTGCAGTGGATGCCGCACCCGGTTCCGACGCCGCCCCGGCCCCGCGCTGGGTCGCGCCCGCCGCGCTGCCACCGTCGTCGGCCCCCGCGACCCGCGCGGGGGTCGCGGGCCGGGTCGACCCCGACTGGGTCGCCGCCGTCTCCGAGCGATCGGGCATCCCGCCCCGCGTGCTCGCCGCCTATGCCGGCACGGCGATCGCGAAGCACGGCGACGACCCCGCGTGCGGGCTCGGGTGGAACACGCTCGCCGGCATCGGCTGGGTCGAGTCGCGCCACGGCACCTACCGCGAAGCATCCACCGCCGATGACGGAACCGTGAGCCCGCCCATCATCGGCATCGCGCTCGACGGCGGTTCGACCGCGCGCATCGACGACACCGACGGCGGCGCGCTCGACGGTGACGCGCAGTTCGACCGCGCGGTCGGCCCGCTGCAGTTCATCCCCGGCAGCTGGGCGAACTGGGCGGTCGATGGCAGCGGAGACGGTGTCGCCGACCCGCACAACGTCGACGACGCGTCGCTCGCCGCGGCCAACTACCTGTGCCGCGCGGTGCCGACGCTCGCCGACGAGGCATCGTGGCGCGCGGGCATCGCGGCGTACAACTCCGACCCCGCCTACCTCGATGCCGTCGCGATCGCCGCGCAGCGTTACGCCGAGGCGGCGGTCGCGGCGCCGGCGCCATAGGGGCCGCCACGGGCCGGGTCGGCGCCGGATTCTGAGTGGTCGCCGTCGCGGCGCAGCTCTTGTATTCTTGACGAGCGCCTTCGGTCGGTGACCACACGGGTCGAGTGCGCACACGGCGAGTTACCCAAGCGGCCAAAGGGATCTGACTGTAAATCAGACTGCTCAGCATTCGGGGGTTCGAATCCCTCACTCGCCACCATGACCTCCTCATCCCCCTCTCCTGCCGAGCTGCTTTCGGTGGCGCGCGCGGTCGCGCTCGAGGCGGGCGCTCTCGTTCTCGAGGCGCGGCGTGGCGCCGTCGAGGTGGCGGCCTCGAAGTCGTCGTCGGTGGATGTCGTGACGCAGGTCGACCGCGACGCCGAGTCGTTCATCCGCGGTCGCCTCGCCGAGCTGCGCCCCGGTGACGCCTTCTTCGGCGAAGAGTCGGGGGGCGGATCCGGCACGAGCGGCCTCACCTGGGTCGTCGACCCCATCGACGGCACCGTCAACTTTCTCTACGGCATCCCGCACTACGCCGTGAGCATCGCCGTGGTCGAGGGCGATGCCGACCCGCAGTCGTGGCGGGCGCTCGCGGGCGCCGTCGTCAACCCGGCCACGGGCGAGCTGTTCACCGCATCGGCGGGCGGGGGCGCGCACCTCGGCGACCGGTCGATCCGGGTGGCCGATCCTGTACCGCTCGAGCAGGCGCTCGTGGCCACGGGCTTCGCGTACCTCGCCGAGACGCGCGCCGAGCAGGGCGCGGCGGTCGCCCGACTGCTGCCGCGCGTGCGCGACGTGCGCCGCATGGGCACGGCCTCGCTCGACCTGTGCGCGGTGGCCTGCGGGCGCGTCAACGCCTACTTCGAGCGCACCCTCAACCCCTGGGACCACGCCGCCGGCGCCCTCATCGCGAGCGAGGCGGGCTCCCTCGTGACGGGACTGCCGGGTGTGCGGGCCGACCACCGGTTTCTGCTCGCGGCCCACCCCGAGCTCGCGGAGCAGCTCGCCCCGGTGCTCGCCGAGGTCGGCGCGCACCCCTCGCCCCCGCGGGCGTCGGGCGCCTGATCGCGGCCTTGGCGCCAGCACCGAATCGGGTTCACGGACTTTCGCTCTCGCGGGCCACGGGTTACGCTTTACCAATCCGTGATAATCCGCCGGTGTCGGTGGTGCACGGATGCCCGGCGCAGCGCTCGATCCGACCGTGAGCCGAGCGGGCCCCCACCGGGCGCCCTGACCGCACTGAACCCGACTTCTGAGGCTGACTGACACTGTGACTGATGAGTTCCCGTGGCGCGCGGGAGGTTCCGAACCGGAACCAACAGCCGCCGACCGAGACCCTTTCCGGTCTCTGGGGCTCGGATTCACTGAGGAATCCCCGACGATCGAGGCCGCGGCGCCTGCCGCCCCCTCCTCCGCGCTGCTCCCGGTCATCCCCGCGGCCACTGAGATCGTCTCGATCAGCCCGGCATCGACCGAGATCGTGCCCAGTCGGCGCGCCCTGCGCGAGGCCGAGCGCGGCGAGGCCCCCGTGCGGCGCACCCGACGTAGCGCGCCGGCACGCGAGTCCGCCCCGCGCGCCGCCGGGCGTCC
>NZ_JBKBLF010000009.1:0-101405 GCF_046296455.1 Microcella sp.
CCGGCGGGTGGTGCCGGTGCCGCGGCGGGTCGCGCCGCGAGCGGTGCCGAGAGCGCGGCGGGTCGCGCCGCGAGCGGTGCCGAGAGCGCGGCGGGTCGCGCCGCGAGCGGTGCCGAGTGCGATGCCGGTGCTGCTGCGGGTCATGGTGCCTCCCGTCGTCGGGGTGGGCGGCGTGCGCCGCCTCTACCCTCTCAGACGACCGGCACGGCCGAACCGTTGGGATGCGCTCAGTAGACTGGAGCATCCCCACCGACGGTCACCGCGGCACCCCCCTGTCTGAGAGGCACGATGTCTGAGATCACCCCCGAGCGCGTCGCGCATCTCGCGTCGCTCGCGCGCATCGCGCTGACGGCCGACGAGATCGAGCAGCTCACAGGCGAGCTCGGAGCGATCGTCGACTCGGTCGCGAAGGTGCAGCAGGTCGCGACGCCCGAGGTGCCCGCGACGAGCCACCCGATCCCGCTCAAAGGCGGCATGCGGGTCGACGAGCCCGGTGTGACCCTCTCGACCGAGCAGGCCCTGGCCGGAGCGCCCGACCACGACGGCAGCCGTTTTCGCGTCACCGCGATCTTGGGGGAGGAGCAGTGAGCGCCGCCGCATCGTCAGGCGCGACATCGTCAGGCGCGACCTCGTCGGGCGCTGGTTCGTCGGGCGTCGGTTCGTCGGGCACAGGTTCGTCCACTGATCTCACGCGCACCTCGGCCGCCGACCTGGCCGCGCACCTCGCCGCGGGAGAGGTCTCGAGCGTCGAGGTCACGCGCGCGCACCTCGACCGCATCGCCGCCGTCGACGGTGACGTGCACGCCTTCCTGCACGTCAATGCTGCAGCCCTCGAGACGGCCGCGCAGGTCGACGCCGACCGTGCCGCCGGCGTGACGCTGCCCGCGCTCGCGGGTGTGCCGATCGCGATCAAAGACGTGCTGTGCACGCTCGATATGCCGTCGACGTCGGGCTCGCGCATCCTCGAGGGCTGGATCCCGCCCTACGACGCGACGGTTGTCGCGCGCTTGCGCGCTGCGCGCATGATCCCGCTCGGCAAGACGAACATGGACGAGTTCGCCATGGGCAGCTCGACCGAGCACTCCGCCTACGGGCCGACGAAGAACCCGTGGGATCTGACGCGCATCCCCGGCGGGTCGGGGGGTGGTTCGGCCGCGGCGGTCGCGGCGTTCGAGGCGCCGGTCGCGCTCGGCAGCGACACGGGTGGCAGTATTCGTCAGCCGGCTGCGGTTACCGGTTCGGTCGGTGTCAAGCCCACCTACGGTGGCGTGAGCCGGTACGGTGCGATCGCGCTGGCGTCGTCGCTCGACCAGGTCGGGCCGGTGTCGCGCTCGGTGCTGGATGCTGCGCTCGTGCACGACGTGATCGGCGGGCATGATCCGCGTGATGCCACGAGCATCCCGGATGCGTGGCCCTCGATGGCCGCGGCTGCTCGGGCCGGGCAGTCGGGTGATGCGCTGAAGGGTGTGCGCGTCGGTGTCGTGAAGCAGCTCGAGGGCGAAGGTTTTCAGGCGGGGGTGTCGTCGGTCTATCACGAGACGCTCGAGCTCATGGCGGCGGCGGGGGCCGAGATCGTCGAGGTGAGTGCGCCGCACTTCGAGTACGCGGTGGCGGCCTACTACCTGATTCTGCCGGCGGAGGCGTCGAGCAACCTGGCCAAGTTCGACTCGGTGCGGTTCGGCCTGCGGTCGGAGGTGCCGGGCGGAACTGTCGAAGACGTCATGGGTGCGACGCGCGAAGCCGGGTTCGGGCCTGAGGTGAAGCGTCGCATCATCCTGGGGAC
The DNA here is from genome assembly GCF_046296455.1 of Microcella sp. Classification (GTDB taxonomy): domain Bacteria; phylum Actinomycetota; class Actinomycetes; order Actinomycetales; family Microbacteriaceae; genus Microcella. Next base: position 1,784 of record NZ_JBKBLF010000009.1, read on the forward strand.
GTACGCGCTGTCGGCGGGCTACTACGACGCCTACTACGGCAGTGCGCAGAAGGTGCGCACGCTCATTCAGCGCGATTTTGCGGCGTGCTTCGAGCAGGCCGACATTCTGGTGTCGCCGAGTGCGCCGACGACGGCGTTCCGGTTCGGCGAGAAGCTCGCTGACCCGTTGGCGATGTACCTCAACGACGTGACGACGATTCCGGCGAACCTGGCGGGAGTGCCGGGCATGGGTCTGCCGATGGGGCTCGCGCCCGAGGACGGTCTGCCCGTGGGCCTGCAGCTCATGGCGCCGGCTCGCCAGGATGCGCGGCTGTACACGGCGGGTGCCGCGATCGAGCAGCTGCTCGAGGCGCAGTGGGGCGGGTCGCTCTGGGCCAAGGCCCCCGAGCTGCGGACGGCATAGCGGCCTGAGCGCAGCGGGCGCATGACGCGGTGCCGGTCTCATCCCGCGCCCGCGACCGGGCGCTCATGACGTGGTGCCGGTCATCCCGCGCCCGCGAGGGCGCGCTCACAGCGCGGCGCCGGTCAGCCTGCGCCCGCGAGGGCGCGTTCGCGCTCGATGATCGGGCTCTTGCTCGGGGCCGGGATCGGTCTCTGCTCGGGGTCGATCGACCGGGGTGGAATCAGCACGAACTCATCTCGTCTGCGTTCGAACCGCCAACCGTTGTTGTGCAGCAACAGGTGATGGTGCCGGCAGAGCAGTACTCCGGTGGCGAGGTCGGTCGCTCCGCCCTCTGACCAGGGGACGATGTGGTGCGCTTCCGTCCACGAGGGTGGGCGGTCGCAACCGGGGAACCGGCAGCCTCCGTCACGGGCGGCGAGGGCAACCCGCTGACGTCGGGTGTAGAGGCGCGTCTCGCGGCCGAGCGCCACGACATCACCGCGGGCATCGATGACGACGGGAACGACTCCGGCGGAGCATCCATGTCGGTCGGCGGTTTCGATGCTGACCGGTTCGGTCTGGCCTTCGATGCGGGCGAGGCCTCGGCGAGCGGCCAGGTCGCGCTCGGCGACGATGACCTGCACGGCGGGGGAGCGCGTGCCGATCACCTCGGTCGGGGCCACGTCGCCGCCGATGCGCACGAGGTCGACGAGGGCGTCGAGCGCGAGCTGCTCGGTGGTGCGGGTGTCGCGCGCGATGCGCTCGGCGCGCTCGCGCTCGCCGGGGCTCACGAAGCGCGGGCCGCCGCGGCGCGGCGAGGTGGCGCCGTCGACCGCGTCGTGCACGAGGGCGGCCGACTCGGGGTCGAGCAGTCCGCTCAGGCGCGTCATGCCGTCGGCCTGGCGGCTGAGGAAGAGGTATCGGCGGTCGCGCAGCGACTGCTCGCGCTCGGCGACGAGCTCGGGCTGGCCGTCGAGATCGAGCAGCGCGCGGGCGTTTCGGGCGCGCACCGACAGCTGCTCGAGCGTGAGCAGAGTCGCCTCGGCGACGAGCTGTGCGGCGGCGACCCCGAGCTGTGCTGCGGTGACGTGCGCGTCGGGTTGGCCGAGCGCGCGGGCGATCGCGTCGCCCGCCTCGACGCTCAACCGGGCCTCGCCGACAGCCGCCGCGATGGGGGCGAGCCACGGCGCTGCTGTGCTGGAAGATGCGTTCGCGGGCGCACCGGCGGGCGCAGGAGAGGATGAGGCAGTCGGGCTGTCATCGACCGAGGAGGCCGCCCCGAGCATCGACCCCACGCGCACGAGTGCGGCGGCGTCGCGGGCGCTCGTTCCGGTGAGGTGCTGCACGAGGTGCTGCGGGGTGCGGCTGCCGAGTCGTTGCGCGAGGCCGTCGTGGCCGAGCGAGTGGTGCGATCGGCGGGCGATCTCGTCGGCCAGGATGGCCAGGTTGGTCTCGGTGCGACGCCGCAGCTCGGCGAGCCTCGACTGCAGGCCGAGCAGCGCGTCATCGCCCAACCCGCCGACCTGCGCCCCGTCGTACACGTCAAGGGCGGGCACAGCGAGGCCAGGCACAGCGCGCACGGGCACAGCGAGCGCAGGCACATCGCCACCAGGCACGTCGAGCACCGCGGCATCGCCCAGCGGGGCGGTCGTCGTGGTGTTCGAATGAGCCATGCCTAATTCTCTCGCACTATAGAACTGGTGTACAGGTCATGAGCGAAACTCGTGGAGAACTTATTTGCGGGCAGCCTGTGGAGGAGGGGCAGCACGCACCCGCACCCGCGAACCCCCGAGACAGAGCATCCACCACCTGCAAGAATCGCCCCACGATGCCCGCCCGCCTGATCACCCTGCTCGCGTACACCGCGCTGCCGCTCGTCGGCGTGATGCTGCTCGGCTGGGACTGGCGCGAGATCGTGCTGCTGTACTGGCTCGAGAACGTCAGCCTCGGGGTGGCGATGGTCACCAAAATGCTGCGCTCGGCCGACGCGCCCGGCGGCGACGACCCCGCCGTCGTGGGCAATCTCACCGTCAACGGCCGCCCGGTGCGCGGCCCCGGCGCCGGTCGAGCGCTCGCGGGCTTCTTCGCCCTGCACTACGGAATCTTCACCCTCGTGCACGGCGTCTTCGTGCTTCTGCTGGTCGCCGGCGTCTTCATCTCGACGGGCAGCGCGCCGGGCCCGCTCAACTGGCTCAGCGCCCTGATCGTGTGGCTCATCGGCGGAACCGCCCAGGTGCTCGCCGCCCGCTTCGGCCCCCTGCCCGAGCAGCGCGGGTCGCGCCTCATGATGAGTGCCTACCCCCGCATGATCGTGCTGCACGTGAGCGTCATCGTGGGAATCGTGCTCATCGACGCACTCGCCTGGCCCGCCGCGGCGGCGATTCTGCTCATCGCCTTGCACGCCCTGGTCGACGGGGCGGGGTGGATGCTCGCAGCGGCCCGCGACCGCGCCCGAGCATCCTGACCCCACCGTCAACGCCCGTAGGATTGCGTCATGGCGCGCGCTGATCTCATGGACTTCGACAAGGCACTGGAACTCTTCGAGCCGGTGCTCGGCTTCGAGGTGCACGTCGAGCTGAGCACGAAGACGAAGATGTTCAGCGACGCCCCGAACCCCGCCTTCAGCGGCAACGCCGTCACCGAGCCCAACACGGCCATCACGCCGGTCTGCCTCGGCCTACCGGGAAGCCTGCCGGTCGTCAACGAGCAGGCGGTGAGCTACGCGATCTCGCTGGGCCTCGCGCTCGGCTGCCAGATCGCCGAGAGCAGCACGTTCAGCCGCAAGAACTACTTCTACCCCGATACTCCCAAGAACTACCAGATCAGCCAGTACGACGAGCCGATCGCGTTCGAGGGCGAGGTCGAGGTCGAGCTGCCCGATGGCCGCCTGTTCACGGTGCCGATCGAGCGCGCCCACATGGAGGAAGACGCCGGCAAGCTGACGCACGTCGGCGGGTCGACGGGCCGCATCCAGGGCGCTGAGTTCTCGCTCGTCGACTACAACCGCGCGGGGGTTCCGCTCGTCGAGATCGTGACGAAGCCGATCATCGGCGCCGAGGCCGACGCGCCCGCGCTGGGGGCGGCGTACGTCTCGCTGATCCGCGACATCGCGCGCGCGCTCGGCATCAGCGAGGCCCGCATGGAGCGCGGCAACCTGCGCTGCGATGCCAACGTCTCACTGCGTCCGCGCGGGCAGCAGAAGCTCGGTACGCGCACTGAGACGAAGAACGTCAACTCGTTCAGAAGCGTCGAGCGCGCCATCCGCTACGAGATCCAGCGGCAGGCGGCGATCCTCGCGGCCGGCGGCAGCATCCAGCAAGAGACCCGCCACTGGCACGAAGACACCGGCACCACCTCACCCGGACGCGTCAAGAGCGACGCCGACGACTACCGCTACTTCCCCGAGCCCGACCTGCTGCCGGTGGTTCCCGGCGCGGCGCTCATTGAGCAGCTGCGGGATGCCCTTCCCGAAGCCCCGGCAACCCGCCGACGTCGCCTGAAAGAGCAGTGGGGTTTCTCTGACCTCGAGTTCCGCGACGTCGTGAACAGCGGCCTGCTCGTCGAGGTCGACGAGACGGTCGCCGCCGGAGCCGCCCCCCAGCAGGCCCGCAAGTGGTGGACGGGCGAGATCGCCCGCATCGCCAACACCAAGAACGCCGAGCCCGCCGCCCTCATCACGCCGACGGATGTCGCGGCCATCGTCGCCCTCGTCGACTCCGGTGCGCTCACCGATCGTCTTGCGCGTCAGGTCGTCGAAGGTGTGATCGCGGGAGAGGGCACGCCGGTTCAGGTCGTGGAGTCGCGCGGCCTGCAGGTCGTCTCCGACGACGGCGCGCTCATCGCGGCGATTGATGCGGCGCTCGCGGCGCAGCCAGATGTTCTCGAGAAGATCCGCGAGGGCAAAGTGCAGGCGGCCGGGGCCGTGATCGGTGCGGTCATGAAGTCGATGGGTGGCAAGGCCGATGCGGCTCGCGTGCGCGAGCTTGTGCTGGAGCGGGCGCAGGCCTGACCCCGCCCGTGATCGTCGAGAGCTCAGCGTCGCTCGTCATCACGAGCCCCACCCTGTCCGCCGAGCAGATCACGCAAAGTCTCGGGATCACCCCGTCGACCAGTCGCAACATCGGCGACCCGCACGGTGCGCCCCGACCAGACGCGAGCGGAGTGGTCGTGCAACGCACGGCACGCGAGACCTTCTGGCGCCTCGATTCCGGCGCGGGACTTTCCCCAGGATCCTTCAGTGGCCTGGTCGCCCTAGCCGAGCTCTTGAGTGACAAGAGCGAACAACTCGCGTCGCTCAGGCCGTTGTGTACGACGGTGATTAGCTGGGGCGGCTTCAGCGACAGCGACCAAGGCGGCTTCGTTTTCCCGGCAGCTCTCCTCACCGACCTCGGAGCCCTAGGTTGCGACCTCTACGGCACCGCATACCTCGCCAGCTAGGAGAATCGCGATGTCGACTAAGGGTTCACGTTGACTTCTGGCTGTCCCGTTCACTGCGGTTGCGTTCGTGTTGGCTAGAGCAACTTGCGCCCTGTCGGCAACCGCGACACCCACCACGCGGATCGCGAGCAACGTCTTGAAGGTCTTGGGCTCACTAGCCGTGTTCCCGTGTCGGGTCTAGTAGCGATCTAGGCAACGCGCGGATCGCAATTGAGATCTCCCTTGAATCTGAATCGCGATAGCCGTGGCCTTGGCTTAGATCTCAGGATGTCTTCGTAGCGTTGCCCTCAGAGAGTCCGATAACAGAGCGTTGGGAGCCGCGGCGTAACGCCGCATTTCCTCGAGAACTTCAGCGAACGCGTGACTCTTGATTCTCTTTAGCGTTTCGACCCCATCTTCTGTGAGTCCCGCGTCCATTTGCCTTCCGTAGGCAGCGACAAGGGCCTCGAGCCCCGCCCATGCATCGGTTCGACCGGCGCGAAGTCTCTCGCGATTCAGGTTGAAGACGCGGATGGTTTCGAGGCCTTTCTCTGTGTGCGTCACGATTTGCCCATTGGCAGGATTCAGGGTTAGGTGGTCGCTCGGTTCCTCTCGCATCGGATTCACGAGTAGGGAGTCGCCGTTTTCGTCAATGGGAAACTGTGATCTCTTTGCATTCGAGTTGCAGCCCGAGCAAGCAAGCAAGTAGTTGTTCCATTCAAACGTCAGCTCGGGACTTCGGATCCTCGGATCAAAGTGGTCGATGGCCGTCCCCTCGTTGTCATCGCAATACATGCATCGAAGGTTGGTCCCGGCCGCTCGCTCGAGTGCGGCCCTGATCTCACGGAACCTGGCGCTGCTCTTGTTGGTCCACGTCCTTTTCGAAGCGTTGGCGCGATCGGGCGATGCCAAGATCTCTTGAGTCTTGGAATTCAGATAAGCAGTTTCGCTAGCGGCAAGAGCGGGGCGATGAAACCTACGCACGTCGCGCTCTCAGAATCTCATTGAGCGCGTTAATGGCCTGTTGCACGTCATCCGAAGGGCCGATCCCGAGGGTCCTGCGCAAATCTCGGAGGTCTTCGGAAGGAGCCTGGCCCATTTGAGCATCTTCCAGTTCAGACCACTTTCGGCGTCGCACCAGCGTCTCTTCGCTGTAAGTACTCTCAAGTCCAAAGAGGTGGCTCATGGATACTCGGTCCACGTCTCCGTTCACGATCTGATCGAAAGTGTCCTCTGCGATGAAGCTCGGTGTCCGGTTCTCGTCGTTTGGCGCAGGCAGCCTCAAGAGCCCGTTGGGGCTTGCTGCCTGAGCCACGAACGGACTGTGGGTGGAGACTATGAATTGAATATTGGGGAAGTGCTCGCGCAACCAGAAACCAATCCTTTGTTGCCAGCCCACGTGAAGGTGAACGTCAACCTCGTCGATGAGCACGACGCCTTCATGGCTGCAATACACCCCGCCTGACCCGTCGTCGATGATGCCGAGATGGCCAAACGACGCATATAGACGGCGAAGAATGTCAATCACGAGCGCGGAGACAACACGATATCCGTCGGACATTTCCTCCAAGACAAGCTCGGCCCCGCCTTGACGAACCCAAAGGCCTTCGGATGTGTAGTCAATAACCTCAGTGCCGTCTGGCATCAAGCCATCGTTGAGAAATCGGCGAATATCTTGATGAATTAGTTCAGAGGTTCGATCACCCTCCAATTGCTTCGGATAAAGCTCCTGGAGCCACCACGTGGACTCAGCTAGTGATGCGGATTCATCAAAAAGTGTGACCAAAGCGGCAGTTCGTTTGCTGCCTAGCATCGAACGTTGCGCTTCTGCCGCCGCGCCACTCAGTCGTCGAAAGGGTCCGTAGCCGGCGAGAAACCAGCCTGATGGATTCTCTAGCCAAGGACCACGTCGAGCCGTGAGCTTCGCAGAGCTCTTGGGAATCGACTCCTGCATCTCGACGAACGAGCCTGTTGACTCTTGGTCCCAGCGGAGTCCCGCCCAGGGCCGTGTCTTCGGCGGGGCCCCTCCGGTTCCGAATGAGTCCGCATGACCTTGGGAAAAGGCGGCCTCTACGCGTGCCGACCTTGAGCCGTTGGAGATCCATCCGTGGAAGCCGGGCGAGAGAGTTCTAGCAGTAGTCGGGCCGGAAAGTGCAAGCGCTATGCAGCGAAGCAGCGTCGATTTTCCACTCCCGTTTCGCCCGGCGACAACTGTGAATCCTGCGTAGGTTCCATCTGGTCGCGCAAAGTCGAGCTTTATTGGTTCCTCTGACGTCCGGAAACCTCTGACGTTCTCCAGGACCAAGGTCTCTAAAAACATGCTTGCCATTCCTCACGCTTGGACTGACGTGAACATACATCATCTGAATCCTCCACGATCGGCTAGAGAGCCCCCTTCTACCTCTCTCCAACCGGCTCCAACCCACAACCCATCGCGGGCGCGGGTCATGCCGACGTACAACTCGCGCCGCTCGATCTCTCGCCGTTCGAGCGCGCCCTCGTCGAAGTCGGCGGCAGCGGGGGAGAGTAGCGACCCATCGACTCGCGCCAGCAGCACTTGCTTGAACTCGAGGCCCTTGGCGCGCTTGATCGTTCCGACCTTGACCAGCGGTGCGGGTGTGCCTGCGTAACTCTCGAGCTCGATGGCGTCGAAGCCGGCGGCGCGCAGCGCGGCGAGCATGGCGAGAGCATCCCGATTCGTTGCGGTCAGCACGCCGATGTCGCCGGGGTCGACACCCGAGGCGACCAGCGCGCGCACGTGCGACACGAGCGCCGCGTCATGCAGTGAGACAGACTCGAACGACGCGAGTTCGGGCGACGGGCCCGTGCGGGGAACGTCGAGCGCAGCATCCGCCCGCCCCGGACCGCCCTCGAGGTCGACGAACTCGTCTCCCTCGACGATCGCCGCAGCGAACTGGGCGATCTCGCGGGTGTTGCGGTAGTTGGTCGAGAGCAACACTCCGCGGCCGGCGACCGAGATGCCCGCCTCGGCGAGCGAGTAGCCGCCGGGGTAGATGGTCTGCTGGCCGTCGCCGATGAGGGTCAGGCCGTCGGGCGGTCGCCGACAATCGCGTGCAGCTCTTTCTGTTGAGTAGCTGGAGAGGGCTGGGCGGTTTCGTGAGTCTCGCATCAAAGCGATATTGCCTACGCCTTGCCCGCAGTCTTGGCGTGCTCAGAACTGAAAGCTCCCAGCGGAGTCTTTGGATGCGCGTGGGCTAGGTAAGGCAGTCGCCTAGCGGTTTAGTACTAACGTCTGATCATGGATCTACTTGCCGAAGTGTCAATGAGCGCGGCGATCGGAGCGGCTACTGGACTGGGTGCGAGTTTCACCGTCTGGTGGTACGTCACGAGATATCTAGTGCCGAAGTTGGCGTTCAGCCCTGGCATTCGACAAGCGGTGGTGAACCGTCGGCTCGTCAACAGCGTCAAAGTGCACAACTATGGCAGGCGAGCAATCGTCGACGTGACCGTCCAAGTGGAGCTCCGCTTTGGACCTATACCCGACAACAAGGCTCGGGTGAAGGTTGTCAGGCTCAAGACATCTCCCGAGTCGATTCTCTTCCTCGCCCCAGGAAACGGTCGCCTCATTCGGCTCGAGTGCCGCGAGTGGTCTGATTTGTTTCGCGGCCGTGTGCCGGCCCGCGTGCGGCGAACACTACGAGCAAGCAGAACTGTTTCTCTGAGTGAGATGTTTAGCGAGCTTGGCCCCACAGCGAAGGTTCGGGTGGTTGTGACTGGCTACGACGAATACACAGGCGCTAGGCGCACTTTTGTGTCGCCGCGCTACTCTGGCGGTGACATCGACAGTCGCGTATTCGACACGAATTCTGCGGAGTTCGCCTGATACGCAGCCCCTTGGGTCTCTCGCAAGACGTCAGTGAAGGTCCTCACCCGGCCCAAACCGACGTGACTCGTGTGCGGCGATGAAAGGCTGCAACCATTCCAATTGTCCTCGACTCTTGCAAGCGGATCGTCACTGGGGATACTTGACTCATCGCCAGCCGAGCTTCCAGCGTCGCTCAGCGGCGCCCCCCCGTTTGCGGCGCGACCGAGAGTCAAGTAGAGCCTCGTCCTGATTTACGTGGTTGTACAAGGGCACCCCGCAAGAGTGGGCGAGTCACACGATTCGGGAGTCGCGCGTCACCCCTCTGCGGCAGACTGACCCGGTGCGAGCATCCGACGCCAACCCCACCGTCTACGACTTCACGGCCGCGCTCTACGAGTGGACCGGCCCCGCCGCCTGGCACTTCGTCACCGTTCCGGTCGCGATCAGCGATGAGATCGACGCGCGCACCCACGGCCTCACGAACGGGTTCGGCAGCGTGCGGGTGCGCGTGCGCGTCGGCGGCAGCGAGTGGGCGACGAGCCTGTTCCCCGACTCCAAGCAGCAGGCCTATGTTCTGCCCATGAAGAAGGCCGTGCGGCAGGCCGAGGGGCTGACCGCGGGCGACGACGTGCGCGTGCGCCTCGAACTGATCGAGCTCTCGTGAGGCACGCGTTCCTCTTTCGCGCCGTGAACGTCGGCGGCACCGCGAAGCTGCCGATGGCCGAGCTACGCGCGCTCGCCGCCGAGCTCGGCGCCACCGACGTGCAGATCTACATCGCCTCGGGCAACCTCGTCGCCGTGCCTCCGGGCGACCCGGCCGCGTTCGCTGTGCAGCTCGCAGACGCGGTCGAGACCCGCTTCGGGTTCCGTCGCGAGGTCATCGTGCGCGATGCGGCGGCGTTGCGTGCGGCTCGGGATGCGCATCCTTTCGTCATCGTCGACCCGGCCTTCTCGTACCTGGTGCCGCTCACGAGCGCCCCCGTCGACCCCACCGCCGCGGCCGACGTGCCGAGCGGAGACGACGAGTGGTCACTCATCGGCGTCGACCTGCACGTGCGCTACGCGAAGGGCGCGGGCCGCGCCGAGCTCGATCTCACCCGCCTGCTGCGCGCGCTCGGCGTCGTCGGCACGGCCCGCAACCTGCGCACGATCGACGCGCTGCTCGCCCTGCTCGACCGCCAACCCGTGACAGAACCGTGACCACAGCCAGCGCGACACGCCCGGGATGCATGAGCTAGTGTCGTGACTCGCACCTGCACGAGGCAGGCGCAGAATCACGAGCGCCTGCCATCGGCAGGCGCCAGAACACCGCCCACGGAAGGAGCACGAGCATGAATACGGCCTATTCGCCGATTCGCGAACAACTCGCGCAGCGCCTCGAGCGCTTCCTTCCCGACCTCACCTAGGGGCGGTCCGTCGCATCCAGCGACGCTCCGTGCCATGAGGCCCGGGGCGTCGTTCTTCTGTGTTGCCCATCAACACGGCTCCCACCGCGGGGGAGCAGAGCGCGACTCTTCGGGACCGGTCGGTCGAGCATCCACTCGCCGACCCACGACAGAAACGAACACCGAAGAGAATCGAAAGGATCATGCAGAAGATCTCGAAGACCCTCGCCAGTTGGGCGAGCATCCTCGACGAGAAGACGCTCGAGCAGGCGCGCACGACCGCGACCATGCCGTTCATCTACCCGCACCTGGCCCTCATGCCCGACGCCCACCTGGGGTTGGGCGCGACGGTCGGCTCGGTTATTCCGACGCTGCGGGCAGTCATGCCGGCGGCCGTCGGGGTCGACATCGGGTGCGGAATGATCGCCGTGCTGACCGACAAGACGGTCGACCAGCTGCCGGATGACCGCACTCCGTTGCGGCTCGCCATCGAGCGGGCCATTCCTCTGAGCGCGGGTGCGGCGAACAACCGCATTGTCGCAACGGCCGCGCCGCGAGTGGCCGAGCTCGAGGCGATGGCCGAGCGGGCCGGGTTCGACCCGGCGCAGCGGGCCGGCCGGTGGAAAGAGCAGCTCGGCACGCTCGGCAGCGGCAACCACTTCATTGAGGTGTCGGCCGACGAGCTCGACCGGGTGTGGCTGTTCTTGCACTCGGGCAGCCGGGGCGTGGGCAACAAGATCGCCCAGACCTACATCGACATCGCGAAGAAGCTCGCCGCGCAGTGGTTCATCTCACTGCCGGATGCCGACCTCGCGTACCTCGTGGAGGGCACCCCGGAGTTCAGCCGGTACATCGCCGAGCTTCGGTGGGCGCAGCACTACGCGCTGCTCAACCGGGAGGAGATGATGGACCGGGTCGTGCGGCAGTTCACCGAGTGGGTGGGCGGCGACGTCGCGCAGCTCGAGCGGATCAACTGCCACCACAACTTCACCCAGAAAGAGACCCACTTCGGCAAGGAGGTGTGGGTCTCGCGAAAGGGTGCGATCTCGGCGAAGGCCGGAGAGCTCGGGTTGATCCCCGGCTCGATGGGCACCGCGTCGTACGTCGTGGAGGGCACGGGCAACGCGATGGCGCTCGAGTCGTCGCCGCACGGAGCCGGACGGCTCTACTCACGGTCGGCGGCCCGGAAGACCTTCACGCAGGATCAGCTGCGGGAGGCCATGGTGGGCATCGAGTTTCGCGACACCGACGCCTTCATCGACGAGATTCCGCACGCGTACAAGCCGATCGACGAGGTGATGGCCGACGCGGCCGACCTGGTCACGATCCGGCACACGCTGCGGCAGCTCGTGAACGTGAAGGGCGACTGAGTGAAGCGCGACTGAGCACGCCGCCGGTCGTCTCGCTGCTTCGGCAGCGGGGCGGCCGGCGTCGTCGTGCTACAGCGGCAGGCAGAGGTGCGCCCACTGCCCGCCCGCGGTGGTTCCCCACTGCAGCAGGTTGACGACGGGCGAGCCGTCGGTGAGCGCGAAGACGTACTTGGCGTCGCTGTCGGGGTCGTCGACGGTGATGCGCGTCATCGGCCCGACACTGATGTCGTCATAGGCGTCGACGACGGCCGACGGGTAGGCCGCGAGCACCTCGGCCTCGGTCGATCCGACACCCACGCCCTCGGCGTTGCGCGGCATATCGCCCATCACTTCGCCGAACGCCTGGGTGTAGAAGAACGAGATTCCGGGGTCGACGCCCTCGGGGTCGGTGAAGGCGTAGGTGGCCGCGTCGGCACCGTGCGTCTCGACCTCGGCGTACCAGGGGCACTCGGCGATGCCCGTGATGGTCGCACCGAACTGCGTGCTGAATTCGGCGAAGTCGGCGGCGCTCAGCTGCCCGCCGCGAAAGTACGTGAAGCCGTAGTCGGCCAGCTCGGGCTCGGGGCTCGGCGTGACCGTCACGGTCACGGTCGGCACCGGCGTCTCGGCGGCGGGCGGCGCGGGCGTCGCGCACCCCGCGAGGGCGAGCAGCACGGCGGCGATCAGCCCGGTGGATGCGGTGCGCACGGTCATGCGGGGACTCTAGCCCCCGCGCACCCCTGCGCGATAGGGAGGATCCGGCCTATTCCCGTGCGGCGAACAGCGGAGCGCACGCCGCCGCGATCGCGTCGATATGACGGTCGTCGGTGCCGCAGCATCCCCCCATGATCGTCAGGGCCGGCAGCAGCGCGGTGAGCTCGCGATAGCGCTGGCCGAGATCGGCCGGGTCGCCCGCATCGAGCTCGTCGGCCTCGTCGAGCTCGGCATGGCTGAGCGTCGACGCGTTGGCCCGCACGCCGCGCAGCCGGGCGAGCGTCGGCGACCCCTCCTCGAGCGCCGGCATGAGGTGCGAGGGATGCGCGCAGTTGACCATGACGTACGCCGCGCCGGCGGCGGTCGCCGCGTCGAGCTCGGCGATGGCGTCGACGAGCCGCTGGCCGCTCGGCAGGTGGCCGTCGACCTCGACCGTGAAAGAGATCACCACGGCGGCACCGACGCTCACGGCTGCGCGAACGATGCCGATGGCCTCGTCGACGTTCGTGATCGTCAGCGCGGTGATCAGCTCGGCGCCGGCGTCGACGAGCGACTCGATCTGCTCGCGGTGGTACTGCTCGGCCTCGGTCGCGCTCATGGCGCTCGTCGGCGCGTAGCCGTCGCCGCGCGGGCCGAGGTTGCCGCTGATGACGATGGGCGCGCCCCCCGCGGCGTGCGCGGCCCGCACCCGCTGCAGCAGCTCGACCGCCGCGGCGTTGACCGCGCGCAGCGCCTCGGGGCTGTAGCCCAGCCGGTCGCCCCAGTCGGCGCTCGCCCGCCAGGTCGGCGTCTCGAGCACGATGCCGGTCGCATGCCGCTCGGCGATCTCGATGTACGAGCGGTAGTACTGCTCGAGGGCCGCCCGACCCACCTCGGTCTCGATGAGCGGAAACGCGGCGAAGTCGGGCAGCTCGAATCCGCCGTGAAAGATGAGCGTGGTCTCGAGGCCGCCGTCGGTGAGAAACAGGCGCGGCGCGAGCTGGGGCAGGGAAGCGGGTGCCGGCACGGTGACTCCTCGTTCGGTCGGGTCGACGCTCGGGGGTGAGCGGGTGCTGGCCCCCAGTGTGGCCCGCGAGGAGGTCGGCAGCAACCGACGGTTCGCGGTCGGCGCCCGCGCGGCGGGCCCCCGATCTCGGGATTGTGAGCCCGCACGACCGGTCGTACTCTCAGCCCTGTGCCGAGCAGCGGAGGGATCAGCGACGACACCTTCGCGAGCGTGCTGAGCGCGGCGCAGGCCGGGGCCGGGTGGGCCTGCACGCGCCTGTGGCGCGACCATGCTCCCGCCGTCGCCGCGTTCGCCACCGCGCGAGGATCGCGAGATTCAGAAGACCTGACGAGCGAGGTGTTCTTGGTCGTCTTCGATCGCCTGCGCGAATTCACCGGTGATGCCGCCGCCTTCCGCTCCTTCGTCTTCTCGATCGCATACCGCCGCCTCGTCGACGAGCTGCGGGTGCGCGGGCGGCGCGGCGAGCCGGTGCAGCTGATCGCCGAGGAGGACCCGCGCCGGGCATCCAGCGCCGAAGAGGATGCGCTCGAACGACTGGCGAGCGAGCGAACGGTGGCGCTGCTGGACTCCCTGGCTCCTGACCAGCGCGACGTCATGATGCTGCGCATCGTCGCCGATCTCACTGTCGAGCAGGTCGCCGTCGTGCTCGGTAAGCGCGAGGGTGCGGTGAAGGCGCTGCAGCGCCGAGCGCTCGTGCAGCTGCGAAAAAACTTTGCCGAACCCCGTACCCCTGCGGGCCCCGCCGACGATAGCGATTAGTGAGATGAGCAAGAGAATCGACGACACGGAGGCCGAGCAGCTGCTGGCCGGGATGACCCCCGCGGGTCGCCCGGAGCTTCGCGACCTCGCAGACGCCCTCGGTTCGGTGCGGACGTCGGCGCTCGCCGTCGCCGCGCCGCAACCGAACGAGCGCCTGGTCGCGCGACTGGAGGGGCAGGCGCTCGCGCCCATCTCGATCACCGGCGTCGCTGATGTGGCGACGCCGTCGACAGCCGGTACGGCATCGCACGCGGTGCGCCGACCGGCGTTCATCGAAGGGGTGCGCAGCATGATGGAGTGGATCTCGGGCGTGAGCCTGACATCGAAGATCGCGATCGGCATGGGGGTTGTCGTGTTCGGGGTGACCGGGGTGGGCGCTGCTGGCGCGCTGCCCGGCCCGGCGCAGTCGGCCTTCGACACGATCGTCTCGACCGTGACGGGCTCAGAACCCGAGGTCGATGACGACCCCGCGCCGTTCGTCGACGACGAGTCCGATGTCGATGACGACCCGGTGCGGCAGGAGGAGAACGAGGTCGAGGTCGACGACGACCCCGAGTCGTCGACCGACGATGACGAGGGCGAGGTCGACGACGACCCCGTGCGTCACGACGACGACGATGAGGCCGAAGTCGACGACGACCCCGTGCGTCACGACGATGACGACGAGGGCGAGGTGGATGACGACCCCGTGCGCGACGGCGATGACGACGAGGGCGAGGTCGATGACGATCCGGCTCCTGAGGGCGACGACGAGCCCGAGGTCGACGACGACCCGGCGCCGGAGACCGAAGAAGACTGATCCGTCGCGCCGCGGCCCCGCGCAGCTCAGCGCCGCCGGGGCCGCGGGTGCGTCGTGGCTATTCGCGCAGTCGCACGAGGTGGATCTGCGTCGATTCGTCGAGTTCCACGATGTTGGCGCGAGACTTGACGAACTTCGAGAAGCTGCTGTACCCGAGCGCCTTCTCATTGAAGGCCGGGTCGAGGCGCTTCATCTGGTTCTTGAGAGCCGAGGCATGCGCCCAATCGGCGTCGTCCGCTTCGTGCACGAGCCGCAGAGCACGAACGAGGAGGGCGCTCGCAGCGCGCTTCGAGGTCGCGGTCTCGGCGAGAGCGGTGTCGTTGGCGGGCTCGGTGACCACGGCGGTGGTTGACGCACGGCGTGGCGCCTTGGTCGCGGCAACCGCCTCTCCGGGCACGACGACGAGGTCGGCCACGATGTGGGCGGCCGGCCGGATGCCCGGCAGCGAGTCGTAGTCGGCGTACTCGTTGCACGCCGCCGCGAGCGACTTGCTCGTGCCGCCGGCCACACCGATGCCGACGATGTACCGGCCGAGCCGCTTGGCCCGCTGCGCGAGGGCGATGTAGTCGCTGTCGCCCGCGGCGATGACGACGTGCGTGATGTCGGGCAGGCGGAAAAGGTCTTCGACCACGTCGACCGAGAGGCGGATATCGGCGCCGTTCTTCATCTGCTGCGTCGCGGGGAAGAGCTGGGTCAGGTCGACCGCGCGCTCCATGAGCTGCCCCTGGTAGGTGGCGTTGACGCCCACCGACCAGTCGGCGTAGGCGCGCGAGAGCACGATCGTGCCGAACGACGAGGCGAAGTCGAGGATCGCGCTGATGTCGACCGTCGCGTGCCGCACCTTGTCTCTCTGCTCGGCGCTCGCATCCGACAGCCCCGGCGCGAGCTTGTAGACGTTGTCTTTGCGCCAGGCGCTGCGGCCGTGCACCTGGTCGTAGCGCGAGATGACGATGTTGTCGAAGTCGATGTAGACCGCCACGCGGTTCTCGGCCGATTCGGCCATGGGTCGCCTCCTTCTGGATCGGGACCCGGTCGCCCCCATCCTGTCAGCCTCGGCCCCCGAACGCGGGAGTGGGCACCGATGGTGTGCGGTGTTCGGATTGCGAATAGACGTCACGCTCGCTCGCTACCGCGCGCGCGCTGCAGGTCTACCGTTCGGGTGAGTGCAGCAACCATGAAGGGGGGGTGCATGACTGAGCCGTGGCTGTGGCCGTTCAGCGGCGCGTACGGCATCGCCGTCGTCGGCGTGATGGGGCTCGCACTGCTTCTCGCGCGCCGATGGCCGCTCGCGGGCCGTCGGGTCGCTCTCCTGCTCGTGGCCCTCACCACCGTGGCCTATCTCACCTGGCGCCTTGTCGAGACGATCCCGACCGGTTCGTGGCCGTCGACCGTGGCGGGCATTCTTCTCATCACGGCGGAGATCGTGGGGGCCGTGCAGGTCATCGCGACGATCGCCACCGGCTGGCGGCGCAGTCCTCCCGTGCGATCGCGCACCCTCGCCACGACCGGGGCGAGCGAACTGCCGACCGTCGACGTCTTCATCACGACCTACGACGAGTCGGTATCGGTGCTCGAGCCGACCCTCGCGGGCGCGATGGGTATGCGCTACCCCGGCCAGTTCACGGTTTACCTGTGCGATGACGGCAGCCGCGCATCCATTCGCGAGCTCGCTGAGCGCTACGGCGCCGTGCACCTGACGCGCACAGAGCACCAGCACGCCAAGGCCGGCAACCTCAACAACGCGCTCTCGTTGACGACGGGCGACCTTGTCGTCACGCTCGACGCCGACATGATCCCGCGCGCGAACTTCCTCGAGGAGACCGTCGGGTACTTCGACGACCCGCGCATGGCCTACGTGCAGGCACCGCAGGCGTTCCACAACGAAGACCCGTTCCAGTACAACCTGTTCTCGGGCCGCTCGCTGCCCAACGAGCAGGACTACTTCATGCGCAGCATGCAGCAGGGCAAGGCGGCCTACAACGCCGTGATGTACGTGGGCAGCAACACCGTCTTCCGGCGCTCAGCGCTCGAGTACATCGGCGGCTTCGCCACGGGGGTCATCACGGAGGACATGGCGACGGGCATGCTGCTGCAGGCGGCTGGCTACCGGAGCGAGTTCGTTCCGCAGGTGATCGCCGCAGGGCTCGCACCCGAGAGCTTCGCGACGCTGCTGACGCAACGCACCCGCTGGAGCCGCGGCAACATCCAGACGGCCCGAAAGTGGAACCCTGCGACCCTGCCCGGACTGTCGTTCATGCAGCGCTGGCTCTACATCGACGGCATCATCTACTGGCACTTCGGCATTCTCAAGATGGTCTTCGTCATCGCGCCGCTGCTGTACCTGCTGGGCGGCATCACGGTCGTCGACGCCGATGTGCCGTCGGTGCTCGTTATGTGGCTGCCCTACTTCGTCACCTCGATGTGGGGCATGAAGCTCATCTCGGGCGGACGCCGCAGCGCGCTGTGGACCCACGTCTACGAGACCGCGATGGCGCCCACCGTCGCGCTCGCCGTGATCGCCGAGTGGGTGGGTCTGAGCAACAAGGCCTTCGCCGTCACGCCGAAGGGCGTCTCGAGCGGCAGCCTGAACTTCCGGCTCGGCATCGCCGCCCCGAACATCGCGCTCGTGCTGCTGTCGGTGCTGGCTCTGCTCAACGCGTGGTGGTGGTCGGCCGACCGCTACAGCGTCGACGCGCTGCTCATCACCTCGTTCTGGACCCTCTACAACATCGTCGGCCTCACGATGGCCGTGCTCGTGTGCCTCGAACGCCCTCGGCACCGTCGCTCCGAGCGCACCGAGGTGCAGGTTCGCGCCACTGCAGCGTTGTGGCGGGGGGATGCTCGGCCGGCCCGCGTCGTCGATCTCAGTTCGGGCGGCGCCCGGGTCGTCGTGCCGTGGCCGGTGGATGGTGATCGCTCGTTCACCCTCAACGCTCCGAGGGCGCAGCCGCAGCTCGAGATCGTCGACGTCGGCGCGGTGCCCGGAGTCGTGCGCTGGGCCTCGGAGGAGCCGTCAGGACTGATGGTGGGGTTCGAGTTCTCGAACCCCACACCGACGCACATGATCGGCGTCATGCGCCACATCACCGATTCGCCGACGTGGGTGCGCAGCGATCGTGAAGACGCCGCCCGTGTCTGGGGAGCGGCGAGTCGCACGCTCGTGGGTGCCACGCAGCGGGTGCGCCCGTGGCAGCGCTCGGAACCGAGACTCGAGACTCGCGGCATCGCGGTTGTAAGTCGGGGCGACGAGGTCGAGCGCGTTCATCTCGAAGACCTGAGTTTCGGCGGGTGCCGGATTCGCGTCAGTGCCGGCATGACCCTTGTCGTGGGAGACAGCCTGCTGATCGACTTGAGCGAGTCGCACCTCGACGACTCGACGATCGCTGCGCCGCGGACAGCGACCGTGCGCTGGATCGAGAACCGTGGTGCTCGCCACATCGCTGGCCTGAAGTTCGAACCGGTAGCCGCTTCGCAGAAGGTGACTCGATGACCGACTCAACGCTCGACCCGCACACCCCGGCGGTGACGCGCCCGGTTCCGACCGGTCTCGCTCCCGAGGTCTCGCCCCTGCTGCTGGCGCGCGCGCTCGAGACCGTGAGCGAGGGCTCGCTCATCACCGATGCGCACCGCAACACCATCTATAGCAACTCGGCGTTCACCTCGATCACCGGCTACCGGCAAGACGAGATCGTGGGCACGAACTGCCGCTTCCTCCAGGGCCCGCAAACCTCGCCCGAGACGATTCAGCACATCCGCGACGCGCTGAGCGCGGGCACGGTTTTCCAGGGAACGATCTTGAACTACCGCAAAGACGGGTCGACATTCTGGAACCACCTCACGATCACACCGCTGTTCGATGACGAGGGTCAGGTCACCAACTTCGTCAGCGTTCAGCGTGACGTCACCGACAGCGTCGAGGAGCGCGAACGGCTTTCCCACGCGGCCAGCCACGACCCCTTGACAGGCCTGCCGAATCGGGAGGGCACGCGACGACTGCTCCGTCGCAGCCTCACCTCGGCTGATGAGAGCGGTGCAGTGGTGGCGGTCGGCTTGCTCGACCTCGACCACTTCAAGGCAATCAATGACGACCACGGGCACCCGGCTGGTGATGAGGTGCTGATCGAGCTGGGGGCTCGCATTCGTGGGGCCCTGCGACGCAACGATCACGTCGCACGCCCCGGCGGAGACGAGTTCGTGCTCATCGTCGCCGACCTCGATCCCGACCGGGCAACGCAGCAGTTCGCCGATGTGGCACGCCGGATCCGGGCTGAGATCGTGCGACCTATGACTCTGTCTGGCGGCGTTGAGGTGGCGATCACGACCAGCATGGGCGTCGCGATGTACCCGACCGACGGCGTCGACAGTCGCTCGCTCTACGCCGCGGCCGATCGCGCCCTGTACACGGCGAAGGAGCGCCGGGGTGCGGTGGACTGGTACGAATTGGCGACGCCCGCACCCTCAGCGCCGCCGACGATGCCGACGGACGCGACCGCCGAGGAGCGATTCGACTACCAGGGTGCGCCGGCGCATCACGTCGAGGGCACGCTCACGATGTTCATGCAGCCCATCGTCGACCTGCAGACGGGGAGCGTGACGCAGTTCGAGGCGCTCGCGCGCATCCGTCGCCCCGACGGCTCGCTCCTTATGCCCGACCAGTTCTTGCCGAACTACACGCCCGAACAGTTGCACGAGGTGTTCTGGATCGGCATCCACAACGCGCTCGACTGGGTCGCCCGCTGGCAGGAACGGGGCCACGAACTGAGCGTGTCGGTCAACGTCCCTCCCGAGCTGTTCGCATCGCCTGACAGTGCTCAGCTCGTCATCGATGCCCTCGAGTTGACAGGGGTCGACCCGAGCAGGCTCAGCCTCGAGCTTCTTGAGACGCGCGAGATCGAGCTCAGCGCGAGCGATGAGGCGATCGATGAGTTGGTGCGGCTCGGGGTCAAGCTGCACCTCGACGACATCAGCTCGGGATACAGCACCTTGAAGCGCGTGACCGAACTGCCCTTCGACGTCATCAAGATCGATCGGCACATCTTCGACAACATCCACACCCGCGCCCTGCACGTCATCACGGTGCTCGCCGCGATCACCAAGCTCGGGGCCGACTTCGGCTACGGCGTGACGGTCGAGGGCATCGAGAACCGCGAGCGCCTAGAGGTGAGCGCGGTGCTCGGAGCGCACTTCGGTCAGGGGTACCTTTTCGCGCGGCCCATGCCGCCGGAGGATGTCGTGGACTGGATTGAGTCGGTGTCTGTCCCGGTGGTCGCCGACCGCATCACGACCGCGCTCGGGGCGCTCGCCTACCACTGGAGTCGGATGCGGGGGGACGGCTCCCAGCATCCGCCGCGCGAGAGGTGCCCGCTCACCGCCTTCTTCGCGGGCGCCGACCGGCAGATCTCTGAGGTTCACGACCGGATGCACGACGACCCGGAGGGCAACGCCGAGGCGGCCACGCTCCTGACGTCATGGCTGATGGAGGAGGCAGCGGGCCGTCACTGAGGCGCGCCGATCACGGCTGCGGGTCGAGCGCGTCGTAGTCGCGCAGGCTGCGGTACACGCGCAGAAACACCGCGCAGACGACGATGATGATCAGCCCGCCGAGCAGGGGAGGGAACCATAGCAGCAGCGTGAGGCTGAGCGCGCCCATGTAGAGGTCGCCGACGCGCGGTCCGCCGTTGACGACGACCGTGAAGAGGCCCTGCAGGCGCCCGCGCATGACGTCGGGCACAGCGGCCTGGATCATGGTGGTGCGGTAGATCATGCTCACCGAGTCAGAGGCGCCCGAAAGCGCGAGCAGCACCGAGGCGATGACGAGCGCCGGCACGTTGGCCTCGGTGATGTCGGTGCCCACCTCGATCGGCAGCACCGCGGTGACGAGCAGCAGCGCCCCGAAGAGCAGGATGCTCGCGCCGTATGCCGCGACCGCGATCACCATGCCCTTTCCGTGCGCGCGCACCGCGGCGACGCGACCCGACAGCAGGCCCAAGACGAGCATCCCGACCGCCCCGGCCGACGAGAGGATGCCCACCGTGACGGCCCCGCCGCCGATGAGCAGGGCGCCGATGGCGGGAAAGAGCACGCGCGGGTTGCCGAAGGTCATGGCGACGATGTCGAGCACGAACGAGGCGCGAATATTCGGCGCGACCCGCAAGAACCGCCAGCCCTCGACGATCGAGCGCAGGTCGGCTCGGCGGCGATCGCCCTCGGGGATCATCGCGGGCAGCGTGTAGAGGCCGTAGAACGCGGCGAGAAACAGCACGACGTCGACCGTGTAGGTGACGCTGAAGCCCAGGTAGGCCACGGCGAGTCCGGCGAGGGCGGGGCCGACGGTCAGCTGCACGCCCGCACTGATGCCGCCGAGCGCACCGGCGGCGGGCAGCAGCTCGAGGCGCACGAGGCGCGGCACCATCGCCTGGCGGGCGACCTGCACCATGACGGCGGCCACCGAGTTGACGGTGATGAAGGCGTAGAGCGGCCAGATGTCGGGCACGCCGAGCCAGCTGTAGAGGGCGATGGCGGCGGTCGAGCCCCACGCGGCGAAGGCTGCGACGAGAGCCACGCGGCGGCGGTCGAAGCGGTCGGCGAGTGCGCCGCCGTACAGGCCGAAGATGATCATGGGCCCGAGTGCGAAGGCTGCGACGAGCGAGACGGCGAGGGTCGACGCGGTGCGGTCGTAGATGTCGAGGCCGACCGCGACGATGGTCATCTGGCTGCCGATACCGGTGATCGCGGCCCCCGCCCACATGCGGGCGAAGGCGGGGCTCTCTCGCAGCGGGCGCAGGTCGACGAGGTGGCCGCGGCGCGCGGCGGCAGGAGCAGTCACAGTAGCTCCAAGCTACGCGTTTTTTGAGCTATCGAGACACTGTCTCAGCAATTTCGGCGTACCGAACGCCCGTCAGTCGCTCCGAGGCATCCCACAGCAGCACGGCCGCGGTCGCGTCGCGCGCACCGCGCGGCAGGCGGGCGGGGGCCGGCAGGCCGCGCACCTCGAGAAAACCGTTCGGCCCGTAGTACCCGCCGGGAGTCGCCTTCGGGCTCGTCGCCGCGTAGAGCGAGGGCAGGATCCCCGTGTCGACACCCTGCATGAATCGGGCCGTGCGGCGCTGCTGGGCCGGGCTCGGCGCGCGCCCGTCGCGCGGGCCCGTCGTCTGCAGGTTCGTCGCCGTGCCGCCCGGGTGCGCCGCGGTGCTCGTGACGCCCCAGCCGTTGAGCGTGCTCAGGCGCTGCAGCTCGCGCGCGAAGACCAGGTTGGCGAGCTTCGAGAGCCCGTAGGCGCCCCAGGCGCTGTAGCTCTTCTCGGCCTGCAGGTTGTCCCACTGCCAGCGCCCGGCGTTGGCGGCGAGACTGCTCGTCGAGACGACGCGCGGGGCCTCGGCGCGCTGCAGGGCCGGCAGCAGCAGGCCCGTGATCGCGAACGGCCCGAGGTGGTTGCTGCCGAACTGCAGCTCGAAGCCGTCGGCCGTCTCGCGGCGGTCGGGCACGGCCATGATGCCGGCGTTGTTGATCAGGATGTCCACCGCGCGATCCTCATCGAGCAGGCTCTGCGCGGCCGAGCGCACGCTCGCGAGCGAGGCCAGGTCGAGGTCGAGCAGGCGCAGGTGCGCATCCGGAATCTGCGCCTGCAGCTCGGCGAGCGCACGCTCGCCCTTCTCGCGGTTGCGCACGGCCATGACGACCTCGGCCCCCGCGGCGGCGAGGCGGCCGGTGAGGCCGAAACCGAGGCCGCTATTGGCGCCCGTGACGACGGCCAAGCGGCCCGTCAGGTTCGGAACGGTCGTGTCGAGGGCGGTGCGGGGCATGGGGTCTCCGTCGTCAGGATGAGTGCTGTCATCTCATCATTCGGAGCCCGGCCCGACCTGGGAGCGGTCGGTGCGCCGACCCACCGCCGACCCAGTGCCGACTCAGTGCCGACTCACCGTCGCGGGCGCTCCATCGCGCTCGGCCCGACGGCCGTCGCGAGCCACGCGCCGACGGGCTCGCCCGCGCTCCAGATCGCGGACACCCGGGCCGCGGCGTCGTCGACCGGGTGGGGCAGGCGACCGAACACCTCGACGCCCTTCCAGCGCAGCCAGGCGATGCGCGGGTGGTCGCGCGGCACCCCGCGCGGGGCTGTCGCGAGCGGCTCGGGGTACCCGCTCTTCAGGGTGCCGCCCGCGGCCTGCGCCGCCGATACCGCGCGCACGAAGTGCTCGCCGCGCTCGTCGAGCAGCGCGGCCCGCCACTGCGCCAGCTGATCGGGCGCGAGGTAGGGCATTCCGCTCGAGGCGAGTACGCCGCGCGCATCGAGCTGCAGGTAGCGCCCCGTGCCGTCGGGCTCGATGCGCAGGGCGCCGATGAACGTCTTGAGCACGCCCTTCTCGGCCGAGAACCGCGTGTCGTGGTGGGGGCGGTACACCTTCCACGCGGCGGTGTCGGGGTCGACCGCGCCGAGCAGGGCGAGAAAGGGCGCGCGCACCTCGTCGGCGTAGCGCTGCTTCTCGCGCGCCCAGAACTCGCGCGAGTTGTCGGCCGCGGCGCGCTCGAACCACGACCCCGCGGCGGCTAGATTGTGACTCATCATGTGTCACATCGTAGAAGTGACACACATCGAGTCACAACTGGGAGAATGCCGTGGATGCTCGCATCGCCCGCACGCGCGAATCGGTGCTCGCGGCCGCGCGCGCGGTGCTGCTCGACGAGGGTCTCGTCGCCATCACGCCCACGCGCGTGGCCGAGGTCAGCGGCGTCGCCCGGCGCACGATCTACCGGCACTGGCCGAACGCCGACGAGCTGCTGCACGACGCCCTGGCGAGCGCGAGCTTTCCGACCTACGCGCGCACGGGCCGGCTCACGACGGATGTTCGCGCCCACCTCGAGCAGCTGCGCGACGCCCTGCAGCACGGCCCGCTCGCCACGATCCTGCTCGCCCTCGGAGAGCGTGCGGCCGTCGATGACGGCATGCGCGCGCTGCGCGCGCGGCTCGTCGAGCAGGGCTGCGCCCCGCTGCGGGCGCTGTTCGTCGAGCACGGCGTCGCAACCGCCGAGGTCGACGACCTCGTGCTCGAACTCGAGGGGCCCATCATGACGAGCGTGCTCGTGCACGCCCGCCCCGCCTCCGACGCGCTCATCGCCCGCCTCGTCGAGCGCGTCGCGCCGCTCGGGCCCCCGCCCGCGCGGCACAATTGAGCGCCCGAGCTCGACAAGGAGCCTGCCGATGACCACGCTCGACCCCCGCCGCCTCGCCTGGGAGGCCCGCACGTCGTCGACCCTCGCCGTGCTCGGGCTGCTGTTCCTCGCCGCCTACTCGGCCTGGGTGCTCGTAACCGAGCCCGAGCCCTGGCTCGTCATCCTGCTCGCCGTCGTGGTCGTGGGCACGTGGATCGTGTTCGCCGTCGACATGGTCGCGCGCACGGCGCTGAGCGAGCGCGGGCGGCGCGTGCGCTTTCTGCTGACCCACCCGCTCGATGTGCTCGCGCTCTTCGTGCCCCTCTTCCGCGCCCTGCGCGTCGCGGGCCTGCTGCGGTACATCCCCGTGCTGCGGGGCCGCTCGGGCGCGGCGGTGCGCGGCTCGGTCGTCGCTCACGCGCTCGTCTACGCCGTCGTCTACGTCTACGTCATCGCCCTCGCGACTCTGCAGGTCGAGCGCGATGCGCCCGAGGCGACGATCGTCACCTTCGGCGACTCGCTCTGGTGGGCGGTCGTCACGCTCGCGACGGTCGGCTACGGCGACACCTACCCCGTGACGGGCACGGGACGCTTTCTCGCCGTGCTGCTCATGGGCGGCGGCATCGTCATCGTCGGCACGGCCTCGGCGATCGTCGTGTCGTACATCACCGAGCGGGTCGGCAACCAGCGCGGGCCGACCGAGCCTCACTCGCCGAGCAGCGCGTCCTCTGAGGCGTAGTCGAACCAGCCCTCGGCGCCGTAGCGCGCGAGGCCGGGAATCCGCTCGCGCCAGTCGGCGTCGGCGACGGCCTCGAGCATCCACTCGATCGCCGGCCCGATCGTCGCGCGGTGACTGCCGATGGGCACGTAGCCCAGCTGCTCGCGCGCCGCCTGCATGCTGAGCACGACCGGCACAGGAACCGACCACGGGGTCTGCCCCACGCCGCTCTCGGGCCCGCCCGCGCCGCGCGGCAGCAGGTCGAACTCGGCGCTGTGGCCCAGGTGGGCGAAGACGGCCTGCCCGATCTCGAGCACCGTCGGGGCCGGTTCGTCGACGGCGTTGAGCACGCGGCGGCCCGGATGCTCGCCCGCGAGCCGCACGAGCTCGGCGATCACGGCCGTCGCCGAGGTCGCGAACCGGCTCTCGCCGCGGTCGATCAGGGGCACCCGGCGCCGGCCGTCGAGCGCGCGCTTGATGAAGTACCACTCGCGCAACGCGGGCGAGCCGGGGCCGTGGATGGCGCCCGGCCGCAGAATCGTGACGGGCAGGTCGTCGACCGCGAGCAGCGCCCGCTCCATCGCGGCCTTCTGCGGCGAGTAGCCCTCGACCTCGGCCGTGACGATCGGCTGGTCCTCGGTGACGGGCACCGCGAGACGCGGAAAGTCGTCGTCGCCCGTGGCGGCATCCATCCACGTGCCGTTGCTGCCGAGGTACACCGAGGCGGTCGAGATGACGACGAGCGATCCCACCTCGCCGGCGAGGGCCGTGTAAGCCGCCACGTCGCCCGGGGCGAAGGCGACGCAGTCGAGCACGAGGTCGTGGCCGCGCGCGGCGGCGGCCAGGGCATCCCCGTCGCCACGATCGAGCGGCAGCGACGCCGCGTGGCCGGCGAGATCGGCGGGCAGCGGGCGCGTTCCGCGGTGGGCGATCGTCACGCTCCAGCCGGCCGCCAGCAGCGCGCGCGCCGCCGCCGAGCCGATCTGCCCCGAGCCGCCGACGAGCAGAGCATTCTTCTGCATCCCGACACTCTAGGCGCTAGATTCGCAGGGTCCACTCGAGTCGAGGAGCCCCATGGCGACCACCCAGCCCCGCACCACGCAGCCGCTCAGCCGCAACCAGACGCAGAGCGCTCTCATCGCCGGCGCGGTCGCGCACACGATCTTCCAGACCGGCTGGTTCGCCTTCGGCATGTCGCTCGCGGCCCTCGTCGCGACGGCCCTGTTCGGCAACATCATCGGCACCATCACGCGCGGCCTCGGCGGCGACGACCCCAACGCGGTGCTGCGGGCCCTCGACGGCGGCTCTGACCTGCTGTTCTGGGTCGTGGTCTCGTTCCTTATCGGCAGCCTGATCCTCATCGGCCTCGCCATCCTGGTGAGCGGGTGGATGCTCTCGGCCGCGGGCCTGCGCGCCCCCTGGAAGGTCACGATGGCGGCCGTGGGCATCGCCGCGCTCGTCGACATCGCGCTGTTCTGGGTCTACGTCGGCCTTGCCAACCTGCTGACCGAGAGCCGCCTCGCGGGCCCCGTGCTGCTCACGCCCGTCATCGCGCTTGTCGGCGGGATTCTCGTCGGGTCGCTCATCTGGTGGTTCGTCGCCCTCGCTCAGCGCGAGAAGATCCCCGCCGTCGTGTCGGCGCCGGCCCCCGGCGCTGTGCCGCCCCCGGCTGCGAAGCCGGACGCGGGCAAGCCCGCGGTCGCCACGCCGGACGCGGCGACGCCGGCGGCCGCTAAGCCCGCTACCGCGAAGCCGACCGCCAAGGACTAGTCGAGCAGCTCGCCCAGCAGGACGGTCAGCTCGGCGCGCATCTGCGCGCTCGTGATCGTGCGCTCGCCGTCGCCCGCCTGCGGGCCGTAGTCGCCGAAGCTCGCGTGGTTCGCGCCCGCGATCGTGACGAAGCGGGTGTCGGCCGGCAGCATCCCCGCGTTCTGGTCGATGATCGCGGGGGTCGAGAGTGCGTCGTTCTCGCCCGCGATGCTGAGCACCTCGAGGCCCGCGCCGCTCAGGTCGTTGGCGCAGTAGCTGCCGAAGAGCACGAGGCCCTCGACCTCGGCGCCGGGCGTCATGAGGCACGCCCGCACACCCCCGAGCGAGTGCCCGCCCACGAACCAGCGGTCGACCTCGGGCGCGGCCGTCGTGAACTGGTCGAGGGTGCGCGTGTCGAAGAAGGCCAGGTTCAGGGTCGGCTCGGTGATGAGCACCGTCATGCCGTGCTCGTCGACCGCGCCACTGAGCTGCAGCATGTAGGCGTGCGCCTCGACGCGGGCCCCGGGCACGAAGACGAGACCGGTCGGGCTCGCGGGCAGATCGATCGCGTCGGCGGCGGGCGTCATGAGAATGCCCTCGTCGAGGTACTGCACCTCGACGTCGCCGTTCGCCCACACCTCGATGACGGGGCCGCGCTCGGCGCGGTACGGCGTGTTCGCCCAGATGAGGAAGCCGAGCACGACGAGCGCGAGGGCCGAGAGGGCGCCGAGGCCGATCGCCCGCACGCGGCGGCGGATGCGCCCGGCGGGGCGGTGGCGGCGGGAATCGACGGCGGCGTCAGCAGAGGTCATGCGCCATTATCCCGAGCAGACCTGGCACAATGGAGCCATCATGAACATTCTCGCCGTGGCCGTGTCGATCTTCCTCTTCGTGTCGTCGTTCGTGCTGTTCGCATACGCCTACGCGGTGCCCGAAGAGTTCGCCGCGATCGTGTTCTTCACGGGAATCATGTCGGCGTCGCTCTCGCTCGCCATCCCGTTCCACCTCATGGGTCGGCGCGACTCGCGCTGACGCCCTGGCCGCCGGCTCAGTGGTCGTCAGAATCCTGCCGCCTGTCAGGCGGTCTTGAGAATGTTCGCCGTGAAGTTCTCGAGGCGCTGACGCAGCCCCGCGCTGCGGCGCGCCACGAGCTCGTCGCGCATGAGGGTCAGCTCGCTCGTGCCCGGCACGATGCGGATCATGATCGAGCACGCCAGATCGGCGCAGATGTAGGTGCCGATCGAGTTGCCCTCGCGGCCGGCCTCGCCGCCGCGCGGTGCGCTGAACATGACCACCTGGGTCGAGGGCTGCGGCGTGTGGCACAGCGAGCACATCGCGCCGATGCCGGGCCGCAGCGCCGTGCTCGCGGCCCGCACGAGAATGCCGACGGGGCGGTCGTCGACCCAGTGCACGATGTAGCCGCGGGGCGAACCGGCCGGGTCGCGCCACCCCAGGTACTCCCGGTCGGCCCACACGGTCTCGTGCAGGCCCGGCAGGGGCATCCGCTCGATCTCGGCCTCGCTGGCGTTGACCATGCTGGCGCGGATCTGTTCGGCGGTGAGCTCTCTCATCGCCTCTCAGCGTACGTCACGCCCGCTGAGCGCTGCCGATAGGGTGTGCGTCATGCCCTCGTTGCCTCGGGCGCTGCGGCCGTTCGCGGCCGGCCAGTACCGCCTGCTCGCCACCGCCCTCGTGCTCTCGCTCTTCGGCACGGGCGTGTGGATCGTCGCCGTCGTCTGGCAGGTGATCGAGCTTGGCGGCACCCCGGTCGACCTCTCGATCGTCGCGACGGGCGGCAGCATCGGGCTCGTGCTCGCGGTGCTGTTCGGGGGAGTCGCCGCCGACCGCATTCCGCAGAAGCGCATCCTCGCCGCCGTCGAGAGCGTCAAGGCCGCCTCGGCCGCGGCCATCGCCGTGCTCGCCCTCACGGGCACGCTCGAGGTCTGGCACCTCGCTCTCGTCTCGTTGCTGCTCGGCGTCGCCGACGGCTTCTTCTACCCGGCGTACTCGGCCTGGCTGCCCGCGCTGCTGCCGGCCGACGACCTGCTCGCGGCCAACGGCATCGAGGGCGTGCTGCGCCCCACCCTCATGCAGGCGGCGGGGCCCGCGGCGGCGAGCGCGGCCATCGCCATCCTCTCGCCCGGCCTCGGATTCGCGATCGTCGCCCTGACGCAGGGCCTCGCCACCGTGCTGCTGGCCTGCATGCGCACCACGCCCGTGCGCCGCGAGGCCGACGCCGAGCCCGTGCACGCGCTGCGCGCGGTCTGGGTCGACGTGCGCGACGGCGTGCGGTACATGCTGCGCACGCGCTGGCTGCTCGCGACGCTGCTGTACTCGGCGTTGCTCGTGCTCGTGATCATGGGGCCGATCGAGGTGCTGCTACCCTTCGCGGTGCGCGACCAGACGGGGGGCGGCGCCGGGGCCTTCGCCCTCGCGCTCGCCGCCTTCGGCATCGGAGGAGCGCTCGGCTCAATCGTCGTCGCCTCGATGCGGCTGCCGCGGCGCTACCTGACCCTCATGATCGCGGCGTGGGGGCTCGGGTGCGCTCCGCTCGTGGTCATCGGCCTCACCGACCAGCTGTGGCTCATGGTCGTCGCCCTCTTCGTGTGCGGCGTGCTCTTCTCGGGCGCCACCGTCGTGTGGGGCACCCTGCTGCAGCGGCGCGTGCCCCCCGAGATGCTCGGGCGGGTGTCGAGCCTCGACTTCTTCGTCTCGCTCGCCTTCATGCCGATCTCGATGGCGATCGCCGGCCCGGTCGGCGAGCTCATCGGCATCCCCATCGCGTTCCTCGCCGCCGGGGCGATCCCCGTCGTGCTCGCCGCCCTCACCCTGCTGATCGCCCGGCTCGGGCCCGATGAGCTCGCTCACCCGCTGACCGACACCGAGATCGTCGCGACCACCGACACCGGCCCGATCGTCACGGGCCCGGGTGCCGCGAGCGGGCGGCAGCGCCCCGTCGACGAAGAGAACCCCGAGGCAGAGGGCACCGGCGCGTAGCCCTCGCGACACGTGCTGTTCACGACGCACAGGCGATGGTCGGCTCGCGTGGGGGCGATGCACTGCCCGCGCACGGGTGCCCACGGGGTGCGGGGGCGCACAGTGGGGGTACCCGATCGAGACCGCTCGGGCGGAAGCCTTTCGGCTTCTCCACGCACGTCATCAGAGATGAGATCCCCATGGCCACCATCGTCGAAACCGCCGTCAGCGCCGGTTCGTTCACCACTCTCGTCGCCGCCGTCGGTGCTGCCGGCCTCGTCGACACGCTCAACGGAGAGGGCCCGTTCACGGTCTTCGCCCCCACCGACGAGGCGTTCGCGGCGCTGCCCGCTGGCACCGTCGAGGGCCTGCTCGCCGACATCCCGACCCTCACGTCGATCCTGACGTTCCACGTCGTGCCGGGTGCCGTGCACGCCGCCGACCTGAGCAACGGCATGAAGGCCGCGACGGTCAACGGCGCCGAGCTCACGGTCGACCTGACCGACGGCGTGAAGATCAACGGCGCGACCGTCGTCACGGCCGACATCGTCTGCGACAACGGCGTCATCCACGTCATCGACGCGGTGCTGCTGCCGTAGAGCGCGACGACTCGCGCAACCTGCCGCCTTCGGGCGGACGGCGAACGGGGCGGTCCCTTTCGGGGCCGCCCCGTTCTGCATTCGAGGGGTCGGGGCGCGCAGCGCCCCGCATCCGGTGCTGACGCCTAGTCGGCCTGCAGCGCGAACTGCGCGTCGATCGTGATCGTCACGTCGTCGCCGAGCAAGAAGCCGCCGGTCTCGAGCGCGGCGTTCCAGTTGACCCCGAACTCGCTGCGGCTGATGACCGTGCTGCCGCTCGCGGCCGCCTTGACGTTCCCCCAGGGGTCGGTGGCGATGCCGCCGAACTCGCCCGTGATGGTGATGGGCTTGGTGACGCCGCGCAGCGTGAGCTCGCCGTCGAGCAGCAGGGCATCGCCCTCGACCCGCAGGCCGGTCGACACGAAGGTCAGGGTCGGAAACTCGTCGATCGCGAAGAAGTCGTTGGTGCGCAGGTGCGCGTCGCGCTCGGCGTTCTTGGTGTTGATCGACGCCATGTCGACGGTCACCGTGAGCTGCGACTCGAGGGGGTTCTCGGCGGCGACGACGGTGGCGTCGAAGGTCTCGAACACGCCCTTGACCTTGCTGATGGCCAGGTGGCGCACGCTGAAGCCGATCTCGGTGTGCGAGTGGTCGACGGTCCAGGTGCCGGTGCGGTAGCCGGGGATCGTGTCGGCGGTGAGGGCGGTCACGAGGGGTTCTCCTTCGTCGGTGGCGAGGTCGAGCCGGTCGGCTCTGAGACGTCGCGACACGGTGCGCAGCAATTCGATGCGAACGCATCGATGCGCGGCGACTCCTCGTGCAACGCGAGGGCGTCGTCGGTCTATTCCCCCTCGCGCGAAAATCGTCCGCATCGCGCGGTGAGGTTGACTAGGGGCGTGGATGCTCACCTCACCGCCCTGCTGCGCACCGACCTGCTCGCGGCCGGCTACACCGTCGACCGGCTGCGGCAGCTCTGGGGCGACGAGGCCGATGCGGCGCTCGCGCGGGGCGATCGCGTCGCGGCGAGCCGGGCGCTGCACGTCGCCCCCGAGTCGGCCGCGGCGACGCTCGCCCGGCTCTTCGTGCTCGGCGAGGCCGTGGACGATGCGGCGCTCGCGCGCGCCCTGCCCGCCCTCGGCACCGCGGGGGCCCGCGCGCTCGGGCTCGTCGACGAGCGGGGCCGCGCCCTGCTCGACCTGCGGCCCTACTCTGCGATCGACGCCGGGGGAGCGGTGCAGTGGTTCATCGCCTCCGACCTCGGCGAGCTCGCGCTGGGCGGCGCGCTGCCGCCCGATCACGTGCTCGGCGTCGGGGGTGCGTCGCTCACGCTCGCGACGCTCATCCCCACCGAGCCGGTCGACTCGGTGCTCGACCTCGGCACCGGGTGCGGCATCCAGTCGCTGCACGCCGCCCGCCACGCGCGCCGCGTCGTCGCGACCGACATCTCGGCGCGCGCCATCGACCGCGCGCGCCTCACGCTGGCCCTCAACGGCGTCGAGGCGGTCGAGCTGCGGCAGGGCGACCTGTTCGCGCCGGTCGCGGGCGAGCGGTTCGACCGCATCGTGAGCAACCCGCCCTTCGTCATCACGCCGCGGCGCGCGGGCGTTCTGGTGTACGAGTACCGCGACGGCGGACGGGTCGGCGACGCGATCGTCGAGCAGGTCGTGCGCGGGGTCGCCGACCACCTGCACCCCGGCGGCACCGCGCACCTGCTCGGCAACTGGGAGTACCGCGACGAGCTCGGGGGCGACGGCCTCGCGCGCGTGCGTCGCTGGATCACCGAGTCGGGGCTCGACGGCTGGGTCGTCGAGCGCGAGCGGCAGAGCCCGGCCGAGTACGCCGCCACCTGGATTCGCGACGGCGGCACGCGCGTCGGCAGCCCAGAGTACGCCGCGCTCGCCGGCGAGTGGCTCGACGACTTCGCGGCACGCGGGGTGACCGCCGTCGGCTTCGGCTATATCGTGCTGCGGCGGCCGTCGGCGCCGGATGCGGTGCGCCTGCTGCGCACCGAGGTGCTCGGCTCGCCGCTCGGCGGCACGCCCTCCGGCTTGGGCGACCACCTGCTCGCGGGCCTGCGCGCCCACGACCGCATCGCCGCGCTCGACGACGCGGCGCTCGGCGCCTTGCGCCTCGAGGTCGCTCCCGATGTCACCGAAGAGCGCCACTACTGGCCGGGCGAGGAGAACCCCACGGTCATCCGGTTGCGGCAGGGCGGCGGCTTCGCGCGCACGATCGAGGCCGATGCCGCGCTCGCCGGTCTCGTCGGCGCGAGCGACGGCGAGCTGACGGTGCACGAGATCGTGGGCGCCCTCGCCGACCTGCTCGAGGTCGACGAGGGCGCCCTGCGCGCCGAGCTGCTGCCGCTCGTGCGCGATCTGATCGTGACGGGGCTGCTCAGCCCTGCGACGGCGTCGCCCGCCGCAGGATGACCCAGGCCGCGAGTGCGCAGAACGCGGTGATGATGAGGCTCCACGCCGCCGAGCCGAGCACGCCCGCCGCGGCGAGGAAGGCGCCCACCTGCTGCCAGGCCTGCAGCCAGGTCACGAGGGCCGCGCCGCCGATGCCGATGAGCACGAGCCCCGCCCAGAAGACGTACATGCCCATGGCCTTCCAGCGCACGTACACCGCGGCCGTGGCGGCGCCGATGCCGAAGAACAGCAGGAAGGCGAGGATGCTGAACCCGAATCCCTGCACCCAGTCGGCCCGCCAGAGCTCATCGATCGAGAAGAAGCTCAGGCCCAGCCCCCAGCCGCCGGTCGCGCGCTCGAGCACGGCCCCCGTGGCGAGCAGTGCCGCGTACCCGATCGAGAGCACGACCGCGAACACGCCGAAGCCCAGCAAGAAGTCGCGGCGCGTGCTGCCGTAGCCGAGCGCGAGCGGGAAGGCCTGGTTCACGGTCTGCACCGCGACGACGAGCATGTACACGAAGAGGAAGAAGACGCCGCCGTTGACGGAGGTCGCCATCTCGCCCTCGGGCGGGATGCTCGCGCGCACGATTCCCCAGACAGCCAGGTTCATGAGCACGATGACGGTGAGAATGAGCAGCGGCGTGTAGATCGCCGTCCACGGGTTCGCGAACAGCAGGCGCACGACGGTGCCGATGCGCGCGACGAGCGGTCGAGCCGTCATCGTCAGGGGAGTGGTGGTCGTGGTCATCGCGAGACCTCCTCGTGCTCGGTGGGGGTGCCGCCGGTCTGGCGGATGATGAGCTGCTGCAGCGACACGGGCCCGACCTCGAGGCCCGCGGCACGGGCGTCACGCGTGACCTGCTCGGTGATGCCCGCGACGGTCGCGCTGACGAATCCGCCCAGGCGCTCGCGGTGGATCACCTCGAGGCCCGCGACCGCGCGGTCGACGGCCTCGGCCGGGCCGGCGATGGTGGCGGCGTGGGCGCGCAGGGCATCCACGGGCGAATCGATCAGCACTCGGCCGGCGTCGATGACGATCGCGTGCTCGAGCAGATCGGCGACCTCGTCGATGAGGTGGGTCGAGAGGATGACGGTGCGGGGATGCTCGGCGTAGTCGGCAAGCAGGCGGTCGTAGAAGGCCTGCCGCGCGATCGCATCGAGGCCCAGGTAGGGCTCGTCGAAGATCGTGATCGGGGCGCGCGAGGCGAGGCCGACGATGATGCCGACGCTCGACAGCTGCCCGCGCGAGAGCTTCTTGATGCGGCGGTCGACGGGCAGACGGAACTCGGCCACGAGCTCGCGGGCGAAGGCGGCATCCCAGTGCGGGAAGAAGCCCGGGGCCGCCGCGAACACGTGCTTCGGCTTGAAGTCGTCGGGGTAGCGCTGGCTCTCTTTGATGAAGCACGTGTGCTGCAGCACGCGCGGGTTCTCGACGGGGCTCTCGCCCGCCACGGTGATCGAGCCGCTGCTCGCGAACTCCTGCCCCGTGAGCAGGTGCATGAGGGTGGTCTTGCCCGCGCCGTTGCGGCCGAGCAGGCCCGTGATGGTGTCGCGCTCGAGCGTGAAGTCGACGCCGTCGACGGCCGTGATGCCGCGATAGTGCTTCGTGAGGCCGCGCGCCTCGACGATGGTGGTCATGGGGTGCCCTTTCGGATCATCTCGATGAGGTGGTCGGTGGTGAGGCCCAGCGCACGCGCTTCGACGACGAGCGGCTGCACGTACTCGGCGGCGAACCGCTCGCGGCGCTCGTCGAGCAGGCGAGCCCGCGCGCCCTCGGCGACGAACATGCCGATACCCCGGCGCTTGTAGAGCACGCCCGCGTCGACGAGCAGGGCGATGCCCTTGAGTGCCGTGGCCGGGTTGATGCGGTGGAACGCCGCGAACTCGTTCGTCGAGGGCACTTGGGCGCCCTCGGCGAGCGAGCCGTCGATGATCTGGTTCTCGATCAGCTCGGCGATCTGGAGGAAGATCGGTCGACCGTCGTCCACGCGAGCCTCCCTTCTGTGTTGGTTACTTAGTCAAGTAACTAGCCAGAGAAGTCGAGGCCTGTCAAGCGGCGCGGCCGCGGCCGCCGTCAGCGGGTCGGGCGCCGCCAGTCGGGCACGGTGATGAGGATGGCGATCGCGCTGAGCGCGACCCCCGCGAGCCCGAAGGCGAGGCTCGCGGCGCTCTGCACGCCGCCCGCGGGGAAGGGCAGCTCGTCGGGCAGGCTGATGCCCATGCTGAGGTGCGGGAACCATGCGGCGACGACGATCGCGCTGCCGGCGATGCACGCCGCGGCGAGCATGCGCCGCGGCGTCAGGATGCGGTCGGCGGCGAGCGCCGGCAGCAGCGCGAGCACGGCCACGCCGAGCACGACGGCGAGCGAGAGCACGACCCAGATGGTCATCGTGATCGTGAAGCCCACGCGCGAGGCCGTGCCCCAGACGGCGTAGACCTCGTCGAGCGTCAGCTGGCCCTGCGCGATCGCGAGCGGCTGCTCGACCGCGAGCGCGAACGCCCCGAACGCGACGAGCCCCAGCAGTGCCGCGGCCGCGGCGAGGCCCACGCGGCGTCGGACGCCGCGCGAGGCGGGGCCCGGCGTCACAGGATTGTCGACCCCGCCCTCGCCCACCACGGTGCCGTCGACGAGGATGACGCGTTGACGGGGGGCGAGCGGTTCGTCGAGGAACTCGCCCGCGCGGTCGCCCGGCGTCATGCCGTCGAGGCTCGTCATGAGCGCGCCCGAGCCGACGCGGCGAACGCCGCGCACGATCGCGGCGGCGTTGAGCCCGCCGCCGAGCAGCACGAGGGCCAGCGCGAGCCACAAGAAGCCCACGGCGCCGCCCGCGGCGAACCAGCCGAAGCCGGCGACGGGCACGAGCAGCAGGCTGGTGAGCCCCCAGCGGAACAGTTGACCGGTCGAACGCACGGCTTCTCCCTCGCATCGCGTGTCGTGATGCGCACACCCTACTCACCGCGGCCATACGACGACATCGGCGAGGCATCGCGTGCGTCGACGTGCCACCTCATAGCCTCGCGGGATGCGTGACTACAGCGACGACGTGCTTTCCGGCGATTGGCGGGCAGTCGGGCGCACGGTCGTGCCCGAGACCCCCGCCGACCTCGACCTCGTCGTCGAACTGCCCGCCGGTGCCGCCGCCGAGAACGCGGCGGGCTTCGTGGGCGCCGTCGTGCGCGTCGACGCGGGAAATGTGCACCTCGAAGATCGGCACGGCCGCGTTCGGGTGTTCCCGCTCGGTGCGGGCTTCCTCGTCGACGGCGCTCCGGTGCGACTCGTCGCCCCCGCGGCGCCGGCCGCCCCCGCGACGCGCGCCCGCACGGCGAGCGGCTCGTTCGCGGTGGCGGACGCCCGCGCGCGTGTGGCCCGCGCGAGCCGCATCTGGGTCGAGGGTCGCCACGATGCCGAGCTCGTCGAGCAGGTGTGGGGTGACGACCTGCGCCTCGAAGGGGTGGTGGTCGAGCTGCTCGAGGGCGTCGATCACCTGGCCGAGCTGCTCGTCGACTTCGCCCCATCGCCGGGGCGCCGCGTGGGGGTGCTCGTCGACCACTGGGTGCCCGGATCGAAGGAGATGCGGCTCGTCGAGCAGGCGATCGCGCGGGTGGATGCCCGGCACGTGCTCGCCATCGGGCATCCATTCATCGACATCTGGCAGGCAGTGCGCCCGGCCGTGGTCGG
This sequence comes from Microcella sp., assembly GCF_046296455.1. GTDB lineage: Bacteria > Actinomycetota > Actinomycetes > Actinomycetales > Microbacteriaceae > Microcella. The sequence continues at coordinate 37,675 of NZ_JBKBLF010000009.1, forward strand.
CATCGCGGCGTGGCCCGACGTGCCGCGCGGGCAGGACTGGAAGAGCGGAACGTGCCGCGCCCTCGGCTGGCCCCACGAGACAGTGGCGGATCGTGCGGCGGCCTGGCGGCGCATCCGCGGCAGCGTGCGGGGCTACGCCGACCTCGAGCCGGCGCTGCTCGGCCGGGTGGAGCAGCTCATCGACTTCGTCACCGCCGAGTAGCGGAACCGAGCGCCCCTCTCACGGTTTGCGACAGTTCGCACGATGGTGAGCGTGCGAGGTGTCGTTTTCGGTGCGACAAACGTGTGCAGGAATGACGAAAGCCGCCCCACGTCATCGGGGGGCGGCTGTCGTGCTTGTTTCGTGAGCCGGATCAGCGTGAGCCGGCTCGAAGAAACGGGGAGGGAACTAGAGCGGGCGGATGTTCTCGGCCTGCAGACCCTTGGGGCCCTGCGCGACGTCGAATTCGACCTTCTGGTTCTCGTCGAGCGAGCGGTAGCCGTTCGACTGGATGGCGGAGAAGTGCGCGAACACGTCGGCGCTTCCGTCATCGGGGGTGATGAAACCGAAACCCTTTTCGGCGTTGAACCACTTAACAGTGCCTGTCGTCATTACTGACTCCTTGTTACTCACGGAGTTTCGACTGTCGAAACCACCAGTCGAACCACTCGTGAATCCTGCTCTATACGAGAGCACGTACTGCTTGCACCGCACGTTCGGATCGCCGAGGCGTATCAACTTCGCTCTTGACAGTAGTGCACAGGGGGCGCTGCGGGGGCATCCTTCACCGAGTTGTTACACGAGCTCTGCACAGCCTGCACCGAACGTCGGGCCTTAATGTGGGGGATCCGACCCCCAGGAGACACCGCATGAGCTTCTTCGACCGCCTCTTCGGCGCCCCGACCCCCGAGCCCGCACCGCGTCGTGCCGGTGCGCGCACCGACGACGACCGCGCCGTCGAGCGCTACCGCTACCTGCTGCAGACCGCACCGCCCGAGACGATCGAGCAGGTGCACGCCGAGGCCTTCGCGAAGCTGAGCCCCGAGCAGAGGCGCCTCGTGTTCAACGAGTTCGCGCGCACGGCCCCCGCGGGCGAGGCGCCCGCCGACGACGAGCCCGGCACGCTCGCGCGCGCCGCCACGCGGTCAGAGCTGCGGCAGCCTGGAACCATGGAGCGCTCGCTCGCCGGCCCCTCGTTCGGTCAGATGGTGGGCGCCTCGCTGCTCGGCACCGTCGCGGGCTACGTCATCGGCTCGGCGCTCGCGAGCGCCTTCCTGCCGCCGATGGATGCCGGGGCGACGGATGCCGGGGCGACGGACGCCGGTGCCGCAGACGCCGGTGCCGCGGACGCCGGTGCCGCCGATGCCGGTGCGGCCGACGCGGGCGGGTTCGACGGCGGCGGCTTCGGCGACTTCGGCGACTTCGGGTTCTAGGCCGCGATCATGGCGCGGCCGAAGCGCATCGAGCCGGGACCGGGCCAGGAGTCGGTCTGGGATTATCCACGGCCCCCGCGGGTCGAGCCCGTGCCCGCGCGCGTGACCATCGAGCTGGGTGGTCGGCTCATCGCCGACACGACGCGTGCCGTGCGCGTGCTCGAGACGAGTCATCCCCCCGCCTACTACCTGCCGCCCGACGACTTCGTCGACGGTGCGCTCGTGCCCGGTGAGGGCTCGTCGTTCTGCGAGTTCAAGGGCCGTGCCGCGTACTTCGACATCGTGGGCGGCGGCGGCGTCGTCGCCGAGCGGGCGGGCTGGTACTACCCGAGCCCGAGCCGCGGCTTCGAGAGCATCGCGGGCTATGTGTCGGTGTACCCCGGCCGCATGGACCGCTGCACGGTCGACGGCGAGACCGTCACCGCGCAAGAGGGCGGCTTCTACGGCGGGTGGATCACCGCGAGCATCGTCGGCCCGTTCAAGGGCGCGCCCGGCACCTGGGGCTGGTGACGACCCGCTGATCGGGCCGTGGATGCTCGGCCTCGACCGTTTCGGAGCACCGAACTGCGCCCGCCTCGCCCCCGCTGACATCATGGGCGCGTGACCGCGAGCGCCCAGCCGAACCCCGCCGACGTGCGTCGGTGGCGGCGGTACCTCGCCGACGAGCGCGCCGAGGCCGCCGTCTACCGCGACCTCGCGGCACGACGGTCGGGCGAGGAGCGCGCGATCCTGCTCGCCCTCGCCGAGGCCGAGTCGCGGCACGAGGCGCACTGGGTCGCCCTGCTCGGGGCCCACGCCGAGCGCGTGCCCGCGGTGTCGCTTCGCACGCGCGTGCTCGGGTTCTTCGCCCGCCGATTCGGCAGCGTCTTCGTGCTCGCCCTGGCTCAGCGGGCCGAGTCGCGCTCGCCGTACGCCGACGACGCGCACGCGACGGCCGCGATGGCCGCCGACGAGCGCATCCACGGAGAGGTCGTGCGGGGCCTCGCGGCACGTGGCCGCCAGCGCCTGTCGGGAACCTTTCGGGCGGCCGTGTTCGGCGCCAACGACGGCCTCGTCAGCAACCTCGCCCTCGTGATGGGCATCGGGGCGGCCGGGCTCGGGCCGGGTGCCGTGCTGCTCACGGGCCTCGCGGGGCTGCTCGCTGGCGCCCTGTCGATGGGGGCCGGCGAGTACGTCTCGGTGCGCTCGCAGCGCGAACTGCTCGATGCCTCCACCCCCGACCCCGAGGCGCACACCGCGCTGCCCTACCTCGATGTCGACGCGAACGAGCTGGCGCTCGTGTACCGCGCCCGCGGCATGGACGAGGCGCAGGCGGTCGAGCATGCGCGACGCATCCTGGCCGATTACGACCCGGTGGCCGCCGCGGCCCGGGCGGCGGAGGCCGAGGCCGAGCAGCACGAGGCGATCGGCTCGGCGTGGGGTGCGGCGCTCTCGAGCTTCGCGTTCTTCGCCTCGGGGGCCGTCATCCCGGTGATCCCGTACCTGCTGGGGCTCGACGGGGTCACGGCGATCGCGGTCTCGGCCCTGCTCGTGGGCCTCGCGCTGCTCGTGACAGGAGCGATCGTCGGGGTGCTCTCGGGAGCCTCGCCGCTCAAGCGCGCCCTGCGCCAGCTGGCGATCGGCTACGGCGCGGCGGCCGCCACGTATCTGCTCGGGCTCGCGTTCGGCGCAACGATCGCCTGATCGTTCGGCCACGAACAGCACTTTCACAGGTTTCTGCGTCAGGCTGGAGTGTTGGCTGCGTAGCCGACAGGGGCGAGTGCCGCCGGTGCGAATGATTCCGCCGGAGCGGGTGCGACGACCTCCTGACCTTGTGCCGAGTGCCCGACCGGGTGCCGCGAGGTCGAACTGCGCAATGACGTGCACTCACCGTGTCCACGGCCTGCCGGCCGCCACCAGGAAGTGTTTCTCTTCTCATGCTCCATCTTCTGCACCCTTCGCTGCCGCGCGCTGTCGCGCTCGACCCCTACCGGGTTCGCCACCACCTGCTGGTCGCCGCTGCCTCGGTCATCACGCTCACCCTGCTGCTCGGCAACGGGGTCTCGACGGCGTTGGCCGTGGCCGCCGAGCAGGCGGAGCAGTCGTCGCAACCGGCCCCGCAGCTCTTCGTGACCGCGCCCGAGGGCGCCGTCGCTGACGCCGCCGACCCCGCGGCGGCCGCCGCCGCATCGCTGAGCGCAACGACCGACGGCGCCGCCGACGAGGCCGCCGCGGCCGAGGCCGATGCGCTCGCAGCGGCAGTCCCCTCGGCGCGGCCGGAGTTCACGATCGACGTGCGGCCGCCCGTCATGTACCCCGTCGGTTCGGGGGCCCCGGTCGGCAGCCCCTTCGGTCCGCGCGACCAGGCCTGCGGCGCCTGCTCGACGCAGCACCAGGGGGTCGACTGGAACCCGGGCCGCGGCACCCCCATCGTCGCGATGGCCGATGGCGTCGTGAGCAAAGTCGTCACCTCGGGCAGCACCCTCGGTGTCTACCTCATCATCGATCACGTCGTGAACGGCCAGGCGATCTCGAGCGTCTACGGGCACATGGAGAACGGCTCGCTCACCCTGCGGGTGGGCGACGAGGTGCGCGTGGGCGACCAGGTGGGCACCGTCGGCAGCACGGGCGTCACGACGGCCCCGCACCTGCACTTCGAGCTGCGCATCGGCGGTGGCGCGATCAATCCGCTGCCCTGGCTCGCCGCCAACGGCGCCCAATAGCGGCGCTGGCCCGCACGGTTTCGCACGCGGGCCGATCGGCGGCGCGACCGACGACCAAACCGATGAGGGCTCGGTTCCGAACCCCTCGTGCTTAGACTGACGACCGACGGCCCCGGTGCACCGGGAACCGTCTGACGAACCGCACGAGGAGCCCCCATGTCGATCGCCACCGCCCTTCGCGAGTTCGAGCTGCAGACGCGGCCGATCCACCCCGACACGCGCCGGGCGCTCGACAAGCGCTGGGCCGAGCTGCCCGAGCACGCCAAGACGCCCGAGCAGCTGCTCGGCAAGTGCGCGGTCGGCTGCGAGGGCACGCATGGCGTGTTCCCCAAGTGCAACCTCACGTGCTCGCCCTGCTACCACTCGGCCGACGCCAACAAGGTGCGCATCGACGGTGACCACACCGTCACCGAGGTGACGAAGCAGATGGCGCTGCTGCGGCAGATCCGCGGCCCGCGCGCCCACGCGCAGCTCATCGGCGGCGAGGTGAGCCTGCTGCCGCCCAAGGCGCACCGCGACACCCTGCTCGCCATGCGCGCCGTAGGCCGCGAGCCCATGTCGATGACGCACGGCGACTTCGACTACGACTACCTGATCGACGTCGTGCTCGACGAGCAGGGCAAGCCCGCCTTCAAGAAGGTCTCGTTCGCCGCCCACTTCGACTCGCTCATGCGGGGGCGCCGCGGTGCCGTGCGGCCCAAGAGCGAGGCCGAGCTCAACCCCTTCCGCGAAGAGTTCGCGGCCATGTTCGAGAAGCTCAAGGCCGAGCACAAGGTCGATTCGTACCTCGCCCACAACATGACGGTGACGCCGACCAACCTCGACGAGGTCGAGCAGGTCACGCGCGACGTGCTCGCGATGCCCTACGACATGATGTCGTTCCAGCCCGCGGCCTTCATCGGCGACGACCGCCGCTGGAAGGAGAACTTCGAAGAGGTCACGATCGACGCGGTGTGGGAGCGCATCGAGGCCGGCGCGGGCCAGAAGCTGCCCCACAAGGCCGTGCAGTTCGGCGACCCGCGCTGCAACCGCCACACGGTCGGCGTCATGGTCGACGGGCGGTTCGCCTCGGTGCTCGACGCCGACGAGCCGAAAGACATCGCGGCCCGCGACCGGTTCCTCAAGCACTACGGCGGCATGATCTTCGGCGATGTTCCCACCTGGGCGCTCACGATCAAGGTCATGCGCGCGGTGCTGAGCCACCCGCAAGACCTGCCGCCGATGGTCGGCCTGGTCGCGCGCATCGTCAAGCGCGGCGGCGGCATGCGCGCGCTGCTGCGCGCGGCCCGGCGCGGCAAGGTGAGCTTCAAGACCTTCGTCGTGCACAACTTCATGGACGCCGAGCAGGTCAAGCCGGCGTGGGAGATGATGAAGCAGGGCATCGTGGCCGACGACCCGAAGCTCAAAGAGACGCAAGAGCGCCTCGGATCGTGCATGTACGCCATGAGCCACCCCGAGACGGGCGAGCTCGTGCCGGCCTGCGCTCAGCACTCGGTGCTCGACCCGATCGAGAACATCGGCTTGCGCACGCTGCTGCCCCTCGAGCCCAAGGGCGAGCGCCGCACCGGCATCTCGAACGGCAAGGTCGACGAGCTCGCCGACAGCGCCTCGCGCTGGTAGCGGGCCACCCGACCCGGGTCAGACCGGGGGCCGGATGCCCTCCCGCTCGTCGAGCGGAACGACCGTGCACGCCGAGCGCGGGATGAGCGCGGTCGCGCGCTGACCCACGACGAGCGGCCGGCTCGCGGGCACCTCGGCCTCGAGCATGGCCTCGCCGCCGGCCAGGGTGATCTCGGCGCGAGGTCCCCGCGCCCGCCGGTCGGCCACGACGACCTCGATGCCCACCATGCCCTCGGGCACGCCCGCCTCGAGCGTCGCGACCTGCACGGCCTCGTGGCGCACCACGAGCATCCCGGGGCCTTCGGGCCACGATTCGCCGTCGGGGGCCGCGATGTCGCCGAGCGCCGAGCGGTGCACGCCGCCGCGCACCTCGCCGGGCAGCTCGATGCGCCCGCCCATGAGGCGCGCGACCGCGAGCGCGACGGGGCGCGTGTAGAGCCGCTCGACCGTGTCGTGCTGCAGCAGCCGCCCGGCGCTCAGCAGGGCGACGCGGTCGGCGACGACAGCGGCCTCGTCGCGGTCGTGCGTGACCATGACGATCGTCGGATTGAGCTGCTGGCGGATCTGTCGCAGCAGCGCGTGCATGTCTGAGCGCAGCTCGGGGTCGAGCGCGCTGAACGGCTCGTCGAGCAGCAGCACGCGCGGGCGCGCGGCGAGCGCGCGCGCGATGGCGACCCGCTGCTCTTGCCCGCCCGAGAGCGCCGTGACGGGGCGCTCGCCGAAGCCCTCGAGCTGCACGAGCTCGAGAAACTGCCGGGCGTCGGCCCGTGCCTCGCGCTTGGGCTGCCCGGCGACGGTCGCGGCGAAGGCCACGTTGTCGAGCACGCTCAGGTGCGGGAACAGCAGGGGCCGCTGGAACACCATGGCCATGCCGCGGCGCTCGGGGGCGACGCCCGCGACATCGGTGCCGTCGACGAGGATGCGCCCGGAGGTGGGCGCGTCGAGCCCCGCGATAGCGCGCAGCACCGAGCTCTTGCCCGAGCCGGAGGGGCCGAGGATGGCGAGGCACTCGCCGGCGTCGACGCCGAGCGAGACCGACTCGAGCGCGGGCGCGATGGCGCCGTCGAAGACCTTCGTCAGCGAATCGAGGGCGAGGCTGGCGCTCACGGGGCACCTTTCGGGGAACGACTGGCCGTGGGGCCGGTGAGGTAGCGGGCGGTGGGGTAGCGGCGGCCGAAGCGGCCGAGGCCGAGCAGCAGCACGAGCGGCGGCACGATGGCGCTGAGCGAGAGCACGGCGACGACGGCGTCATTGCCGACCCCGGCCGCGAACGAGGCGACGAGCAGCGGCAGCGTCACGATGGTGCCCCCGCCGACGAGCACGGTGACGACGTAGTCGCTCCAGCCGACGAGGAAGGCGAGGAAGGCCGCGCGCGCGAGCCCGGGGGCCACGAGCGGCAGGTGCACGCGCCACAGCACCTGCGCCCGCGAGGCGCCGAGCGTGCGCGCCTCCTCCTCGTAGGCCAGGTCGTGGGCCGCGTAGGCGACCCGCATCGTGTAAACCGTGTACGGCAGCGCGGCGGCGACGAGCAGGATCACGACGCCGATGAGCCCCGGCACCCGGGCGCGCAGCAGCACGATCGTGAGCCCCATGACGGCCACGAAGGCGGGCAGGGCGAGCGGGGCGAGCAGGATGCCGCTCACGAGCCGCGGCGCCGGCACGGCTCCTCGGGCCAGCGCTCGCGCGGCCATGGCCCCGAGGGGCGTGGCGACGGCCGCGACCACGAGGCCCAGCAGCAGGGATCGGCCGAAGGCGGGCACCGCCCCCGCTGTGACGGCCGAGGCGAGGCCGTCGAGCCCCCACTCGGTCGGCAACGCAGCGGGTGCCGACCAGCGGTTGGCGACCGACCACAGCAGCAGGGGCACGAGGGGCAGCGCGAACCAGACGGCGAGCAGGCTCGCCACGACGATGCGCAGGGTGCGGCCGGCGGGCCGCGGGCGCATGAGCGGGCGGGCCGCGACCGTGCGGTCATCGGGTGTGACACGCTCGCCGTAGGGGATCATCATGGCCATCGCCGCATCACCGCCACAGCGGCGTGCGCCGCAGCAGGGCCATGCCGAGCGCGACGACGACGAGCGAGACGGCCGTCGTGATGACGGCGACGGCGGCGGCCTCGGGCCGCGAGGTGAGCGAGATGGCATCGAACAGCCGGAAGGCGAGCACGGGCAGGGGCTCGGGGTACGGCCGGCCGAGCAGCCAGGCGACCTCGTACGAGCCGAAGGTGTAGACGAAGATGATGATGGCGCTCACGATGACGGCGGGCGTCGCGAGCGGGATGACGACGTGCCGCAGCCGGCGGGCGCGCGAGGCGCCGAGCAGGGCGGCGGTCTCGTCGTAGCGCGCGACGCGTGAGGCGAGCACGCCCGCCACGACGAGGGCGACGAACGCCGATTCCTTCCAGGTGTACTCGAGCACCACGGCGACCCACCAGGGCCCGCCGACGAGGTCGGGCCAGTCGGTGCCGTCGATGCCGAGCATCCGGGGCAGCACGCCCGCGTCCGAGATCAGCAGGCCGACCGCTGCGGCCCCGATGAGATGAGGCACGGGGATCGTCAGGGCGCTGAGCGCGGCGACGAGTCGACCCGTCGTGCGGCCCTGCGTGATGACGACGGCCGCGGTGAGGCCGATGACGCATGACAGCACGGTGGATGCGGTGGCGATGCCCAGCGAGAGCCCCAGGCCCGTCAGCAGCTCGTCGCCGTTGGCGAGGTAGGCGTCGAGGCTGAGGCGTGGCTCGCCGACGAGGGGCAGCAGCCCGAGGCTCTGCACGAGCGACATTCCGATGCCGCCGAGCACGACGAAACCGGCGATCGCGACGGCGGGGGCGACGAGCGCGATTGACGCCCAGCGCCGGGAGCCCGCGGTGCGGGCCCCCGGCGTCAGGGAGTCGATGGCGACGATGGTGCTCGGCCCTACTGCGCGAGCACCAGCTGGCGCCAGCCCTCGTCGATGGGCGTGACCCACGCCGCCGCGAGTTCGGGGTTGGCGTTCTCGCTCAGCACGTCGTAGGCGGGCACGACGGGCGAAGAGGGCAGGGCGTCGAAGAGCGCGCGCTGCTCGTCGCTCAGCTGGTCGAGGTCGAGCACCGTGAACTGGCCCCACACCTCGGGCTCGGCCTTGGCGGCCTGCTGCTCGGCCGAGAGCGACAGGTTGGCGACGACCATCGCGCCGGCCTTGCTGCCCGAGGTCGAGGCGAGGCCGAGAAAGCTCGCGTTGCCGACCGTGCCCTCGTCGAGCGTCAGCACCTTCGTGCCGGCGGGGTAGGTGCCGTCGGCCACGAGCTGCGTGAGCGTCGCGGGGCCGTAGGTCATCGTGAAGTCGACCTCGCCGTCGGCGAACAGCTGGTTGAGCTCGTTCGAGTCTTGCGGGTAGGTCTCGCCGCCGCGCCAGAGGCTCGGCTCGAGATCCTGCAGCTCGGCGTAGAGCGCGGGCGTCAGCTCGTCGAACGCGGCCTGGTCGAACGCGAGCGGCACGTTCTCGTAGCCGCCGCTCACGCTGTAGAGCACCTCGCGCACGAATACCGAGCCCGTGAAGTCCGGCGGAGCCGGGTACGTGAAGCGGCCCGGGTTCGCGCGGGCCCAGTCGAGCAGCTCGTCGAGCGAGCTCGGCACGTCGGTGACGGTGTCGCTGTTGTAGACGAAGGTGAACTGCGCCTTGTGCCACGGCGCCTCGCAGCCGTCGACGGGCGTGCCGAAGTCGTCGAGCAGCAGCGGGTCGGCGGGGTCGGTGAGCGCCATGTTCGGCAGCAGGTCCGTCCAGCCACACTCCCAGGCGCCCGCTTCTTTGCCCGTGCCGAAGTTGTTGCCGTTGACCCACACGAGGTCGACCTCGCCGTCGGTCTCGCCGGCCTGCACCTCGCTGAGGATGCGGTTGAGGGCGTCGGGCGTGTCGGCGATCGGCACCTGCTCGAGCGTCACGCCGAGCTCGGCCGCGGCCGGCACCAGCACGTCGTTGACGTAGGCGTTGCCCTGCTCGTCGCCGCCGTACATCCACAGCTTGACGGTCTGACCCTGCGCGGCCGCGACGACCTCGTCCCAGCTCTCATACTGCTGGTCGTCGGCGGCGGGCGCCGAGCACGCGGCGAGCGGCACGACGAGCCCGAGGGCGATCGTCGCGGCGAGCGCGGCTCGACGGGCGGGGTGCTGGGGTGACATGGGTTCTCCTCGATCGGTCGGTCGGTGCGGGCCGGGGGTGGTCGAGTCGGTTCGGCCGACTCTTAGACTTACCCACCATGACCGATGCGCCGGGCTCCGACACGGGCGGCGGCCCCGATCGGGTTCGCCGCACCGCTGTCATCGTCCGTGCGATCGCTCTCGTGGTATTCGTCGCGGCGGGCGTCGCGGTTTGGCTTCTCGTTCCCCTGCCGCCCGTCGACGAGGTGCGCGCAGGCGTGCAGCAGCTCGGATGGGGGGGTGCGATCGTCACGATCGTGCTCTACGCGGCGATCACCCTGACGCCCGCCCCCAAGAACGTGCTCTCGATCGCGGCGGGCCTCGTGTTCGGTTTCGGCCTCGCCCTCGTGCTCGTCTACCTCGGCGCCCTGCTGGGCGCGGCGATCGCGTTCGTGCTCGGCCGGGCGCTCGGCCGCGAGGCGGTCGAACGGTTCACGGGCGCACGCGTCGCGCGACTCGACGCCCTGCTGCAGCGGCGCGGCCTCGCGACCGTCATCGGCTTGCGGCTCATCCCGGTCATCCCCTTCACGGCCATCAACTACGGCGCGGGGCTCACGGCCGTGCGGCGCCGCGACTACGCGCTCGGAACAGCGCTCGGCATCATCCCGGGCACGGCGGCCTACGTCGCTCTCGGAGCCTTCGGTCTCGAGCTGCAGTGGCCGGCCTGGCTGGCGATCGGGCTGCTCGGAGCCCTCACGATCGCCGGGGCCATCCTGGGCGAGCGAGGGCGCCGAATACGTCGTGATGCCGCGGCCGCGGCACCCCCGACCGCCCCACTGACGGAGTCCTGATGCTCGATCGCCCGATGCGCGCGCTCATCGCGCGACCCGTGGATGCTCTCGCGCGCGCCCTCGACCGCCCGGGCATCACGCCCGACGGCCTCACCCTGGCGGGGCTCGCGATCGGCCTCGGCTCGGCGGTCGCGGCCGCCGTGCAGTGGTGGATTCCCGCGCTCGTGCTCTGGCTGCTCTCGCGCGTCGTCGACGGGCTCGATGGCGCCCTCGCGCGCCGTCGTCGCGCGGCGGCGCCCGCGGGGGCCGCGCACAGCGAGGCGGGCGGCTTTCTCGACATCACGGCCGACTTCGTCGTCTACGGCGCGACGGTCGTGGGCGTCGCGGTCGGGGCGACGGCCGGCTTCGGCGCCCCGTGGTGGCCGTTCCTCGCCGTGCTGCTCGCGTACTACATCAACGGCGCGGCCTTCCTGGCGTTCTCGTCGATCGCCGAGCGCACCGGTCGTCAGCTCGACGACGGACGCTCGCTGTCGTTCCTCGGCCGCATCGCCGAGGGCACCGAGACGATCGTCGTGCACGCCCTGTGGCTCATACTGCCGTTCTGGGCCGCGCCCATCGCGATCGGCTGGGCGGCGCTCGTCGGCGTGAGCGCCGTGCAGCGCATGGTGGCCGGCTACCGCGCCCTGCGCTGACGCCTGGGTCGGGGCGGCCCGTCTACCGCGTGGTGAATCGCCGCCAGCGCGCGAGCACCGCGATGGCGCGCGCGACTGCGCCGCGCTCGAGCCGCACCCGCACATCGGCGATCGCGGCGTTCCAGAGGGCGTCGCTGTAGGTCGGGTAGGGGTGCGTCGTGCTCGCGATCGCGCTCGTCGTGATGCCCTGGCGCACGGCGAGCGCGGCCTCGCCGATCGTCTCGCCCGCGCGGGGCCCGACGATGACCGCGCCGCGCACGCGGCCCTTCGCGTCGACGACGAGGCGCGTGAAGCCCGCCGTCTCGCCCTCGGCGATCGCGCGGTCGGTGTGCTCGTGGCGCACCTCGCGCACCGTGCAGCCCGCCGCCGCGGCCTCGGCGGGCGCGAGCCCCACGGCCGCGACCTCGGGGTGCGTGAAGGTGACGCGCGGCACGGCATCAGCATCCACCCGTCGCCGCAGCCCGAGCGCCGCGTTCGTGGCCGCGAGGCTGCCGTTGACGCCCGCGATGTGGGTGAACTGGGGCAGCCCGCTGACGTCGCCCGCCGACCAGATGCGCGGGTTGCTCGAGCGCAGCGCGGCGTCGACGGCGACGTAGCCGCGTTCGTCGAGGCGCACCCCCGCCGCCTCGAGGCCGAGCCCGGCGATGCGGGGGGTGCGGCCGAGCGCCACGAGCAGGCGGTCGAACGGCACGGCCGCGCCGTCGGAGAGGTGCAGGATGCCCGCGCGGCCATCGGCCCCGGCCTCGACCCGCTCGACCGTCGTCGACACCCGCACATCGATGCCGTCGTGGGCCATGGCCGCGGCGACGAGGGCCGAGGCGTCGGGATCCTCCTTGGGCAGCACGCGCGCGTTGCGCTGCACGAGCGTCACTCGAGAGCCGAGGCGGGCGAAGGCCTGGCTGAGCTCCGAGCCGATCGCGCCCGCGCCGAGCACGGCGAGCCGCTCGGGCTGCTCGTCGAGATCCCACACTTCGTCGCTCGTGAGCACCGCGATGCCGTCGATGCCGGGCAGCGCGGGCACCTCGGGCGCCGAGCCCGTGGCGATGATCGCCTGGCGAAAGCGCACGAGGCGCGCGCCGCTGCCGTCGAGGGGCTCGACCTCGGCGCTGCGCGGCCCCGTGAATCGCGCCCGGCCCATGATGACGCGAGCACCTGTTGCTTCGACCACTTCGGCCGAGTCGGCGGGCTCGATCTCGTGGATCGCCGCGTGCACGTGCCGCATGACGGCCGCGAAGTCGACGCGCACGGCGTCGGTCTCGATGCCCAGCCGGCCGCCGTTGCGGGCGCGAGCGGCGGTGTCGGCGGCGGCGATGAGCGACTTCGACGGCACGCACCCCGTCCACAGGCAGTCGCCGCCCATGCGGTGCGCCTCGACGAGCAGGGTGCTCGTGCCGAAGCGTGCGGCGGTCTTCGCGGCGACGAGCCCGGCCGTGCCGCCCCCGATCACGAGCAGGTCGACATCGAGGGCGGGCGCAGAGGCGGTGGTCATGGGCCGAGCGTATCGCCGCCGCGGCTTGTTACCCTGGACCGGGTACCGGGTCGTACGAGCACTGACGACGACGAACAGCACTCGACGACGAGGGGAAGGGTCATGGGGTCACGCGAGCGATACCGCTCGGGGGCGCGGCTCTACGACCTGCTCTCGGCCGAGTGGCCGGTCTACCGCGTCGGGCGCACCGAGGCGATCCGGCTGCTCGATCCGCGTCCGGGCGAGCGCGTGCTCGACCTCGGCTGCGGCACAGGCCTCAACCATCCGCTGCTGCACGCGGCGGTCGCCCCCGAGGGGCGCATCCTCGGCGTCGATCTCAGCGCGTCGATGCTCGAGGTGGCGCGCCGGCGGGCCGAACGGCGGGGGCTCGATACCGTGCGCCTGCTCAGCACCGATGCGGTCGCGCTCGACCCCCGTCGCGTCGTCGCCGAGCTCGGCGGCCTCGCCGACGTGGTGCTCGCCACCTACACCCTCTCGATCATGGCCGACCCCGCCGAGGCCTGGCGGCGCGCGATGACCGCGGCCCGGCCGGGGGCGCGCGTCGCGATCGTCGACATGCAAGAACCCTCCGGCGCCGCCCGGGTGATCGCGCCGCTCGCGCGCGCGTTCGCCGGGTTCGGCGGGGCCGACCTCGAGGCCCGACCGTGGACGGCGCTCGAGCGCACCGCTGAGCACGTGCGCGGCCGCTCGCTGCGCGGCGGCCACATCCAGGTCAGAACAGGAGTCCTCCCCATGCACGACCGCTCCGCCCGTCCTCTTCCCGACGGCGTCTCGCTGCGCCCGCTCACGGTGGCCGACGCCGACGAGCTCGTCGCTCTCAACGATGCGGCGGCGCCCGCCGTGCCGATCACCCCCGCCCCGCAGCTCGCGCGCCTCATCGGCCTCGCCGAGCTCGCCCTCGGGCTCGAGCGCGACGGCCGGCTCGTCGGCTTCGTGATCGCGATGAGCCCCGGAGCCGCGTACGAGAGCGAGAACTACGCCTACTTCGAGGCGCGCGGGGTCGACCACCTCTACGTCGACCGCATCGTGATCGCCGAGAGCGAGCGCGGTCGCGGCCTCGGGGTTCTGCTCTACGACGCGGTGTTCGCCGAGGCGCGGTCGCACGGCCGCCGCGAGGTGACGTGCGAGGTCAATCTCGACCCGCCGAACCCCGGAAGCCTCGCCTTCCACGAGCGGCTCGGGTTCCGCCCCGTCGGCACCCAGGCCACGAAGGGCGGCGCGGTCACGGTCTCGCTGCTCGCCGCCGCCGTCGACACGGTGCCGGGCGAGCCCGTCGGGGTGCGATCGTGACCGGGGCGCTGCCGACGGTCTCGATCGTCGTGCCGGCCTACAACGAAGAGCAGACGATCCGCTCGTGCGTCACCGCCGCGCTCACGCAGACCGTGCCCGCCCACGAGGTCATCGTGGTCGACAACCGCTCGACCGACCGCACCGCCGAGATCGTCGCCGAGCTGCAGGCGGCGAACCCGGATGCTCCGCTGCGGTTGCTGCGACAGTTCGACGAGCAGGGGCTCGTGCCGACGCGCAACCTCGGGCTCGACAGCGCGACGGGCGAGGTCATCGGCCGCATCGACGCCGACTCGGTGCTGGAGCCGACGTGGGTCGCCGAGGTGCAGAAGGCCTTCGTCGACCCGAGCGTGGCCGCCGCAACGGGCCCGGTGCTGTACTACGACATGCCGCTGCGCCGCTTCGGCCTGCGCGCCGACGACACCCTGCGGCGTGCGATGCTGCGCCTCGCCCGTGAGTACCACTTCGTGTTCGGCAGCAACATGGCGCTGCGGGCGACGGCGTGGCAGGCCATCCGCGACGAGGTGTGCCGTGACGAAGACGACCTCTTTCACGAAGACATCGACATCTCGGTGCACCTCTACGATGCGGGGCTCACGGCCGTCTACGTGCCGACGATGGTCACCGGCATGTCGGCGCGGCGGGTCGACGACAGCCCGCGCGACTACGTCTCGTACGTCGGCCGCTTCGACCGCACCTACACCCACCACGACGTGCGCAATCGCGCGCTGCGGGCGCCCGCCTGGGTGTTTCTCGCGGTGTACCCGATCGCGAAGGGCCTGCGGTGGGGGCACCAAGAGCTCGCATCGCGGCGGGCCGACGCCGCGGGCGATTGAGCGCCCGGGCCTAGCGGCGGCCGGCGCCCTTCGGCATCCACTCGGTCGCGAGCACCGCCGCTTGCGTGCGCCGCTGCATGCCGAGCTTGGCCAGAATGCCGCTGACGTAGTTCTTGACCGTCTTCTCGGCGAGGAACAGCGTGCTGCCGATCTCACGGTTCGAGAGGCCCTCGGCGATGAGGGCGAGGATCTCGGTCTCGCGCGGCGTGAGCGCGTCGAGCGGCGATGCGGGATGCGCGGCCGCGATTCGGCCCATGACCCCCTCGGCCAGGGCGGGGTCGAGCAGCGTCTCGCCCGCCGAGACGCGGCGGATCGCATCGACGAGGCTCGTGGCGCGCACCTCTTTGAGCAGGTAGCCGTTCGCCCCCGCGAGCACGGCGGCGAGCACGGCCTCGTCGTCGTCGTACGAGGTCAGGATGAGGCAACCGACCTCGGGCCGCGCCGACTTGATATCGCGGCACACGTCGATGCCGCTGCCGTCGGGCAGGCGGCCGTCAAGCACTGCCACGGTCGCGCTCGAGCCCAGGATCGCGCCCGCGGCACCCGTGGCGAGCCCCGCTTCGCCGACGACCGAGATTCCCTCTTCGTGCTCGAGCAGGTCGGCGATGCCGCGACGCACGATCTCGTGATCGTCGAGCAGGAATACGTGGACTGGCCGGGTCATCGTGCCTCCCAGGGTACGCTCCATCGCACCTCTGTGCCGTGCGCATCCGCGGGCTCGATGGTGAACGAGCCGCCCCGCTCGTGCGCACGCGCTGCCAGGTTGGCGAGACCGCTGCGACGCCCCGAGGGCGGCATGCCGATTCCGTCGTCGCGCACCGTCACGACAACGAGCGCCCCCCGCACGGCGACGCTCACCTCGATGAGCCCGGCCTGTGCGTGGCGCACCGCGTTCGAGAGCGCCTCGCGCACGACCGCCGCGACCTCGTCGCCGAGCCCGAGGTCGACGAGCGTGTCGACGGGCCCGCTGAACTCGAGACGCGAGTCGAGCGACTCGCCCTCGAGGGTCTCGCGCACGAGCTGGTTGATGCGCGCGCGCAGGCTGTAGGTGCCCGCGCTCGGCGGGGCCGAGAGGCGGAAGATCGCCTGGCGGATCTGCCGGATGGTCGAGTCGATCGCGTCGACCTGCGCGGCGATGCGCGCGCCCGTGGGGTTCGAGGGGTCGCCGACGACGCTCTGCAGCGAGAGGCCGACGGCGAACAGGCTCTGGATGACGTGGTCGTGCAGGTCGCGCGCGATGCGGTCGCGCTCGTCGGTGAGCGCGACCCGCTGCTCGTCGAGGCGCGCGCGGGCGAGCTCGCGGGCGATCGCGACCGACCGGCCGAACCGCGCCACGGTCTCGCGCTGCGCCTCGGTCTGCGGGTGCCCCGTCGTCGGCGGCGCGATGACGATGCCGCCGTCGGCGGTCTCGGTCACGACCGTGTCGGGGTCTGCCGTCAGCTCCCGCACGGCGAGAGTGATCGCCTCGAGGTCGTCGGGGCCGACCTCGCCCGACAGCAGGCGCTGGGTGAGGCGCTCAGAGGCGGCGAGCCAGCGGCGGTCATCCTGAGACTGCTCGTAGAGGCGCGAGTTCGCGATCGCGGTGCCCGCCATCGCGGCGAGAGCGGCGATGATGCCCTCGTCGATGTCGTCGAACGGCCCCTCGCTGTGCTCGGTCAGGTAGAGGTTGCCGAACACGGTGCCATCGACGTGGATCGGCACGCCGAGGAAGGAGTCCATGGGCGGGTGGTGCGCTGGGAAGCCCACCGAGCGCGGATCGTGCGAGAGGTGCTCGAGCCGGATGCTGCGGCCCTCGGTGATGACGGCCCCGAGAATGCCGCGGCCGCTCGGCGGGGGACCGAGCCGCTGCACCTGCTCGTCGGTGAACCCCGCGTGCAGAAACCGCTCGAGCCCGCCGTCGGGCGAGAGCACGCCGAGCGCGCCGTACCGGGCGCCCACGAGCTCGCGCGCCACGCCCACGATGCGCTGCAGGCGCGTCGTGAGGTCGAGGCTCTCGGTCACCGCTTCGGCGGCCGAGATCAGCAGCCCGACGCGCCGGTAGCCCTCATCGAGTCCGGCGGCGCGCTGCATGATGCGCTCGACGAGCGCGTCGACCGACCCGCCGCCGGGGGTCACGGAGCGCCGTCGGGCTGATTCTGGCCGTCGGGTGCCGGGCGGCGGGTGCCACCCAGGTGCACGGGCGTGACATCCTCCGGCGCCTCGTCTTTGACGAGGAAGGGCCGCAGCTCGACGGGCTCGACGCTCTCGTTGCGGCGCTTCGCCTGACGACCGCGGTACACGAGGTTGAGCACCTCGACGATGATCGCGAAGGCGATGGGGCCGTAGATGAGGGCCTTGTCGATCTTGACGTCGAAGCCCTCGGCGATGAGCGTCGTGCCGATGAGCACGAGGAACGCGAGGGCGAGCATCTTGACCGTGGGGTGGCGGTTGACGAAGTCGCTGATGGCCTTGGCCGTGAAGAGCATGAGGGTGATGGCGATGACGACGGCGGCGATCATGATCCACAGCTCGTCGACCATGCCGACGGCGGTGATGACCGAGTCGAGCGAGAAGACGATGTCGATGAGCAGGATCTGCACGATGATGCCCGCGAACGTCACGGACTTGCCCGTGGACTGCTGGTGGCCCTCGGCGCCCTCGAGCTTCTCGTGGATCTCGACGACGGCCTTGTAGACGAGGAAGAGCCCGCCGAGGATGAGGATGAGGTCGCGCCCCGAGAAGCCCATGCCGAAGAGCTCGAACAGGTCGTTGGTGAGGCTGATGATCCAGCTGGCCGCGAACAGCAGCAGGATGCGCATGATCATCGCGAGCGAGAGGCCCAGCACCCGCGCCTTGTTCTGCTGCTCGGGCGGGAGCTTCGCCGCGAGGATCGAGATGAAGATGACGTTGTCGATGCCGAGGATGATCTCGAGCACGAGCAGCGTTGCGAAGGCGATCAGCAGCTCGGGAGAGAAGGCGAATTCCATGCCGCGATCCTAGGTGAACCGGCATACACTTTCCCTCGTACACGGGAGTCCGGTGAACCGGGCTGAGAGGAAGCGCACTCACGCTTCGACCGTCGAACCTGATCCGGATCATGCCGGCGCAGGGAGGACTTCTCGCACCCGTGCCAACCCGATCTGCGGGCACGACGGTCGTGCCCGCGCAGAGCGAAAGGCACGATTCTCATGGTCACGACCGCAGCATCCCCCACCCGCCCCCGTTTCTCGCCGCAGTGGCGCGTCGTCGATATCGTCGTCGCGAGCGTGCTCGGCGTCGCCGGCGGCCTCGTCATGACGCTCTGGAACCTCGTCTACTCGCCCGTCACCGCGCCGCTCGAGGTCGCGCTGCCGGGCCTGCAGGCACTGCTGTACGCCGTCTGGCTGTTTCCCGCGGTGCTCGTGGGCCTCGTCGTGCGCAAGCCCGGCGCTGCGCTCTACGGCGAGCTCGTCGCAGCCTCGGTCTCGGCCCTGCTCGGCGGCGTGTGGGGCTGGACCGCGATCGCCTGGGGCCTCGTGCAGGGCCTCGGCGCCGAGCTCGTCTTCGCCGTGCTGCTGTACCGCGCCTGGGGGCTGCTGCCCGCCATCCTCGCGGGCATGGGGGCCGGGGTGGGCATGTCGATCATGGATCTGACGTTCTACTACGCCGGAACGCGCCCCGAGTTCATGCTCGTCTACGCGGCGAGCGCGATCGTCTCGGGCGCCGTCATCGCGGGCTTCGGCAGCTGGGTGCTCGTGCGCGGGCTCGCGCGCACGGGAGCCCTCTCGCGCTTCGCCGCCGGTCGGGAGGGTGCGACTCCGGTTCCGGCGGCGCCGGTCGCGACCGAGGAGGCACGATCCGAGGCGTGACGACCGCGACGGCGGCGGCGCTCGGAGCGCACGGCTGGAGCTGGACCCCGGCCGGGCGCACCGACCCCGTGCTGGCCGACCTCGAGCTGTCGATCGCACCGGGCGAGCGCGTGCTGCTGCTCGGCGCCTCGGGCAGCGGCAAGTCGACCCTGCTGCAGGCGTGGGCCGGCGTGCTCGGTGGGGCCGACGAGGGCGAGCGGCAGGGGCAGCTGACGGTCGACGACGGTGAGGCCGGTGCGCGACGCGGACGGGTCGGCCTGCTGCTGCAGGATCCGGATGCCCAGCTCGTGCTCGCGCGCGCCCGCGACGACGTCGCCTTCGGGCCCGAGAACCTCGGCGAGCCCGTCGACGAGATCCTGGCCGGGGTGCCGCGCGCCCTCGAGGCCGTCGGCCTCGCGGCGCTCGCCGACGCCGACACCCGACGGCTCTCGGGCGGGCAGCAGCAGCGCCTCGCGCTCGCGGGCGTGCTCGCCATGCGGCCCGCCGCGCTGCTGCTCGACGAACCCACGGCGCAGCTCGACCCGGAGGGCGTGCGCGAGGCCGCCGCGGCCGTCGCCGCGCTCGTCGACGAGCACGGTCTCACGCTCGTCGTCGTCGAGCACCGCGTCGACGTGTGGGCGCCCCTCGTCGACCGCGTCGTCGTTCTCGAGGCCGGGCGGGTCGTGGCCGACGGACCCGTCGCCGACGTGCTCGGCGAGCAGGGGTCGCGGCTCGCGCAGGGGGGCGTGTGGGTTCCCGGGCGCGGGCCCGAGCATCCGGCAGCCCCGACCGCAGCACCGGGCGACGAGCTGCTGCGCGCGACGGGCCTCGCCGTGCGGCCGGCCGGCGGCGAGCCGATCGTCCTGGGCCTCGATCTGGTCGTGCGAGCGGGAGAGGTCGTGGCGCTCACGGGCCCCAACGGCGCCGGCAAGAGCACGCTGCTGCTGACGCTCGCGGGGCTGCTGCACCCCGCGGCCGGCACGATCGACGCGCTCGGGGCGGGCGCGCCCCGCGAGTGGAGCTCGCGCGAGCTGGCCGCGCGGTTCGGCGTCGTGTTCCAGAACCCCGAGCACCAGTTCGTGACCGCGACCGTGCGCGACGAGCTCGCGCTCGGCGGGGTCGACGATGCTCGCGTCGACAGTGCGCGCGTCGACGCGCTGCTCGATCGGCTGCGCCTGCGGCACCTCGCGAGCGCGAGCCCCTTCGCCCTGAGCGGGGGCGAGCAGCGCCGGCTCTCGGTCGCGACCGCGCTCGCCTCGGCGCCCGCCGTGCTGCTGCTCGACGAGCCGAGCTTCGGGCAAGACGCCCGCACGTGGGCCGAGCTCGCCGCTCTGCTCGCGGCGCACCGCGATGCCGGAGGAGCCGTCGTCATGGCCACGCACGATCGCGAGCTCGTGGCGGCGCTCGGCGCGCGCGAGGTCGCGCTCCCTGCTGCGACACCGATCGAGCGACCCGCCGACCGGGCCGACGACGGCGACACGCCCGTTGAGCGACCCGACACGCCCGGTTCCACACCGGTGAGCCCGCATGAGCGAACCGGCCGGGCGCCGCTCGGTGAGCGGATCAACCCGGTCGCGGCCATTGCGGCATCGCTCGTGCCGGCCCTGCTGCTCGTCACGACGCTCGACGTCGTCTCGGCCGCGATCGCCCTCACGCTGCAGTTGCTGCTCCTGCCGCTGCTGGGCATCCCGCTCGGCACCCTGCTGCGCCGCACCGCCCCCGTGCTCATCGCGGCCCCCCTGGCCGCCGCCACGGTCGTGCTCTACGGCCGAGAGTCGGGCACCGTCTACGCCGAGTTCCTGCTCGTGCGCATCAGCGACGGCTCGCTCGAGCTCGCCCTCGCGACGCTGCTGCGCATCCTCGCCATCGGCATCCCCGCGATCGCCCTGTTCGCCCGGCCCGATGCGACGCGGCTGGGGGATGCCCTCGGCCAGAACCTCCGCCTGCCCAGTCGCTTCGTGCTGGGCGGCGTCGCCGCGCTGCGCCTGCTGACCGTGCTGCGCGACGACGCGCGGCTGCTCGAACGGGCGCGACGCGCTCGGGGCATCGGAGACCGCGGCCGGGTGCGGCGCGCACTGGGCCTCGTGTTCGCGCTGCTCGTGCTGTCGATCCGGCGCGGCTCGGCGCTCGCGATCGGCATGGAGGCGCGCGGCGTCGGCGCCCCCGGCCCGCGCACGTGGGTTCGACCGTCGCCGTGGCGCGCATCCGACACCGCGGTCGTCGTCATCGGCATCGCGATCTCGGTCGTCGCCGTGGCGGCGGCGGTGCTGACGGGGGAGTTCACGAGTGTCATCGGCTGAGGCGGCGGCGCCGCGCATCACCCTCATCGACGGACGGTCGGGTGCGGGCAAGACGACCTACGCGGCGGCGCTGGCGGCGCGCACGGGGGCACAGCTGCTGAGCCTCGACGATGTCTACCCGGGGTGGGACGGCCTCGAGGCCGGCGAGGCCCACGTGCTCGAGCACGTGCTGCGCGCGCTCGCCGAGGGCCGCCCGCCGCGCTGGCGGTCGTACAACTGGGTCGACGACCGCCCCGGCTCGTGGCACGAGCTCGACCCCGCGTGCGACTTGATCATCGAGGGATGCGGTGCCATCAGCCCCGCCGCCCGCGCGCTCGCCCACCACGCAGTGTGGGTCGAGCTGGCCGACGACGCCGAGCGGCGCCGTCGCGCGATCGCGCGCGACGGCGAGTCTTTCGCCCGCAACTGGGATCGCTGGGCGGTGCAGGAGCAGGTGCATGCCGCGCGGCACGCGCCCCGTGAGACGGCCGACGAGATCGTCGAGCCGCTCAGCCCGCCCAGCGGCCGATGACCGTGATCGGGTCGGCGAAGCGCCAGGCGATGCCGGGTTCGGTGATGGCGCTCGTCGACTCGAGGCGCACGACCTGCTCGACGCCGCCCGCCTCGACGACGAGGCTGCCCGCATCGGCGCCGCGCACGATGGTCGATCGCGAGGCGGCCTCGAGGCGCACGCCCAGCCCGTCGAGCTCGGTTGAGCTCACCGTGACGGCCTCGGTCGCAACGAGCTCGGTCTCTTGCCCCCAGGCCGAGCGGGCGATCGCGACGACCTCTCCGGCGGCGACGACCTCGACGGGCTGCACGCTCGCCCGCACGCTCTCGATGAGGGTCGTCATCGCGGCCTCGGCCGCGGGGTAGCCGGGCTGACCGAGGCTCGCGATGACGATCGTCTCGTCGCCGGCCTCGATCGCGAGCAGCACGCAGACGCCAGCCGCGTCGGTGTAGGTGCGCGCGAGGCCGATCGTGCCGAGGCCGGTCAGGAAGCCGGCCTCGTCGGCGAACGCCGCACCGCCCTGAGTGGTGCGCGGTCGCCCGTCGAGCAGCTCGGCGAGCACGGGGTTCTCGAGCGCGAGGCGGCCGAGCTGCGCGATCTCGCTCGCCGTCGACAGCGACCCGGGGTCGAGCCCCGTGCCGTCGACGACCGTCGTGCCCGTCAGCCCGGCGTCGTCGAGCCACGCGCGCGCGGCGGTGCGGTATGCCTCGAGGCCGCCGAACACCTCGTCGACGAGCAGCTCGGCCGTGTTGTTGCCCGAGCCGATGAGGGTGGCGGCGAGCAGGTCGCGGCGCGTCCAGGTCTGGCCGAACCGCACCTCGACCGTGCGCGCCCCCGCGGCGTCGAGCTCGCGGTACCGCTCGATGTGCCGCTGGTCGATCGTGATCGCCGCGCCCGGGCTTCCCGGTGCGAGCGGTTCGGCGTCGAGCACGAGGTGGGCGAGCACGACCTTGGCCACGCCCGCGATCGGCCGGGGCTCGTCGCTGCCCGCGGTCACGGTCGAGCCGCTCGCCGCGATGAGCGCCGTCGAGCCGTCGGCGGGCAGTGTCAGCGTCTCGCTCCACGCTCCGTCGACGGCCGACGAGAGCGTCTGCTCGACGTGCAGCCGCGGCACGGGGCTGAGCAGGGCGGCGGCGCCGTAGACCACGCCGAGCACGACCGCGAGCGCCACGAGCCCGCTGAGCAGGCGCCGCACCCGCCGCGCCCCGCTCACGCCCACCCCAGCCGGTGCAGCTCGTCGTCGTCGATTCCGTAGTAGTGCGCGATCTCGTGCACGAGCGTCACGTGGATCTCGTCGCGCAGCGCCTCGAGGTCGCCCTCGGCGGCGGCGAGCAGCGGCTCGCGATAGAGGATGATGCGGTCGGGCAGCTCGCCGAAGCCGTACTGGCCGCGGTCGGTGAGCGCCGTTCCCTCGTAGAGCCCGAGCAGGTCGAGCGACCCGTCGGCGGGGCGATCCTCGGTGACGAAGATCACGTTCTCGAGCCCCTCGACCATCTCGTCGGGCAGCTCGTCGAGCTCGTCGATCACGAGGGCCTCGAAGGCCTCCGGGTCGAGATCGAGCCCGGTGGATGCGCGGTCGTCGGTCACGATGCACCGCCACCGGCGGGCGCGGCATCCGCTTCGCGCGCCTCGAGCAGCTGCACGAGGCCGTCTTGCATCCAGGCGAGCCAGTCGTAGACGTCGCGCAGGCCGGGTTCGCCGAAGGCGCCCTCGTCGCCGTCGACGATGATGCCCATGCGGTCGGCGATGACGAGGCGCAGGTCGCCGATGCCGCGCACCCAGTCGAGGGCGGCATCCATCGTCAGGGGCACCGACCGCGCGACGCCCTCGTCGGCGACGGGGGCCAGCGCGGTCGCGAGGGTGCGGGCGAAGCCGATCTTGCGGTCGACGAGCCCTCGGCGGCTCAACCGCCGCCACTCGTCGGCGAGCTCGGCGTCGTGCCGGTAGGCATCGGGCAGCACGCGCCGCACGGCCGAGTCGTCGTCGATGGGTGACTCGAGCGCCTCGGCGAGCAGCGCCTGCAGCTGATCGGCGAGCGAGACGAGGATGCGTGCTTCGTCGGGCTCGACGAGCACGACACCCACGAGGGCGGCGTCGTCGGTGGGCACGGTGATCCTCATGAGCCCGGCGCCCGTTCGACCGTAGCCCACAGGCCGTACTCGTGCATGGCCTCGGCGTGGCGCTCCATGTGCTCGCGGTTGCCGTGGGCGAGCGTCGCTCGACCCTCGGTGTGCACCTGCATCATCAGCTGCTCGGCGGTCGGGGCATCCACCCCGAAATGCCGGCGGAACACCCACGAGACGTAGCTCATGAGGTTGACGGGGTCGTTCCACACCACGATCGTCCACGGCACCTCGGCGGCGTGCAGCGGGCGCTCGATCACCTGCTCGCGCGTCGCGCCATCGGTGCGCGCACGGGTCGGAGCGATCGAGGTCATGCCCCCATTGTCGCGCGTTGACCGGGAGGACGCTGGCAGGTCGACCGGCGCGGGGCGCCTCAGGCCTCGTCGAGCATGCGCTGCCGCGTGCTCGTGAACTCGTCCTGCGAGATGAGGCCCTGCTCGAGGGCCGACTGCAGCGATGCGAGCCGCGTCGCAAGATCGGGCACCACGCCGTCGGCTGCGGGGCGGCCGGCGATCGCGTCAGAGATGATCGCCCCGGTGACGATCGCCGCGCCGGCCTGCTCGTCGGTCACGGCGAGCAGGCGCTGCTCGTCGGTGAGCCCGAGCTGCTTCGAGGCCGAGTTGACCACCGTCATGCGCCAGATTCCGAAGCCGATGACCGCGAAGAACAGCAGCACGAAGAGACCCACGAACGCCCCGCCGCCCGGCACGAGGTCGACCGGGTTGCCGGGGTCGAGCGGCACGAACGAATCGAGCGCGAGGCCCGCCATCAGGGCATCGGTCATGGCGTACTCCTCATCGGTCCCGCAACGGCAGCGCGGGTGAGGATCACTCTAGACGCGACGGCGCTCTCGAGCGCGACAGATGAGAACTTGGGGTGAGTAACGGGGCTTGAACCCGCGACCTCCTGGACCACAACCAGGCGCTCTGCCAGCTGAGCTATACCCACCATGCTGACCGTCTCGCGACGGCCGACACGACAGTCTATTACAGCCGGGGCGCCCACTTCTGCACGACGTCGGCGGCGGCCGCCTGCGCCTCGTCGGAGCTCGGCCCGGGCTCGGCCACGAAGCCGGCGCGGCGGTAGTACTCGAGCTCGCGGATCGACTCGAGAATGTCGGCGAGGGCGCGGTGGCCGCCGTTCTTCGCGGGGGCGTTGAAGTACACGCGCGGAAACCAGCGGCGCACGAGCTCTTTGATGCTCGAGACGTCGACCGATCGGTAGTGCAGGTGCGCATCGACGCTCGGCATCGACCGCGCGATGAAGGCCCGGTCGGTGCCGATCGTGTTGCCGGCGAGCGGCGCCTGCCCGGCGGTCGGAACGTGCTCGGTGATGTACGCCAGCACCTGCTGCTCGGCATTGGCGAGCGGCACGCCCGCCTCGAGCTCGTCGAGCAGACCGCTCGTGGCGTGCATCTCGCGCACGAACTCGCCCATGTTCGCGAGGCCCGCCTCGGTGGGCGCGATGACGATGCTGAATCCGGGATGCACGGGCTCGAGCTCGTAGTCGGTGATGACGACCGCCACTTCGATGAGGTCGTCGACCGCCAGATCGAGCCCCGTCATCTCGCAGTCGATCCAGACGAGACGGTCGGTCGTTGAACTCACCGGGGCAGTCTACCGGCGCGGGCCGACCGGGCTCGGTCGCCCGCGTACCCTGAAGCCAT
The DNA here is from genome assembly GCF_046296455.1 of Microcella sp. Classification (GTDB taxonomy): domain Bacteria; phylum Actinomycetota; class Actinomycetes; order Actinomycetales; family Microbacteriaceae; genus Microcella. The sequence goes on from NZ_JBKBLF010000009.1 coordinate 63,002, forward strand.
GCGCCTCGAGCTCTTCACCTCTGCCTTCTGCGACCCGTGCCATCGCGCGCGCGAGGTCGTCGCCGAGGCGCAGCGGCTCGTGCCGGCCCTGCAGGTCGATGAACGGGATGTCGCGGCGCACCAGTCGCGGGCCGCCGAGCTCGGCATCGCGAGCACGCCCACGACGATCATCTACGGCACCGACGGGGCCGAGTTGCTGCGCGCGGAGGGCGTACCGACGCTGCCGCGCCTGCTGACCGCGCTCGCACAGGCCCTGCCCTAGCGGGCGGGGGCTGGCACCGACGCCGCAGCCGTGCAGCGATCGTCGGGGCAGTCGGCCGCGAAGCACCAGTCGACGCCCGACGCGGGCGCAGCATCCACCGCCTCGGCGATCACGGTGACGGCACCGCCGTGGCGCGCCAGCAGCGAGCCGACGAGCCCCGCCCGGTAGCCGCTCGCGCAGTACACCCACACGGGCTCGTCGGCCACGTTCTCGGCGGCATCGATGGTCTGCGCCGGTCGGTGCACGGCGCCGACCACGTGCCCCAGGCGCCACTCGTCGTCGGCGCGCACATCGAGCACGACGGGGGCGTCGCCGCGCTGCTGCCGCTGCGCGAGCGCGGCGAACGGTTCGCTCGCGACGCTCTCGGCCTCGATCTCGTCGGCGATGACGACGCCGCGAAGCTCGTCGAAGCCGATGCGGGCCAGGTCGCGATGAGCGCCCTGCGCGACGTCGGGGGAGTCGGCGACGAGCACGTAGGGCGTGCCGACCGGCAGCTGCCAGCCGGCCCAGCGCGCGACGGCGCCCGTCGCGGGCATCGCGACGCTGCCCGGCAGGTGGCCGCGCTCGAACGCGCTCCACGGCCGCACGTCGATGATGGTGGCGCCCGTCGTCGCGGTCGACGCGGCCTCGTCGGGCGCGAGCTGCGGCGCGCTCGGCGGGTGCCAGGCCTCGGGGCCGTGCACGTTGCGCGGCGCCATCGAGGGGTAGTAGGGCGGGATCGGGCCCGAGCCGTGCACGAACGCCTCGAGGTACTCATCCTCGCTCACGCGGAACACCATGCTCGAGGCCTTCTGATCGCCGACCGTGTCGCCCGTGCTCACCTCGAGCGGGCCCGCGAGGCACGAGCTGCCGAAACCGTGGGTCGGCAGCACCCGCGTGGCGTCGGGCAGCTCGCCGCCCAGGCGCCGGATCGAGCGGTACTGCGAGCGCGTGAGCGGCACGATGTTCTGCTCGCCCATCAGGTCGGTGCGCCCAGCACCGCCGATCAGCCACGAGCCGCCCGTGAACGCGCCCACGGGCTCACCGCGCGCATCCAGCACGACGAGGGTCTGGTGCGCGTCGGTGTGGCCCGGCGTCTCGAGCACGAGCAGGCGGATCGGACCCGCCTCGACCGTCTCGCTGTCGCGCGTCGCACGCGCGGGCATCGAATACGCGGGCCCCGACGGCACGAGGTATTCGCCCCCTGCCCGGCGCGTGAGCGCCCAGCCGCCGCTGAGGTAGTCGTTGTGCAGGTGCGTCTCGGCGACCGCGCCGAGGTGCAGCCCGCGCTGCTCGACGATGTCGGCGAAGCGCTGCACGTCGCGCTCCACATCGATCGCTACCGCCCAGCCCTCCTGCTCGAGCAGGTACGAGCGGTTGCCGATGCTCGGCGTCTCGATCGTGTGCAGCACGATGCCGGGCGCGAGCTCGGTCGCGGTGACGGTGGTGTCGAGCATCAGGCCTCCTGCGGGGTGGTGGGCGCCCCGACGCATCGAACCTAACAAAGCAGCCGGTCGATGTCCTCCGTCAGCAGGGCAGGGTTCTCCGCTCCGACCGAGAACCGCACGAGGTTCGGCTCGAGCCCCATCGCCGCGAGGTCGTCGAGGCTCGCGGCCGCGTGGCTCATGTACGACGGAATCTCGACGAGCGAGTCGACGGATCCGAACGACGGCGCCATGCGTGCCGTGCGCAGGGTGTCGATGCGCTCGGCCAGCTCCTCGCGCGACCGGGTCGGCACGAACGACACGAGCGAGCCGCGAGGGCCGCCGAGCGCGAAGGCGACCGCGTCGGCCTCGTGCGCGTTCGCGAACTCGCCGGGGTAGTGGATGCTCGCCACGAGCCCCTCGTCGGCCCGCTGCGCGAGGTGGCGCAGCACGTGGCGGGCGCCCACCTCCTGCCGATCCAGCCGCGCGTCGAAGGTGCGCAGGCTGCGCACCACGAGGTGGGCGTCGTGCGGCGGCATGATCGTGCCGAGGCGCGAACGGGCCTCCCAGAGCGGCGCGCGCAGGGCATCCCGAACCAGGGCGAGACCGCCGATGACATCGTTGTGGCCGCCGATGTACTTCGTGCACGAGTACACGATCACGTCGACGATCTCGAGCAGGGCCGGCGGCAGATCGCCGAGACCGGCGAGCGTCGCGTCGAGCACCACGACGCCCGTGCGCTGCGGCCCGCGATCGACCCCGCGCAGATCGGTGACGCGCAGGTGCGGGTTGCTGGGCGCCTCGACGAACCACAGCTCGCCGTCGACGGGCTGCCCCGAGAGCGGCGGAGCGACCGCGGCGGTCGGGTAGGTCTCGACCTCGACCGGCGACGTCGCCGCGAGCTGCTGCCCGAGCGCGACCGTCTTGCGGTAGACCTCGTCGGGCAGCCGCAGCCGGTGCAGGCCCGCCCGCACGGCGTCGAGCACCGTCGCGATCGCGCTCATGCCCGAACTGAACGCGAAGGCCCGGAACCCGGGGTGCAGCTGCTCGATGATGCGCTCGAGCTCGACCGTGTTCGTCGAGGCATCGCGCGCGTAGCGCACCGAGTCGAGCTTGGCGGCGTGGTACGCGGCGAGCGACGCCGAGTCGAGAAAGTGGTGCGCCGACGACGGCTGCATGCCCGAGACGAGCGCAAAACCGTGCTCGCCCGGCCCCGACGGAATCGCGGCGGCCAACGCCGCCCTGCTCTGCACGACGGCCAGAGCGTCGCTCACGGTGTACCGGCTCATGCCACGACGCTATCGGGCCGCGCCGAGGCCCTCCGGTAGCCTGGAGGGCGAGCCCCCGTAGCTCAGCGGATAGAGCAGGAGCCTTCTAATCTCTTGGCCGCAGGTTCGATTCCTGCCGGGGGCGCTGTGTTTATTGGCTGCGCCGCCGCTCCTGCGGCGCAGCGTCCGCTTCCGCGGCACGAGCGCGGTCGCGCCGCTGCGCGGTCCCGGCTCGAGCTGCTCGCGGGCCGAGCGCGGTCGCGCCGCTGCGCGGTCCCGGCTCGAGCTGCTCGCGGGCCTCTCCTGCGGCGCGGGGTTAGCATCAGCGCATGCGACGTGTTCTCGGTGCCACACGCTTCGTCGTGGCGATTCCGGCCGTGGCCGCCATCCTTGGCGGAATCCTGCTCATGCTGCAGGGCTCGGTCGCCACGGTCATGGTGATCATCGACACCGTGTGGTTCGGGGCCGACCTCAAGACGACGACGGTCGACGTGCTCACCGCGATCGACGCCATCCTGCTCGGCACCGTGCTGCTCGTCATCGGCTACGGCCTTTACGAGCTCTTCGTCGACGCCGATCTGCCCGTGCCCGCCTGGCTGCGCGTCACCACCCTCGACGACCTGAAGTCGAAGCTCGTCGGCGTCGTCGTCGCGATCATCGCGGTCATCTTCGTCGGGGTGCTCGTCGACGCGAACCGGGCCGCCGACGTCATGTCGTACGGCATCGGCGCCGGCGCGATCGTCGCCGGGCTCGCCCTGTTCTCGTACGCGACGCGCAAAGACCAGACGGACGCCAAGGTCGTACGCACCCGAACGACCGAGGGATAGACTCGCCGCACATCCCCGACACGAAGGAGTGCGGCGTGAGCCAGAAGCGTGCCGTCACCCTGGCCGAGCTGCTACCGCAGCCGATCCAGGGCATCCAGACCCTGAAAGACACCTACGGCGAGTGGGATGTCCATCCGAGCCAACACGTCGACCCCGACCAGGTGCAGGCCGTGCTCGGCGAGCTCGTCGAGCGACTCGATGACAACTTCCCGTACTTCCACCCGCAGTACGCGGGGCAGATGCTCAAGCCGCCGCACCCCGTCGCCGTCGCCGCGTACCTCGCGACGATGCAGCTCAACCCCAACAACCACTCGATCGACGCGAGCCGCGCCACCACGGCCATGGAGCACGAGGTGCTCGACCAGCTCGCCGCCATGTTCGGGTACCCCGCTGATTACATGGGCCACTTGACGTGGAGCGGCACGACCGCCAACCTCGAGGCCCTCTGGGTGAGCCGCGAGATCGCGCCCGGCAAGGCGATCGCCCATTCATCGGATGCGCACTACACGCACTCGCGCATGGGCGAGGTGCTCGGCATCGACACCGTGGGCATTCCGACCGAGGCCGACGGGCGCATGAGCCTCGACGCGCTCGAGCGCGAGCTGGCCACCGGGCGCATCGGTGTCGTCGTCGCGACGCTCGGCACGACGGGACTCGGAGCCGTCGATCCGCTCGCCGACATCATCCCGCTCGCGCGCGCGCACGGCGCCCGCGTGCACGTCGACACCGCCTACGGCGGGTTCTTCGCGATCATCGCCGACGAGCTCGAGCCCGAGACGGCCCGGCACTTCCGGGCGATCGCCCAGGCCGACTCGGTCGTCGTCGACCCGCACAAGCACGGGCTGCAGCCCTACGGCTGCGGCGCGGTGCTGTTCAACGACCAGTCGATCCTGCGGTTCTACCACCACGAGTCGCCGTACACCTACTTCGCGAGCACCGAGCGGCACTTCGGCGAGATCCAGCTCGAGTGCTCACGGGCGGGGGCGAGCGCCGCGGCGCTGTGGGCGACGCTCAAGGTGTTCCCGCTCACGATGCAGGGGCTCGGCGCGATCGTGCTGCCCGGCTACCGGGCCGCGCAGAGCTGGCACGGGCTCATCGCCGAGAGCGACATCCTGCAGCCGTACCAGCGCCCCGAGCTCGACATCATCACGTACCTGCCTCGCGTGCGCACGATGGCCGAGCTCGACCGGGTGAGCCACGCGATCTTCGAGATGGCGGCCGACACGACGCGCCCGCAGCAGACCCACTTGGCCACCTACGTGGTCACCCCTGCTCAGCTGCAGGCGCGCGGCATCGAGCTCGAGCAGGATGCCGAGCGCGCGCGCATCATGCGCAGCGTGCTCATGAAGCCCGAGCACGAACCGCTCATCCCCGAGATGCACCACCACGTCTCGATGTGGTCGCGCCGGGCCTACGCCGCGACGCACTAGTGCAGAGCTAGCCGGCCGAGGCGGGCAGCACGCGCTCGCGCACGGCGCTCGCGGGCATGGGCGTCGTGATGATGAGCGGCATGCTGCCGGTGGCGGTCGCGACCGCGGTCGGCGGGTCGGGCGTCAGCGGCGAGCGCTCGAGGCTCTCGTTGGTGGCGACCCACGAAGCCACGGGCTCATCGGGCGCGGCCGCGGGCTCGGTGCTCGTGACCGCGGGGTCGCCCTCGAACTGCCAGCGTTCGAGGTCGGTGCCGAAGAGCTTCTTGGCTGAACGCGGCTTCTCGCTCCAAGCCACGAGGCGGTCGCGGTAGTCGGCGAGGGTCTGCTGAGCCTGAAACTGAAAACCGGCCGAGTCGCGCTTCATCGCGGCGAGCTCGTGCGCCGCCCACGTGGCCGCGAGGCCCGAGCCGGCGATCGGCAGCAGGCGGATGCGGGTCTCACTCTCGGCGATGAGGTGATCGAGCTGCGCGCGCTCGACGTCGCCGAGCGCGTTCCAGGCTGCCGCCCGGCGGCCGGCGAGCAAGAAGCCGCTGATCGCCGCTGCGAGAGCATCCCGGTGATGCATCGCGATGAGCCGTCGTGTCGAGGCGCGACCGATGAGCCCCGCGATCGCCCCCGCGACCACGATCGCCACGGCCGGGATGATGGCGCCCGACAGCACCCGCCACCCCTCGTCAGATGCCAGCCATTGCAGAAAACTGTTCCCCCAGTCCATGCGGGGCAGACTACCCCCGAACGGGGGGTAGGGCTACTCTTTCGAGGATTTCTCTGGCGTGGCGACCGTGATGATGGGTCCGGTCGCGAGCGCGAGGTCGGCGTCGACGACCTTTCCGACGCGCGCGGTCTGGGCCAGGATGATGCCCGCGAGCACGATCGCGGCGCCGATGATCTGCACGGCGTCGAGGGTCTCGCCGAGCCACAGCCAGGCAACCGCGAAGGCGAAGATGACCTCGCTCGAGGCCACGATTCCCGCGGCGGTCGCGGGCAGGTGGCGCAGCGCCGCGAGGCTCAGCAGGAACGGCGCGAACGAGCCGAGCAGCACGTTCCAGGCGAGCGGCAGGGCCATGGGCACCTCGACGACGCCCGCCGCGCCGCCGATGTCGACGGGGGTGCTGAGGATGCTCGGTGAGAGCTCCCACCACCCGCTCACGAAGCTCCAGAACACCGCGGCGATCGTCATCGTCCAGAACGACACGGCGAGCGGCGAGATGCGCGCCACCTGGCGCTCGCCGACGAGGAAGTAGACGGCGAGGCAGACGGCGGCCGCGAGCGCCAGCACGACGCCGAGAACGTCGAGCGTGCTCGCCCACACTTGCGCGACTACGGCGAGCCCGACGAGCACGAAGCCGATCGCCACCCACAGGCGAGCCTTCACGGGCTCTTTGAGCCAGAAGTAGGCTACGAGCGCCACCATGAGAACGGCCGTGTACTCGAGCAGCAGGGCGATACCGACGGGCAGGATGAGCACGGCCGCCGCGTAGGTCGCCTGCAGCAGGGCCACACCGACGACGCCGAGCACGATCATCACCGGCCACTGGCTGCGTGGCAGGTGGAAGGCGCGGCGGTCGATGACGAGCAGCACGAGCCCGGCGATGACCGCGGTGCCGACGAGGCGAAACTCGGTGACCTGCGCGGGGGTCAGCCCGGCCTCCATCGTCACCTTGGTCACGCTGCCGTTGGCCCCGAAGAGCACGGCGGCGAGCAGGGCGTACAGGTAACCCATGAGCGCCGCTACTGCTTGGCGCCGGTGCCGTGCACCGCGTGGGGCTCGATCGCGGCGATCTCGTCGGCCGTGAGGGCGGGCGCGTCGAGCGCGTCGAGGCTGTTGTCGAGCTGGCGCACGCTGCTCGCGCCGATGAGCGCGCTCGTCACCTGCGGGTGCCGCAGCACCCACAGCAGCGCGAGCTGGGCGAGCGACTGGCCGCGCCCCTCGGCGATCTCGTTGAGCGCCCGCGCGCGCTCGAGGTAGGCGTCGTCGATGTTGTCCTCGCTGATCCAGCGGCCCTCAGAGGCGCGCGAGCCCGCGGGCACGCCGTCGAGGTAGCGGTTCGTGAGCAGGCCCTGCGCGAGGGGAGAGAAGACGATGCTGCCCAGCTCGAGCTCGGCGAGGGCATCCAGCAGGCCGTTCTCCATGCGCCGATCGAACATGTTGTAGCGGGGCTGGTGGATGAGCAGCGAGATGCCCATCTCGCCGAGGATGCGGTGCGCCTCGCGCGTCTGCTGCGCGTCGTAGTTCGAGATGCCCGCGTAGAGCGCCTTGCCGCTCGTGACGGCCGTGGCGAGCGCGCCCATGGTCTCCTCCAGCGGCGTCTCGGGGTCGGGCCGGTGGCTGTAGAAGATGTCGACGTAGTCGAGGCGCATGCGCCCCAGGCTCGCGTCGAGCGAGCTCAGCAGGTTCTTGCGCGAGCCCCACTCGCCGTAGGGCCCGGGCCACATGTAATAGCCCGCCTTCGTCGAGATGATGAGCTCGTCGCGGTAGCGCGCGAAGTCCTGGTGCAGGATCGTGCCGAAGTTCTGCTCGGCGCTGCCCGCGGGCGGCCCGTAGTTGTTCGCGAGGTCGAAGTGGGTGACTCCGCGGTCGAAGGCGCGGCGCAGAATCGCGCGCTGGGTCTCGATCGGGCGGTCGTCGCCGAAGTTGTTCCAGAGGCCGAGCGAGATGCGCGGGAGGCGAAGGCCGCTGCGCCCGACCCGCGGGTACTCGATGAGGTCGTATCGATTCGAGGCGGCGAGGTACGCGTCATTGGTGTCGGCCATAGGTCAAGCGTACGACCGCCGCACGGGGCCGGTGTGCACGGTCGGGCGAGGGCCTCGGGGCGCCGTTCGGCGGTGCCCGCGAGGCCCCCGCGGGGCGACATGTCAGCGCCGTGCGGCGACCGCCTCAGCTGCCGCAGTGCTCGCGGCCTCGGGCACGCGCACGCCCTTGACGATGAGCCACAGACCGAGCGAGAGCTCCCACAGCGCGATCGGCACAGCGGCCATCGAGCCCACGATGCCGGTCTGCTCCCAGGCGCCGAGCACGACCCCGTACGACGAGAGCAGCAGCAGCGGCGCGCCGATGAGCCCGATGATCGGGATGACGCGGGGCACGAGGCGGCCGCGCAGCATGATCGTGCCGAGCAAGAAGGCGTTGATCGACGACATGAAGGCCGGCCCGAGCAGGAACGCGGCGTCGTGCAGCGCCACGAGCGCGGGAGCGGTGGGGGAGGCCCCGCCCACCTCGATGAGGGCGAGCACGGCGAGCACGCCCGAGAGGATGACGCCGGCCTCGATGACGCGCGAGGTGACGAAGCCGACGGCGAGCGTCTCGCTCACCCTGCGAGCGATGGGCAGGATCGCGACGGCCGTGCCGACGCACGTGAAGGCGAGGGTGATCTCGAGCACGAGCCCCCACGCGGCGAGCCCGGGCTCGGCCTCGCCCGCGAGCAGCGGGGTCTTGAGCGCGAGCGCGGGGAACGAGGTGATGAAGGTGCCGAGGTAGAAGATGCCCGCCCAGAGGGCGAGGCGGCGGTCGGTGGTCATGGTGTCCTTTCGGGATGTTCGGCGCAACTGGTGTACGGCGTACACCTTGGCCGATCGTCACTGTAGGCGTACGCTGTACACCATGTCAAGCGCCGATCGTCCTGCCGCTGCCCCGGTCGGCGCGCGCCGCCGCGCCGAGCGCTCCGGCCCGCCCCTGACCCGCGCCCAGGTGCTCGCCGCGGGCGTCGCGCTCGCCAACCGCGAGGGGCTCGCCGCCGTGAGCATGCGGCACCTCTCGGCCCAGCTGGGAGTCGTGCCCATGGCCCTCTACAAGCACGTCGCCGACAAGCACGATCTCGTCGCCGGCATGATCGACCTCGTCGTCGAGGGCTACGCCGTGCCCCCGCCGGCGCTCGAGTGGCGCGAGCGCGTGCGGGCGCGCGTGCTGTCGGCGCGGGATGCCCTGCTCGAGCATCCCTGGCTGCGACCCGCGATCGAAGCCGCGACGCAGCGCACCCCGGCGGTGCTCGCGCACATGGATGCTGTGGCCGGCGATCTCGCCGCGGGCGGACTCTCGTACGACCTCGTGCACTACGCCATGCACGCTCTCGGACACCGCATCTGGGGGTTCAGCCCCGAGGCGTTCTCGAGCCCCGCCGGCCCCACGCCGCCGCCGCTCGCGTCGACGCCCCCGACGGCGTCGTCGCCCGAGCAGCAGGCGGTGATGGCGGCGCTCGCGCAGCAGTACCCGCACATCGCCGCGATCGCCATCGACACGGTCGCGCGCAATCCGCAGGGCGCGTGCGATGAGCAGGGCGAGTTCGAGTTCACCCTCGACCTGCTGCTCGAGGCGGTGCAGCGCTTGCACGCCGCGCAGTGGGTCTCGCGCTAGCCGCGGTCGCTCGCTCCTCCCCATCGACGTCGCTTTGCGCGACGCGCACCGATCGCGCGCTCGCCCGCCGCCGCGCGTGCGTCATCCCGCATCCTCGGGTCGGGCGCCGGCGTTCTCCGGCACGAACCGCCGGCGCCCACCCCGGCACCGGATCCGGTGCCGTCACCGACCCGTCAGGAGCACCCCATGACCGACCTCATCACCCTCACCGGCCTCGTCGCCACGCAGCCCCGGCACATCGTCACGAGCGAAGGCCTCACGATCACCTCGTTCCGGCTGGCGTCGAACCAGCGGCGTTTCGACCGCACCCAGAACGCGTGGGTCGACGGCGACACCAACTGGTACACGATCACGGCGTTCCGCCAGCTCGGCACGCACGTCGCCTCCTCGGTCGAGAAGGGTCAGCGCGTCATCGTCACCGGGCGCGTGCGCATTCGCGACTGGGAGAGCGGCGAGAAGTCGGGCACGACGATCGAGATCGACGCCGAAGCCATCGGGCACGACCTCAGCTGGGGTCGCGCCACCTTCACGCGCAGCGTCATCGCGGCGAAGGGCGAGCCCGTCGCGGCCGATGCTGCTCCCGACGCCTTCGAGCAGCCGAGCGGCGCGAGCGAGGCCGAGCCCGAGCCGATCGCGGCCGGGGCCGAGCGGGGCGAACCGGCGCTCGCCGGCAGCGGGGCATCCACCCCGTTCTGAGACGGCCGTCGCGCTGCGGCGCGGTGCGCTATCGAACGCGGATCCCCCCGCGCTGCCACATCGTGACGGCAGCGACGCGGGGGTTCGCGTTCTCACCCGTGTCGAGGCCGAGGGCCACGAACAGCCGGTTGAGCATGGTCTCGACCGCACGCACGGTCGTGCCTCGGGCCTCGGCGAGCGCTCGGGTCGACGCGCCCTCGGCGAGCATGCGCAGCACCTCGGCCTGCGCCGCGGTCACGGTCGGTACGCCGTCGTCGGCCCGCACGTCGTCGTCGAGCTCGATCTCCTCGGACTGTCCGCGAATCGCGCGGTGCACGGCCTCGGCGAGGTCGTCGATGCGGCCGAGCTGCGATTTGACGAGGTACACCGCCCCGGGCGGGATCTTCTCGGGGTTCGCGACGGCGAGCTCGGGCGAGCGATGCGAGGTCAGAACGACGAGCCCCACCCACGGAAACTCCTGGGCCACCTGCTGCAGCAACTCAGACCCCGTCTCGACCGTGCCGAAGTTCAAGTCGCTCACGACGGCGTGCGGGTCAACGGCGCGCACGGCCTCGAGCGCTTGCGACACCGATGTGGCCGCCGTCACCGAGAAGCCCTTCGCCTCGAGTCCACCGCTCACCAGAGAGAGGGTGAAGGCGTCGTCGTCGGCGATCACCACGCGCAACTGGCGCGCCTCGGCGTCGGTCATGAGCCCTCCTGATCGGTCGAACGGTGCTCGAGCAGGGTATCTCTCACGGTCGTCAGCAGCAGGCTCGTTGTGTAGGGCTTGGCGATGAAGCGCGCGATGCCCATGCCCACCGACCGCTCGCCCGAGCCACCCGAGTTGAGCCCGCTCGCAGCGATGATCGGGATGCTCGGGTGGTGCTCTTCGAGGTAGGCGCTCGTCGCCGCGCCATCCATGACAGGCATCATCATGTCGGTGAGCACCAGGTCGACGCGCTCCCCGCCGTGCTCGATGATGTCGATCGCTTCGCGCCCGTTCGCGGCGGTGAGGGTGCGGTACCCGTGCACCTCGAGCGTGCGGCTCGTGACCGTGCGGATGGTCTCTTCGTCGTCGATGACGAGCACGAGCTCGCCCTCACCGCGGGGCATGGCCGAGCGCGACGCGGGGGCCGCGGGTTGCCCCGCCGCGCCATCGGCGGCGACCGGCAGCCCCATGATGAACCGCGTGCCGTGCTCGGGCTCGCTGTAGACCTGCATGAAGCCGCCATGGCTGCGCATGATGCTGAGCGAGGTCGCGAGGCCGAGACCCGTTCCCCTTCCCGGAGACTTCGTGGTGAAGAAGGGTTCGAAGATCTTCGCCGCGACCTCTGCGGGCATGCCGTGCCCGTCGTCCTCCACGGCGATCGCGATGTACGAACCGGCAGCCGCGGCGTGGCTGACCGACGTGTACTCGTCGACGATGTCGAGCACCTCGGCCGAGATGCGCAGCCGTCCGCTCGTGCCCATCGCATCCTTCGCGTTCGTCACGAGGTTGATGAGCACCTGCAGCAGCTGGGTCGGGTCGCCGATCGTGCCCGGCAACGGCGCCACTCGGTCGACGTCGAGGGTGACGCCGCGCGGCAGCGCGTCGCGCGCGAAGGCCAGCAGGTCGTCGAGCAGGCGGTCGACGTCGACCGCGATGCGACGCCCCTCGACCCCCCGCGCGAACGACAGCACCTGCCGCACCATCTCGGCGCCGCGCTTGACGGCGGTCTCCATCGACGCGAGCATCTCGGCGCGCTCAGGGTCGGTCTCGTCACTTTCGAGCAGCTGCACCGACATGAGGATCGGTGTGAGCACATTGTTGAGGTCGTGCGCGATCCCGCCTGCGAGGGTGCCGAGGCTCTCGAGGCGCTGCGCGCGCTGGCGGGCCTCCTGCTCGGCTCGGTACTCGGTGATATCGGTGTTGATCGCGAAGATCGCGCGCGGGGCCCCATCGTCGTCGGTGAGCAGCTGCCACCGGCAGTCGACGACCACCGATCGCCCGTTCTTGTCACGCTGCTCGACCTCGTCAGCGAAATAGCCGTCACGCAGCACCTGCTCGGTCGCGTGTTCGAGCACACCCAAGTCGGCGTAGATGAGGTCGCCGACCCACTGGCCCTCCGCCTCGGCCGCTGTCCAGCCGTACAGGCGCGTCGCCGCGGCGTTCCAGTACTGCACCCGGTTGTCGAGGTCGCGCACGATCATCGCATCGCTCGCGCTGTCGAGCAGGGCGGCCTGCTGCGCGATCTTGCGCTGCGATGCGAGGGCCTCGGCCCGAATCGCCTCTTCGTCGGTGACATCGCGAAAGTACACGGCGACGCCCCGCTCGGTGGGGTACGCCGTGCTCTCGAACCAGCGGCCGAAGGGAACGAACAGGGCGCGGTGCACGACCCGCTCTCTGCTCTGGATCGCCTGCTCGAATGAGGAGCGGAATCCTGCGTCTGCGGCGGCGGGGAAGAGCTGCCAGATGACCGCTCCGACCATCGCGTCGACCGTCGATCGCGACATCTCCGCCCCGCGCTCGTTGACGTAGGTGATGGTCCACTCGTGGTCGAGGAAGAAGATGCCGTCGGTGATCGCGTTGAGCGTTCCGGCGAGGCGTGCTTCGAGCTCGCGCTCGCGCTCGCGTGCCGACACGGTGTCAGAGATGTCGCAGATCGCCCCGCGCGCCGCGATGACAACCCCCTGCGCGTCGACCACCGCCTCGCCGACCGTGCGGATCGTGAGGCGCTCGCCGCTCGTCGTGATCATCGTGCTCTCGATGTCGAACGAGTCGCCGGTGGCGAGGCACCGCTCGAGCTCGCCCGCGACCCGCTCGCGCTCGTCGTCGGGGTGCAGGGCCCACGCCGCCGCCGTGAGGTCGGGAGTGTCGTCGGGGAGGCCGAGCATCGTGCGCGCATCCTTCGAGAGCGAGACCTGCCGCGTCGACGCGTCGACCGACCAGCCCCCGAACCGCGCGAGTCGCCCCGCGAGGCGCAGCAGGTCTTCACCCTGCCGGGCCTCGGCGTCGTCACGGTCGGACGCGGTGATGTCGACGGCCGTTCCGAGCACCGCGACGACCTCGCCGTCAAGGCGGATCGGCACCTGGGTCACCTCGGCGACGAAAGGCTCGCCGTCCGAGCGCGTGCCGGAGCCCCGATAGCGCGCGGCCGTGCCCGACCGCGCGCTGCGGAACGCCTCAAGGATGCGCTCCGGATCGGTCGATCGCGCTGAGAGCTCGAAGCGGTGCCCGATCAGCGTGCACTCGTCGACCCGCAGTGCTGCGCACAGCGTCTCGTTGGCCATGAGGAACACGCCCTCGCGGTCGAGCACGAAGATCGAGTCGGGGCTGTCGTGGGCCGTGATGCGCAGGACGCGCACGACGTCGTCGAGCGTCAGAACCGCGGCCGTCGACTCGCTCATTGGCTGCCGGCCGCTCCGGTGAGCAGGCGCTGCACGCGCGCGAGCAGGTCGTCCAGGTCGATGGGCTTGCGGGCGAAGTCGCACGCGGGCCCCGTGAGGTCGTCGGGAGGGGCCGCCTCGCCGCTCAGCACGAGCACGGGCAAGTCGGGCAGGCGGTCGCGCAACGACCCGAGGGTCTCGTGCACGGTGCCGCCCGGCATATTGATGTCGAGCACGACCAGATCGGGGGTGTGCGTCGCTGCGGCATCGAGCACCTCGACGGCGTCACGCGCTTCGACGACCGCGTACCCGGCACGGGTGAGCGCCAGCCGCAAGACCCCGCGCACGAGCGCGTCGTCATCGGCGATCAGCACTGATGCCGTCGACCCTTCGGGCGTGGTCATGCCAGAAGTGTAGGCCTGCCGGTTCGCCCGGCACAGGGCCGGGAGCCCCCGAATGGTCCCCCTTTAGGGGGACGCCGGCTGACCGACGCCGGCGGCGATCTGGCTGAGATCGCGCGAGACGGCGCGCAAGTGGTCGAGCACCGAGTCGGCGAGAAACTGCGACTGCTGCGCGTCGGTGTCGCCCGATGCGTGAAAGTTGAGCGCCATGATGCACGCGGCGATGCGCCCTTGCACGGGCCCGTGCATGAGCTCAGACAAGCGGTGCCGCTCGCCCTCGATCACGTGGGCATTGTGCTGCCGCAGCCGCTCGAGCTCGTCGAGCCGGGCGGCGAGGCGCTCGTCGGCCTCGACGTTGGCGTCGGCGAGCACGAGCGTCGAGAGGTACGTCGCACTCGCGATCGTCAGCCCGATTGCGAGCAGCGGAACGAGCAGCAGGCCGTGCCAGGTGATGGGGTCGATGCCGCTGTTGAGCATAAGGTAGGTCGCGACGAAGATTCCGAGCAGCGCGGCGATCGCCGTCGTGCGCTGGCCGTTCGCCTCGAGTGCCTCGGGCCGCACGGCAGCGACCGTCGCGGGCACGACGCCCATGACCACAGCGGCGGCGGTCGTCGAGACCACCACCTCGATCGCGGCGAGCGGGCCGAAGAGCCGCCACGCGTCGAAGACGACGAGCACGATCGTGGCGAGGCCCACCAGGGCGGCGGTCTGCCAGGGGCGACGCGGGGGTACCTCGAGGGCGCGGCGCAGGGTCGCCCGCGGGGGCGGCACCGGCGTCGCCGAGGAGTGCGCCGAGTCGAGCAGGTCGCTCGCATCGTCGTGCAGTTGCGAGAGCCGCATGCTGAGCTCGGCGACCGATGCGCGATCGAGTGCCGCCCGATTGGCCTCGAGGCTGTCCTCCAGGTCGTCGAGTGCGGGCAGGATCGACTCGGCGATCGCGTGCCGCAGCTGCTGCTGCACCTCGGCGGCGCTCGAGCCGGGGTGCGGCCGCTCGCGATCGAGCTCGAACTCGGCGACGTCGAGCGCCCCGAGCAGCAGCCGTCGGCGCTCGAACTGGGCGATCGCGTAGACGAGCGGCGGCACCCACACGATGCTCACGACGCTCCAGACGAGCGTGCGCGTCACGAACTCGGGGTCGACCCCCGCCACCTGCTCGGCGATCGCGCCGGCGACGATGCCGCGCAGCCCCGCGCCGAGCGCCCAGATCGCGAGGATGGTCGGTACGGGGACGATCGTGTGCACGCGTCGCGCGATGGCGCCGCCGACCATGATGACGAGACCCGTCACGATGTGCTGGGCGAGCGCCGAGACGAGCGGCCACCACCACTCGGGAAACGGTGTGACGGTCTCGCGCAGCAGCACGATCAGCGTGCTCGGAGGCAGAAAGGCGACGAGCAGCATCCAATGCGCTGCCCAGGGGCCGCCGAGGGCCTCACGAACTGTCATCGCCGGGTCGCCGCCTCTGCCTCTGCCGAGCGGGCGCTGCAGCCCGGGAACGGTCTTCATTGTCGCTTAACCGACGACGGTCGTTCCTGGTCCCACCCGAAGAGACCTGGAACGACCGTTCATCTCAGTCGCTCAGAATCGACCCGAACGATTCTGAACTCCCGGATCTGTCGCGAGCCCCCGGTGATCCCCCGATCACCACTCGCCGTGTTCCGTGTCTGAATCATGCTCCGGCCTCATGCGGCGTGCAACCGCCCGCCCGGCCGCATGTTCGCATAGCGAACGGGCCCGGGGCGGGGTGCGGCGCACCTAGAATCGACGCGGGGTCGCGAACGGCGGCCGAGAGAGGGCGGTCGACGTGCGGATGGTGAGCAGAGCATCCGTCGCCCCCCGACGACGAGCGCTCGTCGTCGTCGCGCCCCTCATCGCGATCGCGGTGCTGACCGGATGCGCGCCGACGGCGCCGCTACCGGTGCCCACCGCGGGCCCCGTCGAGACCGCTCAGCCGAGCCCCACCCCGACCCCCGACCCCCAGCTGGTCGAGGGGGGTACGGCCGGGCAGAACCGCCCCTACTTCGAGTTCGTGCTGCGCGCCCTGCTCGACGAGTCGCCGCAGGCGCCGACCTCGGCCCTCGTGGGCGCGCTCGTCGACGCCGGTTTCGACAAGTCCGCCATGCAGGCGACGGTCACGACGACCCCCACGGGCGCGCGTGCCGACTCGATCCTGGTGTCGGTGCGCATCGGCGATCAGTGCCTCATCGGGCAGGCGGCGAACGGCGGTCTGGCCACCGAGCTGACCGATGTGCTCGGCTCGGGGGCGTGCCTCGTGGGCCGCACCGCCTCTCTAGACTGAGGGGCATGGCAGAGTTCATCTACACCATGGTCCGCGCCCGCAAGGCGGTCGGCGACAAGCTCATCCTCGATGACGTCACGATGTCGTTCTTCCCCGGCGCGAAGATCGGTATGGTCGGCCCGAACGGCGCCGGCAAGTCGACGATCATCAAGATCATGGCGGGCCTCGACACGCCCTCGAACGGCGAGGCGCGGCTGAGCCCCGGCTACACCGTCGGCATCCTCATGCAGGAGCCCGAGCTCGACGAGACGAAGACGGTGCTCGAGAACGTGCAAGATGGCGTGCGCGAGCTCGCCGACAAGCTGCACCGCTTTAACGAGATCTCGCTCGCGATGGCCGACCCCGACGCCGACTTCGACGCCCTGCTGGCCGAGATGGGCAGGCTGCAGGAAGAGCTCGACGCGCAGAACGGCTGGGACCTCGACTCGCAGCTGGAGCAGGCGATGGATGCCCTGCGGTGCCCGCCCGGAGACGAGATGGTGACCCACCTCTCAGGCGGTGAGAAGCGCCGCGTGGCGCTGTGCAAGCTGCTGCTCGAGAAGCCCGACCTGCTGCTGCTCGACGAGCCCACCAACCACCTCGACGCCGAGAGCGTGCTGTGGCTCGAGCAGCACCTGCAGAAGTACCCCGGCGCCGTCATCGCCATCACGCACGACCGGTATTTTCTCGACCACGTCGCCGAGTGGATCGCCGAGGTCGACCGCGGTCGCCTCTACCCCTACGAGGGCAACTACTCGACCTACCTCGAGAAGAAGGCCGCCCGGCTCGAGGTGCAGGGCAAGAAAGACGCGAAGCTCGCCAAGCGCCTCGAGAGCGAGCTCGAGTGGGTGCGCTCGAACGCGAAGGGCCGTCAGGCCAAGTCGAAGGCCCGTCTCGCGCGCTACGAAGAGATGGCGTCAGAGGCCGAGAAGACGCGCAAGCTCGACTTCGAAGAGATCGTCATTCCCGTCGGCCCGCGCCTGGGCTCGCAGGTGATCGAGGCGACGAAGCTCAAGAAGGGCTTCGGCGATCGCGTGCTCATCGACGGCCTGTCGTTCACGCTGCCGCGCAACGGCATCGTCGGCATCATCGGCCCCAACGGCGTCGGCAAGACGACCCTCTTCAAGACCATCGTGGGGCTCGAAGAGCTCGACGCCGGCACGCTCAAGATCGGCGAGACGGTCGACATCTCGTACGTCGACCAGAGCCGCGGCGGCATCGACCCCAACAAGACGCTGTGGGAGGTCGTGAGCGACGGCCTCGACTACATCCAGGTCGGCAAGACCGAGATCCCCTCGCGGGCCTACGTCTCGCAGTTCGGCTTCAAGGGCCCCGATCAGCAGAAGAAGGCCGGCGTGCTCTCGGGTGGTGAGCGCAACCGCCTCAACCTCGCGCTCACCCTCAAGCAGGGCGGCAACCTGCTGCTGCTCGACGAGCCCACCAACGACCTCGACGTCGAGACGCTCGGCAGCCTCGAGAACGCGCTGCTCGAGTACCCCGGCTGTGCCGTGGTCATCACGCACGACCGGTGGTTCCTCGACCGCATCGCCACGCATATTCTCGCCTACGAGGGCACCGAGGCGAACCCCTCCTACTGGCACTGGTTCGAGGGCAACTTCGAGGCCTACGAGGCGAACAAGATCGAGCGCCTCGGCCCGGAGGCGGCCAAGCCGCACCGCTCGGCGTACCGCAAGCTCACGCGCGACTGAGCCGCGGTGGCGAGCGCCTGATGACCCGGTTGCACGTCGCGATACCCCTGCGGTGGAGCGACCTCGATGCCTACGCGCACGTCAACAACGCGCGCATGTTCACGCTGCTCGAAGAGGCGCGCATCGCGGCGTTCTGGGGCGGCGGTGCGAACGGGGTGCCGACCGCGGTGCTGTCGACGGGGCCGGGCGCCGACTCGATCACGCTCATCGCCGGGCAGCAGATCGAGTACCGCGCGCAGATCCCCTTCCATCGCGAACCGCTCGATGTCGAGCTGTGGATCGGCAAGCTCGGGGGCGCGAGCCTGCAGGTCTGCTACGAGGTCTACAGCCCTGCCGGGCATGAGCCGCGCACGCTCTACGTGCGCGCCGCCACGACGATCGTGCTCGCCGACCGCGCGTCAGGGGCGCCCCGTCGCATCGACGACGACGAGCGCGCGGCGTGGCTGCCGTTCATCGAGGACCCGCTGGTCTTTCGGCAGCAGTAGCAGCGGCCGTCACGCCTCGGGGATGCGCACCATTCCTTCTTGCGCGACGCTCGCGACGAGCATGCCGTCGCGCGTGAAGATGCGCCCCTGCGAGAGCCCCCGGCCGCCTTGCGCGGTGGAGGATTCCTGCACGTACAGCAGCCAGTCGTCGACGCGCGCGAAGCGGTGCCACCACATCGCGTGGTCGAGGCTCGCCATCTTGAGCCCCGGCGTCGCCCACGTCGCCCCGTGGCGGCGCAGGATAGGCTCGAGAATGGTGTAGTCGCTCGCGTAGGCGAGCGCCGCGCGGTGCAGGTTCTCGTCGTCGGGCAGCGGCGACGTCGTGCGGAACCAGACCGCCTGGTGCGCCACTGCCTCGGGCCCGGGCGCGAAGTAGATGGGGTCGTCGACGTGCCGCAGGTCGAAGGGCCGGCTGTGCGCCCAGTACTGCGCCACGGGGTGGTCGATCGGGCCGAGGATCTCGCGGGCGCTCGGCAGCTCGTCGGGGTCGGGGATTCCGGACGGCATCGTCGCCTGGTGCTCGAGGCCGGGGTCGACGTCTTGAAAGCTCGCGATCATCGAGAGGATCGGCTCGCCGTTCTGGTAGGCCTGCGTGCGCCGCGTCGAGAACGAGCGGCCGTCGTGGATGCGGTCGACCGAGAAGGTGATCGCCTGCTCGTCGTCGCCGGGCCGCAAGAAGTACCCGTGCATCGAGTGGATGAACCGGTCGGCCTCGACCGTCCGCATCGCCGCGAGCACCGCCTGCGCGGCGACCTGGCCGCCAAAGACGCGCCGCTGCGGGGTCCAGAGGCTCGGCGCCGTGAAGATGTCTTCGCGCGTGCGGGCCTCGGTGTCGGTGAGCGTCAAGGCGGCCAGCATGTCGGCAACAGGGTTGCCGACCATGGGCTCAGTGGCAACGGGGTCACGAGGCGTATCGGTCACCCGCGTAGTCTAGAGAGCGATGAACGCGTCGTTCACCCTCTCCTCCCTCCCCGCCGCGCACGACCTCTCGGTGCTGCTCGGGCGCGCCCTGCGCCTCGACGAGGCCGGGGCCGTGCGGCTGATTGCCGACAGCGGCGTGCTCGCCGTGTATGTCGCCGTCATCACGCCGAAGGGCCTGCTCGACCGGGGGCCCACCGTGCTCGGGTTGCGCACGCTCGCACTGGCCGAGGGTTCGTTCGACGCCGTGGTGCCCATCCGGTCGCTGCAGGCGAGGGTGGATGCCGCGCTCGCGGCCGTCGCGCCGGGCGCCGAGCCGGCGACCCCGGTCGCGATCGGACTGCCGACCGCCGTGAGCACCATCGTGTGGGCGGGCATCTCGCCCCCGCGCGGAGGCTGGCAGCGCATGTCGCCGCTTGTGCCGACCGGTTTCGCGGCCGCGGCCCGCGCGGGCATCGACGAGGTCGCCACGGCGATTCCGGCGGGCACGGGCGAGCAGATCGTGCACCGCGTGCGCAGCGAGGTGTGGGGCCGCCCGCTGCCCGAGGCGGAGCACCTGCCGGCCGGCACGGCCTTCGCGCTCGAGAGCCTCGGGTTTCTCGGTGACGACCTCGTGCAGCAGTTCGCGACCGGCCCGTGGATTCGCCTGAGCACCGCGCGCGGGCACGTGCTCGTCAAGCAGAGCGCTTGGTCGCTGGGCGGTTAGCCGCGCGCGATCGCGCGGCCCGCGCGCAGGCCCGTGTGCAGGCACCCGCCGAGAAAGGTGCCCTCAAGCGAGCGGTAGCCGTGCACGCCCCCACCGCCGAAGCCGGCGGCCTCGCCGATGGCGTACAGCCCCTCGATCGGCGAGCCCGACGCATCGAGCGCGCGGCTGTCGAGGTCGGTCTGGATGCCGCCGAGGCTCTTGCGGGTCAGCACGTGCAGCCGCACGGCGATGAGCGGGCCGTGCTTCGGGTCGGTCAACCGGTGCGGCGGCGCGACGCGGATGAGTTTGTCGCCCCGGTACTTCCGTGCGCCGCGGATGGCGGTGAGTTGGGCGTCTTTGCCGAACTCGTTGTCGAGCATGCGGTCGCGCGCGGCGATCTCGTCGCGCACGCGGGCGACGTCGAGCGGGGCATCCGGTTCGAGCGCCGCCATTCGCGCGACGAGTTCGTCAACCGAGTTGGCGACGATGAAGTCGGCACCGTCGCGCTTGAAGCGCTCGACGGGTTCGGTCGCCCCCTTGCCGAGCCGCTGGCGCAGCAGCTCGCGCACGCTGCGGCCCGTGATGTCGGGGTTCTGCTCGCTGCCGCTGAGCGCGAACTCCTTCTCGATGATCGACTGCGTCGTCACGAACCAGCTGTGGTCGTGGCCCGTCGTGCGCAGGTGGGCGAGCGTGCCGAGCGTGTCGAAGCCGGGGAAGAGCGGCGTGGGCAGGCGGCGGCCGGTCGCGTCGAGCCACAGGCTCGAGGGGCCGGGCAGGATGCGGATGCCGTGCTTCGCCCACACCGGCGAGTGGTTCTGGATGCCCTCGACGTAGTGCCACATGCGGTCGCCGTTGATCAGGCGCGCGTTCGCAGCCTCGGCGATGCCGAGCCCGCGGCCGTCGACGTGCGCGGGCACGCCGCTCACCATGTGCTGCGGGGGAGTGCCGAGCCGCTCGGGCCAGGCGGCCCGCACGAGGTCGTGGTTGCCGCCGATGCCGCCCGTGGCCATGACGACCGCGCTCGCCTCGAGGGCGAACTCGCCGACCTCGTCGCGGGTCGACGGCGCGCCCCGCTGCGCGTCGTCGGGGGCGAGGATGCTGCCACTGACGCCGACCACCCGCCCGTCGGTGACGGTCAGGGCGTCGACCCGGTGACGGAAGAGCAGGGTGACGAGGCCGGCATCCACCCCGCGGCGCACCGTGGCGATGAAGGGCTCGAGAATCGCCGGGCCCGTGCCCCACACGATGTGGAAGCGCGGCACCGAGTTGCCGTGCCGCGTCGCTGTGTCGCCGCCGCGCTCGGCCCAGCCGACGACCGGGAACAGCCCGATGCCCTTCTGCTTCAGCCACGCGCGCTTCTCACCCGCGGCCCACTCGAGGTACGCATCCGCCCAGACCCGCGCCTGATCGTCTTCGGGCCGGTCGAACCCGGCGGTGCCCGCCCAGTCCTGCCGAGCAAGATCGATCGAATCGTGGATGCCCATCCGCCGCTGCTCGGGGCTGTCGACGAGGAACAGCCCGCCGAACGACCACCACGCCTGACCGCCGAACGTGGCCTCGGGCTCTTGGTCGACGATCGTGATGCGCTTGCCCGCGTCGACCAGTTCGGCGGCGGCGACGAGCCCGGCAAGGCCCGCCCCGACGATGATGGCGTCGCACTCCGTTGTGCTCACCGGTGCACCGCCTAGCTAAGGGGGATGGTCGAGATGACCGAGACTGCCTGCTGCACGATCGATACCGCCACCGCGATGCCGACGACGAAGCCCCCGACGATGATGCCGATCGTGGCCCACATCACCGAGAGCCCGGTGCCGGTGCGCCGGTGCGCGACGACGGCACGGCCGATCGTGTAGACGGCGAAACTGACGGCGAAGGTCAAAAAGATCCAGGCCCAGTGGAAGGGCTGCGGCACGCCGCGGCGCTGCAGCTCGCGCCAGTCGAGGTAGGCGAACCAGATCATCAGGCCCACCCCCGCCCAGCCGAGCACGAAGAGCGCGATGTAGGCGGGCGAGAACAGCAGAGCGCTGGCGCTGAGGCCGGTCGGGTCAGCGATGCTCGCCTCGATGTACGACGTCCAGTCGATGAAGAAGATCGGCAGGGTCTGCACGATCGGGATGACCAGGATCGCCCAGATCCACGGC
Organism: Microcella sp.; assembly: GCF_046296455.1. Taxonomy (GTDB): domain Bacteria; phylum Actinomycetota; class Actinomycetes; order Actinomycetales; family Microbacteriaceae; genus Microcella. Next base: position 85,201 of record NZ_JBKBLF010000009.1, read on the forward strand.
GTGCTGGGGTCGGTGCCCGGCGGGGCCTTCAGCTCGGCGGCCGGGGTGGCGCGCGAGTACGGGTCGGGCTGGGCTGCGGGGTCGGTCATGGGGTCTCCTCGAACGTGTTGACCATGGCGAAGGCGGCGCGCTCCAGATAATCCCACAGCGTGGCCTCGAGCAGCGGAGGGAGCGCGAGGCTGAGCACGGCGGCGCGCATATGGCCCAGCCAGCGGTCGCGGGCATCCGGATTCACGTGGAAGGGGTTGTGGCGCATGCGCAGTCGGGGGTGCCCGCGCTGCTCGCTGTACGTGCCGGGGCCGCCCCAGTACTGCTCGAGGAAGGCCGTGAGGCGCCAGATGGCGCCCTCCATGTCCTCCTCCGGGTACATGGGCTTGAGCACCGGGTCGGCCGCGACGCCCTCGTAGAACCGGCGCACGAGTCGCTCGAAGGTCTCGTGCCCGCCTACCTGCTCGTAGAACGTCGGCGCCTCGGTCACAGGTCGCTGTCTTCCGGCGGCGTGACGGGTCGGCGGCTGCCGCGCGTGGCCTCGCGGGCGTCGATGCCGTCCATGACGATGCGGTTGAGCGAGGGCACGGCGACGCCGAGCCCGTCGAGCGCAAGCTTGAGCCGAAGCCGCAGGGCGCGTGCGATGTCGAACTGGTCGGCGGTGCGCACCTTCATGACGAGGCGGATGACCAGGGCCTCGGCCGAGATCGACTCGATGCCCCAGATCTCGGGCGGTTCGAGCACCTTGCGCTTGTACTCGGGTTCGGCGGCCATGGCGTTCGCCGTGGCGAGCATGACCTCTTGCACCTCGTCGACGTTCGAGGTGTAGGGCGCCGGCAGATCGATGATGACGCGAGCCCAGCCCTGCGACTTGTTGCCGACGTTGATGATCTCGCCGTTGCGCACGTACCAGAGCACCCCGCCCACGTCGCGCACCTGCGTGACGCGCACCCCGACGATCTCGACCACGCCCCCCACCGGCCCCTGCGTCGACTGCAGCTCGACGATGTCGCCAACCCCGAGCTGGTCTTCGAAGACCATGAAGAGGCCGTTGAGCATGTCTTTGACGACGTTCTGGGCACCGAAGCCGAGTGCGGCACCCAGGATGCCCGCCGAGGCGATGAGCGCCGTGACCGAGAAGTTCAGCTCACCGAGCACGAGCACGAACGCCACGGCCACGATCGACCACGTGACGAGGTTGTTGAGCACCGTGCCCATCGTGCGCGTTCGCTGCACGACGCGCACGGCGTGCAGCGGCGAGGCGCTCAGCTCGACCGTGTCGTCGACGTTCTGCGCCTTCTTCACTCCCGACACGACTCGGTCGACGACCCGGCGGATGATGACGACCAGCACCCACCGCAGCACGACCGCGCCGACGATGACGCCGACGATGCGGAACGGCGCCTCGTAGGTGGTCAAGAAGTCGGTGATGCCGCGCCACGCGGCCTCCCAGTCCACGCCCGTGCCTTCGCCCGTGCTCGCCGTCATCGCGGTCTACACCCGGTCGCGCGCCTGCGCCGCGAGCGCACGCTCGACGCCCGCGAGGTTCTCGGTGACGAGGCGCCGCAGCGCGGGGGCGGCGTCGGCATTGGCGTCGAGCCACGCGCGCGTGGCATCCACCAGCTCCTGCGAGGCCAGCGGTGCCGGGTACAGACCCAGCACGATGTACTCGGCGATCGCGTGGGTGCGGCTCGACCACACCTCGGTGAGCGCGTCGAAGTACGGCTGCACGAGCTCCTCGAGCGAGGCCGGGTCGTTGACGTGCGTGTAGCCCATCGTCGTCATGCGCACGACGACGTTCGGCAGCTCGTCGCGCGCGACGAGCGAGTCGAAGGCCGCGCGCTTGTCGTCGGCGCTCGGCAGGGCGGCGGCGCTGCGGGCGGCGGCTTGCTGGCCGTTCGAGGTGTTATCGCGCTCGAGCGCCGCCTCGATCTCGCTGCGGGATGCTGCGCCGTTGAGCGCCAGGCCCTCGAGCAGTTCCCACTCGAGGTCGGTGTCGATCTCGACTCCGGGCAGCGTGATCGAGCCGTCGCGCAGGCCGCGCAGCGTCTCGACGTGCGCGGGCGTGCTCGCCACGTTGGCGAAGAACTTGACGAACTGGAACTGGCTGTCGCTGCCGGCCTCGGCGCTCTGCGCGAGCGACCACAGGGCGTCGCCGATCTCGGCGATGATGCCCGGGCGCGCGGTGGGCTCGACGTACATGCGGGCCACGGTCAACAGCTGCATGAGCGTCGTGCGCACGGTCGTCGACTCGGTCTCGGTCGCGATGTTGCCGAGCACGAGCCGCACGTAGTCACGCGGCGCGGTCTCGGCGTCGCGCGTCGAGTCCCACGCCGAGCCCCACACGAGCGAGCGGGCGAGGGGGTTCTCGATCTTCGACAGGTGCTCGATGGCCACGGCGAGCGAGTCGTCGTCGAGGCGGATCTTCGCGTAGGCGAGGTCGTCGTCGTTGAGGAGGATGAGCGACGGCCGATCCATACCGACCAGCTCGGGCACGTCGGTGCGGGTGCCGTCGACGTCGAGCTCGAGGCGGTGGGTGCGCGTGAGCGCACCATCCACCAGGTCGTAGAAGCCGACGGCCATGCGGTGCGGGCGGATCGTCGGGTAGTCGGGGTGCGCGCTCTGCAGCACGGCGAAGCTCGTGATGACGCCGGCCTCGTCGACCGTCAGCTCGGGGCGCAACGTGTTGACGCCCGCGGTCTCGAGCCACAGCTGCGACCACGTCGACAGCTCGCGCCCGCTCGTGGCCTCGAGCTCGCTCAGCAGGTCGGTGAGCTCGGTGTTGCCCCAGGCGTGCTTCTGAAAGTACTGGCCGACGCCGGCGAAGAACGCGTCTTGGCCCACCCACGCGACGAGCTGCTTGAGCACGCTGCCGCCCTTGGCGTACGTGATGCCGTCGAAGTTGACCTGCACGTCTTCGAGGTCGTTGATGGTCGCGACGACCGGGTGGGTGCTCGGCAGCTGGTCTTGGCGGTAGGCCCAGCTCTTCTCCATGGCCTGAAAGGTCGTCCAGGCCTCGTGCCACTCGGTGGCCTCGGCCGTGGCGATCGTCGATGCCCACTCGGCGAACGACTCGTTGAGCCAGAGGTCGTTCCACCACTTCATGGTGACGAGGTCGCCGAACCACATGTGGGCGAGCTCATGCAGGATCGTGACGACGCGGCGCTCCTTGACCGCGTCGGTCACCTTGCTGCGGAACACGTAGACCTCGGTGAAGGTCACGGCGCCCGCGTTCTCCATGGCCCCGGCGTTGAACTCGGGCACGAAGAGCTGGTCGTACTTCTCGAAGGGGTAGGCGACGCCGAACTTCGATTCGAAGTACTCGAAGCCCTTGCGCGTGATGTCGAAGATGTAGTCGGCGTCGAGGAACTCGAAGAGGCTCGCGCGCGCGTAGATGCCGATCGGGATGCTGCGGCCGTCGCTGCTCGTCAGCTCGCTGTGCACGCTCTGGTAGGGGCCCGCGATGATCGCGGTGATGTAGCTCGAGATGCGCTTGGTCGGCGCGAAGACGGTCATGGCGGCGTCGCCGTTCTCGGTGCGCGACTCGACGGGGGAGTTGGAGACGACGACCCAGCTGGCGGGGGCGGTCACGGTGAAGCGGAACGTCGCCTTCAGGTCGGGCTGCTCGAAGACCGCGAACACGCGACGGCTGTCGGGCACCTCGAACTGCGAGTAGAGGTAGACCTCGCCATCGACGGGGTCGACGAAGCGGTGCAGACCCTCGCCTGAGTTCGTGTACTCGTGGTCGGCCACGACCGTGAGCACGTTGTGCTCGGCAAGCCCATCGAGCTGGATGCGCGTGCCGTCGGGCCCCGCGGCCGCGTCGAGCTCGACGCCGTTGAGCGTGACGCTGTGCACCGTGCGCGTGATCGCGTCGATGAACGTGCTCGCGCCCGCGGTGGCCGAGAAGGTGACGGTCGACGTCGACCGGAACACCTCGTCACCCGTGGTCAGGTCGAGCGAGATGTCGTAGCTCTCGGTCGAGACGAGGGCCGAGCGCTGCTGCGCTTCGATACGGGTCAGGTTCTCAGCGGGCACAGCGGCAGCCTCCTTGGGGCGCGGTACGAGGGATGCGCGGCTCGTGGCCGCGCCCCTTCAGCCTAGACGCGCTCCGTTGCGCGAGCCGATCCGGAGCATTGTTTGCCAACTTAACTTGTGACAAGTAGACTTGCGAAGTGGAGCCGGGCCCGATCATCCTCGACAGTGCCCACCGGCACGGGGTCACGGAGGAGGCGATGCTCCACGCACTTCGATTTCCTATCCGACACTTCGTGCAAGACGATGCGATGACGATGTTCATTGGCCCTGACGAGACCGGCACGCTGGTCGAAGTCGGTGTCGTCGAATGGCATGGCGTCATCGCCATCGCCATCGCCATCGCTCATGCGATGCGGCCAGCACGAGCCAAGTATGTGAGGTGAACACCATGGCCCCCCGCTCAATCGATGAGATCACCGCTCGTGCCGACGAGTTCGCTGACATGTTCGAGGCATACGACCCGAAACCCAGCGACCACGACGCACCTGTGCCGCCCGTGATGGCCGTCAAGCTCGCAGCATGGCGCAGGGACACTGCCGAGCGCGAACTCGCTGACGCGGTGCGTGCGGCGCGCGAACAGCGCCTGTCGTGGCGTGAGGTGGGTAACGCGATCGGCACGAGCGGCGAAGCCGCACGCCAGCGATACGGTGCCACCGCGTAATCGCGTGTCCGCATTAGCAATCTCTCAACGCATGAACGAGGGACGGTCCGAGCTCTGCTCGCGTCCCGACCGTGGCGCTGTGGTGACGGGTCTCGAACGTCATTGTCGAGGCTGAGGGCTGACGCGCGAGCGGGATCTCAGGTGGTCGACGTGGTCAGCCGCGCAGCCAGACCACGCCATGGGCGGGCAGGGTGAGGTCGGCGCGCAGGTCGTGGCGGGCATCCGTCAGCAGGTCGGTCATCGTGGCGGGCAGGCCCGAGAGGGTGATCGCGGCTATGGACTGCGGCTCGTCGGCGACGTTGGCGAAGCACACGACGGGGCCGCGCGGGCCCGGCCGCTGGTAGCCCAGCACGTGCGGGTTCTTGGTGTCGAAGCCGATGAGGGTGCCGCCGCTGAACTCCGGGGTCGCGCGGCGCACCGCGATGAGGTGCTGCAGGCCTGCGTAGATGCGGCCGGCATCGGTCGCGGCGTCGGTGCGCTGCGCGTAGCGCTCGGCGGGGTAGGTCGGCCGGTGCGCCCAGCGGCTGTCGTCGCCGTGCCCGGGCTCGTCGGCCCAGTGCGGGTCGTTGAGCTGGCCGACCTCGTCGCCGAGGTACAGCAGGGGGATTCCGCCGGTCGAGAGCACGATCGAGTGGGCGAGCAGGATGCGGCCAATCGCTCCGGCATCGCCCGCCTCGAGGCCCGCGAGCGAGGCGGTCGTGCCCGAGATGCGGCAGTCGCCCGTCTTCGGGTTGTCTTGGAAGGGGATGCCGCGCGCGAAGCTGCCCGCAAAGCGGTTGACGAAGAAGCTGTTCAAGAACCGCCGGTGCTCGAAGCCGTCGATGCCGAGCTCGGCGGCGTCTTCGTCGGCGAAGGTCCAGCCGATGTCGTCGTGGCTGCGCACGTAGTTGACCCACGCGGTGCCCTCGGGCAGATTGTGGCGGCGGTCGAGGGCCTGCTGCAGCAGCCGGGCATCCCGCGTGGCCAGCGAGTTCCAGATGAGGGCCATCTGTAGCGGGTTGTAGCTGATGCGGCACTCGTCGACCGAGATGTACTCGACGACCTGGTCGGGGTGCACGATCGCCTCGCTCTTGAACATGACGGCGGGCGCCGCGATGCGCAGGGTGGCCGTGAAGGCCTGGATGAGCAGGTGCGCTTCGGGCAGGTTCTCGCAGCTCGTGCCGAGCTGCTTCCAGATGAACGCCACGGCGTCCATGCGCAGGATGTCGACGCCCTGGTTGGCGAGGAAGAGCATCTCGCCCGCCATCGCGCGCAGCACGGCGGGGTTGGAGTAGTTGAGATCCCACTGGAAGGTGTGGAAGGTCGCCCAGATCCACCGCTCGGCCTCCTCCGGGCTCGGCACGGTGCCGTCGCGGCGCGGGAAGGGTACGAAGCCACCCGGGTGGTCGTCGGGGAAGATCTCGCGCACCGTCGTCTCGAAGGCGTCGGGCTGCTCACGACCGTCGAAGACCCAGTAGTAGTTCTCGAACTCCCGCTCGCCCGCGATGGCGCGCTGCGCCCACTCGTGCTCGTTTGAGGTGTGGTTGAAGATGAAGTCGAGCACGAGCACGATGCCGTTCGCGCGCAGCTCGGCGGCGAGGCTCTGCAGCTGCGCCATGTCGCCGAGGGCCGGATTCACCGCGCGGTAGCTCGACACCGCGTAGCCGCCGTCGCTGTTCTCCTCCGGCGCCGCGAACAGCGGCATGAGGTGCAGGTAGGTCAGGCCCAGTTCTCTGAAATACGGGATGCGCGCACGCACGCCGTCGAGGTTCGTCGCGTAGCGGTCGACGTAGCAGACGCCCCCGAGCATCTGGTTCGACTGGAACCAGTCGGGGTCGGCGAGGCGCGCGTCGTCGAGCGCCCGCAGTTCGGCGGGGCGCTGCTGCCACGAGGTTGCGAGCAGGTCGACGAGCGCGGCGAGCTCGGTGTCGAGGTGCAGGCCAGCCCCGTAGATGCGCGTGAGCAGGCTCGTCAGGCGGGGCACCTCGGCCTCGACGCGAGCCGCGAAGCGCGCCCACTCGGCGGGGTCGGTCTCGGGGCGGCGCGCTTGGTCGAGCGCGTGCATCCACTGTTCGGTGCGTCGTTGGTCCGTCTGCGGCACGGTCGCCAGTCTAGGTCGACGTCGCCGCACGCGACTCAGTATTGTCCAGGTGGATAACTCGTGAGACGATGAGCGCATGCACACGACCGTCTTCGAGCGCAGCCGCCCCGACGCCCGCCTGATCGCCGAGAGCCTCGCGGGCTCGCGGCTGCAGCCGTTCTGGCTCGACGACCTGCCCGAGCGGCCCATCCGCCCTGTGCTGACCGGCCGCGAGACGGCCGACCTCGCCGTCGTCGGCGGCGGCTACACGGGCCTCTGGACGGCGCTGCTCGCGAAGCAGCGCGACCCCGACGCTCGCGTCGTGCTGCTCGAAGGCAAGCGCATCGGCTGGGCGGCGAGCGGCCGCAATGGCGGCTTCGTCGAAGCCACGCTCACGCACGGCGCCAAGAACGGCGAAACGCGGTTCGCCGATGAGCTCGAGACCCTTGACCGCCTCGGCATGCAGAACCTCGACGAGATCGATGCCACGGTCGAGGCCGAGGGCTGGCAGGTCGACTTCGAGCGCGTCGGCTCCATCGCCGTCGCGACGGAGCAGTACCAGGTGGCCGAGCTCGAAGCCGCGCACGACGGCGAGCACGAGCTGTTCTTCGACGCCGCCGCGATGCGCGCGCAGATCGCGTCACCCACCTACGAGGGCGGGCTGTGGTCGAAGCGGGATACCGCGCTCGTGCATCCTGGCAAGCTCGCGATCGCCCTCATGCGCGCGTGCCTCGATGCCGGTGTCGAGATCTTCGAGGCGAGCCCGGTCAGCGACCTGAGCGCCGAGAGCGACGCCGTCACGCTGAGCGTGCGCGGGGGCGGCACCCTGCGGGCCGCGCGCGTGGCGCTCGCCACCAATGCGTTCCCCTCCCTGCTCAAGCGCTACCGCCTGCACACGGTGCCGGTCTACGACTACGTGCTCATGACCGAACCGTTGACGGATGCCCAGCTCGCCTCGATCGGGTGGCAGGGCCGGCAGGGCGTAGCCGACAGCGCCAACCAGTTTCACTACTACCGCCTCAGTGCCGACAACCGCATCCTGTGGGGTGGATACGACGCGATCTACCACTTCGGCGGGCGCATCCGCCCCGAGTACGACGATCGCCGCGAGTCGTTCGAGACCCTCGCGAGCCACTTCTTCACGACTTTTCCGCAGCTCGAGGGCGTGCGGTTCAGCCACCGATGGGCGGGCGTCATCGACACGTGCAGCCGCTTCTGCGCCTTCCACGCCACGGCCCACCAGGGCCGCGTCGCCTACTCGGCGGGCTTCACGGGGCTCGGCGTCGCCGCCACGCGCTTCGCGGCCAACGTCATGCTCGACCAGCTCGCAGGCGAGACCACCGAGCGCACCTCGCTCGACATGGTGCGCAGCATGCCGCTGCCCTTCCCGCCCGAGCCGGCGACCTACCCGGCGGTGCAGTCGGTGCGGTGGGCGCTCGACCGCGCCGATCACAATTCGGGCACGAGAAACCTCTTCTTGCGCACGCTCGACAAGGTGGGTCTAGGGTTCGACTCGTGACCCTTCCCCTCGACGCAGCCACGGTGCTGCAGGCCCTCGAGCTCGAGCTCGAGCACGAGCCCGTCGACGACGAGCAGGTCGTCGAGGGCACGCCCACGACGGGTATCGCGGCCCTCACCGAGCTCGACGACTGGGAGGTCGGGGTGTGGGAGATCACGCCCGGCACCGTCACCGACGTCGAGGTCGACGAAGTGTTCATCGTGCTGCGCGGCCACGCCATCCTGCGCCGCGGTGACGGCACCGAGGTCGAGCTGCGCGCGGGCTCGGTCGGTCGGCTCGACGACGGCGAAGAGACCGAGTGGCGGGTGCTCGAAACCCTGCGAAAGATCTACATCGCCTGACCACCCCACGGCCTCAGCCGCCCGCGGGGCCCTCGTAGAATCGACCCATGCGCATCCACGTGGCGACCGATCACGCCGGCCTCGAATTCAGTCAGACGGTGCGCGAGCACGTCGCGGCGCAGGGCCACGAGGTTCACGATCACGGGCCGCAGCACTACGACGCGCTCGACGACTACCCGAGCTTCTGCATTAATGCGGCCCGCGCCGTCGCGCGTGATCAGGCGGCGGGTGTCGAGGCGCTCGGCATCGTCTTCGGCGGATCGGGCAATGGCGAGCAGATCGCGGCGAACAAGGTGCAGGGCATCCGCGCCGCCCTGGTCTGGAGCGAGGCGACCGCTCAGCTCGCCCGCGAGCACAACGACGCCAACGTCATCGCGATCGGGGCGCGCCAGCACACGGTCGACGAGGCGCTGCGGTTCATCGACCTCTTCATCACCACGCCGTATCCCGGCGACGAGCGGCACGCGCGCCGCATCGCCCAGCTCGCCGAGTACGAGACCACCGGCGCGATCGCCGGGCACGAGATCGTCTAGCGGTGCCTGAGGGCCACTCCGTCCATCGCATCGCGCGGCAGTTCGCGCGGCACTTCGTCGGCGAGCCCGTGCGCGTCAGCTCGCCGCAGGGCCGCTTCGCCGACGGTGCGGCCCTCATCGACGGCCGCACCATGACCGACTCGAAGGCCGTCGGCAAGCAGATGTTCCTCGAGTTCGACGCCGCGCTCTGGCTGCGCGTGCACCTCGGCATCTACGGTGCCTGGGACTTCAGTGGCTCGATCACTCAGGACGCGACGCAGCGCTCGGCGCGCGGCCGCATGGGCCAGACGAACATGACCGGCACCGACCCCGATGCGGCACCGGATGCTCGCACGACGGTCGTCGGCGGGCATGAGGCATCCCTCTCCTCCATCGGGGCTCCCCGCCGCACGCGCCTGCGCATGGCCGAGGCCGAGAAAGAGAGCGTCATCGATGATGCGGCGCTCGCCGCCTTCCCGCCCGAGCCCGTGGGCCAGGTGCGCGTGCGCCTGCTGACCGAGCGCGCCGTCGCCGACCTGCGCGGGCCGACGGCGTGCGAGGTGCTCGACGCGCAGGGGGTGCAGCGCGTCATCGACGCGCTCGGCCCCGACCCGCTCGTCGACGACGCCGACGCGGGCGAAGAGCGCATGCTCGCGCGCATCCGGGGCCGCCGCGTTCCCATCGGCCTGTTGCTCATGGACCAGTCGGTCGTGAGCGGCATCGGCAACGTCTACCGTGCCGAGATGCTGTTCCGCGCGCGCCTTGATCCGCACGTGACGGGGGCCGCGCTGCCCGACGACGTCATCCGCGACCTGTGGCGCGACTGGCGCTATCTGCTCGGCGTGGGGGTCGAGACGGGCCAGATGCTCACGATGGACGGCCTCGACGAGGAGGGCCAGCGCGCGGCCCTTCGCAACCGTGCCGATCGGCACTGGGTCTACAAGCGCGAGGGCCTGCCGTGCCGCATCTGCCGCACGACCATCGCCCTCGAGATCGCCGCGGGGCGCAAGCTCTACTGGTGCCCGAGCTGCCAGGCAGGAGTCTGATGCGCCACACGCCGCACTTCCTGATGACCGATCCCGACGAGGTGCGTCGGCTCATTCGCGAGAACCCGTGGATGACGATCGTGTCGAACCCGCCCGGCAGCGGCATCGTCGCCTCGCACTACGCCTTCCTGCTCGACGAGGCGGCGTCGACGGGCGACGAGATCGTGCTCATCGGGCACGTCGGCCGGCCCGACGAGCGGGCGCACGACCTCGGTGCGCACGAGGTGCTGCTCATCGTGCAGGGCGCGCACGGCTACATCTCGCCGAGCTGGTACGCCGAGGGCGACATCATCCCCACCTGGAACCACGTGACCGCGCACCTGTGGGGCACCCCCGAGATTCTCAGCGACGCCGAGAACCTCGAGGCGCTCTCGGCGCTCACCGATCACTTCGAACGGCACGTCGTCAACCCCCGCGGGCTGCACCTCGACCCGGAGTATTCTCGACGCGTAGCCCTCGGCACGGTCGGCGTGCGCGTGCGGGTGACGCGGTTCGACGCCCGCGCGAAGCTCAGCCAGAACAAGCCGCCCGAGGTCGTCGAGCGCATCGTCGCCGAGCTCGAGGGCGATGGGCCCTACAACCACCCCGGTCTGGCCCGCGAGATGAGGAGACACCATGACGCGCGCGATTCGTAATGCGCGACCGCTCGGCGGCCACGACCCGATCGACCTGCTCGTCGACGGCGGGCGCATCGTCGGAATCCTGCCCGCGGGTATCGAGGCCGCGGCACCCGACGACCTCGACCTCGAGGGCCGATTCGTCATGCCCGGGCTGTGGGACGAGCACGTGCACCTCACCCAGTGGGCGCAGCACCGCCGCCGCATCGACCTCGCCCCCGCCGAGAGCGCCGCCGAGGCGGCCGCCATCGTGCGTTCGGCGCTCGCGCGCGGCGAGGCCGCCGACGCGGTCGTCGTCGGCGTCGGATTTCGCGACGGACTGTGGCCGGATGCGCCCAGCGCCGCCCTGCTCGACTCCGTCGCGCCCGACCGACCCATCGTGCTCATCAGCGCCGACGTGCACTGCGTGTGGCTCAACAGCGCCGCGCTCGTGCACTTCGGCGTCGACCAGGTCTCCGGGGCCGACGGCGACGGCGTGCTGCGCGAAGACGCGGCGTTCGCCATCACGGCGCGTCTCGACAGCGCGCCCGATGACGAGCTCGACCGCTGGGTGGCCGAGGCGGCCGCCGAGGCTGCGGCGCGGGGTGTCGTCGGCGTAGTCGACCTCGAGATGCGCTGGAACCGCGACGACTGGGCACGCCGCGTCGCCGCGGGCTTCGACGCCCTCCGCGTCGAGTTCGGCGTCTACCCCCAGCACCTCGACCGCGCGATCGAGCTCGGGCTGCGCTCGGGCCAGCCGCTCGCCGGCACCGTGAGCGTCGGCCCCCTCAAGGTCATCACCGATGGCTCACTCAACACGCGCACCGCCTACTGCTGCGACCCGTATCCGGATGCTCCCGCCGAGGCCTACGGCCGCCTCAACGTTCCCCCCTGCGAGCTGCACCCGCTGCTCGCCCGGGGCAGCGAGGCGGGCTTCGAGCTCGCCGTGCACGCGATCGGTGACGGCGCCAACCGTCTGGCTCTCGACGTGTTCGCCAAGCTGGGGCGCGGGGGACGCATCGAGCACGCGCAGCTCGTGCACGACAGCGACTTCGCCCGCTTCGCGGCGCTCGGCGTGACGGCGAGCGTGCAGCCCGAGCATGCCGTCGACGACCGCGACGTGGCCGAGCGGTACTGGCCGGGTCGCACGCGTCGCGCGTTCGCCCTGCGGTCGTTCCTCAAGGCCGGTGCGCGCATCGTGCTCGGCTCTGACGCGCCCGTCGCGCCGCTCGACCCGTGGGTCGCGATCGCGGCGGCGACGAGCCGCACACGCGACGGCCGCCCGGCCTTCCACGCCGAGCAGTCGATCACGGTCGTCGAGGCGCTCGCGGCCTCGACCCGCACGCTCGTGGCGGTCGGCGAGCCCGCCGACCTCGTCGCTCTCGATGTCGACCCGCTCGCGGTCGACCCCGAGGCGCTGCGCACGATGCCGGTCGCGCTCACGATGCTCGGGGGTCGCGTGACGCACGCCGATGCCGCGCTGCGCGCGCGGGCGGCGCTGCAGGTCTAGCTCGGCGCCGCCCGCGGGCGGGCCCGAGCGCTCACCGGGCGCCGCCCCTGCGGCGGCTACGCCGCGATGTGGGCGAAGAGGAACCAGCGGTCCTTCTCGAGCGCGGCGGTGATCGCGATCGCGAGGTCCTGGCTCACGGGGTCGATCTCGTCGAGCTCGTCGATGGCCGAGCGCAGCGTGACGAGCGTCGCGTCGATGCCGGCGATGACCTCGGCGACGAGCGCATCCGTCGATTGGAAGCCCTCTCTCACGGCGGGCACCGTCGTGGTGGCGCCGATCGTGGCGACGCGCGCGTCGAGCGGCTGCCCGAGGGTGACGATGCGCTCGGCCGCGAGATCGCTGAACTCGCGAGCGTGGTCGACGAGCGCGTCGAGCAGTTCGTGCACGGGCATGAAGTTGACGCCGCGCACGTGCCAGTGCGCCTGCTTGCCTTCGACGGCGAGCGCCATGAGGTCGATCACGACGGGCGTGAGGTGCGCGGCGACGCCTTTCGTGAGCTCGGCAGTCTTGGCACCCTTGGGGGCGGCGGTGACGGTGGCCATGGGGATCGTCCTTCCTTCGTGGGGATGAGGTCCGTCCACCGTAGAACAGCCGTTCTGCCGCCCGCTGGGGGTTGACAGGGCTCAGCGCAGCTGGGCGATGCGCGTCGCGGTGTCGCGAACGTTCTGCCCCCGGCGCTCGAAGCGTGCGGCGATCACGATGATGAGCACGCCGGCCAGACCGAGCCACAGCCACCACTCGACCGAACGACCGACGAGGTCGAGCAGCGGCCAGCTCTGCACGAGCAGGTGCACGAGCAGCACGGTGCCACCGATCACGAAGGGCGCCTGCAGGCGTCGCCACAGGCCGCCGGCGAAGACGGATGCTGCGGCGACGCCGAGCGCGACGGCCCGCCACAGCGGCTCTCCCGCGGCGTCGATCGCCAGCAGCGAGGGCACGAGCAGCACTGCCATGCCGGGCCCGAGCCATGGCCAACTGCGCGCAGCGGGCACAGCGTCGAGATGCATCGTGCCGATCGCGATCGCGGCGAGCGCGAGGGGCAGGCTCACGAGCTCCACCGGCTCGACGGCGCCGGTGAGACCGAGCGCGCCGGCGCTGAGGGCGGCCGTGCCGAGGGCGGCGATCGTCGCGATGTCGCGCAGCCGGCCCTCGGCCAGCACGCGGGCGGCGACGGCGACGGCGCTCGGCACGAGCACGACGAGCGCAGCGCGCAGCAGGGCGGCGCCTGTCAGCGCGCTGCCGTTCGCGGTGAGGAGCAGGTCGAGGGCGTGCGCGAGGGCGAGCAGCCCGAGTGCCGTGAGACCGGTCCCGACGAGGGCGCCGCTCATGCCCGGAAGCCGCTCGTCGATGCGCCGCTCGGCCAGCAGGGGCACGATGGCGAGCGCGACAGCGACGAGCGCGACGACGATGCCCCGCGCATCCGTGCCGTCGGCGCTCTGCGCGGCCGAGGGCACCAGCGCCACGAGCAGTGCTGCCGACGTGAGGGGCGCGGCCGTGCGCGAGGGAGCCGCGCCGCGGCGACGACCGAGCAGGGCGCCCGCGGCGACGATGAGCAGCATCGCGCCGGCGAGCGGCAGCACGTAGGGCTCGGAGCCCCTCTCGCCGGCGTCGGCGAGGCGCATCCACAGCGCGATCGTGGCGAGCCCGAGCGCCACCCAGCCGACGAAGCGGCGGGGCGAGGTCGAGCCGATGAGGCCGTCGCGGCTGATCGCCGTGACGAGCGCGAGCACCGCGAGCATGAGCACGGTGATCGCGACGAGCTCGGGTCGGGCCGAGCGAACCGCGGCATCGGCGACGAGCACGAGCCCGGCGAGGGCGGCCGCCCCATCGCTCGCGACGCGATCGAGACCGGGCTCGGCCAGGGTCGATCGCCACGAGCGGGCGCGCGCGTCGAGCGCGCGGTCGCCCACGGGCGCAGCGGTGAGCAGCGCGACGACGGCGACGACAGCGAGCGATCCCACGGCGATGGTCGCTACGAGAGCCGGATCGAGGCCCGTGCCGTCGACGCCGAGCACGATGCCGCGGGCCACCACGAGCGGCAGCAGAGCGCGGGCGACGAGTCGCTCGCCCCGCGGCGCGCGCACCGCGACGAGGGCGAGTGCGCCGGCGAGCAGGGCGAGCGTGAGCGCTTCGTCGAGGGCGGGCAGGCTCACGGTCGTGCTCGCGAGCCCGGCCGCACCGAGCGCGACGATGCCGACGACCCGCTGCTCGAGCACGGCGAGGCGACCTAGCTGGCTCGTCACGATGATGACGGCGGCACCCCCGACGACGAGGCTGCCGGGGCTCAGCTGCAGTGCGGGCAGGGCGCGCTCGAGATCGCCCGCGAGCTCGGGCATCGACCCCAGCACGAGCGCCGCGCCGAGTGCGACGAACGCGGCCCGAAGCGCGGTGATGCTCGTCGACGGGCGGGCGAGGGCGATGGTCAGCAGCGCGATCACGAGCCCGACGACCCAGCCGCGCGGCACGGCCCACCCCGTGACGAAGGCGCCGAGGGCCGCACCGGTGGCGAGCGGGATGCACAGGGCGATGAGCGCGCGGCGGGCATCCCGAGCGGTGACGCGCTCGGCGACGATCAGGCCCGCCGCCGCACCGAGCGCGAGCACGGCGAACACCGCCATGACGGCCCACCACGCGGGCAGCAGCGGCACCGCCGCGACGAGCACGATCGCGGCGATGAGGGTGAGCGCCCGAGCGCGGCGCACGAGCACGCCGAGCGCCGCCCAGCTCGCGGCGATGAGGCCGAGGCACAGCGCGAGGGCGGCGAGGGCGGCGACCGTGGCGGGGTCGCCCGAGGCCACGGGGTCACCGATGCCGAGCGGGATCACCTCGAGACCCTGCGTGCCCGCCTCGACGAAGGCGGCACTCGCGACGATCGCGGCGAGTCCTGCTGCGATGGCGGTGAGCGCCGTGGCGGTGACGGTCGCCGCCGCGAGGGTCGTTCGCCAGGGCGACCCCGCGGCCGAGCGCCGCCAGCCCTGCTCGGCGAGGATTGCGATGACGACCGCGGCGATGAGGGGGGCGCTGACGATCACGCGATCCTGCTCAAACCGCGCGGCCGAGACGACGGCGCCGACGACGGCCGCGAGCGCGGCACCCCCGCCGATCGCGCTCAGCACGAGCGTCGTGCCCGCGCGCGGCGCCGCTGCGCGCACCGAGCGAGCGAGCGTCACGACGTGCAGCAGCGCGGCGGCGGCCAGCACGAGCCCCGCGATGACGGGGGAGTACCGGGCACCGGGGTCGAGCTCGACGAGCAGGGGAAGCGCGACGGTCGCGCCCGCGGCGCCGATGATGAGGGCGACCGCGCGCGCGGCGCTGCGGGCGACGGGTCGCGCGTTCGGCACGATGATCCACGATGCGGCAGCCACGATGAGCGCGGCGAGCGCGGCCGCGGTCTCGGGCGCGGCACCGATCGCGGGCAGCAGCTCGCGCACGGCGTGCAGCGTCACGAGGGCGGCACCGACGGGCAGCAGCCCGGCCCCGGCGACGCCGGGCGTCGCCAGCCGGGTGGTGCGCGACCACAGCGCGGCCGTCGCGCCGACGATCAGCAGGGCGGTACCCCAGTACAGCGCTTCGGGCGTCGAACCGAGCCCCGCGGGGTCGTTGAGCCGCAGCGCCCACGCGTCGAGCACGAGCATGACGGTGCCGAGCGCCGCGATGCCTTCGGCGGTCGAGCCGAGCCCGCGGCGCGCGAGCACGCCCGCGGCGACCATGGTGGCGAGCGTGCCGCCGATGATGATCGCCATGCGCACGGTGCTGCCGTAGGTGACGAAGGCGTAGACGAGGCCGAAGACGGCGAACACCGAGAGCAGGCTGATGCCGACGACGATGAGGGCGATCTGGATGCCCGAGCGCCGCGGCCCGGCCACTGCGGTCGGCGCGGCCGGGGCGACGGGCAGCGCGGCCGGGGTGCTCGCGGGCGGCGCGGCGACGGCGGA